>CANAAV010000009.1 GCA_947346365.1 uncultured Flavonifractor sp.
GCCTTGTTTGAAAAATGGGAATATGCCCAAGGGCGAGGGATTTTTTCGGCTGGCAAGGGGTTTTGACGCAGGAATCCTGGCGGATTTCAAGGAAAAATCCCGCTGCCCAGGCGGAAAAAGACCCGCCATTTGGACGTGTTAACAATTTTCAAACAAGGCCTAGTCAGCGCACTCACCCAATTCAATCTCTGCGCTATCCAGCCCTCCGGCGCCAGCCTCGCTTCCAGAGGCCGGCGCCGGAGGGCGTTTCCCTGCGCATCCCGGTCTTTCTATGGTGAAAATTGCAATTTGTACGGGAATATAGTATGATATACGGGAAGACGGCAGGCCGCCCGGCAGCGCGGCTTTTCCGCCCACCACTGTCAGAAAAGAGGAGTCATTATGGGGATACAGGACGAAGCCCTTTGGCGCACGCTGGAGCATGCGGCCCAGGAGGAGGACGCAGCGCTTCCCCAGGAGCAAAAAATCGGCCACCTCTACTTAGCGGGCGTCCAAACCGTCGCCGCATACGGCCTTGACCGGGCAAAAACCATCCGCGACGCCTTTCCCATGTACACGCTCCATGACGAGAGGCACATATGCAACGTTCTGCGCCTGATGGCAGAGCTTTTAGGGGAAGAAATCCACCGGCTTACCCGGGACGAGGCGGCGCTTTTGGTGCTGTGCGCCTGCTGCCATGACATCGGAATGAGCTGCGCCGAATCAGAGCGGGCCCAGCTGCTGGAAGATCGGGACAGAATCGACCGGTATCTGGATACCCGGCACAGCGAATACGTCAAAGCTTACGCCAGAGGCGGGGACGAGCCGGTTATGAGTGAGGATATGATTCAAAATTACCTGCGCAGCATTCATCATGAGCGCTGTGAGGAGCTGCTGTGCCGCTTGGAATGGCCCGCCGTTTTGGAAAGTCGAGTTCCCCGGGACGAGCTGATCCGCATCTGCCGCAGCCACGGGGAGGACGCGTCTGCTCTGGAAACCCTAGACCCGGTCTCCGGGAGGGATCTGCGCTTTTGCGCCATTTTGCTCCGCCTGGCCGATATCCTGGACTTTGACACCAGCCGGGCCCCCCATGCCGTCTACGATTATTGCGGCTTTGACCAAAAGTCCGACCCCGCCGCCCTGGTCAGCCGGGAGGAGTGGCGTAAGCACATGGCCTCCCAAGGCTTCGACTTTCAGCATGTCCCCGAGCGCGCATACCCCTATGAGCTGGACTACAACGCAACCAGCCGGTCCATGCAGATCGAGCAGGCCATCAACGCCTATCTGGACTGGGTGGACCGGGAGCTGTCGGAATGCGGGAAGCTTTTGGCGCGTTTCGCGGGGGAGTGGCAGCGCTTTGTGCTCCCCGCAAAAATTAAGCGGCAGATCAGGCCGGAGGGCTATATGTCCGGTCAGTACCGCCTGACCCTGGACCAGGACCGCATTTTGGAGCTTCTGGTAGGGCGGGACTTGTACAGTGACCCCGCGGTGTTCGTCCGGGAGCTGATTCAAAACGCTATCGACGCCGTGCGCACCCGGCAGCAGCTGGACAAGGATCTGCCCTGCACCTGGCAGCCTCAAATTCACATCCGCTGCTGGATGGATGAGCAGGGCTACCACTGGTTTAGGATCGAGGACAACGGTACCGGGATGACGGAGGACATCATTCAAAACTTTCTCCTGAAAATCGGGCGCTCTTACTACAATTCCGACACCTTCCAGCAGGAAAAGCTCCGCTGCCGGGCCGACCCTGATTATATGCCCATCAGCCGCTTTGGCATCGGCATCCTCTCCTGCTTTATGGGCAACGAGCAGACCAACCGGGTGGAGATCAGCACCAAACGCTTCACCGAACACCGCAACTATCCCCCCGCCCTGCGGCTTTCCATGCACGGCATGAGCGGCTATTATTACATGGCCAGCAGCGCAAAAAATCACACCCCCGGCCCCATGAAGGGGGTCACGCCGGAAGAGCAGGCCCCCTATCTGCGGCAGGCGGGCACCGTCGTGGCGGTGCGGACCAACCTGTACCAGAGCGGAAAGTACCGGGGCTTTAAGGAAATTGTGGACCGCTACGTGGTGTACCCCCCGGTCAAAATCCACTACGACGGGGCGGAAGGCTCCTTCGACTATCCCACCGGGGAGGAATTCATGCGCGCTGTTCACAGCATCCAGCCGTCGGAGGAGCGGGAAAAATGCGGGCTGCTGGAATTCCCCCTCTCTCAAGAGCAGCTTCAGCAAATCTACGAAAAGGCCCCGGAGCTCTCCTTTGCGCAGCCGCCCAAGCTGGCGCTCCGGTGCACCGCCCTGGACCGCTATACCCAATCGCCCTATCTGTCCGGCGCTCTGGTCACCGCGGACGCCGTGGGCCGCCACCCGCCCGTCGAGCTCCGGTTTGGAAATCGCACCGCCACGGCGAACGTCCATATTTCCCTGCGCGTGGACGACCACGCGCACATGCTCAATCTCCATATCTCTCTGGATCTTCCACGGGATTTTGAAAAGGAAATGGAGGTCCTTCAGGAGCGGTACGGGCATGGGCCTATTATAAGGGAGTGGCACGCTCTGCTCCACTCCTTCGACCCCCTGACGAAAGAGATTGCCGAGGCCCTTTCGCGCGGTGATACCGGCCGCTCTAATTGGCGGGACGAAATGCAGGCGCGTTACTCCCTCTCCACCGATGAGCTCAAGAACGCCTGCGCGCAGGTAAAGAAACACTTTCAAAAAAACGGCGTATTCTCTGAGCTGACGCCGGAAGATCTGCAGTGCATCTATGAATTCCAGAACCGCAAGACATTCTGGACCTTTCCGGTGCTCCGCCTGTTGGAGCTGCCGTGGTACCGCACATATTTTCACAGCATCCTCCAAAAAACCGGCCTGCGCAGCCTGGCCGTGCACAACGGCATCCTGTGCGGCGGCGCCGACTTTTTCTGCTCAAGCCGCACATCAGATAGCATGTTTGGCGCCATCCTCCTCTTTAAGGACCGGTACCGCCCGTCTGTGGATATCGCGCGGGACGCAATTCGCCGGCTGCCCCTGGAGACAGACTGCGACCTATCCCTCATTTCCGAGCAGTTCCACCGGGCTGGGTGGAGAATTTATAACTCCGACGGCGAAATGGAGCCCGTTGAGTACGCTTATCTCCCGGCAGAAGCCTATTGGCAGGTGCTCCAGCGCCGGGACGACTTTTGCAGCCATCTCCGTTTTTCAGTGGCAGAACGCAGCCTTTCGGAGCCGGAGCTGCTGACGCAGCTCCGGCAGGAGGGAAAGCTGGCGCTCAGCGACCTTCCTCCCCTGCGCACAAGAAAACAACACCGCAGTATTTTTCTTTCTTCCAGGCAGGCCGGCAGAGAGGAGCTTTACCGGCAGCTGTGTATGGCATACCTGCGTAAGCATTACTCCCTGCGGGTAGCTTTCCAGCCGCACAGATACCAGTCTTTTCAGAACATCTGCGTCGTGGATGAAAAAAATGAGCTTCCGGCGGGCTATGGAGAGCTTTTTCCGGCCCTGATGTTTCTCCCGCCGCTGGATCCAGCGTGCCCCTATCTCACCGTGGAATCCTCCGCTATCCGCTACGCCTGCAACGCAAAGCACCGCTTTTCCCAATTCCTGCTGAAAAACGGCCCGCAGCTCAAGCGGTATATGCCCGGTATTCTGCGGGAGCTGCTGCGCATTCTGGCGGAGGAGAGCGACGATAATTTAATCAGCGACATTAACGGCATGATGGCCCACCTGCGCAATTTTCCCGGCGGGCTGATTGACATACCGGCGGACCTCTCATTGACGCAGGCGGATCTGTTTTAAAAATTTTGTATGGAACGGCTCCAATTGGGCGATACTATGCCTGGTATCTCGATTTGAGGAGGAACACGTTTCATGATTATTGATAAGATCGCCCTGATTCTCGCCATCATCGGCGGACTTAACTGGGGCAGCATCGGCATTTTCGGCTTTGACTTTGTGGCCTTCGCCTTTGGCGGACAGGCCGGCGCGGTCAGCCGTGTAGTCTACACCCTGGTGGGCCTGTCCGCAATCTGGTGCATCTCTCTGCTCTTCCGGGAGCGGGACGCCGTGGATGAGCGCACCTAACCGTCTCCCAGCAAAGCCCTCCGCCTGTTTTACGGCGGGGGGCTTGACTTTTGCCCGCAGCTGCGCTATACTACACCCCAGGGGGGTATCAAATATATGATGGCAGATAAAAGCAAAGTCCTCCGCCTGCTGAAAACCGCACGCGGGCAGATGGACGGCATTATCAGGATGGTAGAAGAAGACCGGTACTGCATTGATATCTTCCAGCAGGTTATGGCTACCGGCGCAATCCTGGACCGGGTCAACCGGGACATTTTAGAGGCCCACCTCCGTCACTGCGTCCGGGACGCGGCCAGCACCGCTGAGCGGGAGCAGAAAATTGAGGAATTCGTACAAACCCTGGATCGAATTTTGAAATAAGCGGCCTCTTGCCGCAAAAGGTCTGGTGAGTGATCGTGAAACAAAAATTTGACGTGTCCGGCATGGCTCCCCGCAGGATGTTCCATCCTGCGGGGGCCCCGCTGACTTCATCTGCCGGGGCGCAGTCAATGCGCCCGGCATCAAGGTTTTGCCAAAGGCAAAACCTTGCTCCGCCTTTGGCGCGGTCAGGTCATGCCTTGGGAGGTGCAGCCTATGAAACAAAAATTTGACGTGTCCGGCATGACCTGTACGGCCTGTTCGGCCCATGTGGAAAAGGACGTGGGCCGGGTGGCGGGCGTACGCTCCGTCAGCGTCAGCCTGATGACCAACTCCATGCTGGTGGACTACGACCAGGAGCAGACCGGTCCCGGTGAGATCATCGCCGCCGTAGAGCACGGGGGATACGGCGCTTCTCTCCCCGCCTCCGGCGGCAAAGCCGTCAAAGCCGCCCCTTCCGCCGGGAGGGACTCTATGGAAGAGGAGCTCTCCGGCATGAAACGGCGGTTCTGTGTGTCCCTGGTGTTTCTTCTGCCTCTGTTTTATATCGCCATGGGGCACATGATGGGCTGGCCTCTGCCCGCCTTTTTCCACGATCCCGGAAACGTATTCGTGGTGGCATTTTTGCAGCTACTGCTGACCCTGCCCATCATGTATATCAACGACAAATACTACAAGGTGGGCTTTCGCACTCTGTTCCAGGGTTCTCCCAACATGGATTCCCTGATCGCCATCGGCTCCGCCGCCGCGGTGGTGTACGGCGTCGCCGCCCTGTTCCAGATCGCCTGGGGCCTAGGCCACGGGGATATGGCCCGGGTGGAGCGCTGGTCTATGGACCTCTATTTTGAATCGGCGGGTATGATTCTCACCCTCATCACCCTGGGAAAATTTTTGGAAACCCGTTCCAGGGGCAAAACCAGCCAGGCCATTACCCGCCTGATCGACCTGGCCCCCAAAACCGCCGCTGTGCTCCGGGACGGGGTGGAGACAGAGCTTCCCGTGGAGGAGGTTCAGGTGAATGACCTGATCGTCGTCCGCCCCGGCGGGCGCATCCCGGTAGACGGCGTCGTCACCCAGGGCAGCTCGTCTGTGGACGAGTCCGCGCTCACCGGAGAGAGCCTGCCGGTGGAAAAGGGACCCGGCGACCGGGTGGCGGCGGCCTCCATCAACAAATCCGGGTCCTTTACCTTCCGGGCCCTGCGCGTGGGGGAGGACACCACCCTGGCCCAGATGATCCGCCTGGTGGAGGAGGCCGCGTCCTCCAAAGCGCCCATCGCCAAGCTGGCGGACAAGGTGGCCGCAGTCTTCGTCCCGGCGGTCATCGGCATCGCTGTAGTGACCGCCGCCATATGGATGTTCGCCACCGGGTCCATCGAGCGCTCGCTCACCGCCGGGGTTGCGGTGCTGGTCATCTCCTGCCCCTGCGCCCTGGGCCTGGCTACGCCTGTGGCCATTATGGTGGGCACAGGCAAGGGGGCGGAAAACGGCATTTTGATCAAATCCGCCGAAGCCCTGGAGACTCTGCATACCATTCAAACCGTAGTTCTGGACAAAACCGGCACCCTCACCCAGGGCAAACCCAGGGTGACCGACTGCCGCAGCGCTCCGCAGGCCACCCAAGAGGAGCTTGTGCGTCTGGCGGCCTCTCTGGAAAAATCCTCAGAGCACCCCCTGGCGGAGGCCATCCTGGCGCAGGCCCAGGAGCATGCCATTCCACTGTGTCTGGTGGAGCATTTTCAGGCGTCCCCCGGACGGGGCATCTCCGGGAATGTTCAGGGCGCCCATGTTCTGGCGGGCAATCAGGCTATGATGGAAGAGGCCGCTGTGGAGCTGGGAGAATTCCTCCCTGTGGCGCAGGAGCTGTCTGCCCAGGGGAAAACCCCCCTCTATTTCGCCAAGGACGGAAAACTGCTGGGTGTGATTGCCGTGGCCGATGTACCTAAGCCCACCAGCGCCGAAGCGGTCGCCGCCTTCCGGCGCCTGGGGATTGAGGTGGTGATGCTCACCGGGGACAACGCCCGCACAGCCCAGGCCGTGGGCCGTGCGCTGGGGGTGGACCAGGTCATTGCCGAGGTCCTTCCCCAGGATAAGCAGCGCCATGTCGCCCAGCTTCAGGAGCGGGGACGGCGGGTGGCCATGGTGGGGGACGGCGTCAACGACGCTCCCGCCCTGGCCCAGGCCGACGTGGGCATCGCCATCGGCGCGGGCACCGACGTGGCCATCGAGAGCGCCGACATCGTATTGATGAAAAGCGACCTGCTGGACGCGGTAACCGCCGTGGAGCTCTCCAAGCGGGTCATCCGCAACATTAAACAGAATCTCTTTTGGGCCTTTATCTATAACATCATCGGCATCCCACTGGCGGCGGGCGTCTGGTATCCCCTCTTCCAGCTCCAGCTCTCCCCCATGTTCGCCGCGGCGGCCATGAGCCTGTCGTCAGTGTGCGTGGTATCCAACGCACTGCGTCTAAAGCTCTTTAAGCCCTCATTGGAGAGACCCGCAGCGGCCTCTCCTGAGACCACACCCACCCCAACAACGCCAAAGAAGGAAGTGCAGATTATGGAAAAAAAGCTGATTATCCAGGGTATGATGTGCGCCCACTGCCAGGCCCATGTGGAGAAGGCCCTAAACGCCGTTCCCGGTGTCACCGCCACCGTGGATCTGGAATCCAAAACGGCCACCGTTACCGGCGAGTGTGACGACGCCGCTCTCACCGCCGCTGTGGAGGAGGCCGGGTATCAAGTGAGCTCCATCCTGACCACAGGCCGGTAGCAAAACCATCTGAGAACCTGTATTTACAGCCGAGGCCGCCGGATGGCCGCGAGATTTTTCCGTCAGACCGAACAAATTTTCATGGGGATACCGGGCTTATCTCAAGAAGCTTTAACGCAATAGGACGGGAAAACACCCGGCTAGACGGCGGACTGAGGTTGTCCATACAGGTTCTAAGTATAATTGGGGGACGCTTCCGGGAGAAGCGTCCCCCAATTATACGCTCCAGGCGGTTTTGTCAGGAGCCGGGAGCGTATAATTCCGCCTGTTTTCGCCCGGGGCGCAAAAAGTCCTTGACATTCCCACTGTGTGAAGGTTTATCCTATCTTCAGGAACCGGTTCCAATCACAAATGCAAGGAGGCATGTCATGCTCACCATCGGCGATTTCTCCCGGTTAAGCCAGGTCACGCCCCGGATGCTGCGCCATTACGATGCCCTGGGTCTGCTCTGCCCCCAGAGCGTGGGAGAGAACGGCTACCGCTACTACCGGCAGGAGCAGTTGTCCGATCTGGTAAAAATCCAGTGGCTGAAGGGCTACGGCTTCTCGCTGGGAGAGATCAAGCCCCTGCTGGCTGCGCCAAACAGCCAGCTTCTGCCGCACCTGCGGCAACGGCGGCGCGCCCTGCTGGCACAACTGGAGAAAACGCAGGCGGCAGTCCTCCAAATCGAAGCTGACATCCTCCGCATGGAAGGGAAAGCGATTATGGAAAACCTGTATCATGTCATTTTGCTGGAGGACCCGGAACAAAAGGTGTTCTCCATCCGCACAACCGCCGGCGTGGACCAATACCACAGTCTGTTCCTCGAGCTGCGCCAGGAGGCGGAAAAGCGCGGGCTGAAGCAGGCGGGCCCCATCCAGATGCTCTACCACGACCCCAACTTCGACCACAGGCGCTCCGATGTGGAGGTCCAGATGGTAGTGGCCCAGGACGGCCCCGGCGTTACGGTTAAGCCCGCCCGCACCTGCGCGGCGGTGCGGCACAAGGGCTCCTATGAAAATCTGCATCTGGCCTACGAGGCGCTGTGCGCTTGGCTGGCGGAGCACACGGAATACCGCGTCTGCGGCCCCGCCATGGACCGGTATCTCAACGATCCCCACAGTGTGTCCCCCGATCAGCTGGACACCGGGGTGCTCTTCCCAGTGGAAAAGGCGCCCGCCTAAACTCGCTCCCACAGGCTGAGGAGCCGTCCACCTGCGGCGGACGGCTCCTCAGCCTCTCAAAAGACCTCACAGCGCCGCGGCAAAGCCCCTTTACGTCCGCGGCGCGCCGGACACGGAATCATCCTCCCAGACCCAGTCCTCTACGTGGACCACGGAGTACTCCCGCCGGGTCTCCCGGATCACCACCCGGCTGATCCCCGCGTTAATGATGAACCGGCGGCACATGGAGCAGGAGGTGGAGCCGCTGATCAGCTCCCCTGTCGCGGGGTCCTTACAGGCCATGTACAGCGTGGCCCCTATCGTCTCGCTGCGGGCGGCGGAGATAATCGCGTTGGCCTCTGCGTGCACCGACCGGCACAGCTCATACCGCTCTCCTGAGGGGATTTTCATGGCCTCACGGGCGCAATAGTCCAAATCTACGCAGTTTTTCCGCCCCCTGGGGGCTCCATTATAGCCCGTTGCAATAATTTCGTCACTTTTGACAATAATTGCCCCATAGCACCGGCGCAGGCAGGTAGAGCGCTCTGCCACCGTCTCGGCAATATCTAAATAGTAGTTTTCCTTATCAATGCGTCCCATCACGCTCACGCTCCCCTGTCCTTTTTCAACAGTATACCGGTTTTTTCTCCCCTGCGCAAGGCTTTCGCCTCCCTTTTGCCCCATCAAAGGCCATACTTTGGCCAAACCCTCCCCGCCTTTGGGCGGCGCTTTCTGTACGGAGCGCCAAGAAATGCAATTTCGCCGGAAAACGATTGCAAAAACGCAGTGGTTCCTCTATAATAAAATCATCTGAAAACCATTGGCGCCCGACAGTGAAAGGAAGGATGCAGCAGACATGTCTGAACGAAAATTCAACAAAGTTCTGGTGGCGAACCGGGGAGAAATTGCAATTCGTGTGTTTCGGGCCTGCTATGACCTGGGGCTGCACACGGTGGCCATGTATTCCAACGAGGACACCTTCAGCTTGTTTCGCACCAAGGCCGACGAGGCCTACCTGATCGGTGAAAACCGCTCCCCGCTGGGGGCCTATCTGGATATCCCCGCCATTATCGACCTGGCCAGGCGCCGCAATGTGGACGCCATTCACCCCGGCTACGGCTTCCTCTCGGAAAACGCCGAATTCGCCCGGGCCTGTGAGGAGGCGGGAATCGCCTTCATCGGGCCCTCCTCCGAAATTCTGGGCCAGATGGGCGATAAGCTCACCGCCAAGGCCATCGCCAAAGCCTGCGGCGTGCCCACGATTCCTGGCTCGGCGCAGCCTCTGCGCGATGGAGCGCAGGCCCTGGAAAAGGCGAAAGAATACGGATTCCCGATCATTCTCAAGGCTGCCGGCGGCGGCGGCGGGCGGGGCATGCGCCGCTGTGACACAGAGGATGAGGTTCTCCCCGCCTTTGACCTGGTGAAGGGAGAGGCCAAGAAAGCCTTTGGCAGCGAGGACATCTTCATTGAAAAATACCTGGTAGAGCCCAAGCATATCGAGGTGCAGATTTTGGGCGACCGGCATGGAAATGTGGTCCATTTGTATGAGCGGGACTGTTCCCTTCAGCGGCGCTACCAGAAGGTTGTAGAGTTCGCCCCTGCGTGGAGCGTGCCGGAGGATGTCCGCCGGCGGCTCTACGACGACGCGGTAAAGGTGGCCCGGCACGTGGGGTACGTGTCGGCAGGCACGGTGGAATTTCTGGTGGACCGGGATGGGCGGCACTACTTCATCGAGATGAACCCCCGGATTCAGGTGGAGCACACCGTGACCGAAATGGTCACCGGCGTGGATCTGGTCCGCGCCCAAATCCTCATCGCCCAGGGACGGCCCCTGTCGGACCCGCTGATCGGCATTCCGGAGCAGAGCGCCGTCCGACTCAACGGCTATGCCCTCCAGTGCCGGGTAACCACCGAGGACCCGGCCAATAATTTCGCCCCTGATACGGGAAAGATCACCGCCTACCGTTCCGGCGGCGGCTTCGGCGTCCGGCTGGACGGCGGCAATGCCTACACCGGCGCGGTCATCTCCCCCTACTACGACTCCCTGCTGGTCAAGGTCACCTCCTGGGACAACACCTTTTTGGGCGTATGCCGCAAGGCCATGCGCTCCATCAGCGAGGAGCACGTTCGGGGGGTTAAGACCAATATTCCCTTTATTACCAACATCCTGGCCCACCCCACCTTCCAGGCGGGAAATTGTCACACAAAATTCATCGACGAGACTCCGGAGCTCTTCGACATCGATACCGGCAGGGACCGGGCCACCAAGGTGCTCAAGTATATCGCCCAGATCCAGGTTGACTCCCCCTCGGCACAGCGCCTGCAGCTGGATATTCCCCGCTTTCCGCCTTTCGCACACACGCCGCCCCAGTGCGCCGGCCTCAAGCAGATGCTCGACCGGGAGGGGCCGCTGGCCGTGCGGGACTGGGTGCTGAGACAGAAAAAGCTGCTGATTACCGACACCACCATGCGTGACGCCCACCAATCCCTGCTGTCCACCCGCGTACGCACCCGGGACATGGTCAAAGGGGCCGAGGGGACGGCGGAGGTGCTCAACAGCTGCTTTTCTCTGGAGATGTGGGGCGGGGCTACCTTCGACGTGGCGTACCGTTTCCTCCACGAGTCCCCCTGGGAACGGCTGCGGCTGCTGCGGGCGAAGATCCCCAACATTCCCTTCCAGATGCTCCTGCGGGGGGCCAATGCGGTGGGCTACACCAATTACCCAGACAATCTGGTCCGCGCCTTTATCCGGGAGGCGGCCAAGGGCGGCATCGACGTGTTCCGGGTGTTTGACTCTCTGAACTGGCTGCCCGGCATGGAGACCGCCATGGACGAGGTGCTGCGCCAGGGCAAGCTGTGTGAAGCGGCCATCTGCTATACCGGAGATATCCTGGACCCCAAGCGGGACAAGTACACGCTGCAATACTACGTGAACATGGCCAAGGAGCTGGAAAAACGGGGGGCGCATCTGCTGTGCATTAAGGATATGTCCGGCCTGCTCAAACCCTATGCCGCCAAAAAACTGGTGTCCACATTGAAGCAGGAGGTGGGCCTGCCCATCCACCTGCACACCCACGACACCTCCGGCAACCAGGTGGCGGCCTATCTGATGGCCGCCGAGGCGGGGGTGGACATTGTGGACTGCGCCATCGACTCCATGTCCTCCATGACCAGCCAGCCCTCCCTGAACGCGGTAGTCTCCGCCCTTCAGGGACAGGAGCGGGACACCGGCCTAGACCCGCAGGGCCTGCAAACCCTGTCCGACTACTGGGCCGACGTACGCCTGCGCTACGCCGCCTTTGAGGCGGGGATTAAAAATCCCTCTACCGACATCTACCGCTATGAAATGCCCGGAGGCCAGTATACCAACCTGAAATCCCAGGTAGAGAGTCTGGGGCTGGGTCACAGGTTTGAGGCGGTCAAGGAGATGTATAAGACCGTCAATGAGATGCTCGGGGACATCGTAAAGGTCACCCCCTCCTCCAAAATGGTGGGTGATCTGGCCATCTTTATGGTGCAAAACCGTCTCACGGCGGAGAACATCGTGGAGCGGGGCGCGGCCCTGACCTTCCCGGACTCGGTGGTCAGCTATTTCAAAGGCATGATGGGCCAGCCGGCCTGGGGATTCCCGGAGGAGCTGCAGCGGGTGGTGCTCAAGGGCGAGACGCCCATCACCTGCCGCCCCGGCGAGCTGCTGGAGCCCATTGACTTCGACAAGGCCCTGGAAGAGGTGCGCAAATTCTACCCGGATGCCGACCAGCACAACGTGATCTCCTGGTGTCTCTATCCCAAGGTGGTGGAGGACTTTTACCGCCACCGGGAGGAATACGGCTATATCATGCGCATGGGCAGCCACGTATTCTTCAACGGTATGGCCCTGGGAGAGACCACCAAGATCAATATCGAGGACGGCAAGACCCTGGTCATCAAATACGTGGGGCTGGGCGACCTGAACGAAGACGGCACCCGCAACGTCCAGTTCGAGCTCAACGGAATGCGCCGGGAGGTGGCGGTGCCCGACAAGGCCGCCCAGGCCTCGGTGCGTCCGGTCACCCTGGCCGACCCGGAGGACAAGAGCCAGGCGGGCTCCTCCATTCCCGGCATGGTGTCCAAAATTCTGGTCAAGCCCGGAGAGCGGGTAGAAGAAAACCAGGTTTTGGCGGTCATCGAGGCCATGAAGATGGAGACCAGCGTGGTAGCCCGGATGGCGGGCACGGTGGACCAGGTCCTGGTGGACGAGGGCAGCGCCGTGAAGGCCGGAGAGCTGCTGATCACCATCCAATAGGCCTGCTTCATTAAAAAAGTCCCGGCGGAAGTTTTAAACATGACTTCCGCCGGGGCTTTTCTGAATGGTGGAAACGCGCTCACCGCCCCAGCCAGACCAAGTTGCTGTCGGTGACAAAGTTGGGCACGCTGTAGAGCACAACCGCCGCGTCGATGCCGTGTTCCTGAATATATTCCGCCGCCGAGAGCTTGTAATAGCGCAAATCGATCAAATGGATCTCAGAAAAATGGGCGGTCAGGAAGGGAACCAGGGAATCACTGTAGGAATCCCGCACCAGCAGTAGCTTAGGCCCCTGTGCATTGGGGCCGTACACCACCCCCAGAGACTGCTGTCCCCCCAGGAACATGGCATATTTGTCCTTGCGCGCTAAATAGGATTCATCGTAGAGCTGCCGGGACTCCTCCACCGGATTGCCGTTCTGGTCATAGGTGTGGGAGATCACACGGGTGCCCTGCTCCGGCACATAGACGTCGATGCAGTCGGGCAGCACCCAGCGCACGCCGGAGCTGGAGAACACCGTGCCATAGAAATTCTCGCTGACGGTGGTCTTTACATACTGGGACAGCGGGACCGGCTCCAGCCCCATGGCCCCGGCCAGGGCGGCATACCCATAATAGGCCCCCAAGCTGGTCCAGTGGTGGTCCGTGCGGTAAAAGACCGCCTCGTCCCGGTGCTCCCAGAGCTGAGGGTAGGTGTCATACCACCGGGCGGACGTAGACTGCCGGGCCTGGTCCAAAAGTGCGCTCTGGCTGGCGTTGGGGGCTCCCGCGGGAAGCCGGTCCGCCCAAATGCACGCCTGCGTGGGAATTAAAGAGAAGTAGACGGGAATATCCATATTTTCCACAAACTTGTTCACATAATTTAAATTGTCCGCCACCCGCTTCTCATCGGGCGTTTCAAACCGGGTAATCAGCGTGCCGCCGCTGCAAAAATAGACCCCATTGTTCTCCCGCTTGCCCAGCAGAAGCTCGGCGGCAGATTTCATCGCTACCCAGCCGTCCCGGCCCACAAACTGGTCGGTGACATAGGTCTCAAATTTGGCCATAAACTCCCCGCTTATCAGGCTTTTGGCGCTCAGCGCCGGCAGCTGGGCCAGCTCCCGGTTTTCCAGCTCGGAGTAAAGCCGGTCGGGGGCGGCGGCGTTCGCCGCCATGAAAAAAAGCAGAAAGGCACAAAACAGGGCAGAGATAAACATACAATAGCGTTTCGTCATGGTGATGCCTCCAATCAAAAGCGGAAGTAGAGGAAGGGATTATAGGTCGCGTCCACCAGGTACGCGGTAGAGCAGATCAGCCCCGCCAGCAGCAGAAATGGCAGCAGAACCTTCATGGGGCGCTCCGGAAGGCGTTTCCACAGCGCGGCGGCCAGGGGGGTGGAGGCCACGGCGGCAATCGCCAGTATGGGCAGGTAGCTGAAAAAATAATATTCCACGGCGCCGCCGGTCAGCCCGCCTTCCGCCCCGCCGAACATCGCCTTGAGATAGATCCCCAGACGGCCCAGGTCCTCCACTGCAAAAATGGCCCAGCTGACAACCACCAGCAGCAGGGTGTAAACCCGCCGCACAACGCTGGGCGCCCGCTCCAGCCAGCGCAGCAAAAAGGCCTTTTCCAGGATCAGCAAAACCGCAAAGTAGAGGCCCCACAGCAGGAAGTTCCAACTGGCGCCGTGCCAAATCCCCGTGGCGGCCCAGACGGCCAGCAGGTTGAAAAACAGCCGGGGACGGCTGACCCGGTTGCCCCCCATGGGGATATACATATATTCCCGAAACCAGGTGCCCAAAGAGATATGCCACCGCCGCCAAAACTCGGTGATGGAGCGAGAGATATAGGGGTAGTCAAAATTCCGCATGAACTCGAAGCCCAGCATCCGCCCCAGGCCCACCGCCATGTCGGAGTATCCGGAAAAGTCAAAATAAATCTGAAAGGAGAAGGCGGCGGCACCCAGCCAAGCCCCGGCGGTGGTCAGTTCCCCCGCAGGCACGGCTTTCCACGCATCCCACAGCATTCCGATGTTGTTGGCCAGCAGCACCTTTTTGGCAAGGCCCACCACAAATATCTGCACCCCGGAGGCAAACTGCTCCACCGTATGGGTCCGGCTGTCGATCTGATCCCCTAAATCCTTATATTTAATGATGGGCCCGGCGATCAGCTGGGGAAACAGGGTGACGAAGGTGCCGAAATTGACGATGCTCTTCTGCACCCTGGCATTCCCACGGTACACGTCAATGGTATAGCTCATGGTCTGGAAGGTGTAAAAGGAGATGCCGATGGGCAGGCGCAGGCCCAGCTTGGGCATGAACCCCAGTCCCGCCGCCGCCAGGCTGCCGGCGACGAAGTCCCAGTATTTGAAAAAAAACAGCAGCGCCAGGTTAAACACCACTGAGGAGGCCACCGCCAGCCGGGCCCCTTTGTCATTGTTCCGGCTTTTATACCGCTCCACCAGCATTCCGTGGGTGTAGTCGATTGCGATGGACGCGAACATAATGAGGATATACACCGGCTCTCCCCAGGCGTAAAAAATTAAATTCAGCACAAGAAGCACCCCGTTGCGCCAGCGCAGCGGGGCAATATAGTAGGCAAACAACACGATAGGGAGATAGAGAAACAAAAAATACAGGCTGGAAAAGACCACTGCGTCACCTTCTACTCTTCTGTTTAGAAAAAATCCGCCCGGCAGCGGGCCCGCCGGGCGGACAGGAAATCCGGTTCACCATGCCTAGACCTTGTTTGAAAAATGGGAACACGCCCAAGGGCGAGGAATTTTTTCGGCTGGCAAACGGTTTTGACGCAGGAATCCTGACGGATTTCAAGGAAAAATCACGCTGTCCAGACGGAAAAAGGCCCGTCATTTGGACGTGTAACCATTTTCAAATAAGACCTAGTTCCGATTATACCCGATTTCCCTCAATTTGTACAGTCATTGAAAATCTGTACCAGCTGGTCAGCCTCGTAGCTGACAGCAAACAGCAGGTAGTCCCCGTTGGTAACCAGCTTATAATTCTCCACCAGCTCCAGCTGCTCCGGCAGGTAAGAGGACCACTGCGCCTGTAAATCCGCTTGGCGCTGCTCCACCCCGGCCCTTACCGCGTCCATGCGCCCTTCCTTTACCCGGGCAATGAAAATCTCTGTGGCCTGGACGTTCATCAAGGGGACTTTTCCAATGTAATCCTCCAGGTCCCCGCTGTCAATGCCATAGAGCGCGGTGAGAACCTCGCTGTCCATGTCCATAAAAGAGGGCAGCTCCACTTCGGCCTCAATGCGGTCCCACACGGCCTGCACCACACCGGCCGGTTCCTCCGGAAGGGCGGGGGTGGGGGTGCTGTTCCCATCTGCGGGCGTAGGCGCGGGGGCCGGGTCCTTGGTAGGCTGAGGCTTAGGGGCGGGCGCGATGGACTCCGGCGGATTCTGCCCCTGCACATCGCTTCCCCCGGCAGGGGTCTCAACCGCCGCGGGGGGAAGCGTGGGCACAGGCGTGCTCTCCGGCTCTACCGTCTCCACCGGCGCGGGCGTGCCGGACTGGGGCGGAAGGCTGGGCGTGCCCCCGCCGTTCTGTCCGCCGCACCCGGACAGAACGCTGAGCGTCAGGGCCCCGGTCAGAAACAGGGCGTAAAAATGTCGGTTCATACACGTACTCCTTTTGCATCCAGTTGATAGATTTGGAACACTGGCTTTGACGCAGGCCTCCGGCAAAAGTTCCAGGCCGGGCTTCTTAAAATTCGATTTGCCGCCAGGATTGTGAAAAATAGACATATAAAATATTGTGAACCGCGGTAAATTCCGCAGACTGGCCGTCATTGGCATACGTTTTGTGTTCTTGTGGACGTCCAGCGGAGGCCGCACTGGATATAATGACCAAAAACTAGACAAACACGCGCCCGGTGTCTATTGAAAAGCACTACTAAAAATCATACAATTGAACTAGTTAAATTTGCCTATGGGCCCCACGCAACCAACCGCAAGGCCAGTCCTTTCCCAATGCGCGCACGCCGCTTCCGGCGGATGCGGAAGCGGCATTTCACAAAAGGCGGGTGCACAGCGCACCCCAAATAAAAAGGAGGACATTGTATTATGGCTAAGTATGTAATGGCGCTGGACGCGGGCACCACCAGCAACAGGTGTATCCTGTTCAACGAGAAGGGCGAGATGTGCAGCGTCGCCCAGAAGGAGTTCACCCAGTATTTCCCCAAGCCCGGCTGGGTGGAGCACGACGCTGAGGAGATCTGGTCCACTCAGCTGGAGGTCGCGCAGGAGGCCATGAAGAACCTTGGCGTCACCGCCGCGGACATCGCCGCCATCGGCATCACCAACCAGCGCGAGACCACCATCGTATGGGACAAGAACACCGGCGAGCCCATTCACCACGCCATCGTCTGGCAGTGCCGCCGCACCTCCGAGTACTGCGACTCTCTGAAAGAAAAGGGCCTGGTGGACAAAATCCGCTCCAAGACCGGCCTGGTCATCGACGCCTATTTCTCCGGCACAAAGCTGCGCTGGCTGCTGGAGAACGTGCCCGGCGCCCGGGAGAAGGCCGAGCGCGGCGATCTACTCTTCGGCACCGTAGAAACCTGGCTGATCTGGAAGCTGACCAAGGGTAAGGTCCATGTCACCGATTATTCCAACGCCTCCCGCACCATGCTCTTCAACATCAACGAGCTGAAGTGGGACGACGAGATCCTGGCCGAGCTGAACATTCCCAAGTGCATGCTGCCCGAGGCCAAGCCCTCCAGCTGCGTATACGGCGAGGCCGATCCCCAGTTCTTCGGCGGCCCCATCAAGATCGGCGGCGCCGCCGGCGACCAGCAGGCCGCCCTGTTCGGCCAGACCTGCTTCACCCCCGGCGAGGCGAAAAATACTTACGGCACCGGCTGCTTCCTTCTGATGAACACCGGCGAGAAGCCCGTATTCTCCAACAACGGTCTGGTCACCACCATCGCCTGGGGCCTGGACGGTAAGGTTAATTATGCCCTTGAGGGCTCCATCTTCGTGGCCGGCGCTTCCATCCAGTGGCTGCGCGACGAGATGCGCCTGGTGGACTCCTCTCCCGACTCGGAGTATATGGCCCGCAAGGTCAGCGACACCAACGGCTGCTATGTGGTCCCCGCCTTCACCGGCCTGGGCGCTCCCCACTGGGACCAGTATGCCCGCGGCACTATCGTTGGCATCACCCGCGGCGTAAATAAGTATCACATCATCCGCGCCACTCTGGAGTCCATGGCCTATCAGGTCAACGACGTGCTCCAGGCTATGAAGGCCGACTCCGGCATCAACCTGGCCGCTCTGAAAGTGGACGGCGGCGCCAGCGCCAACAACCTGCTCATGCAGATGCAGGCCGACATCAGCGGCGCGCCCGTCAACCGTCCCATGTGCGTAGAGACCACCGCGATGGGCGCGGCCTACCTGGCCGGTCTGGCTGTGGGCTACTGGGCCAGCAAGGACGACGTCATTAAGAACTGGGCCATCGACCGCACCTTTGAGCCCGCCATCACCGCTGAGGAGCGCGCAGAGCGCTGCAAGGGCTGGAGCCGCGCCGTTAAGTGCTCCTACGGCTGGGCCAAGGAGGACTAAGTCCCTGCGCGTAAAAGCGCCTGAAGCAGTTATTTTGAAAATCAAAGAGGAAAGGAGCAGAGCACGCTCTGCTCCTTTCTTCCGAGCAAAAGGAGAGGACCGACGAGAATGTATGACGTAATCATCATTGGGGCCGGCGTATCCGGCAGCTCCAGCGCCCGTGAGCTGTCCCGGTATAAGGCCCGTGTCTGCGTATTGGAAAAAGCGGAGGATGTATGCTGCGGCACCTCGAAGGCCAACAGCGCTATCGTCCATGCCGGTTATGACGCCGCCAACGGCTCGCTGATGGCCAAGCTCAACGTTCAGGGCAATGAGATGATGGAGGAGCTCTCCCGTGAGCTGGACTTTTCCTTCAACCGCTGCGGCTCCCTGGTGGTGTGTATTGACAAGGATTCTCTGCCCGATTTGAAGGCGCTGTACGAGCGGGGCGTGAAAAACGGCGTAAAAGATATGCAGCTTATTCTGGACCGGGACGAGATCTTTAAGCTGGAGCCCAACCTGTCCGACGAGGTCGTGGGCGTTCTTTACGCTCCCACTGCCGGCATTGTGTGCCCCTTCGGCATGAATATCGCCATGGCGGAAAACGCCAACGCCAACGGCGTGGAATTTAAATTCGACACCGAGGTCACCGGCCTGCGCCCCATTGAGGGCGGCTGGGAGATCGAAACCAACAACGGAACCTATCAGACCCGCTGTGTGGTCAACGCCGCGGGGGTTTACTCCGACAAGTTCCACAATATGGTCAGCGAAAAGAAAATTCACATCACCCCCCGCCGGGGGGACTACTGCCTGCTGGATAAAAAGGCCGGCAAGCATGTCAAGCACACCATTTTCGCCCTGCCCAGCAAATACGGCAAGGGCGTGCTGGTGTCCCCCACCGTCCACGGCAACCTGCTGGTGGGCCCCACCGCCATCGACATTGAGGACAAGGAGGCCACTGCCACTACCCGCGCCGGTCTGGACGAGCTGATCGAAAAGGCGGGGCTCAACGTGAAAAATCTGCCCATGCGCCAGGTCATTACCTCATTCGCCGGCCTGCGGGCCCACGAGGACGGCCATGAGTTTATCATCGGCGAGGTGCCCGGTGCCCCCGGCTTTGTGGACTGCGCCGCCATTGAGTCCCCCGGCCTCACCAGCGCCCCCGCTATCGGCAAAATGGTCGCGGGCATTGTCAGGGATCTGCTGGACCTGGAGGAAAATCCCGATTTCAATGGCACACGCAAGGGAATTCTGGACCCGGACACCCTTTCTACCGAGGAGTACAACGAGCTCATTAAGAAAAATCCCGCCTACGGCAATATTATCTGCCGCTGTGAAATGGTCACCGAGGGAGAGATTCTCGACGCGATCCACCGCCCCCTGGGGGCCAAGTCCCTGGACAGCGTCAAGCGGCGCACCCGCGCCGGCATGGGCCGGTGCCAGTCCGGCTTCTGCTCGCCCAGAGTGATGGAGATTCTAGCCCGCGAGCTGAACATGGGTATGCTGGATATCACCAAATCCGGCGGGTCCTCCAAGCTGGCGGTTGGCACCAATAAGGACCGGATTTAAAGGAGGGAGTGACGCAGATGAAATCCTATGACATCGTAATCATCGGCGGCGGCCCCGCCGGTCTGGCCGCGGCCATCGCCGCGAAAAAGGAGGGCGTGGACAGCATCCTCATTCTCGAGCGGGACAAGGAGCTGGGCGGCATTCTGAACCAGTGCATCCACAACGGCTTCGGCCTGCACACCTTTAAGGAGGAGCTCACCGGCCCCGAATATGCCGCGCGCTTTATCGACCAGGCGGCGGAGCTTGGAATTGAATATAAGCTGCGCACCATGGTAACCAATATCAGCCCCGACAAAGTGGTCACCGCCCTGAACCGGGAGGAAGGGCTCTTTTCCATCCAGGCCAAGGCCGTGGTGCTGTCCATGGGCTGCCGGGAACGGTCCCGGGGCGCGCTGAATATCCCCGGCTACCGTCCGGCGGGCATCTTTTCCGCCGGCACCGCCCAGCGGCTGGTCAACATGGAGGGCTATATGCCCGGCCGTGAAGTGGTCATCCTGGGCTCCGGCGACATCGGTCTGATTATGGCCCGCCGCATGACCCTGGAGGGGGCCAAGGTCAAGGTGGTCGCCGAGCTGATGCCCTATTCCGGCGGTCTGAAGCGGAATATTGTCCAGTGCCTGGACGACTACGGCATTCCCCTGAAGCTCAGTCACACCGTAGTGGAAATTCGTGGCAAGGAGCGGGTGGAGGGCGTCACCCTGGCTCAGGTAGACGGCAAGGGCAAGCCCATCCCCGGCACCGAGGAGGATTATGACTGCGATACGCTTCTGCTCTCCGTAGGTCTGATCCCGGAAAATGAGCTGTCCGGCGACATGGGCGTGGAAATGAATCCCGTCACCTCCGGCCCTAAGGTTGACGAGCGCATGCAGACCAATATTGAGGGCGTTTTTGCCTGCGGCAACGTGCTGCACGTCCACGACCTGGTGGACTTCGTATCGGAAGAGGCCGCCGCCGCCGGGCGCAACGCCGCCCGGTACGTCAAGGGCGGCGAGAATCAGAGCACCGGCCAGGTGATTGCCCTCAATCCCGTCAACGGCGTACGCTACACCGTCCCCTGCACCATCGACCCGGCAAAGATGGACGACGAGCAGGTCGTCCGCTTCCGGGTGGGCAGCGTCTTTAAAAACTGCTTCATCGGCGTGTACTTTGACGATGAGCGGGTACAGCACCGCAAGCGTCAGGTCATGGCCCCCGGCGAGATGGAGGAAGTCAAGCTGGAGAAGGCCAAGCTGCTGGAGCGGCCGGGATTGAAAACCATCACCATCCAGGTGGAGGAGGCGTAAGACCATGGAAAAAAGAGAACTCATCTGTATTGGCTGCCCCATGGGCTGCCCGGTGACGGTGGAGCTGGACGGCGGCGAGATCGCCAGCGTCACCGGCTACACCTGTAAGCGTGGGGACGTATATGCCCGCAAGGAGGTCACCAACCCCACCCGTATCGTCACCTCCACCGTAAAAGTGGCGGGCGGCACGGCGGATATGGTGTCCGTCAAAACCCGGGACGACGTACCCAAGGGGAAAATCTTTGAATGCGTCCAAGCCCTCAAGGGCGTCACCATCCAGGCCCCCGTCCACATCGGGGACGTAGTGGTCGCGAATGTGGCCGGCACTGGCGTGGACATTATTGCCACCAAAGGCGTAGAGGCGGCTTCTGCCTGAGATGTACCGCCGGACAGAGGGAGCCGGCGGCTGGAGGCATTCCAATCCAACCAAATATTTTCATCAGGGGCGCTCTCCTTTTGGAGAGCGCCCCTGATAGATGGAGCGGTGCTTTCTCCAACGCGTATGCCGCTTTGACCCGCTCAGGGCTGTACGTCTGGCTGGGTCATCGCGCGCAGCAGCAGGCGGGAGCCGTGCTGCAAAAACGTCTCACGGTCCAGCCCTACCGTATCCTGAATGTAACCGCTGCGGTAATAGGCAGCGCGCACCATCCCTGCCAGTCCGGCCCAGAACAGCAAAACGGTTTCCATCGCAGGCATCTGCGCGCACACCATGCCCTCCTGGCTTCCCCGCTCCAAAAAAGCGGCCAAAACCCCGTCAATCTCCTGGCCTACCCGCAGAATATCCGCCACGCCTTTCGGGGCCTCTTCCCCCCTGGCGGCGGGGGTAAGGGCTCCGGTGGCCGCATCATAAGCGGTAGGATTTTCATTGTAGAACCGCACGATAGACAGGCATACCGCGTCATAGGCCTCCAGCCAGCTGCTATGGCCTTCGATTGCCTCACAGATCTTCTTTTTCAGTAAGAGCATTCCGCTGAGCAGGATGGCGTTGATGATTTCCTCCTTACTCTGAAAATAGACATACAGAGTAGCCTTGCTGTACTCGGCCTCCCGCGCAATGTCGTCCATCGTGGTCTTTTCCGTCCCTTTCTCCGCAAACAGCCGCTCCGCCGCGGCAAGGATCGAACCCCGGTGAAATTCCGTCAGCGCCTGCTTCTTGCTCATGACTGATCCCAACCCTTTCTTTCTAAAACGTCGAGTTTAATAAATGATATCATTTTCTCGCAAATTTTGCAAGCATTTCTCGGAAGTATTTGGAAATCCTTCCCGGGACGCCCGGATTGGGACGGTTGCAAAAAAACGGAAAGGGCAGTATAATATTAGGAAAATGGAAGGCGTGAGCAAAACCATGACACAGCAGGAGGCCCGTTGGTTTCTAAGCGTAGAGCTGCTGCTCTACGCCGCGTTTCTGGCCCTGGATCTCGCAGGGGTAGGAACCCTTTGGAGCAAAGGGCTGAAATATACCGCCATCCTCCTGTGTTTTTTCTTCGCCCTCAGCCGGGGCCGGAATGCGGATGGGCGGCTGACCGCCGCGGCCCTGGGCTTCACTCTAGCCGCCGATCTGTTCCTGTTGGTCCTGGAACGGGAATTCCTATTGGGCGTGTGCCTGTTCTGCGCGGTGCAGACGCTCTATCTGCTCCGCATCCTCCGCCTGCAAAAAACCGGTCCGGGCCGCAGCCTGCTGCCGCGGTGCCTGCTGGCTCTGGGGACCTGGGGCCTGCTGGGCAGCCTGGGCCTGCTGGAGCCCCTGACAGCGGCGGCGGCGTTCTACTTTTCACAGCTCATCGCCAATGCTCTGCAAAGCGCCGCCCTGGGCCGGGCTTATGCTGGGTTTACTTTGGGGCTGTGGCTGTTTGTCTGCTGTGACATATGTGTAGGGCTGCATAATCTGTCCGCTTTTCTTCCAGCGGTCTATAGCGGTGGAGTTTTTGCTTTCGCGGATATAGGAATGTGGCTGTTCTACCTGCCCTCACAGGTTCTAATCGCTCTATCGGCTGGAAAGGAATGATTCTCATGCATCCCTCCAAGCTTGCCTCGGCGCTGTGCGCCCTGGCGCTGGCTCTGGCGGCGCTTGCCGGCTCCATTGCCGCCCCCATCTTGATCCGCCCCTTTTACTACGCGCAGATTGACGCTCTGGATCTGCCCCGTCAAACCGGATGGTCCCACGAAACCATCCGGCAGGCCTATGACGAGGTTCTGGACTTCTGTGTGCTGGACCGGCCCTTCGGCACTGGCACTCTGGCCTGGTCGGAGTCCGGACGCAACCACTTTGCAGACGTACAGAAGCTCTTTTGGCTGGACTTTGCCGTGCTGGGGGCCGCCCTGGCCGCGGCGGTGGGCATGCTACTGCTGCGCAGGGCAAAGCGGTTTTCTTTCTACCGCTTTTGCGGCCTAGGGCCGGGATTCTGGGCGGGAAGCCTGGCGGCTGGGCTGGTGCTGCTCGTGGGCGGTCTGGCGGCGCTGGACTTTGACCGGGCCTTTGTCATATTCCACGCCCTGTTTTTTCCCGGCAAGGACAACTGGATTTTCGACCCCGCCGCGGATCAGATCATTCTGATCATGCCGGAGGTATTCTTTCGTAACTGCGCCCTGCTCATCGGCGGGGTTTTGCTGCTGCTGTGCGCCGCGCTGGTGCTCAGCGGACTGCCCCTCCGCCGTTCTGGCTCTGTGTGACGCCTTTCCCGGCGCACCTTTCGGCGCCCGGACCATAAGATGGTCTGGGCGCCTTTCTTACGGCTCCCAGTGCCCGCGCACCAAGCGCGGAGCGTGTCATAGAATGAAGCGGAGAGGTGTTCCATCCCTTTCCATACTACATTTGGGAGGTATTTCATTATGCCTGATAAGGTTATGCCGGGCCCTGTGCAGGATACTGCCTGCATCCGTGAGGCCGTATGTATACACACAAGAAAAATTTTTGACTCCTGCCGGGATAAGGACTGCATCGAGGATCTGCGCTTCTATCCCACCCAGAGCTCCCAGGCGGCCATTGACCGGGCCCTGAGCATTAAGGCCGGAAAGGCTGAGCTGCTGTATGTGTACATCGACGTGGAGCCCATCGGCTTCAACCGGGGCTTCTATACGGTGGACGTGCGCTACTACTACCGGGTCACCGCCGACGCCTTTGTGGGCGCGGCCCGCCCGGTGGAAGTCTGCGGGCTGTGCGTCTTTGACAAGCGGGTCATCCTTTTCGGCGGCGAGGGCTCCGCCAAGGTGTTCTCCTCTGAGGCCGTCTTTGACGGTCCCGACGAGCAGGCCCTGCGCAGCAGCAGCATGCCCACCGCCGTGGTGGAGGCGGTGGACCCCATCGCGCTGAACATGAAGCTGGTAGACATGTGCGACTGCCGCCCCTGCTGCGACTGCGACCTGTGCGAGATCCCCCCCTGTATCTGCGGCTGCTTCAACAGCGACCTGTGCTTCAGCGGCGAGGGCAAGCGCATTTATGTCACCTTGGGCCAGTTCTCCATTATCCGCATGGAACGGGACTCCCAGCTGCTGATCCCCGCCTACGACTACTGCATCCCGGAAAAAGAGTGTTCCTGCGGCGGCGGCTGCACGGATGAGGACCCCTGCGAGATCTTCCGCCATGTGAAGTTCCCTGTAGAGGAATTTTTCCCCGCCAACTCTGGTTCCTCTGGCAGCGAGGGCTGCTGCCGGGATTTTAAAGGCTGCTGCGGTTAACCCCGGTCGCGCGCGCTGGCACAAGGGATAAAAAGCAGGCCCCGGCTCTTGCCGGGGCCTGCCTTGTTTTTTCCGCATACCTGTGGTATACTGTGCTGTGAGTTTACCTTGGGAGAGAGGAGTACTTGACGGGAAAGGAGATTGATATGAAAAGAGCATTCCGCTTTGCCGCCCGCTGCCTTTTGCTGCTTTTGTTGGGCGCGGCGCTTCTGGCCCCCGCCGCCCAGGCCGACGTGGGGCCAAAGCCGTCCGTATCCATCCGTGTCGTCAATGCCCCGGCGGGGGAGCTCTATCTGGACCTGCTGACCCAGGGAGCACCCAGCACCCACCCCTACCCCAATTCGGATGCACAGCGCTGCGACCCGGCCGCTTTGGACCGGCTCCGCGCCCTGGAGGGAGAGGGCTGGGTACTGGCTTATACCACCGGGGTGGAGAACCGCCCTCCCGTCTTTGGCAGTGTAATTCCCGATGAGGGCGGCATTTGGCGTTTCTCATACGTCGGCCTTCCGGATACCTTCCGGATCGCCGCCGCTACCAGGGATGAAGCTCAGGTTGCGGAAACATCTTATACCCGCCGTTTTACTGATAATATTGTATACGATTGGCAATCAAATTCCGTCCGGCCTGCCACTCCATACCCCCTATATTTTACCATACAGTTGTTGTCTACCCTCATTCCGACGCTGCTGATCGAGGGAGTGGTGCTGTGGCTGTTCGGTTTCCGGGAAAAGCGCTCCTGGACGGTATTTTTGGCTGTGAATGTGCTGACGCAGGCAGGACTGCATCTTGTCTGCGGTTCTCTCCTGTTGACCTCAGGTTCACATCCCCTGTTCTATATCCTGACCCTTATTTTCCCCGAGCTGATCATCTGGATTGCGGAGGCCGCCGTTTTTGCGCTGCTGATCCGCGAATACGCGCCCCGGCGCCGGTGCGGCGCGGCCCTGTGCGCCAATCTCGCCAGTTATGCGCTGGGATATTTCCCCCTGCATCTGCTGCTGCCCCTGCTGGAACGGCTGTGACAAGTTCCGCTCATAATCTTCTATCATAAAAATACAATAAGTAAACGCGCCTTGGCGCAGCAAAAATAACCGGCGCCCGAAAGGCGCCGGTTAAGCTGTTGAAAAAGCGGCTTCCCCGCTTTTTCCAATCAATTGCGGGACCCGCGGCACGGAGGGGGCGGCATGCGCGGCAAAGAGGTTATCCCTTTTCCTCCAGCAGCTTGGTCAGCTCCGACATAAAAGTACCAATGTCTTTAAACTGCCGGTAAACAGAGGCAAAGCGCACATACGCCACTTCGTCCACGCCCCGCAGCCTGTCCATCACCAGCTCCCCCACCTTTGTGGAGGGGATCTCCCGGTCTATCTCGTTTTGGAGGCTCTGCTCAATTTCGTTGGCAATATTCTCCAACGCAGCCAAAGTCACCGGCCGTTTTTCACAGGCCCGAAGCATCCCGTTCAGCAGCTTTCCCCTGTCAAAGGCCTGCCGACTGCCGTCTCTCTTGACGACCACCAGGGGCAGGCTTTCCACGGTCTCATAGGTTGTAAACCGCCTGTGGCACTCTAGGCACTCCCTGCGGCGGCGAATGCTGGCGCCCTCGTCCGAGGGGCGAGAATCGACCACTTTGCTCTCCAAATGGGCGCAGTAAGGGCATTTCATGACCCGTTCACCTCCTGAACTATCGATTTTTTAGTATACCATATATTTCTTTCGCTGGGTATCCCCTTTTTCAATTTTTGCGTCATTTTCCCTGCTGCTGGCCGCTCTTATGCCGTTTTACAGAGAAATTACAAAATAAGCAGAAGATTTAATCTCTTTGTAACATCTTTAGCTTTTTCCCTTAACATTCTTTGGGTATCATAATTTCTGCAAGAGACAGTTTCTTTTCATTTCATTGTATCCTCTTTCCTTAGAACAAACCGGACGTCAGGAGCAGGCGTCCGGTTTGTTCTGTGTTCCGCCGCCTCTTCTGACTTGACAGGCGGCGGCTGATATTGTACCATGCCATTGACCGAATTTTTATTTGCGGGAGGAGTCTGCACTATGAGCGATCACACATCTGAAGCGCCCTATTGGCAGGGCAAAGGCTATTCCTTCTTTTGCAACAAGGCCTGTGAGTACTACCCCTGCCACATCCTGCCGGAGGGAAGCGACTTTAACTGCCTGTTCTGCTATTGTCCCCTGTACGCGTTGGGCCGGGACTGCGGCGGAAACTTTCAATACACCGAAAGCGGTGTAAAAGACTGTTCCGCCTGCCTAATCCCCCACAAGCGGGAGAATTACGGCTATATTACCGAGCGTTTTCAGCAGCTGACGCAGGTCATGCGCCAGCTGGAGTCGCGCGGAGGCGGCCAGGCCGGGCAGCAGTGAGCAGGCCAGCCTCTAAAAGCGGACAGCGCCCGTTTTCAGGGGCTGGCCACGCATCCTTATGAGACGGTATAGCTCCCCCGGACCATGAGGGTAGCCGCCGTGCTGGCGCGCACGCCGCGGCCCTCGATTGTCGCCAAGTAGAGGTGGTTTTCCACCAGCGCCCCGCCGCTGGCCAGGGTGGTTCCGGCGGTCATATCCACCAGCCCGGGGGCGGAGGAGGCCACACAGACCGCCGTACCCGAGCGCAGGAGAAATTCGCACGCGGCGGCACCGGTCACAGTCTGCCCGGCCTGGAGCGTAACCACCCGGTAGGCCCCGGCGGAGGTCCCCTCCCCGCCGCTCCCGCCGGGGAGCCTGTCCCCTCCCGCGCCGAGATAGCGCTCTACCTCAGCGGTGAGCTGGCTGCGCAGGCTCTGCTCCCGCTGAGCCAGCTTGGCGTCTACCTGGGTCAGGATATTGGGAATAACCACCTGCTCCACATAGCTCTTTGTCACCAGGGGGTCGGCCTGCGTACCCTGCTGGCCCGCCGCCAAAGCCACGCCTGCCAGGGAAATACAGACCAAAGCCGCCGCCGCCAGGCGGGCGGGCCAATTACAGCGCTGTTTCATATGTATATCCTCCGTTCGAGGGCGGGGCCGCCGCGGGCCCCGCCCTGATAGTATGGTATGGTCAGACCATGGTGTCCGTATGCAGGCCGAAGCTGACTGCAATGGCATTATCCACCCGCTGCATCTGTACCTCGTCCAGCCGTCCCATGTGTTCTCTCAACCGCCGTTTGTCCAGGGTCCTGATCTGTTCCAGCAGGACCACCGAGTCCTTGGGCAAGCCATAGGTCTTGGCTGAGAGCTCGATGTGGGTGGGCAGACGGGCCTTGCCGGTCTGGGACGTGATGGCGGCGGCGATTACAGTGGGGCTGTGGCGGTTTCCGGTGTCGTTCTGCACGATAAGCACCGGGCGCACGCCCCCCTGCTCACTGCCCACTACAGGGCTCAGGTCGGCGTAAAAAATATCTCCACGTTTGACGCTGTTGTCCACAAAAGCTCACACTCCGCCGGAAAATAGTCACCTGCGTCACACGGGCAGACACCTATGTAACGCGGTCACTATGATTCTCCCACGGGGCGGCGGGAATTATACACGCCTGTGTAAAAAAACGGCAGGCGCGGCTTTGCCGCCGCCGGCCCGGACGCTTCCTCCCCGGACCAGTTTATGCCGGAGGATGGCCCGCTGTGCCCGAACGAATCATCCGGGGCACGCGGGGGGAAACACGGCACAAAAGCTCATACTGGATGGTATCCGCCTGCCCGGCGGCCTGTTCAACCGGCAGATGCTCTCCAAAAATCTCCGCCACATCGCCGGGGCGGACCTTGAGACCGGTGACGTCCGCCATGCACATATCCATGCACACCCGCCCCACGATAGGGCGGCGCTCTCCTCCGATATAGACGCTCCCCCGGTTAGACAGCAGGCGGGGCAGCCCGTCGGCATACCCCGCGGGCAGCACCGCCAGGGTGCGCTCTCCCTCCAGGCGCGCCGTGCAGCCATAACTGACGCAGGCGCCGTCGGGGAGCGTGCGCACGGCGGCCACCCGGGTATAAAGCCGCATCACCGCTTCCAGGCCAGGGCCGTCCAGCCCCTGGCAGCAGGGATCCGGGTAGTGCCCGTACAGCGCGACGCCGGGGCGGACCATGTCCAGATGCGTACAGGGAAAGCGCAGCACCGCGGCGCTGTTGGCACAGTGGCGAATGGGAAACGCCACGCCACGCCCCTCCAGTTCCTTCAATAGGTCCAAGAACCGGGTGAACTGTGCCATGGTGTATTCCTCGCTGCCGTCTGCGTCGGCAAAGTGGGTGAAAATTCCCTCCGCTTCCAGGCCGGGCAGGGCGGCGGCCGCGGCAATCTCCCGCGCCGTCTGCGTCAGGTGAGCCTCATCACATAAAAAACCCAGCCGGGACATGCCGGTATCCGCCTTTATGTGGACCTTCAGCCTTCCTCGCCCGTCCACCGCGGCGGAGAGGGCGCGGGCGCCCTCCCAATCCCCCACAGTCTGCGTAACGTCCAGGGCAAGCAGATCCTGGGCGCACCCCGGGGACGTAGCCCCCAAAATCAAAATGGGAAGTCCGATCCCCCCCTGCCGCAGCTCCGCCGCCTCCTCCAGGCAGGCCACCGCCAGATAATCCGCCCCCAGCTCTTCCAGTGCGCGGGCACACGGCAGCGCTCCGTGCCCGTAGGCATTTGCCTTCACAACCCCCAGGAAACGGCAGCCGTGGGGAAGCAGCGCGCGCAGCGCGCGGTAATTGTGCTCCAAGCTGGGCAGGTCGATCTCTGCCCAAGTGCGTCTGTTCCAACGTGCCATAGGCAACGCTCCTTACCAGCAGGTGATGCCTTATTATACTACGCTCCGGGCGTGCCCACAACCCCCAGGGCAGTATTTCCGCCGGGTCTTTTTACTTCCGCAGACTTTTCAGCGGATTTTAATCCAACGTTCATAAAAAATGAAAGACAACTTCGTCTTTATATGCGTATAATAGCATCAGAAAGCAGGACACACATCAAATCTGTAAAGGAGAATTATCATGTGGGAAGATTTGGGTAAAACTTTGGTCAATGTGGCTTACGCCGGCGTAGGCGCGGCGGTGCTGGCCGCTGAACAGGCCGGCAAGCTGGGGCATGTGCTGGTAAAGCGCGGGGAAGAGGCTGTGGACCAGGCGGGCCGGTACGGCGAGGAGCTCCACCAGAAAGTCCAGGAGGACATTCAGCGCCGCCGGGATGTGGCTATGGATGAAAAGCTCTCCGCTTTAAACGCCCAGCAGCGGGAGGACCTGCGCCGCCGGCTGGACGAGCTGGATGAGATTGAGCGCCAGGCCGCCGAGATGGCTGCCAAAGAAGCGCAAGAGGGTGGACAGCCCGACGGCGCGGAGATCACTGAGATCCACGGCGGACCTCAGGACAAAGACGGCGGCAGTCCGGATTAAGCCTTTTTAAGCGAGAGCCGGGGCGGCATGGAAGAAAAAGGGGCGGAGCACTGTGCTCCGCCCCTTTTTTGACAGTCAGTTTTTTGTAGCATTATCCCCGCTGTTTACCATGAACGGCGTCGTTTTAATGACTATTTCGCGTAGTAGTTAATCAGGCATCCCGCTAGAATAATGTCCCGCTCTTCCCGGGTCAGGCCTGGCAGGGACAGGACGACTGGAACCGTGCCGCCGGCTGGACGGAGAACGGTAGCCTCGAGCCGCTCCCCCTCCCCTTCTAACAGGGACCGCACGCCGGGCAGAAATACCCGGTCGCCGGGCTGCAGGTTCAGCGCCTCCAGGTCTTCCGCCTCGAAGGGGAGCATACCCCAGTTGACTACATTGGACCGGTAGCGCTTGGTGGCGTAAGCCCCGGCGATGTTGGCACAGCCGCCCAATACCCGCTGGCAGGACGCGGCCTGCTCCCGTGCGGAGCCGTCGCCGGGCTTGAGGGCCATTACCAGGCTCCCCAGACCGGTGCGGGCAGGGTCGCGGCCCTCTAACGCCTCCGCCACTCTGGGGTCAGAGGGATTGGCGCGCCGCAGGCGCTCCACCTCCTGGATCGCCTTGGCCCGGGGGACATACTGGGGGTCCTTGCGGGACAGGGCAAATTCCGAGAGCTTGAGGGGATTGGAGCGGTAGGAGGAGGTTTCTCCGGAGGGAATCAGCTCGTCGGTGGTAGTCACCGAGTCGTAGATGGCGGCGCATACCGTCAGCAGCAGGTCCTCCGGCAGGGGCACCTGCTCCGGCCAGTCGGCAATGTTGGGACCAAAGACCAGCTCCTGACTGGGGTCGGCTCTGCCCACGCCAAAATAGACCCGCGCCCGGTAAGGGCTCTCGTCATACTGGAACGGCTCCACCGCCGGGTCGGCCGGAGGATTGGGCAGCTCGTCCGCACCGGTGAGCGCTCCCCCGTTGCGGGCGGTAGCGGCAATGCTGCGGGCGTCCATCAGGGCCACGTAAGATATCTGCGCATCGGAGGGCTTGGAGCCCTCCCGATTGGGGAAATTCCGAGTGGAATGGCGGATGGAGAAGCCGCCGTTGGCGGGTACGTCTCCCGCCCCGAAGCAGGGCCCGCAGAAGCAGGAGCGCACCGAAGCCCCCGCCGCCATGAGGGAGGCGATATAGCCCCAGCGGGTAAGCTCCAGGTTCACCGGCTGGCTGGTGGGATAGACCGACAGCCAGAATCCGCCGGAGCCGGTGCTGCCCCCCTCCAAGATCTGGGCTGCCCGCACAATATTTTGGTAGGTGCCGCCGGAACACCCGGCAATCACTCCCTGATCCACCATAAAGCTGCCGTTTGCAATTTTCCTGCGCAGAGAAGCCGGGGGCGTTTTCAGCCCCAGCTGGCGCAGGGTGTCCTGGTCTACCTGGTGGAGGAGATCGTCCATGTTGGCCTTAAACTCCCGGATAGTGTAAGCGTTGGAGGGGTGGAAGGGCAGGGCGATCATGGGCTCAATCTGGTCCAGGGCCACCTCGACCAGAGCGTCGTAATAGGCGCCCTGGGCCGGCTGCTGAAGCCTGTACTGCTCCCCCCGGCCCAGGAGGGTCAGGTGGTCGCGCAGGGCATCGTCCGTGGCCCAGACAGAGGAGAGACAGGTGGTCTCGGTAGTCATCACGTCAATGCCGCTGCGGTAGTCCATGGACAGGCTGGCCACGCCGGGACCGAAGAACTCCATGACGGCGTTCTTTACCGCCCCGGATTGGAAGGTAGCCTTCACCAGCGCCAGGGCCACGTCCTGAGGACCCACACCGGGCCGGGGCGCGCCGGTGAGGTAAACCGCCACAACCGGAGGATAGGCGATATCATAGGTTTTGCGCAGCAGCTGCCGGGCCAGCTCGGGCCCGCCCTCGCCGATGGCCATACAGCCATAAGCGCCGTAGCGGGTATGGGAATCGGAGCCCAGAATCATCCTGCCGGGGGCGGCGTAGCGCTCGCGCATGTAGGAGTGGATGACGCTCTGATGGGCCGGAACGAACTCGCCGCCATACTTTTTGGCGGCGGACAGGCCAAATATGTGGTCGTCCTCATTGATGGTTCCACCCACCGCGCACAGGGAATTGTGGCAGTTGGTGAGCACGTAGGGCAGAGGGAATTCCTCCATGCCGGAAGCGCGGGCGGTCTGGATAATACCTACATAGGTGATGTCGTGAGAGGCCATAGCGTCAAAGCGGATAGACAGGCGGTCCATGCTGCCGTTTGTATTGTGGGCCGAGAGGATACCATAGGCCATGGTGCCCTGCCGGGCCTGTTCCGGGGCGGGCAGGCCTTTGGCAGCTCCGGCCTGCCGGGGGAAAAAGGCGCCGTTTTGATAGTAGACGCCCTGGCGGGTAATCTTTAGCATAAAAATACCTCCGATGGGATGTTGGGATAGGCCTTTAGTATATCAAATTCTGCATGTAAACGCAATAGAACCTGCAAAATTGCCGCCGCTCCCCGCGAAACGGCAGCGGACGCCCCCAAGTGGGCGGGAAAAGAATTTCGCGGTATATTTGCCGGAATATCTTGTGAAACCCTCTGCGCGGCAGTATAATAGCCGCAAAACATCTATACAGGCGTTTGCTGCGCCGATTCTATTTTTTGCGGAGGGAAGGCGGATGAATTCAATCAATCAAAACCGGCAATGGCTGGAGTGGGCCGTGGAGCTGCAAAGTCTGGCGCAGGCGGGGCTCACCTACGGCAGGGACGCTTTTGACAAAGAGCGCTATGCGCGCATCCGGGACATCGCGGCGGAGATGGCGGCCCATATGTCGCAGCTTCCCCTTGACAAGGTGAAGGACCTATTTTGCAATGAGAGCGGATACCAGACGCCCAAGCTGGACACCCGGGCCGCCATCTTTGAAGGGGGAAAGATCCTGCTGGTTCAGGAGAAGGACGGAAGGTGGTCCCTTCCGGGCGGCTGGTGCGATGTGAACATGTCCGTGGGCGAAAACACGGTAAAGGAGGTGCGGGAGGAGGCCGGTTTGGACGTAACGGCAGACCGAATCGTCGCCATCCAGGACCGGGCCAAGCACAACCTTCCCCCCTATGCCTACGGCGTGTGCAAAATTTTCGTCCAGTGCAGCGTCACCGGCGGAGCCTTTCAGGAAAATATTGAGACGATTCAGTCCCGCTATTTCCCCGAAGACGGCCTGCCGGAACTGGCCTTGGAGAAAAACACCGAGGAGCAAATCAAGATGTGTTTTGAAGCCCGCCGCGCAAAACAGTGGGATACTCTGTTTGAATAGCTCCGTCCTCCAGCCCGCTACAGCTGGCTGCGGTCCCTCAGCCAGCTGGGCAGGGAACGCATCTTGATATTGGAGACAATACCCATGGCGGCATACATGGTGATGATAGAGGAACCCCCGGCGCTGACAAAGGGAAGGGTCAGTCCTACCACCGGGAACACATATAGGCACATGCCCACATTCACCCCCACCTGGGCCAGCAGCATTCCGGCATAGCCCATAGCGATCAGGGCGCTCTGCGGAGAACAGGCCCGCCGGGCCACCCACACACACCGCAGGATGATGCACGCCAGCAGCAGCAGCAGCAACGTGCACCCCACTAGGCCGAATTCTTCGCCGCATACGGCAAAGATCTCGTCGGTGTACCGGGCGGGCAGGCTGGTTCTAAACTGGCTCTGGGTCTGCACGCCCTTGCACCAGCCCTGCCCAAACAGCCCGCCGCTGCCGATGGCCAGGATGCTGCGGGTCTGCTGCCAGCCCATGTCCTGGGTCTGGTCATAGATCGTGTCTGGGTTGCCGGTGATATGGTCGATCACCACCGTAATCCGCCGGGCAAAGTACATGTCGGAAATACGGGGCCAGACAAGGACCACCCCAACAACGCACGCGGCCAGCCCCAGCGCAAACCAGCGCTTTTTTACACCGCCGGCCCAGGCCATGACCACAAAGATCAGCAGGTATGTCAGCCCCATGCCGAAATCCCCCGACGCCCAGGTCAGCAGGGCGAACATAAACAGGGTGTGCCCGCCCAGCTGCACCACCGACGCGGGGCGGCTGATGCCCTTTTCCTGAAGCTTGGCCATCTGCCAGGCCAGCAGCAGCACAAAGGAGAGCTTGACAATCTCGCCGGGCTGAAGGTTGACAGGAAAGCCGGGAATACGAATCCAGCTGTCGTTTCCTGTGTCGCTCTCCACCCGCAAGGGGGTGCGCACCAGCAGGTTGAAGCCCACGTTGAACACCAGCAGCAGCTTCCAGGATTTTTCTGTAAACAGCTCAATGTCTACCGAAGATAAAAAGATATAGATCACAACCCCCAGCGCAATGGCGGCGCACTGGACGAGCAGGTTGCGGTTGGAGTCGAGATAGCGGGTGGCGCTGTAGATCAAAACCAGGCCAAACCCGCTGGCCGTCAAACACAGGCCGAGCAGCAGCAGGTCTCCTTTGCGGAAAAACGCGCGGATAGAATCAGAGATCCAGGACAACGCCCGCCCCCCTCTCCTTCGTTTTCAGGCTTTAGTGTATCATCTTTTTTGCATTTGGTAAACAGGTGTGGTATGATATTTTAGGTAATTTTCACTTTTACTTTTGTCCGAGGTGTTTTATGGAATATATTTCTGATTCTCCCCAGCAGACGCAGGAGCTGGGGGCCGCTCTGGCGGAGAAGCTGGAGGCGGGGGCCGTCGTCGCCTTCACCGGGGATTTGGGGGCGGGGAAGACCGCCTTTACCCGCGGTCTGGCCCAGGGTCTGGGTATTTCGGAGCGCGTGACCAGCCCCACATTTACCATCGTCAATGAGTACGGGGGGGGCCGCCTGCCACTGTTTCACTTTGATATGTACCGCCTGTCCTCTTCTGAAGAGCTGTTTGACATTGGCTGGGAGGACTATCTGGACCGGGGCGGAGTGTGCGTGGTGGAGTGGAGCGAGAACATTGCCGACGCGCTGGAGGAGGACGCCGTGCGCGTGGACATCCGCCGGGGGGCCCACGACGGGCAGCGGATCATTACCGTGACAGGAGGCGCGCAGAAATGAACATATTGGCGCTGGAATCCTCCGCCGCGGCCTGCTCCGCGGCGGTGTGCAGGGACGAGGTTCTGCTGGCCCAGTTTTTTCAAAACAGCGGCCTGACCCACTCCCACACGCTGATGCCTATGGCACAGGGCCTGCTGTCCGGCTCGGGGCACACCCTGGACGAGATGGACGTCATCGCCGTAGCCGCAGGACCGGGGTCTTTTACGGGGCTGCGCATCGGCGCCGCAGCAGCTAAGGGCCTGGCCTGGGCGGCGGACAAGCCTTGCGCCGCCTGCTCCACGTTGGAATCCATGGCTTGGCCCCTGGCCCACACGGGGATGGAGCTGTGCGCCGTTATGGACGCACGCCGGGGCCAGGTCTATAACGCCCGTTTTCTCGGCCGCGGGGACACGCTGTACCGGCTGTGCCCAGACCGGGCCATTTCGCTCTCGGAGCTGGGTCAAGAGCTGAAAAACGGCGGCAAACCGCAAATTTTAGTTGGAGACGGCGCGGCTTTGTGCTATAATAGCCTCAGGGATTGGGGGCTGGACCTGCGCTTAGCGCCCCCCCACCTGCTTTTCCAGAGCGCGTGGGGCGTGGCGCGGTGTGCCCTGGAGCTGGCCAAGGCCGGACGGCTCACCGACGCGGGCCGTCTTGCGCCCGACTACCATCGGCTCTCCCAGGCGGAGCGGGAGCGGCTGGAAAAAGAACGTAAAGGGGAATGACGCCATGAATATGGAAAACGTACACATTTTAGACCATCCGCTTCTCCAGCATAAACTGGCCATCCTCCGGGACCAGAACACCGGCGTTAAGGATTTCCGCCAGGTGGTCTCCGAGATTGCCACTCTCATGTGCTATGAGGCCACCCGGGATCTCCCCCTGGAGGAGGTGGAAATTACCACCCCTATCACCACCGCCAAATTTAAGAGCCTGACCGGGAAAAAGCTGGCCATCGTGCCCGTGCTGCGGGCAGGTTTGGGCATGGTAGACGGGATTCTCACCCTGATTCCCTCGGTAAAAGTGGGGCACATCGGCCTGTACCGGGACCCGGACACCTTGGAGCCGGTGGAGTACTACTGTAAGATGCCCAGCGACATTGCCGAGCGGGACGTCATCATCCTCGACCCCATGCTGGCCACCGGCGGCTCCGCCTCCGCCGCCATTCAATTTATGAAAAACTACGAAGTCAAGCATATTAAGCTGATGAACATCATCGCCGCCCCCGAGGGAATCGAGCGCGTGCAGCGGGACCATCCGGACGTGGATATTTACTGCGCCGCATTGGACCAGGGGCTCAACGAGCACGGCTATATCGTCCCCGGTTTGGGCGATGCAGGGGACCGCATTTTCGGCACAAAATAGGAGAACAATCTAAGGAAGGGCCGCCGGATATCCGGCGGCCCTCCATTTTTATAGGCGTCCGATCTGTGCTCAGTTCTCCTTTGGCATAATCCAGAATTTCATGGCGGGGTAGCTGATGACCACCTGCATGATGATGTTGACAATGTTGGCCAGAGTTGGCGCAAGGCCCTGGGGAATGCCGATGTTCACGAACAGCGCCTGGCTGTACGCCGGCAGGGCCGCCGAAAGGACCACCAAAACTACCGCCAAAAGGATATACTTGGGCACCGCCTTGGCAAACTGGGCATTGGATTTAAACACCCAGTTTTTCTGCACGAAAAAGTTCACCGTCTGAGCTGCCGCCGTAGCCACCAGGAAACTCAGAAAGCCGCAGAGCATCAGGCTCTCAGCCGTGGTGTAATTAAAGATAAAAAATTGGAAGGGCTGACCGCTGAAGGCTTTAAAGATAAAGCCGGTACAAATCCACATGACTACAAAATTGGTAATAGTAGCCACGTTGGAGAGAATGTTAAAAAGAATAAACTCCCAGATATTCGGGTGATCGTCAATCCACTGTTTCACTGCGCCCATGAAAATAACCTCCTTTACTCCATGGCGTTGGCCGCCCTGCGTTTTTTGCCGGAGCGGAAAAACCCGCCGATGACTGCGCCTAAGCCCCTGAAGAAGTGCCCGTTGCAGATGGTGAGGATACCTTGGGCCATTTCCATGGTGCACATTCCGCCCGCCATTTTGGCAATGCCCCGGAAGGGCATGTTATAGATAAAGGTGATGTTCAAATCCGGCTCGCCCCTCGCGATGCTCTTGTTAAGCAGATTGGTCAAAATCCGATACGCAAGCCGGGCCAGGCCGCTTTTGGCGTAGTAGAGCTGGCAGATCGCGTCGTTGAGCTCCAGCGTGCCGCTCCAGCTGCCGTCTGGGATGGGGCGGCACAAAAGCGCCTCAAATTCCCCGTCGGAAACAGCCCGAATGGTCCCGGCAAAGTAGCTGGGCAGCTCAGCCGGGTTATAGGGTGCCTCAGCGCCGGAGCCGTCCACCATAACGCTGCCGGACAGTCTGATATCCGCCACGGACGCCCCAATCATCACGGTCCACTGACCGCCCTCCACCTCAAACCGGTTCGTGTTCACATTGAAGTAGCGGAAGGCCTTGTCGTCCAGCTGGATGGCAACCTGTTTGGACTCGCCCGCCTTGAGGAACACCTTCTGGAATCCCTTGAGCTCCTTGACGGGCCGGAATACGCCGCCGTCCTGTTTGGACACGTACAGCTGGGCCACCTCCGCCCCGTCTGCGCCGCCGGTATTGGTGAGGGTAAACACCGCCTGCTGCTGCGTCACCGTAAGATCGGAATACGCGAAGGTCGTATAGCTCAAGCCGAATCCGAAGGGGAATAATACCGGTATTTTTGCCGTTTCGTAATAGCGATAGCCCACGTACAAGCCTTCCCGGTATTCGGCGGTGCGCTGCTTGGCGGGGAAATAAGGGGCGGAGGGAACGTCCTCGTACTTCAGCGGGTAGCTCTCCGCCAGCTTGCCGGAGGGATTGACCTGTCCGGTGATGACCTTCAGCACCGCCCTGGCGCCCGCCTGCCCGAACAGGTAGCCGTGGACCAGGGCCTTGCATTTGTCCAGCCACGGCATTTCCACCGAAGAGCCCGCGGACATGACGGCCACAATGTTGGGGTTGACGGCGCTGACAGCCTCGATCAGTTCCACCTGGCTCTGGGGCAGACGCATATGGGAACGGTCCAGACCCTCGGACTCGCTGATCTCGTCCAGGCCGATATACAGCAGGACCACATCCGCCCGCTTAGCCAGCGCTACGGCCTTTTCCCGCATGGCGGGGTCGCCTTTTCCGGAGCGTGGATAGCCCGCCTCAAAGCCCACAACGTCTTGTACAAACTCCCCAATGATATCCATGGCGTTGTCCAGCTTGGTGGGGTTGACCACCGAGGAGCCCGCGCCCTGGTAGCGGGCCCTCTGGGCAAACTCTCCGATGACCGCCGTCTTCACACCGGCCTTGAGGGGGAGGATGCCGTCCTGGTTTTTCAGCAGCACGACGGACTCCGCCGCCGCCTTTTCCGCCATGGCGTGATGGGCTTGGGTACTGAAGCGTTTGCCCTTGCAGGCGTCTACCGCCTGCCGGGTGGAGAGGATTACGTCCAGCAGCTCATCCACCCGCCGGTCCAGTACCTCCTGACTGAGCCGGCCGGTTTTCACCGCTTCTACCAGCTCCAGGTCTGAGTCCCCTCCGGTGGTGGGCATCTCCAGGTGGGAGCCGGCCCGAACTCCCTCTACGTGGTCGTTGGAGCCGCCCCAGTCGGAGACCACAAAGCCGTCAAAGCCCCACCCGTCCCGCAAAATCTCTTGCAGAAGATGGGGATTCTCATTGGCATACACCCCGTTGACCCGGTTATAAGAGGACATGAGAGCCTTGGGGTGCCCCTCCTTGACCGCGATTTCAAAGCCGGTCAGGTAGATCTCCCGCAGGGTCCGCTCATCCATGACGGAGTCTGAGGCCATCCGCCGCAGTTCCTGAGAGTTCGCGGCAAAGTGCTTGGGGCAGGCGGAAACGCCGGTCTCCTGAATTCCGCGGATGTACCCCGCCGCCATTTTACCCGCCAGATAGGGGTCCTCACAGAAATATTCAAAATTGCGCCCGCACAGGGGGCTGCGCTTGATGTTCAGGCCGGGCCCCAGCAGAACGCACACGTCCTGACTGGCGGCTTCCGCTCCCAGATGCCGCCCGAGCTCCTCTCCCAGCTCCGGATCCCAGGAGTTTGCCACGGTGGCGGCGGTGGGATAGCACGTGGCGGGCAGCGAGCCATTCAGTCCCAGCTGATCCCCCGCTCCTTCCTGCTTGCGGATGCCGTGGGGTCCGTCGGAAAGGGTGACGCTTCGAATGCCCAGCCGCTCTACGCTGCGGGTCTGCCAAAAGTCTTTGCCGGAGAGAAGGTAGCACTTTTCCTCCAGGGTCATTTGCTCGACCAGGTCCTTGTGTTTCACGCTTCCTGCTCCTTTCTGAAGAATTGCCCCGGCCCGCGTCCCCTGGCGGGAGCGGGCCGGGGCCGGTTCTCACTTTATGGACGGCATAGCGGGCGTTTACTTGCCCTGGCGCTTTTTATAGCTCTTAAAGACCAGGAATTCCAGCACAAGGATGACGGCCGCGGCGATGACGTCCACCACGATCAAGACGGTGCGCCAGATGGGGGTGGCAGTGGCCTTAGCAAAGTTTTCCTCGGTATAGGCGCGGCTGTTGACCGTGACATAGAGGATGTTGTGAGCGGCGTCGCGCATGGCCTTCTGGGCGCCGGGGGTCTCCCGGAAGCGGACGTTGTTGGTCTCGGTCTGGTACGCCACCAGCATCAGATCGGTGCCGTTGCGGATGGCCTGGTCGGCGCTCATATAGCCGTATACGCCGAAATAGTCGGTCTCCACAAAGCCCTGGAAGCCCCACTCGTCCCGCAAGACCGTTTTGCACAGGGAGGCCGAACCGCCGGCCCAGCGGTTGCCGATGTAGTTGAAGGAGGACATGACCGCCTCGCAGCCGGCGTCCTTCACGCACATCTCGAAGGGCTTGAGGTAGATTTCGCGGATGGCCTGCTCGCTCGACCAGGTGCAGATCATGTCACAGCGGTTACCCTCCTGGTCGTTGAGCGCGAAGTGCTTCATGTAGGAGTACACGCCGTGCTCCTTGGCCCCGGCCACCGCGTTGGCGGCGATGAAGCCGGAGAGGACGCCGTCCTCAGAGTAGTACTCAAAGTTGCGCCCGGCAAAGGCGGTGCGGTGGATGTTCATGGCGGGGGCATACCAGCCGGAGGTGTTCATCTCATCGGCCATCTTGCCGATGCTGCTGCCGAACTCATGGGCCAGGTCCTTGCTCCAGGTGGCGGCGATCATTACGCCCGCGGGGAAGCCCACGGAGCCCACGCCGGTGAAATTGTTGTTGATGGAGGCGGGACCGTCGTTGTCGTTGGTGCGGACCTTGCCAATGGAATCCACAGAGTTGGTCTGATAGCCGCCCAGGGAGATCAGGGCGTTCATGTCGTCCAGGGTCATCTGGTCCAGCAGCAGGTCCCACTGGGGGTCGTCATAGCTCAGGCCCCGCAGATCCTTGAGCTGGACACCGTTTTTCGCCCCGGTGGTAATGGGCGCGGCGTCTGGGTCCTCGTCGGCGGCAGTGGCCTCGGCGGTCAAATAGTTGGAGATGTTGTAGAAGCCCGCCTTATCCTCTGCGCTCATCGAGTAGTTGGCAGGAGCAGCGGTGGCCGCGGCATAGTTGGCGAACCCGTCGGTACGGGACAGGTAGGTAACCTCGCCCTCGGCGTACCCGAACTGGTTGACGGCGGGAACCTGGTCGCTCTCGCGCTTGTTGTTCTCATCATAAGTGATCGTGGAGAGAACCGTATAGCCCTGAGAGTCAAGCACGGTGTGGGAATCGCTGTTGATGCTGATGACATACTCGCCGCCCTCCAGCACGTAGCAGCCCGCGCCATGGGCGTCATAGGACGCTAAGTCCTCTACGGGGAAGGAAATGGTAACAACCTCGGACGCGCCGGGCTCCAACAGGCCGGTCTTGGAAAACTCCACCAGATTGGCGCTGGCCTTCTCAATGCCGCCGTTGGTGTAGGGCGGGTTCACATAGACCTCTACCACGTCCTTGCCGGCCACAGAGCCGGTATTGGTGACGGTCACATCGAACGTAATGGTCCCATTGCTCTCGGAGATGGGACCCATCTCCTGCTCAAAGGTGGTATAGCTCAAGCCGTAGCCAAAGGGATACTGCACCACCTCGCCGTAGTCGATCAGGCCTTCCTGGGCGGCAGTCTCATAGAACTTGTAGCCCACGTAGATGCCCTCTACGTAGTTGACAAAGTTGGGAACCTCCGTGACCTCGCCGCCAAAGCTGGCGCCGTGATACTCAAACTCCTGCATATTGTCGTACAGGAAGCTGCCGAAGTTGTTCCACCAGGGAGTCTCTTTCATGTCATACACATAGGTGTCCGCCAGATGCCCGGAAGGGTTGACCGCGCCGGCCACAATCTCGCCCAGGGCGGTAAAGCCCGCCTGACCGGTGCCGGGGCAGGCGACGAGGCCCTTGATCTGGGGATACTCCTTCACCCAGCCCAGCTCGAAGGCATTGGCGCCGTTATAAACCACGATGACCTTGTCAAAGTTGGCGCACACCAGATCCACCATCTCCTCCTCCCGGTTGGACAGCTGGAGGAAGTGGTCGCCCGCATCCCAATCGTTCCCCTCGTTGAGGGAATCGTCATAGGTGCCGATGTAATAAGTGTTGCCCGCGCCGCTGCGCTGGGCGTAAGAGCCGTCGATTACGCTGAGCATATCGTTGGGCAGGTCGGCGCCCTCGCCGCCCACACGGGTAATGACGATCATGGCGGTATCAGAGAACGCCTTGGCATTGTTGATCAGCTCGTCGGTATACAGGCTCACGTTGGGCTCCGGCAGGGTCCAGTCCTGATTCCACATGCCCACCACCGGCCGGTCGGCCTTGTAATTCACATAGAACTGCTCCAGCTCGGTGTTGAGCTCCAACCCCGCGTCCGTCAGGCCCTGGAGCAGGGTGACGGTGGGATAGGCGTCGTTCAGCGCGCCGGAGCCGGTGCCGCCGTAGCAGGGATTGGTGGAGGCCCATCCGAACACGTTGAGCTTGCCGCCGCTGGACAGGGGCAGAATGCCGCCGTCATTTTCCAGCAGAACAATGCCCTCCTCCGCCATCTGGGTCACCAGCTGGGTGGCCTCCGCTGTAGTGGATTCGGTGAGATAAGAGGTTTCGCTGACCAGGTCCAGCATACTGGACATAGGCCCGGTGCAGATGAGGTTTGCCACAATGACCAGGGCCAAGAGGATCGCAATTCCCGCTTCACAGCGGACCAGAAATTTTTTGGCCCTGTCCATGTTCTTGCAGGCTACCATGGCCGCAATGGCCAGGACTGCGATAACCGCAAAAACAATCAGGTGCACTTTGATCTGGTCCAGTACTTTCAGAACGTCATCCATGTTGATACTGAGCATGTTGTTTCCTCCTCTTTTATTTCATTGAGAGACAGCCTTTTGCACAAGAGCGGGCTGGATGACTGCCCGGTTTCCTGTGCGATTTACAGTACGGGTTATAACATAAAAAAGAGGGGCTGTGGGCCCCTCTTCGTAAATTGACATTCTTTATTCGAATTTTGTTGTGGCTTTTGACGTTTTATCAAGAAAATAGGTCCTGTTTTTATCTATTTTGACGAACCGCTATTTGGAATAGGAATTAATATCTGGAGGACAAACCATTGCTTTTCCATCCGGGCTGTCATGCTTCCCCCATATTTTTTTGTAACAAAACGGATGCTTTTCAGCCCATAACCGTGATAATTTTGATCCGCCTTGGTGGTAATGGGCAAGTCCCCTGAGAATTGCGGGCTCCCTTCGCAGTAGTTCTCACAGCGGATGAGGGCGAAGCTGCGCTGGGCGGACACGGTTACGTGAATGAGCCGCTTTTCCGGCACGGAGATCTGCTGCACGCACTCAATGGCGTTGTCCAGGGCGTTGCCGAAAATGGCGCTGAGATCCATGGGCTTGATAAACTCCAGCAGCGCCCCGTCCGCTACGCAGGTAAGGGCGATATGGCGCCGGGCACAGTAGAGGCTTTTGCTGGTGAGAATCGTGTCTAAAATCTGGTTGCCGGTCTTGTTCTGGGCCTCATAGGCGCGGATTTCCTCCTCCATCTGGTCCAGAAAGGCCGCCCGCCTGGCGGAGTCCGGCTCCGCCCGAAGCACCATAATCTGGTGCTTCATATCGTGGTATTTGCGGTTGATGAGCTCTACGCTCTCCTTGGAGAGCTGATACTGCTGGTACTGCAGGCGCAGGGCGTTCTGCACAGCCTCCAGCTCCCGGCTGACCCGAAGGCTGCGGCACTGGACATGATGGGCATATAGAATGGCCAGGCCGCCTAAGTCCATAATAGTGCGGATATTGTAGATATCTGCGCTGTATTGCCCGCTAAAGGGCGTCTGGATGGACAAAAAGCTCAAATTGCTGGCAGAAAACACCGCAATGCCAATGATGACTGCCGAGCCCACCTCCCCGGCGGTGAGGTCCAGGGCTCCGCCGCCTGAGGCAAAGTGCCGCAGCAGATAGCTCATCAGGAAAAAGCAGGGCAGGTAGACCGCCAGCAGCAGCCCCAGGGCCAAAAAGAGAGAAGGGCGGCGCTCCAGCAGGAGAAAGCAGTGCAGCTGCCACTCCAGAGAGGCGGCGAATTCGGCCAGCACAAAGGCCTGAACACAGTAATAAGCCGCGTCCCGCCACCCCACCCGGCAGCAGCTGCCCACCAGCAAAAACATCAAAGCCACCGCCACCGCCATGCAGGGGATCCACCAGACGAGAGGCAGCTTCCCGGTGGCCGCCAAAAAGACGGCCAGAGCTGCCAGCATCCCGCCGGACTCAAGCCAAAGCTGCCAGCCGTGCAGGCGCCGGTCCAAAAAACGAACATACACCATGCAGGCACCCCACTCCGCCAGCGCGGTGTAAAGGCGCGGGATGTCCGGAAGCGCGCCGCTCATTTCAGCACCTGACCCATGTAGTCGCTCAACGCCTCCATAAAGGCCGCCTTCCGGGGACGGCTGAGCTTCAGGCTCTCCCCCCGCACCACGGCGCAGCCGTCCTGCACTGCGTCTACATGCTCCAGGTTAATCAAATAGCTGTTATTCCCCCGGAAAAAGGGCAGATTGCTCAGGCGGCTCTCCGTCTCCCGCATGGTCAGTCCGGCGGTAAAATTCCCCACAGCTGTGTGGAAGGTCAGCTCATGGTCCCGGCTCTCCACATAGTAGATCTGGGACGCCTCCAGCTTTCGCGCCCCGCCCTTTACCGGTACGGTCAAATACCGGGCCACCCGCCGCTTCATGCGGGCAACCGCCCGTTCCAGGCGCTGGGCAAACGCAAAATAGCTCACCGGCTTGAGCAGGTAGTCCAGGGCGTCTACGGAATACCCCTGAATGGCGTATTGGGCCATATTGGTGATGAAGATGATGACCACCTCGCAGTCCACCTTACGGATCTCCCTGGCGGCGGTCATGCCGTCCATAAAGCGCATCTCCACATCCATGAGAATCACATCGAACCTGGGACGGTAGCCCTCGGCGATTTCGTCGCCGTCGGTAAATACCGCCACATCTACGGCCTCCCCGCTCTCCCGGCGGTACTGTTCCAAATAGGTTTGCAGCTGCCGGATGTAATCCTGATCGTCCTCTACAATGGCAATGCGGATCATCCTGATTTCCCCTTTTCTGCATAGTTTGGGACAGACTATGGATTGGAAGCCAGTTTTGTTTATTTTATCACTGGAAGCAGATTACTTCAACCCCTTATTTTACCGTTTTGTCGTTACCGCCTGTTAATATATGTAAAATTTTAAGGTAAAATTATACAAAACAGCAAAAGAGATGCTTTTCCACTTGACTTTCTTAGGGCGTATCTCTATAATAAGACTATCAAAATAGTAGGAGGTGATAAAGATGATCTTCTGCAAGGCAAACGAACACGATGTGGACGACATGATCTATGAGAGCACCCATACCGTTCCCAGCGAGCGGTAAACGGCATCTCCAGACCAGAAAAGAAGCCCACACCGTGAGGTGTGGATTTTTTGTTTTTATAAATACACGGCGGGCGCCGTGCACAACCCAGCCGCCCGCGAATGGACATCCCGCCTCATAGGTAAGCAAGGCTGCCGGAGCGGCGCGTAGCGCGCTGCCGGCAGCCTTGTCTTTTCCCCCCGGGCCGGACGGCTACAGGAGGAAAAGTCCCACGCACCATGCGGCGCTGGCCAGCAGCGCCCCCAGGGCAATCCAGACCGGAGCGGGCAGAGGATTTTTGCGGGGAGACAAGCGGGCGTTGCGGCGAATATAGCCGTCTGCCACCCGGCGGGCCTCCTGAACCACCGCGTCCGCCGAAACGCCTTTGCCAAAGGCGTCTTCTCTGACAATAAAGATCGCCTGTTCAAACAAGCGCGGATCGGGGGAGCGAACCACGATCACCTGCCGGGACACACCCTGTACCATATACCGCCACTTCCTTTCCTATTTCCTCCAGTATAACCCGGCGAAAGACCGCTCAAACCGGATGAAGCCTTGTTTGAAAAATGGAAATATGACCGGCAGCAGAGGATTTTCACCTTTGACAAACGATTTTTTTAGCAGGCATACCGGCGTATGGCAAGGAAAAATCGTTTGTCCAGACGGGAAACGACTTGCTGTTTGGGCGTTTTTACAATTTCAAGCAGACTTTAGGAAAGCATTTCCGCTCATAAGCGGAGCCTGCGCTTCGTAGAATAGATTCCATAGGACAAACTGCGGCGGAAGCGCCGCGGCAGAGGAGGAAACGAGGAGCATGGGAGAGCGCAGGCGGCTGATTCGGAGACTGGCGCTGCTTTTCGCGGTGAATATTCTGCTCATCACCCTGGCCCAGACGGCGCAGGCGGCCACCTGGCGGCTGGGGTCCACGGGGAGCCAGGTGCGCACCATCCAGACAAAGCTGAAAAACTGGGGCTACTACTCCGGCGAGGTGGACGGCATCTATGGCACGCAGACCCAGCGGGCGGTGGAGTACTTCCAGAGGAAAAACGGCCTGAGCGCCGATGGCGTGGCGGGCCCCGCGACCCTGAAGGCTCTGGGGATGCAGTCCGGCTCCGGCGCAGCGGCGGCCAGTCAAGCGGACAGCGTAGCTCTGCTGGCGCGGGTGATCTCCGCCGAAGCACGGGGAGAGCCTTACAGCGGTCAAGTGGCGGTAGGAGCGGTCATTCTCAACCGGGTAGAGCACCCCTCCTTCCCCAGCACCATCGCGGGAGTCGTTTACCAGCCGGGGGCCTTTACCTGTATGGTAGACGGGCAGATCGACCAACCGGTTGCGCAGTCCTCCGTCCGGGCGGCGCAGGACGCCCTCAACGGCGCGGACCCCAGCGGCGGGGCAATCTACTATTTCAATCCCTCTACCGCCACCAGCGCGTGGATTTGGAGCCGCCCGCTGATTAAAACCATTGGAAAGCACCGGTTCTGCGCATAAAAACAGCCCCGCGGCGTGACTGGCGCCGCGGGGCTGAAACCGTTACATGGCACGTGCCGCAAAGGACCCCTGCGGGCAGCTTTCCCTGCGCCTTCCGGGCAGGGGAGCAAGTCAGTCCTGCTGGGCGGCGTGGGCGCTGCCGCCCTGCTGAATCGCCTGCCGCTCCCGGAGCAGCTCGGCGCGCAGGGCGGCGGAATTCCAGTTCCGGTTGGTCTGCGTGAGCACGGCTTTCAGAGCCACCGGTGGAATGTGGCTGCGGCGGAAGCCCTGTAGAAAACGATCCACCTGCGGACCGGTGAAGTTCGCCATCAGCAGCAGCTCGTCGTCGAAATCCGGAACCTCTCCAGAGACCGGAGCACCTGCCGCCCCCTCTATCAGGGCGGACAGGGGCAGGCCGTACTCCTGCTTGGCGACCAGGCGGGTGCGGATCTTGAGGGGCAGGCACATCCGGCGGATTTTTGCGCCCTTGGGCGTATCCAGATTGTACAGCAAAACCAGTGGTGCGGACATAGCGGTCATCTCCTTTTTACCGCTTATTTTACCCATTTGCGCCCGGCCCGTCAATATCCAACCCTCCAGCGCCGCTTCCGGTCTGCCGCCAAAGGATGAAAATGCTCAAAAAGTGCGGAATTTTAGCGAAAAGTCGAAATAAGTCGAACGATAATATCCAATAAATTCCATTAAAGTCCTTGCGTTCGCTGTCTGATTATGCTAAATTATAGTTCGCCGGTAGAAACGCCTTGGCCAGGCGGAGTGATCGAGGGCAGCGTGAAGGCTGCTGGGAAGGGAGCTTTATGGAACGGAAGAAACGGGTGCTGCTGGCGGACGCCAGCGAGGAATTCCGCCGGGTTTTGGCGGGCGTTTTGGCACAGGAGCAGGACATGGAGCTGGCGGGAGAGACCGGCGACGGGGAAGAGGCGGTGCGCCTGGCCGGGACGTGCGCGGCAGACGTGCTGGTAATGGATATGGTGCTGGCCCGCATGGACGGGCTGGAGGTGCTCCAAGCGGTTCACGCGCTGCCGGAACCTCCCCGGGTGCTGGTCCTCTCCGGCTTTGTGCGGGGCCATATGGCGGACCTGGCGGCAGAGCACGGGGCAGATTATTACATGATGAAGCCGTGCAAGCCCTCCACGGTGGTGGAGCGAATCCGGCAGATGGCCGCCCAGCTCCAGGGCGGCGGAGAAGAGACACCGCGCGCAGACGCCAGAGGGGAAACCCTGGAACGCACGGTGACCTCTATCATCCACGAGATCGGCGTGCCCGCCCACATTAAGGGCTACCAGTACCTGCGGGAGGCCATTATGATCGCCGTGGAGGACATTGAGGTTATCAACGCGGTGACGAAAATTCTCTATCCGGAGGTGGCCAAGCGTTTTGGCACCACCGCCAGCCGGGTGGAGCGGGCCATCCGCCACGCTATCGAGGTAGCCTGGGACCGGGGCGATTTGGAGACCCTGCAAAAATATTTTGGCTATACGGTGAGCAACGCCAAAGGCAAGCCCACCAACAGCGAGTTCATCGCGATGATCGCCGACCGGCTCCAGCTTCAGCGCAAGCAGAAATAGGCTCGGCGGCGCAACGCCCCCACGCCTGCGCCAGATTCCGGCAGGCATGGGGGCGTTTTCACATGGTTCAAGCATGGCCTAGTCCGGAATATCCCAGGGACGGGGCACACCGGAGGCGGCGCGGGCGGCGTCGGTGCCGATATAGGTCAGATTGGAAAAGGTCCGCTGAAGGACTTGATCCGGATAGAAACGGTCCAAAAGCAGCTCCAGCTCTGTAACCGCGGGCAGGCCGCACTGCCGCCGGTCCATGCGGACCAGCGCCGCGGCGGAAAGGGCGATGTTTCCCGCCATCAGCGCCGCCAGAATCACAGTCAAACAGCGGCTTGGCCGGGCGCTGTCCAGCCGCCGGCGCAGGCGGGGATACAGCTGCCGCCTCCACAAGACCGCGGCAGCGCCCCAAAAGGCGGAGAAGAGCAGGTTGACCCGCCCGTTGAGGTTGAAGGGCAGGTGGCTGTAATCCCAAAAGCAGGAGCCAAAAAACATCTCCTGAAGCCAGGAGCAGAGGTACTCATAGCAGGTTCCCAGCAGGGCGCCCGCCCAAAACAGCCGCCGCCGCTGGGCCAGGCTGTGGAAAAGCAACGTAAACAGCACCGCCCCCAGGCCCCACACGAGGGAGAACGGGCCGTAGAGCACGCCGCTGCGGTTTTGCAGGCGGCCGGTGGTCAGGAGCATGAAGAGGGTCTCCCCTATGCACCCCCAGAAGGAGGCCAGCAGGAAGATCCAAAACAGCTCTTTCAGATCCAATGCGCCCGCTGAAGCCTCCGCCCGGCTGGAAGACGGGCCGCAGGCCGGGGCGGGATGCACATGACTGAGTGTGGGAATGGGAAACGCCTCCTCTGTGAAAATTGGCGGCAGCACGTCCGGCAGCGGAACAAAACGGGTCGTCGGCCCCTGGACGATACAGGTCTTCGCCCCGCTTTGAGGGCGCCATGTCGACTATACCACACAGCCTTTCCGCTTTCCATGAAGGAGAGATTAAGTTTTCTTTAAAAATGGGACGGCTCCTACTACTTATATCCAGGAAATCCGCCGTTTATGCCGCCGGGGCACAGGGCTGGACTTTTGGCGGATCTTGTCGTAAACTAGTAGTCTACCAAGTATAGATAATAGAGGAGACAGCTATGGAGCGCATCATTCAGATATTGGCCCAGGAGCTGGGACAAAGCGAAACCCATGTAGCCAATGTGGCGGCCCTCATCGACGAGGGGAACACCATCCCCTTTATCGCCCGCTACCGCAAAGAGCTCCACGGAGCCATGGACGACACCACCCTGCGCGCTCTGGCCGACCGGCTGCAATACCTGCGCAGCCTGGAGCAGCGCCGCCAGGAGGTGCGCGCCGCCATTGAAAGCCAGGGCAAGCTCACGCAAGAGTTATCTGAGGCAATCGCCGCCGCGGTTACCCTGGCGGAGGTTGAGGACCTGTACCGCCCCTATAAGCAGAAACGGCGCACCCGGGCCACCGCGGCGAAGGAAAAAGGACTGGAACCTTTAGCGGCGCTGCTGTTTGCCCAGGAGCGCTCCTGCCCGCCGCCGGAGGAGGCCGCCCAGGCCTACGTAGACGCGGAGAAGGGAGTGGACAGCGTGCAGGCCGCTCTCCAGGGGGCGGGAGACATCGCCGCCGAGTGGATATCCGACGACGCGGCCCTGCGCAAGCTCCTGCGGGAGCTGTGGTGGCGGAAGGCGGAGCTGGTGTCCAAAGCCGCCGGGAAGGAGCCGGAGGATACGGTCTACCGGCTGTATTACGACTTCCGCACGCCGGTAAGCCGGGCCATGGGCCACCAGGTGCTGGCCATCAACCGGGGCGAGCGGGAGGGAATCCTGAAGGCCGGCGTGGAGATGGACCGGGAGAGCGCCCTGATCGCCCTGCGCCGGAAGGTGCTGATGCCCGGCGCGCCCTCAATGGCCTTTGTCCGCGCCGCCGTGGAGGACAGCTACGACCGTTTGATCTCCCCCAGCGTGGAGCGGGAGACCAGAAGCCGCCTGACCGACGGGGCCAACGAAGGAGCCATCGCCAACTTCGGGCTGAACCTGAAGCCCCTGCTGATGCAGCCGCCGGTGAAGGGGAAGGTAACCATGGGCCTGGACCCCGGATACCGCAACGGCTGCAAGGTGGCGGTGGTGGACGGCACCGGGCGGGTGCTGGACACGGCGGTCGTCTATCCCACATTCTCCAAGGCCAAGCAGCAGCAGGCCATTGACGTGCTCTCCCGTCTCATCCGGACCTACGGCGTGGCGCATATCGCCATCGGCAACGGTACCGCCAGCCGGGAGACGGAACAGATGACGGTGGAACTGATCAAGGCCGTGGGCGGCACGGTCAGCTACATGATTGTCAACGAGGCGGGCGCCAGCGTTTATTCCGCATCCAAGCTGGCCGCCGAGGAATTTCCCGAGTATGACGTAAACCTGCGCTCGGCGGTGTCGATCGCCCGGCGGCTCCAGGATCCCCTGGCGGAGCTGGTCAAAATCGACCCCAAAAGCATCGGTGTGGGACAGTACCAGCACGATATGCCCCAGGCCCGGCTGGACGAGGCCCTCTCCGGCGTGGTAGAGGACTGCGTGAATGCGGTGGGGGTGGACCTGAACACCGCCTCCGCCCCGCTGCTGAACCGGGTGTCCGGTCTGAGCGCCGTGACGGCCAGGAATATCGTCAAATACCGGGAGGAAAACGGCGCCTTTACCAGCCGGAAGCAGGTGCTGAAGGTACCCAAGCTGGGACCCAAAGCCTTTGAGCAGTGCGCGGGCTTCCTGCGGGTGCCGGAGAGTCCCTCCATCCTGGACAATACCGGCGTGCACCCGGAGAGCTACGCCGCGGCGGAGCGCCTGCTGAAGGAGTGCGGCTACACCCTGGCGGATGTGAAGGCCGGGACCATCGGAGCGCTTCGCGAGCGCATGGCGGAGCGGGGGGAGGAGGCCCTGGCGCAGACCTGCGGCGTGGGCGCGCCCACCCTGCGGGATATCGCCGCGGAGCTGCTCAAGCCGGGGCGGGACCCCCGGGATGAACTGCCCCGGCCCATTCTGCGCACCGACGTACTGGAGATGAAAGACCTCAAGCCCGGCATGGAGCTCACCGGCACGGTGCGCAATGTCATTGATTTCGGCGTCTTTGTAGATGTCGGCGTGCACCAGGACGGCCTGGTACACATCAGCCAGCTCTCCGGGCGCCGGGTGCGTCATCCGTCGGAGCTGCTCAGCGTGGGGGATATTGTCACCGTCTGGGTGCTGGAGGTGGATGAGAAGAAAAAACGCATCGCTCTGACTATGAAAAAAAACGCCGGACAGGCGGTATAACTGTCACAAAATCACCCAGAGTTCGCGCCTTAAGCGCGAACTCTGGGCCAGTCTCAGCATGTCGAAATTCTCCGAGTCCTATCCCCGGTAGCGCCGGTAGGCACTGCGCCCGCCCCGGCGAACCCCGTAACGGCGGCGGCCTCCCCCGCCGATAAGCCGCCGCGCCAGCAACGCCGCCAGGACAATCAGCAGCGCCGCCGCCAAGACGACCAGCAGCGTAATCCAATTGGGGTGTTCCAGCAGCCGGATGGGATTCCAGGAGGGCGCGCACACCTTTCTCCCTTCCGGCGCGGCGTACCGGGCGTCCACCGCGCCCATGGACTGAAGATAGGAGGCCAGGGCATACCACTCTTTTACCTCGCTGCCGTTTTGATTGTGAATGATCTGCTCCTCAAAATCTGTGACAACACGGCCCTGGGCGTCCTTGGGGGTGATGGTCAAAATACCGAAGGATTTCCCATTGACCGCCCCCAGCATCTGCCCGGAATAGAGCCCTGTAACCACCCGGTAGAGCTTGTCGTCCTCCAAAGGCACCTGCTTCCCGTCCGGGAGCACCTGAGCACACTGAGTCACCCTGTTAAAAATCATCCGGTGGGGATTCCAGGTCCATGTCATACCGGAGGGATAGAGCTGCGCGGCAGACATGATGGGCGTTACCGAGGCGTCCACCTCAAAGGCGTCCCGCAGCTCCCGGCCGGTGATCCAGACGGAAATCAGCGGATAGCCCGGCGTGCCGTCGCCGCCGGAGCCCAGGGAGGAGACATTAAATGCATCAGAGGTGGTAATGTCCCCCCGGGTCAGAGACGCCCGGACCACGCCGGAGGCAACCACCGCGAAGTCCACCGGCACATACGCCTCCCCCTCCGCCTGCTGCACGGCATAGACATAGGAGTCGGCAATCAGGCTGCCCAGAGGATCCTCCTGCTGCTGCGCGGCAAACTGGCTGATGGGCGTAAAATCAAAGCTGCTGGTGGCCAGCACCTGGTGAAACATCAGTCCGTAATCCGCCAGATACTGCTGCTCCACCTGATTTTGAAATTCCGCGGCCAGCGCGGTCATGGCCGGGTCGTCGGGCACGGAGCCGTCAACGGGAATCAGGCGAAAATCCGACTCCACCGTTTGATTCCCAGACTTTTCCACTGTCAGCACACCTAAGTTCTGGGTATACTCCCCGCAGGAGACAATCAAGGTTCCGTTAACCTGGATGGGCGTGGGGGTGGTGGAGTGGGTATGTCCGGAAATAATCACGTCGATGCCGTCCACCGCCCGGGCCAGCTCATAGTCCTCTCCCTTTCCGTCTGAAGTACCGCTGTGGGACAGGCAGATGATGTAATCCGGATTTTCATTGGCCCGGATTTCCGCTACCACCTGGCGGGCGGCGTCGGCAATGGGGGTAAACTCCATGCCGGACATGGGGGCGCATTCGTCGGCGTCCACGCCCAGCACGCCGAACACCGCAACGCGCAGTCCGCCCCGCTCCAGCACGGTGTAATCCCCGACGCCATAGCGCCTCCAGGCCGCCCAGGCGGCGGTATCCTCCGCCGGCGGCTTATAGTTGGCCTGCACCAGGGCGGGCAGGCGTTCTCCGCTGTCCACCGCGGCATTCAGCATGGCCGCCAGCCCCGCAGAGCGGTAATCAAATTCGTGGTTGCCCAGCGTAGACACGTCATACCCCATTGCCCCCAGAGCCCGCAGCTCAGGGGCGTCGGAGGAGTAAATGGTCTGGAATAGGGAGCCCATAGAGAAATCTCCGGCATCCAGCGTCACCACCGGGTGTTCCGCCACCTCCCGCTCTTGGCACAGCAGGGTAGCTAGGCGGGTATATCCGCCGTACTCCCCGCCGTCCTCTGCGGGCGCGGGAAGAAAATGGTCGTGTGTATCGTGGGTAAATAAAATCGTCAGCGCTCGGGCCGCGTCCTCCCGGGCCCCCGCCGCCGGGGCCAGGACTCCCGCCAGCAGCAAGGCCGTCAGGAACAGCGCACCCAGCCTGCGCAGGATTCGCTTCATGGCGCCTTCCCTCCTTTTCCTCTATTGTGCCACAGATATGAGAAAATTGGAAGGGTATTTTATGAAAACTTACAGCGTATATCCGCGGCCCGGGGGAGCGCCCGGGAAACGCTCCCCCGTCCGGCCGTTCCGCCTCAGCCCGCCATGAACAGGCTGCGCAGCAGACGCGCAAAAATGCCGCCCACCGTCACCCGCGCCACCTCCTGTCCGGCTACGATGGGAATGGTCTGCAGGGTTTCGTCTCCTACCGTGATCACCATTTCCCCCAGCTTTTGTCCAGCCTCCACCGGCGCCTCCACATTTTCACACAGGTCCAGACGGCTCTCCACCTGATTGAGACGGCTCTTCTCCACCAAAATGCGGCTGGTCTGGCTCAGCACCGGCTGCACCTGGGATTGTTCGCCCAGGAGCACCTCCACCGGCGGGAGGGCCTGGCCGGGGTAGACATCCATCAGCGTGTAATTGGCAAAGCCGTAATTCAGCAGCGCCTTTGCCCCCTCAGAGCGGATATCCCCGGAGGGGGATTTCATAATAACCGCAATCAGCTCCATGCCGTCCCGCTCCGCCGTGGCGGAGATGCAGAACTGGGCGGAAGCGGTGGAACCGGTTTTCAGCCCCGTAGCTCCCTCATAAAAGCGGATGAGCTTGTTGGTATTGGACAACTGAAAAGCTCCGTCCCGCAGGGTGTCCATCCAAATCGTAGTATAATTGCGGATGCTCGGATGCTTTAAAATCAGCTCCCGGCTCATCAGAGCGATGTCATAGGCGCAGGTCAGGTGCCCCGCGGCGGGCAGGCCGGTGCAGTTGATAAAGCAGGTGTCTGTCATCCCCAGCTGGGCGGCCCGCTGGTTCATGCGCTCTACAAAGGCGCTCTCGCTGCCCGCCAGGTGCTCCGCCAGCGCCACGGCGGCGTCATTGCCGGACGCCACGCTCACCGCTTTGAGCAGGTCATTTACGCTCATCAGCTCCCCTTCCTTCAGGTAAACCTGCGACCCCCCCATGGAGGCCGCCCGCGCGGAGACCTGCACCATATCCTCCAGCTTCAGCTGCCCCTGGTCCAGGGCCTCCATCACCAGCAGGAGGGTCATAATCTTCGTCACGCTGGCGGGCTCCAGCTTGTCATGGGCGTTATTCTCACACAGAACCGTCCCAGTCTCCTTTTCCATCAGCAGGCAGGCTGCGGCGTCCACTTCAGGCGCGGCAGGGGCGCCCGCCCCCTCCGCCGCCCAGGCGGGGGAAATCATAAGCGAAGCAGCCAGCAGGGCTGCGGTCCATTTTTTTATCATGCTGTGTCCCTCCAAATGAGAGCCCGCTTCCGCCGCCGGAGGGGTGGAAATCCCCTGGGGCCGCGGGCCCTTGATCGTGCTTGCGCTATGATTAAGGATGTGGAATCCAAGGGGATTCTATGCAATTGGCGTCCTCCTTTGCTGGAGAAAATCTTTCCCGTCTCCGCTGCGCCTGTCAACCTGCACAAAAAGCGGCTGTAAATTTTATCTAATCTACGGCTTGCATCCAAAACTATACCATGTTATCATAAAGTCGCAGTAGGAATACGAATTCTTAGGGGTATTGATTATGATTACCATGACAGAAATCGCCAAGCTGACCCAGGTTTCCCAGCCCACGGTCTCCCGCGTACTCAACGGCAGTAAAACCGTCTCCGCGGATATCCGGGAGCGGGTGCTGGCCTGCGCCAGGGAGCATAATTACCAATTCAACGCCCTGGCCAAAAGTCTTCAGGGGGGTAAAACCCAGCTCTTAGGCGTTCTGCTCACCGACGTCTCCAACAGTTTTTTTGCCGACTTGGCAAAACAGGTGGAGGCGAAGGCCCGGGAACTGGGATACAGCATCATACTCTTCAACAGCGATTACAGCAGCGCCCGGGAGCAGGAGTACCTGGACGTTGTACGGCGTTACCGGGTGGACGGCGTGCTGGCGGTCCCGGTTTTAGAGGGAGGCTCCCTCTGGCCCGGCTGTGCGCAGCGGCTGGACGTGCCTGTCGTGGCGCTTACCCGCCAGGTGGAAGGCCTGGACTGCGTCTATCTGGACCATGTGGAGGCCGCCGCCCAGGTGGCCCGCCATATGACCCAGCGGGGCTACCGCCAGTTTTTGTTCATCGGCCAGGACGGCTGCCCGAAATGCGAGGGCTTCCGCCAGGAGCTGTCCGCCCGGGGCCTGGCCTCCCAACTCACCGTGCTGGAGGGCCAGGATGATGAGCAGCTGAAAAAGGAGCTGCGCTCTCATTGCCAGCGGCCGGGCCCCCGTACCGGTATCTTTGCCAACAACGACGTCTGCGCCCTGCGGGTGCTCAGCATTCTGCGTGCGCTGGGCATCGCCGTCCCCGGCCGGGTGGGGGTCATGGGCTTTGACGACACCTATATGGGCCGCTATCTCCACCCCGCCCTGAGCAGCGTCTCCCAACCCATCGAGCAAATCGCCCAGCAGGCGGTTTCCCGTCTGGCGTACCGGATCGACAACCCGGGTCCCGCCGCGCCCCTGAATCTGGCGCTGCCGGCCGCGCTTGTTCTCCGGGAGAGCACTTAGCGCGCTCTCTCATGGGCTGTGGCCGAGCATTGCCGGCACGCCCAACCGGCGAATCTTTTTTCATTACACCGCGTTCAATTTTCTTGCAATGCGCAAAGTATCCCTGTAAAGCTCTGCCTTGCCCGGCGGAAAACTCCCTCTCCTTTGGGTACATCGCCAATGTTCAGGCAAGGCCCGGTCAGAAAAAAGGATGACAGCTGTTGTCCTTTTTTCGTGGATTTTGTGAATACGTATTCTTATCGATATAGCAGGAGGCAGACATGACAGACATTACCGCAGTCGGCGAAATCCTCATTGACCTGACCCAGACCGGCGCCAGCCCGGCGGGCGTCCCCCTTTTTGCCGCCAATCCCGGCGGAGCGCCCGCCAATGTGGCGGTAGCGGCTTCCCGCCTGGGCGCTTCCACGGCTTTTGTGGGAAAAGTAGGCGACGACGGGTTCGGCTCCTATCTGCGCCAGGTGCTCTCGGAAAACAGCGTAAACTGCGCCGGACTGTGCGCCGGGCAGGCTTTCACCACCATGGCGGTGGTCTCGGTGGACGCTTCCGGCGAGCGCAGCTTCCGCTTTGTCCGCGGGGCTGACAGCGCGCTCTCTCCCCAGGACGTGCCGGAAGCGCTCATCCGCACAAGCAAAATCCTTCACTTCGGCTCTGTGAGCTTGACGGCACAGCCCGCCCGCCGCTCCACCCTCGCCGCCGCGCAGGCGGCCCGCCAGGCAGGCCGCCTGGTCAGCTATGACCCCAATTACCGCCCCGCCCTCTGGAACGATGAGGCGGAAGCGGTCAAATGGATGCGCACGCCCGTCCCCCTGGTGGATATCATCAAGCTGTCTGAAGAGGAGCTGCCCCTTCTCACCGGCGCTTCCAGCTTAGAAGCGGGAAGCGGTTTTTTAGAGGAGCAGGGCGTCTCGCTGGTGCTGGTTACCCTGGGCAGCGCGGGCTCCTTCTGCCGTTGGAGGGGGCGCAGCTTCACCGTCCCCGGCGTTCCGGTCCGCGTGGCGGACACCAACGGGGCGGGAGACACCTTTTTAGGGGCGGTGCTCAGCCGGCTCTGCCTGCACGGCGAACAACCCTTCCAGGGGCTGGAGCAGGAGGAGCTCAAAGACATTCTCTCCTTCGCCAACCGGGCCGCGGCCTTGACCTGTTCCCGGTCCGGGGCCATCCCCGCCATGCCCACGCTGGAAGAGACGCTCCACTTCGCATAACATGAATCTGGGAGGAACCGCCGCATGAAATCCAGCTTTGACCTTCGGCTCGCCCGGCACTATGACGAGCTGAAATGGCTCTACTATGGGCTCTATCACAGCGATCAAGCCGCCTTTTCCTATTTTGTGGATATGCTCCGCCGCTGCTGGCGGGAGCGCAAGCGCGCCCTCCGGGACCAGGACAAGCGCCGGCAGGCCAGCCCCGGCTGGTACCGCCGCCGGGATCTGCTGGGCATGATGCTCTATGTGGGCGCTTTCGCCGGCACTCTGAAGGGTGTGGAGGAAAAGCTGCCCTATCTAAAGGAGTGCGGGATCAATTATCTCCACTTGATGCCCCTGCTGGAGAGCCCCAAGGGCCGCAGCGACGGCGGTTACGCCGTATCCAACTTCCGCGCCGTCCAGCCGGAGCTTGGAACCATGGAAGATCTGGAGCATCTGGCGGACGCCTGCCGGAAGGCCGGAATCAGCATGTGCCTGGATTTTGTCATGAACCACACCAGCCAGGACCATGAGTGGGCAAAGCGGGCCTTGGCGGGGGACCCCGGCTGCCGGGAGCGGTATTTTTTCTATGACAGCTGGGAGATCCCCAGCCAGTTTGAGCAAACCGTCCCCCAGGTATTTCCCACTACCGCGCCCGGCAGCTTTACCCGGCTGGAAAACGGACAGATCGTCATGACCAGCTTCTACCCCTACCAGTGGGACTTGAACTATGCCAACCCGGTGGTATTCAACGATATGACTGAAAATCTGCTCTACCTGGCCAACCGGGGCGTTGACGTCATCCGCCTGGACGCCATCCCATATATCTGGAAGCAGCTGGGCACCAGCTGCCGCAACCTGCCCCAGGTGCATACCCTTGCCCGGATGCTGCGCATGGCCTGCGAGATTGTCTGCCCCAGCGTGCTGCTGCTGGGGGAAGTCGTCATGGAGCCCGCCAAGGTGACCCCCTATTTCGGCACCCCCGAAAAACCCGAATGCCATATGCTCTATAACGTCACCACCATGGCCACCACCTGGCACACCCTGGCCACCGGGGACGTCTCGCTTTTGAAGCGGCAGATGGAGACCCTGTGCGCCCTGCCTAAGCAGTTCCTGTTTTTAAACTACCTGCGCTGCCACGACGACATCGGCTGGGGGCTGGACTATGCGTGGCTGAACAGGGACTCTGGAGCTGAAGAGGCGGCCCACAAGCGCTACCTTAACGATTGGTTCACCGGAGCATGGCCGGGCAGCTCCAGCCGGGGGGAGCTCTACAACAACGATCCCCGCCTGGGAGACGCCCGCCTATGCGGCACCACCGCCTCCCTGTGCGGGGTTGAGGCCGCGGATTTTCAACGCGACCCCGCCCTTCTGGAGCGGGCCATTGCCTGCGACCTGACCCTGCACGCATGGATGCTCTCTCAAAGCGGCATCCCCGTGGTGTACAGCGGCGACGAGGTGGGACAGCTCAACGACTACTCCTACCACGACGACCCGGAAAAACGGGAGGACAGCCGCTACCTCCACCGGGGCCGGTTTCAGTGGGAGCTGGCCGGCCTGCGCGCCGACCCCGCCACCCGCCAGGGCAGGCAGTTCCAGGGTCTGCGGCGAATGACGGCCATCCGCGCCGGGGAGCCCTGCTTTGACAGCGCCGCAGACGTCTGGGTGGAAGAGAGCGGCTCTCCCCACGTGCTGGCCCTGTGCCGCCGTTTGGGAGAGCGGGAGCTGGTGTGCCTGTTCAACTTCAGCTCTCACTTCGTCCATGCGGGCGTAGACCGCCAAGGCAGCTATACCGAGCTGATGTACGGCGGCCACTGCGGCCAGATTCGGGACGTGGAGCTCTATCCCAACGGGTTTGCCTGGCTTTTGAAGGACCTGCCCCCCAGTGCACAAGCCGCACCGGAGCCGTCTTAACACCCGTTTTCCCCATCCTCCGCAATATAATGCGCCGCAGGCCCTTCAAGGGCCTGCGGCGCATTTGAGGCTGTCGGAAAAACCAAAGGCGATGCAGGACGTGGGATTGTTCCTGCAAGGAAAAAACGCCCGGCAGAGCTTCGCCGCCTGCGGGCGGCAAAATAAGATTAAAATCCGCTTTTTCGAGGACATGTGCCCCCAAAAAACATATCTCAGTCCGCAAACATGCGAGCAAAGCCAGTGCGGTGCAGCGGACTGTTACCTGTCTCAAAAATGCTTGCATTTTTGAGAAGCGCGGCGCGGTTATTGCACGCCGATCTCAGCATAATACCGGGCGGCGCCGGGATGCAAAGGCAGCTGCGCGATATCCTCCACAGCCGCCTCGGGGGTCAGGCCCTTCAGATTCCCCTGGGCCTCGCCCAGCGCGTCGATATTCTCCCAGAACGTCTTGGTCAGATCGTACACCGCCTGCTCGTCCAAATCCCCCCGGCAGAACATGACCATCTTGATCGCAGAGGTCTGCACGTCCTTATCCTGGTTGGGATACGTCCCGGCGGGAATGGTAAAGGGGGCGTACCACGGATACTCCGCCTGGAGGGTGGAAATCACCTCGTCGCTGATATCCACCAGGGTGCACCCGGCGGTGCACGCCTGGGTCACGGCGGAGGCGGGCGCGCCGGACATAATCCACGCCCCATCGATGGTCCCGTTTTGCAGCATGTCGGCCGCGTCGGTAAAGGTGATATACTCGCAGTTGATATCATCGGGGAAGTTCAGCCCAGCGGCGGTAAAGTGATTTTCACACTCGCCGTACACGCTGGAGCCGGCAGAGGCCACGGCAAAGTGCTTCCCCGCCACGCTGGCCAGGTCGGTGATGCCGGAGGATGCGGTGGCCACCACCTGGTTGGGGTTGAAGTACAGCCCCGCAATGACCTTCAAGTCCTCGTAAGCATAGCCCTCAAAGCTGTCGGTGCCGTTGAGGCACTGGTAGCAGTTGCTGGAGATGGCAATGGACACCTGCGCTTCGCCCTCAGAGACCAGGTTCAGGTTCTCAATGCCGCCGGCGGAGGCCTGACTGGAGGCGCTGACATAGTCAATCTCCGTATCCCAAAGGTTGGTGATTGCCGCGCCCACGGCATACAGCGCGCCGGAGGCGGAGGCGGTGGGGAAATTGATCGTCACAGGGTCGTGGGGAGCGCCGCCGGAGCTTGGCTGCGCAGGGGCAGAAGCGGTGGGAGCAGGGGTCGCAGCGCCGCCGCCGCTGGGGGCGCACCCCGCCAGCACGCTTAAGAGCAGCGCCGGCGCCAGAATCAGGGAGAGGAACTTTTTCATTTCATTTACTCCTTTACATGTGTTCTATCTGTCAGGCGTTCCCCGGAACGGGGCCCGCGGGACGGCGGGTAAAACGCTGGAATAAAAGAATGGCGGCCAGCAGGGCAAAGCCGATCACATCGGTGAGCCACCCGGGATAAAGCATCAGCGGCGCAACCGCAATGAGCAAAGCCCGCTCGGGCCATCCGGCCCTGCGCAAAAACCAGCCCTCCAGCCCGCCCACCAGGGCCACCGTGCCCACACAGGCGGTAAAGGACGCCCACAGGCTGCCCGCCAAGGTGGCGGTGGGGTCCGCTCCGATCAGCAAAACCGGATTATCCAGGAAGAAGAAGGGGATCAAAAATCCCACCAGACCCAGCCGCACGGACAAAAGCCCCGTCTTGGTCTGGTTGGAGCCGGCGATTCCAGCGGCCACATAGCTGCTCATGGCCACGGGGGGCGTAATATTGGACAGACACGCATAAATCAGGCAGAACATGTGCGCGGAGATATCCAGCACGCCCACCCGGATCAGAACCGGAGCCGCCACCGCCTGGACAATCACATAGGCGGCCACGCCCGGCACGCCCATGCCCAGAATTGTGGACATAATCATCACCAGCAGTCCGGTCAGGTAGACGTTGCTGTTCTCCACGATGGAGAGGATCAAATACCCCATGTTCAGCCCCAGGCTGGTGAGGGTGACGGTGCCGATGATCACTCCGATGACAACGCAGCACACACCCACGGATACCGCGCCTCTGGCCCCCTCCACCGTGGCGGCCACGATCTTATCCCAGGTCATGCGGGTCTCCCTGCGCAGCCAGCTGGCTGCGATGGTGACGAAAATGGCAATTACCGCCGCGTACAGCGGAGTGTAGCCCATAAACATAATGGCGATCAGCACCACCAGGGGGATTACCAAGTGCCCCTGCTCCTTGAGCACCTTCATAGCGTCCGGAATATTTTCTTTGGACAGGCCGGACAGGCCCAGCCGCTTGGCCTCAAAGTGGACGGCGAAGAGCAGTCCCAGGTAGTACAGCAGGGCGGGCACAACCGCCGCCAGCATGACGGTGGTGTAGTTCAGGTTCAAAAACTCCGCCATCACAAAGCCCACCGCCCCCATAATAGGCGGACAGAACTGCCCGCCGGTGGAGGCCACCGCCTCCACCGCCCCGGCGAATTCCTTTTTATAGCCGGTCTGCTTCATCAACGGTATGGTGATGGTGCCGGTGGTGGCCACGTTGGCGATGGCGGAACCGTTAATCATCCCCATCAGAGCGGAGGCCAGCACCGCCACCTTCGCCGGCCCGCCGGGAGACTGGCCCACCAGGGTCAGAGAGAAATCGTTGATGAACTTGGAAAAGCCGCTGTATTTCAAAAAGGCCCCGAACACTACAAACAGGAAAATATAGGTAGCCGATACGCCGACTCCCGTACCCAGCAGGCCCTGAGTGCCCCAAAACTGGGTGGCAAGCACCCGTTTGAGCGTAAAGCCGTTGTGTCCCAGCCTTCCCGGCAGGAACTGCCCAAACCAGTTGTAGGCCAGAAAGACCGCCGCCAGCACCGCCAGGTTTCCGGACGCCCGGCGGGCCGCCTCAAAGACCAGCGCCAGGGCCACGGCGGCAATCACCAGCTCAAAATCACTGACCCGGCCCGCGTTCTGCGCCACGCGGGTATAGTTTAAAATCAGATAGCCGAAGCTAAAAACAGACAAAAGGATCAGGGCCATATCCCACACCGGCGGAAAGCGGCGGCTGCGCCGCTCCTTTTTGTAAGCCGGGTAGAGCAAAAAGGTAAACACCAGCAGGAAAATACAGTGAACAGCCCGCAGGTTTATGGCGCTGATCGCCCCCAGGCCGGTGCTGAAATACAGCTGAAACAGCGTCCATACACACAGGAGAACCGTCACGCACACACCCGCCGGTCCGGTATAGGTCCGGGTGCGGGCCTCGGAGTCCTTTTCCTCTAAAAGCTGCTGCGCCCTGCGCTCCAGCTCCCCCTGTTCCGGCTGGGGCGGCAGATTTTTCTCCTCCATAGGGATTCCCCCGTTCACTTTATTGCTTAAAAGCGTTGAAGTAAAGCGGAACTATTTTATCACAAATCTTCCATATGTCAACCCCCATGGATTTTTGCCTGCCGGAGCGCTGTTTTTCTTGCGGAGAACCGTGGCCCTGCTCCCTTGCATTCCCCGGCCGGTTGCGCTATAATAATAAAAATGTCCGTCTTATTTCGCCCGGTTTGGAGCTGATCGCATTGGCAGATTATCAAAAAAGTGAGCGCACTCCGGACAGACTGCCGGAGGCGCCCCACTCCCCGGAGGAAAACCTCTCTTCAGAGGACGCCTTTAAGCTGGACCTCTACTTTTGGCTCCAGGCCCTCTCCACCGCCCTGGTATTCCTGATCGCGGTGTTTACCCTCGTGGGCCGGATTATCAGCGTAGATGGCAATTCCATGTACCCCACCCTCCACCACCGTGACATGCTGCTGCTCCAGAGCGCCGGATACCAGCCCCGCAGCGGCGACGTGGTGGTGCTGACCAAAGCCTTCGATATGGTCACCGACCCTATTGTCAAGCGGGTCATCGCCGTGGGCGGGCAGCAGGTGGACATCGACTATGACGCCAACACCGTCGCGGTGGACGGCCGCGTGCTGAACGAGCCTTACCTGGGGGAAGAGATGCTGCCGCCGGGCTATGAGCACATAGACCATATCTCTGTACCGGAAAACTGTATTTTCGTCATGGGCGACAACCGCAACCACTCCTCAGACAGCCGGTATGTGTCCCTGGGCGTGATTGACCAGCGGTACGTGCTGGGCCGGGCGCTTTGCATTCTTTTTCCGCTGGAGCACTTTGGGCCCATCGCATAGCTCCGTCTGACCTCTGGGTCTCAGGCCCTGCATTCCTCAAGATTGGACGTGATTTCCAATGAGAAAGGAAAAGGTGTCCAGCGCCGTCATCCGGCGGCTGCCCCGGTATTACCGCCACCTCAGCGATCTGCATTTGGCCGGGACGGAGCGCATCTCTTCTAGCGCCCTGGGCAAGTCCATGGGGCTGACCGCCTCGCAAATCCGTCAGGACCTCTCCTGCTTCGGGGAATTCGGGCAGCAGGGATACGGCTATAATGTGGACAAGCTGCGGGGAGAGATCTCCGATATTCTGGGCATGAACCGGGGTCACACCGCCATTATCCTGGGGGCGGGCAACCTGGGCCGCGCCCTGCTGGAGAATTTCCATTTTGAACGCTCCGGCTTTCAGCTTACCGCCGCCTTCGATGTAGACAGCGCCATCGTAGGCCGGACTCTCTCCGGCGTACCGGTCTATCACGCCCGGGACCTGGAGGAATATCTGCGCGCCCACCCCACCGGCATGGGCGTGCTGACCGTCCCCCGTGCCGCCGCCGACGCCACCGCCGGCCGGCTGGTCCGGGGCGGGGTAAAAGGAATCTGGAATTTTACGAACATCGAACTGAGTGTGGCCGGCTCCGGCGTGGTCGTAGAGGACGTCCACTTTGCCGACAGCCTGCTCTCGCTGAGCTATATGATTTCGGAGGCACTATGAAAAAATTCGCCGCCTTTTTATCCGCCGCGCTGATATTGGCCGGCTGCGCAGGGGTCTACGCCGCCGCCGGCACGGAGGCCGACCCGCTGATTTCCCTGAGCTGGCTCAACAGCCACTATATCCCAGAAGCCGTCCGGCAGGCGGAGGCACAGATTGACGCGCGTACTTTGACCGTCTATCAGAGCGTTCTGAGCGGCCTGACCAGCGCCGGCGCGCCGGATACTCCGGCGGCGGACCCGGCCGGGCTGTCAGACCGCCGGCTTAAACGGGGCGATGTGCTCACCCTGCCTGCCGGCTCCACCGTGATGCTCCTGGCGGGCAGCGCCAGCATTTCCTACTCCAGCGGAGGGACTGTGGTGGATCTGACCGCCGGGCAGGCGCTCCCCGCCGGCGCGGCGGCTGCCGCCTTTCACCGGCTGTTGGCTGCGGAGAACACCACTGCCGCCGTTACCGTCACGTCGGATACCGCCGTACTCTCCACCGAGGGAGCGTACACCCTCTCCCCCAGCGGAAATGTGGATTATCACGCCTTGGCGGATGCCCTGGCAGAGCTGGGACTTTTCCGGGGCACCGGCGCCGCCTACGGCTCCGGGTATGAGCTGGAGAGCGCCCCTACCCGCGTGGTGGGACTGGTTATGTTCCTGCGGCTGATCGGAGAGGAGCAGGCCGCTTTGGCCTGTACTGAAGCCAATCCTTTTGCCGATACCCCCGCCTGGTGCGAGCGCTATGTGGCCTATGCCTATACCAAGGGCTACACCAAAGGGGTGGGCGCAGGCAGCGGCGGACAGCTGTATTTCGGACCGGACGCCGCTCTCTCTGCCGGAGAATATATGACCTTCCTGCTGCGGGCTCTCGGCTACAGCGACAGCGGCGCAGCCGCAGATTTCAGCTGGTCCACCGCTTTATCCTTCGCCCTGGAGCGGGGGGTGGTCAATCCTGCGGAATACCAGAGCCTCACTGCTGGGCCTTTTCTGCGCGCGCAGGTGGCCTACCTCTCCTTATACGCCCTCACCGCTCCCACAAAGGACGCGGACACATTGGCCAGCCGCCTGGCGGACCGGGGCGTGGTGGACGAGGCGGAACTCTACACCACCTTAAACGCCGTCGCCTTGGAGCGGCTGGGCTCCTAACCCTGCCCGCCTCATTCTTTTTCAGCAGCACGCCGGACTGGTCCGGCGTGCTGTTTTTTACGCCTAGGCCTTGTTTGAAAAATGGGAATATGCCCAAGGACGAGGGATTTTTTGACTGGCAAGGGGTTTTGACGCAGGAATCCTGACGGATTTCAAGGAAAAATCCCGCTGTCCAGGCGGGAAAGAGCCCGCCTCTTGGACGTGTTAATCATTTTCAAACAAGGCCTAAGCGGCAGAAATTTTGATTCTGCCGGCACCACCAGCCCCGGCGGGCATAGTATGAAGTGAGACCGGACCGGACGGCGGGCCACTCCGCCGGAGCTAGGTCAGGTTTCCATTTTCATACCAGGAGGTACTTCATTATGGGGTGTAACAATTCTGGCTGGGGCGGCAGCGGCTGCCTGTGGATCATCCTGATCATTATCCTGCTGTGCTGCTGCGGCGGCTGGGGCGGCAATGACGGCTGCTGTTGCTGCTGCTGCAACAACGGCTGCAACTGCGGCTGCAACTGCGGCTGCAATAATGGCTGCAACTGTGGCTGCAACAACGGCTGCTGCTAAGCCGCTCTTACACAGGGCTCCCGTCCCCCCGGCCCCGGACCGGCACAGGCCGGTCCGGGGCCGGGCTGTCTGGTGAAAAATGCGCGTCATTTGTAAACTTTTCATGAATACCCCTTGAAAATTTGCAAGCGAAGGATTATCATAGTGTTAGCACTCGTATATCTCGAGTGCTAACACTATGTTTTTATCAAATAAAATTTATATAGGAGGCCATACCATGGCAAAAAAGCAGTTCAAGACCGAATCCAAGCGCGTGCTGGACCTGATGATCAACTCCATCTACACCCACAAGGAAATCTTCCTGCGGGAGATCATTTCCAACGCCAGCGACGCCATCGACAAGCTCACCTACAGGATGCTCAGCGCCGGGGATTCCCCGGACCGCTCCGCGCTCCAGATTACCCTCATTCCGGACGAAGCGGCGGGCACCCTCACCGTCATCGACAACGGCGTGGGTATGACACGGGAGGAGCTGGAGTCCAACCTGGGCACCATTGCCCACAGCGGCTCTCTCCAATTTAAAAAGGACATGGCCGCCGCTGAACATCTGCCGGAGTCGGACGCCGACATCATCGGGCAGTTCGGCGTTGGTTTTTACTCTGCCTTTATGGTGTCCGACCAGGTAACGGTCATCTCCCGCGCCTATGGCAGCCAGGAGGCCTGGCAGTGGCAGTCCTCCGGAGCAGACGGTTACACCCTCACCCCCTGCCAGCAGGCGGAAACCGGCACCCGCATTATTATGAAGCTCAAACCCAATGCCGACGAGGAGGATTACGCCCAGTACCTGCACACTCACACGTTGGAACGGCTGGTCAAAAAATATTCTGACTATATCCATTACCCCATTCGCATGGAGGTCGAGCACAGCCGCCCGAAAGAGCGTCCCGCCGACGCCGGCGAGGACTATCAGCCGGAATATGAAACCGTCAAGGAGTGGGAAACCCTTAACTCTATGGTTCCCCTGTGGCAGCGGCCCCGCAGCGAGGTCAAGGACGAGGAGTACAACGACTTTTATAAAGAAAAGTACGGCGACTGGGAGGACCCTCTTCTCCGCATCCATATGTCCGCCGAGGGCATGGTAGAGTACAAGGCTATGCTCTTCGTCCCCGCCCGGGCCCCCTACGATTTTCACACCAGGGAGTATCAGAAGGGCCTTCAGCTTTATTCCTCCGGCGTGCTGATTATGGACAAGTGCGCCGATCTGCTGCCTGAGCATTTCCGCTTCATCCGGGGCGTGGTGGATTCCCAGGACTTCTCTTTAAATATCAGCCGCGAGATGCTTCAGCACACCCGGCAGCTAAAGATCATCGCCAGCAATCTGGAGAAAAAGATTAAATCGGAGCTGCTCCGCCTGCAAAAGGACGAGCGTGAAAAATATGAGCGGTTCTGGAGAGCGTTCGGCCTTCAACTAAAGGTAGGCGTGGTGTCTGATTTTGGCTCTCACAAGGACTTGCTACAGGATCTGCTGCTGTTCTGGTCCTCCAAGGAGGGCAAGCTGGTCACGCTCAACGAGTACAAGCAGCGCATGGCGGCGGACCAGCCCTATGTCTACTACGCCTGCGGCGAGGATGTGGACAAGCTGTCCAAGCTGCCTCAGGCCGAGCGCATCCGGGACAAGGGCTACGAAATCCTCTACCTCACGGAGGAGCCGGACCAGTTCGTCATGGAGGCCCTGGGGGAAATCGCCGAGGGTAAACCCTTCAAGGCCGTAGACGCCCCCGACGCGCTTCCCGAAAGCGACGAGGAAAAGGCCGCCCTAGAGCAGAAGGCCCAAGATAGCAAGGACGTGCTGGACTTTGTGAAAGAGACTCTGGGGGAGCGCGTCCACGACGTGCGGATCTCTAACATGCTGAAATCCGGAGCGGTGTGTATGACCGCCGACGGCCCCATAACCTTGGAGATGGAGAAGTATTTCCAGCGGATGGACCCGGAGCAGGCTCGCTCCATGAAGGCTCAGCGGGTGTTGGAGCTCAATCCGGATTCCAGCGCCTTCGCCGCCCTGCGCGCCGCGGTGGACAGTGACAAGGAGAGGGCTCAGCGGTATGCCCAGCTGCTGTACGCTCAGGCCCTGCTCATCGCCGGACTTCCTTTGGAGGATCCGGCGGAATACACCCGGCTCGTGTGCTCCCTGATGCAGTAACAAAGCCCCTATTTCCCTTAATTTGGTGTGAAATGACATCTTATGTTATTCCTTCCCTTACCCGTAAAAATTTCAAAAATTGCCTCTTCCCTTTTTCAAGAAAATGTAGTATACTACACTACGCAGTATACTTCTTGATGCAGGAGGGCTTCAGCAATGGTTGTGACGAAAAAAGTTTCTTCCGCAGATGCGCTGCACCGGCTCCACCAGCTGTCTTTCTCCGTACCGGAGGAAGTACAAGTCCGTACCATCGACGGGGCCAGAACCGCAGACGCCAAGTCGCCGCTGGGGTTTTACACCTTGGACTATTCTCTGCCCGTAGAGATCGTCACCGATTCTCCCGCAATTCTGGCCGAACTGGAGGCCTGGGCCTAAGGCAATTCAAACCTGGAGAGCGCCGCAGAAGCATGATGCTTCTGCGGCGCTTTTTTACGCGTGGCTACCGCCTCCCAGGCACGCTTTCCAATTCCCGAAACAGCCGCCGGAGCACCGCCACCGCCGCAACACAGAGCACGACTTCCGCCGTAGCCTGCGCACACGCCAGTCCGTACAGGGGCCAGATACGGTTCCACAAGAACAGTGCGGGAATCTCCAGTACAATCTTGCGCAGCACAGCAAACAGCAGCGCTTTGCTTCCCATACCGCAGGCCTGAAACACACCTACTGCCAAAAAGTCCATACACAGGAAAGGCAATCCCAGGCACATCCCCCGCAGGAACCGGCCGCCATAGGTCACAATCGCCTCATTTTCCATAAACAGGGAGATCAGCCGTTCCGCGCCTAAATAGTAGCACAGGGTAATGCATCCCAGAAAACCAATCGCCAGCCTGCTGGTAAACAGGAAGAGCTGTTTCATGCGCGGGATATTCCGGCTGCCATAGTTGTAGCTGATAAGCGGGGTAATCCCCTGGGACAGGCCCAGGGCCACCTGAAGCGGAACCATATTGACTTTATGGGCGATTCCCATGGCGGCCACCGCGTTTGAGCCGAAGGCCGAGGTAAAATTGTTCAAGACCGTCATGCCTGTAACATTGAGCAGGTTTTGGATGGAGGCGGGCACGCCTACCCCGCACACGCCCAGGACAATGGACCGGTTGAGCCGGAACAACCGGGGGTCCAGACATATATAGGTGCTGCCCCGCTTCACAACCAGGAGCACAAAAAAGTACACACAGGCCGCGCAGTTCGACAGAAAAGTGGCCGCGCCCGCCCCGGCGGCCCCCAAATTCAGACCCCAGGGCAGGATAAAGATCGGGTCAAGCACAATGTTCAGCAGGCATCCGCTCATGGTGCCTAAGCTGGCGTGAAGGGACGCTCCCTCCGCCCGGACCAGATAAGCCATCACAACGTTTAAAATGGCGGGCGTCGCTCCAAAGCTGACCGTCCACTTGAGGTATTCCCCCGTCGCCCCCACCGTCTCCGCGTCAGCTCCCAGCACCCCCAGCAGCGGGGTGCGGAAGAGGGTGACCAGCAGGGAGAAAAGCACCCCGCTGGCCAATGTGCAGTAAAGACCAAACACGCTGCTGCTGCGGACGGTGTCATAGTCCCGGCGGCCCAGGGCCCGGCTCATCATACTGGAGGTGCCCACACCGAAAAGATTATTGACCGCGTTAAATGCCAGCAGCACCGGCGCTGCCAGAGTGACCGCCGCATTTTGAATCGAGTTATTCAGCATACCCACGAAATAGGTATCCGCCAGACTGTAAATGACCATAACCAGGGAACTGAGAATCGTGGGAACCGACATGGCCATCACCGCTTTTGCCACCGGCGCTTCCTCAAAAAGCTGAATTTTCTGCTTATCCTCCATGATCTGTCCAATGCCTCCTGCAAGCTGTGAATCCGTTTCTCTCATTATACCGTAAATGACACTCCGGGTCCAGCTTCAATTTCCAGATGGAGCCACACCCTGGTCTTTCCCTCCTCCGGCGGTCATTTTTGGGGACGGGCCCACATATATATGCCACACAGCCATCTGTGGACAGAGCTGCGTACCGCTTTCCCGGGCCGAAGCAGACGCCGGCGGGCCCCGCTGTTCACGGCTGGCAGCTGGAACAAAACACACAGGAGCGTGGATGGATATGCAAACACTCTGGAACGAAAACCGGGCAGTCCTGCGGGGAACCGCCGCCGCCGCCCCGTCACTGTCCCACGAAAATCATGGCACGGCGTACTACACCTTTCCCCTATCGGTGCTCCGGCTGTCCGGCTCGGAGGACCGGCTGAATATCATCGCAGCCCTCCCCCTGCTGGAAGCCTGCCCCGTAGAGCCGGGGACACAGCTGGAACTGGAGGGCGAAGTGCGCTCCTTCAACAACAAAAGTGGACAGGGCAGCCGCCTGGTCATCACTTTTTTTGCCCGGACCCTCCGGCCCGGACAAGGGGAGCACCGCAATGAGCTCTGCCTGGCGGGGGTGCTCTGCAAACCTCCGGTGCTCCGCCGCACCCCTCTGGGCCGGGACATCTGCGACCTGATGTTGGCCGTTAACCGCCGGTACGGCAGAGCGGACTACCTCCCCTGCATCGCCTGGGGTGGCCTGGCCCAGCGGTGCGCCGGACTGGCGGTGGGGGACGGGGTGCGCCTGACCGGCCGGCTGCAGAGCCGGGGATATACCAAGGTGGAAAATGGGACCAGCCGGGAGCGCACAGCCTATGAAATCTCCATCATGAAGCTAGAGCCAGCAGGCGCGGACGGTACATAGCTCCGGCCGGCCAGGCGGGAAACCCCCACAAAATCAAAGCGCAGCGGTTCCAGCCTGTGGAAAAAGTCCGTTGGATTTTTCCCACAGGCTGGTAATTTCCCTTCCGCAGGTGTATACTACGCACATCGTAAAAATTTTTCTTGACTTTCTCCCTAGTGGAAGGTATACACTCAAACGTGCCGGAGGTGGAACAGATGAAAATCAACGAGGTCGAGCAGCTGGTGGGCATCACCAAGCGCAACATCCGCTTCTATGAGAAAGAGGGTCTGCTCTCCCCCTGCCGAAACCAGGATAACGGCTACCGGGAGTACGGCGGGGAGGAGGTCCAAACGCTGCGCAGCATCAAACTGCTGCGGAAGCTGGACATGCCTTTGGAGGAGATCCGGCGGATGCAGCAGGGGCATCTCACCCTGGCCGACGGCCTGCGGCGGCACCTGATTCACCTGGAACGGCAGCAGCAGAATCTCTCCACCACCCAGGCCCTGTGCCGCGAGCTGGTGGAGGCCGGCGAACAGCTCCCCAGCCTGGACGCCCAGCGCTATCTGGGCCGGATGGAGCAGATGGAACTGGAGGGAGTGCGATTTGTGAACATCAGGAAAAAAGATACGCTAAGCCGCTATGCCGGGCCGGTGATTGCGGCGGGAGTCATGGTTGTTTTCATGGGGGCGCTGATCGCCCTAATGGCGTGGGGAATGGCCGCAGACCCTCAGCAGGCCCCTCCCCTGCCTTTGGCAGTGATGCTGGCGGCCGTCCCCGGCGCTGTCATCTTGGGCGTGCTGCTGGCCCTGCGGCAGCGGATTAAACAGATTAAAGGAGGCGAAGAAGATGCTGCTTCTCAATATTGAGCATATCCCTGGCAAACAGATCGAGGCCCTGGGCATTGTCAAGGGCAGTGTGGTGCAATCCAAAAACTTCGGCAAGGATTTTATGGCGGGCATGAAAACCCTGGTGGGCGGCGAAATCGAAAGCTATACCCAGATGCTGGTGGAGGCCCGGCAGATCGCCACCAAGCGCATGGTGGACGAGGCCCAGGCTCTGGGGGCGGACGCTATCGTCAACGTGCGCTATGCCTCCTCCTCCCTGATGCAGGGGGCGGCGGAGATCACCGCCTATGGCACCGCAGTGAGGATATTGGGCGAGGAGTGAGCCGCACGGGCGGCCGGAATAGGAGGCTTACTATGCAGGAGGAGCTGGAGGCTTTGCTTCAACGCCGCGCACAGCGGCGGGTGGGGCGCGCGCTGCGCTGCCTGGACCGGGTAGATTCCACCAACAATGAGCTCAAGCGCCTGGGAGGGCAGGCCCCCGACGGACTGGCGGTGCTGGCGCTGGAGCAGACCGGCGGCAGAGGGCGGCAGGGACGGTCTTTTGTGTCCCCGGCAGGGCAAGGGCTCTATCTGTCAGTCCTGCTGCATCCCCGCTGCGCTCCGCAGCAGCTGGGCGGCCTCACTGCCTGGACAGCGGTGGCGGTCTGCCGCGCTGTCCAGCGCGTCTGCCCCCTCTCCCCCGGCATCAAGTGGCCCAACGACGTAATCTTGGCGGGAAAAAAGCTCTGCGGCATTCTTACAGAGCTGGAGAACAACCCCCAGACAGGCGGGGCAAGCCCCGTTGTGGTGGGAATTGGCATAAACGTCAGCCAGCGTGAGTCCGATTTCGGCCCGGAGGTGGCCCCTGTGGCAATCTCCCTGGCCCAGGCCCTGGGCGGCCCTCCCCCCCGGCTGGCGGTGCTGGCGGCGGCGGTATTGGATGAGCTGGACGCGCTTTACGCCGCCTTTCCGGCGGGCGGGGCGGAATATCTGGCGGATTACCGGCAGCGCTGCCTAACCCTGGGCCACCCAGTCCAGGTCCTCCGCCGCGGCGTACCTAAAGAGGGTTGGGCGGAGGAAATTGACGGAGAATTTGCCCTGTGGGTCCGCTGGAAGAGCGGACAGCGGGAGCGCCTGAGCGCCGGTGAGGTCTCGGTGCGGGGGCTGCTGGGATACGTATAATCCGCCGCCTGGGTGGGAAAACTTCCCGTATCCAATGATAAAGGAGGTCGTTCCCGTGTCCATCGCCTTTGAAGAAAGTCAGACCAGGGTCAACCTGCTGCGGGCCTTCGCCGGTGAGAGTCAGGCCCGCAACCGCTACACCTTTGCCGCCGGATTGGCAAAGAAAAACAATCTCCAGGTCATCCAGGGCGTATTCGCTTTTACCGCCGAGCAGGAGCGGGCCCACGCCAAAGTTTTTTATGATCGGCTCCAGCCCGTAACCGGGCAGAACATCCAAATTGAGGGCAGCTATCCCGTAGAGCTCTGGCCGGACGTGCTTTCCCACTTGCGCGCCGCCCAGCACAACGAGTTTCAGGAGTGGAGCCACGACTATAAGGAATTTGCCAAGACCGCCAAAACCGAAGGGTTTGAGGAGATCTCCCACATCTTCTCCCAGATCTCTGAGGTGGAACACACCCACGGGGAGCGCTTTGGCCAATTTGCCGACCTGCTGGAGCAGGGCAAGCTCTTTGTCTCTGACGTGGAGGTTCAGTGGATGTGCCTCAACTGCGGACAGATTGTGCACTCCGCCATAGCGCCCAAGGTCTGCCCCGTATGCAGGCATCCCCAGGGGTACTTTATCCGCTGGGAGCTGGCTCCCTTCGCGTCACTTTAAGTCAGACGGCCGGTACAGCCGGCCTATAGCCCCCAGCAGTCAATAAAACCGGTCCCCTGATGCAGGAGCATCAGGGGACCGGTTTTATGCCGGATAAGCGTGGGGTATGGGGCCCGCCGTTCTCCCGGCAGGCGCCGCGCTTAGGCCTAGTTGGACATAAGATACTGCAATTTCTACTGCTCCGTATCCTCTGTTTTTTCAATTTCAATCGGCACAAAATATCTTTCCCGGTAGTTTGCAAAAAGCTGGTCAAATTCCCGGTCAGCGCCGTGGTGGAGGTCGTGGATATAGGTGTGGGAGTCAATGCGGATGATGTCGTCCTTGGAGGAGGTCTGGCGCAGAATCCGCAGGGCCACGTTGGAGCAGTGGTCGGAGATGCGTTCCAGATTAATAAGCAGCTCTAAAAACTGGGTCCCCAGCTCAATGGTGCACTCGCCCAGCTTCAGCCGCTCCACATGGCGGTTTTTCAGCGTATCCGCCATCAGATCCACTACCTCCTCCAGGGGTTCCACCTGGACAGCGTCGGAGCGCTGACGGGTCTGGTAGCAGGTAATTGCTTTTTCCACAGTGGCGTTGACGGCGCTGCACATGCCGTCCAGCTCCTTCTGGGCCTGTGAGGAGAAGGAGATGCCCCGGTCATGAAGGATTACGGCACACTCAGACACGTTGACGGCATAATCCCCGATCCGCTCAAAATCCGACAGCGTGTGCAGCAGCTCGGACACCTGTATGCTGTCTTCCGTGGAAATGGGGTGTCCGGTGAGCTTGACCAGGTAATTATCCAGCATGTTTTCCAGCTTATCTATCGCAGTTTCTGTCTCATTGAGGCGCTCTAGTTTTTTCTGGTCAAAGTGGGAAATCAGCTCCCCGGCCAGAACCAGGTTAGACTTGGCAAAAACGCCCATTTGCAGCACCGTCTCATGGGCCTTCTCCAGCGCCAGAGACGGGGTCGCCAAAAAGCGCTCGTCCAAAACCGTCAGCTCCTGCTCCTCAGCGCTGCCCGGCACAATGTGCTCTACCAGCCGCACCAAGAGCTTATTGAACGGAAGCAGCGTAATACAGCAGGCCACATTGAAGCACAGGTGCAGGTTCGCGATGGAACCGCGGGTCATAACGCTCTCCCAAAAAGCGAAACGGAACAGTGCGTTGCCGCCGTAAAGCAGCACCAAAAAGACCAGCGTGCCGATGATATTGAAGGACAAATGCAGCGCGGCCGTGCGCTTGGCGTTTCTGCTGGCGCCCACCGAGGAGACCAGCGAGGTCAGGCAGGTGCCGATATTCTGGCCCATAATAAGGGGAAACGCAATTTTAAAGCTCACCGCCCCTGTGGCGCTCAGGGCCTGAAGGATGCCCACCGAAGCCGCCGAGCTGTGGAGCAGCGCGGTGACCAGCGCGCCAACCAGCACGCCGAGAAACGGGTTGGAGAAGGAGGCAAACATCTGCTGGAAGGCGGGGGAGTCCTGTAGGGGACGCATCGCGCTTTCCATACTGCTCATACCCAGGAACAAAAGTCCCATACCCAGCAAAATCTGTCCCAAAAACCGCTTACGCCCGCCGTTGAAAAACATATAGAACAAAATGCCCAGAACTGCCAGGGCAGAGCCCAGAAACGTGGGCTTCAGCATGGTGAATACCAGCGAGTCGGAGGAGATATCCCCTAAGCTGAGCAGCTGGGCCGTGATTGTGGTGCCAATGTTCGCGCCCATAATGATGCCCACCGTCTGCTCCAGCTTCATAATGCCGGCATTGACAAAGCCCACGCACATAACTGTGGTGGCGGTGGAGCTCTGCATCAGTCCTGTTACCACCGCGCCCAACAGCACGCCCTTAAACACGTTGCTGGTGAGACGCTCTAAAATCTTCTCCAAATGTCCGCTGGAAAACTTCTCCAGTCCGTCTGTCATGGTGGTCATGCCGAACATCAGCACGGCAATGGCGCCAAGCATTGCGGCCGCATCTGTAATCGTCACACTCTTCCTCCCCGTCTGACATCTCTGTCACACACTATACAAGGTCCTATCCAACCAGAATAGATTATATCGCTCAGTAAGAATTTCGTAAATGCTTTCCGCAGACTTTTCTCATTTTTGATGAATATGACAAAAAACGCAAAGTAATAATTGTGGAAATCATCTACTCTTTCGACACAAGCCGCTCAGGCTCTTTGCATAGAGACAGGCAAAGGAAGAATAGGCTGGAAGAAGGAGGTGTACCCAAACATGTTGACAGCCTGGATATTGCTGATGCTCAACAGCCTGTTTTTCACCCTGCGCTTATCCGGCGGCAGCGGCAGCGGCTCTTTCCCCCGGCCACTGAAGGCGGAGGAGGAGCGGATGTACCTGGAGCGGTTCGCTCAGGGGGATTTAGAGGCCAGAAATGTGCTGATTGAGCACAATTTGCGCTTGGTGGCACATATTATGAAAAAATATTACACCCCTAACGGGGACCAAGACGACCTTATTTCTATTGGGACCATCGGACTTATCAAAGGGATCTCAACCTTCAAACCGGACAAAAATGTGCGTTTGGCAACTTACGCTTCCCGGTGTATTGAAAATGAGATTTTAATGCACTTCCGCGCGCAAAAAAAATTACAGGGCGAGGTTTCCCTCTCTGACTCCATTGATGGAGACGGGGATGGAAACGCGTTGTCCCTGATGGACACCATAAGCGTGGACGACACGATGCTGGAGGAGCTAGACACTCGAGATTCCTGCGCCAAGGTGCGACAATGCGTTGCGCGGTGCCTGGAGCCCCGCGAAGCCATGATTATTGCCCTGCGCTATGGGCTGAATGGGGAACAGCCTCTGACCCAGCGTGAAATTGCAGCAAAGTGCGGAATATCGCGGTCCTATGTGTCCCGCCTCGCTTAATGTAAACGATGCCCGGAAAGCCTTGCGGGGCAAGGGCTTGTCCGGTCATTGGATGTTTTTGGTCGCGCCGAGGTGATTGTAAGTGGTGGAAAAGTTCAAAGAAGATAAGCGGACATTCATCATATTTTTTTGATGTTAGGATATCATCAGGCACCTACTTGGCTAATCCAGTCTCTAATGTTTGTTCCGATTCTTTCTATATCTTTTTTGCTTAATTGTCCGCTATGCATAATTACATTTCTTGAACGCTCAAGGGTCTGAATTATCTGTCTAGCCCAGTCAATAGAAATAATATGAACCTCAAAAAGCTCGAAATTTTGTTGCATAATAGAAACCAAATCACCAAACTCTATGTAATTAATCATTGAATCACCGCGTTGGGTGTGCCATTTAATTTTTTCTTCTTCGTGCTTCCGAGAGTCTGCAAATTTGCGAATTTTTTCAGAAACACTCTCTTGCCACCAGTTTTCGCCTTTCTGTTCAAGTAAGATTTTTGAAACAAATTTCCTGACCATATTTTCAAATGCGGCGATTGCAGTATAGACTGTGGCCATTTCTTTTGCATTTTGGACACATTCAGAATCCAATAAGTCAAGGGATAAGCAAGCAATATATTCTTGTGACAATGCTTCAGATGTAGAATACTTGCTGACAGTACCAGCATGGTTCAATGCCACTTTAGTCAATTCGCCACGCATAACAAAGGAATAAAGTGTATCATCATTCATAAATATGCCTCACAGTAAATGCTTCTTTAAGCTTTGAAAGATTGCATCATACACAGCCATATTAGTTGTTTCAGGTAAATGGATTTGAATATTATAATACAGGTTCATATCAGAAATATGTTTTCTTTGTGTTGCGCAGAGAGGTTCCTTCGTGGACATATCTGTAGGCGGTGTTGGTTGAGTAGGCTGTCCATCAGAGGGAACAAGATTGCGGGACCAATCGGCTAACGCACATAATGCTTTAAATGTTGAAGTCATATTATTTAAAACTGTATCACTTTTTTGCCCTTGAGTTAAGGTTCTAAACTTATTCTTTACTTCATCATTTGTCATGTTTTGAGCATCTTTTCGAAGATTAAATAAATCTTCGTACGCCTCTTCAATGGCAGTAGCTAAAACAAACCCGGTTTGTGTCTGATCAATAAACTCATAATATCTTGTTGTTGGTTGTCCTGCATCATCAATGAGCCCAAGTGCTTTAAATACGCCAACATATAAGCGGTCATTACTACTCTTAAATCCCAAATCTTCTAAAAATTTGTTTGTAAATCGATCAGGTGCTTTTGCACTCACTACAGAATTAATTACGCTCACGAGGTTTTTGGTGGTGATAAGATATGCACTGGTTAGAGACATGACAATTCCTCCTTTTAATAAAAGTGGATTCCCCGACATCTTGTTTTTCTTTATTAAGCTCAATTTAATTTGATTTGATTTTATTTCAAAAAGAAGTCAAGTGCTTTTACAAGCTTAATCCCATCTTGTGTCTGAATCAAGTCGCAATCCAGCGCAATAACCAATTTTTCATAATTATCCCTGATTTTCCGCAATGGAGCCAATTCCCGTTCCCGAGTCTCCAACGCATTCATATTCTCTGTGACCTGGATATACTTCTTTTCATCCGCTTTTGTAGCGACGAAGTCCACTTCCTGATTGTCGATTTTTCCAATGGCCACATCGTATCCCTGCCGCAGCAGTTCAAAATAGATAATGTTCTCCAGGATATGCCCGCTGTCTCCGTCCCGGTAGCCCAGCAGATAGTTCCGTAGCCCCATGTCCACGATATAATACTTGCCCAGCGTTCTCAGATACTCCCGACCCTTTATGTCAAACCGCTTAATTTCGTAGAAAATATAAGCTTCCAGTAGCGCCTCAATATAGCTCTGGATGGTATGCACGGCAGGTTTCCTGCGGCCTTTCTCTTCTAACAGGCCCTCGTTGACCAGCGTATTCCCGATAGATGTTGCCGACACATTGTTGCCGACATTGTCGGCCAGGAACATGATGATCTTCCGGAGCAGGACGGGGTCAGTGATGGTCCTGCGACCCTTGCGCTTTTCCCGTTCCAGAATATCATTGACAACAGCGGCGGAGTACACTCCATCCAGTGCTGCTGTTACACGGTCGATCTCCAGCCCCACATCCATCAGCATGGGCATCCCGCCGAACCAAGCATATTCGTTGAACAGTTCCCGCTCATCGTAAATATCGCCGTCCTGGTCAGTAATCCGCCGTTTCAGCGCTCCAGTGGGCGATTTCTTTTCCGTTACAGTGTAACCATGGAAATCCAAAAACTCTTTGAAAGAAAGGGGGAGTACTTTGATCTCAACATATCGGCCAGAAAGGTAGGTGGACAATTCAGAAGAAAGCAGGTATGCATTAGAGCCGGTGATGTAAATATCACAATCAAAATCTACGCGGAAGGAGTTGACAGCATTTTCCCAGCCCGAGATTTTCTGCACCTCGTCAAAAAACAAGTACATCCGTTGATCGGGCAGGATACGAGCCTTTACATATTCATAAAAAACCCTGACGTCCATATCAGGAAAGCTCATGGACTCAAAGTTCATTTCAAGAATCTGCTCTTGGTCAATACCAGTTTCCCGCAAATGCTGGGCCATCAGCTTCATGAGGCTGGACTTGCCACAGCGCCGGATACCAGTTATGACTTTAATCATCTCGGTGTCCTGAAAGGCAATCATCCGATTCAGATAGAGGTCACGCTTTTTGAGAATTGGCTTCTGCACAATTATCCCCCTTCCTTTTCGTGTCAAGCATATCATATTTATGTCCAGAAATCAAGTTTATTACATCAAAATAACAAAAAATAATTTCAGCGAAATTTATTACATTCAAATTGAATGGATTTTGTTGAGGATGGAAGGGAAATGTCGCGTACATAACTCTCGTTGAACGAGTTTTTAAGGGGGAAAAGGGAAGACGCCAACATACATATGTAGCGAATGACTCCAAAGGTCTGCTCAATTAAGAGCAGGCCTTTTCTTATACCCTATTATAACCTAATTCTTGTGAAAGGCGGTGATTCCATGAATTTGATGGAATCAAAGATTCAGAAAATTTTGCAAGAGAACCGCGCTGAGTTTATTGACTCACTTCGACTGAGCGGGATTGATGTAAACCGTGGTGGTTGGAGTGCAGATGCTGTTGACCAAAATGCTCAGGCTGGCGCACTGTCGCTCATACAGTTTGTATCACAGGAAAACATCTCTGACCGGTGCCGAGATACCTTTCTCCGAACGATTGCAGGTAATTTGGACGGGGAAGAACGCACCTTTGTCATGGCCTGGATTTACGCCGCTTACGAATGGGCTGGAAGATTCCCGCCTTACGCGATTATTCAGCATATGATCGACCCGATGATTTTTAGCGAATATTATATTTCCTTACAAAAATATCTATATATGTACCCCCAAGGCTATTTCATGCGCACTACGAATATAGTTTAATATCTTGAATCAGGAGGTGCTTCTTTGAAATCGCTAGAGCTGACGATTATTACCCACTGTACGAAAGATGCACCAGATGTCCAGCAAATCATTCTGAATTCCTTAGAACTTTTTCTCAGAAAGGAACTTCACAACATTGCAAGTCTCTCGTGCCATATTGTATGATACATACGATGAATGGCCGCTTATCTCAGGAGGTATGACATGTACTTAGAGATAAGCAACCCCATGGATTACCATGCGGCATTATACATCAGATTATCAAAGGAGGATGAAAACGAAGGTCCGTCCGAGAGCGTCAACAACCAGCAGTCCCTGCTCAACGAGTTTGTCCAACAGCACCGCCTCAGCGTTTTCGACACCTACATCGACGACGGCTGGAGCGGCACGAACTTCGACCGGCCGAATTTCCAGCGCATGATCGCCGACATCGAGGCCCGAAAGGTCAACATGGTCATCACCAAGGATCTGAGCCGACTGGGCCGCGACTACATCCTGACCGGCCACTATATGGAGCGCTACTTCCCGGAGCATCGGGTGCGTTACATCTCTCTGCTGGACGGCATCGACACCGGAGTGGACTCCACTGCAAACGACATCACGCCTTTTCGTGCCATCATGAACGATATGTACGCCAAGGACATCTCCAAGAAGATTTCCAGCGTCAAACATGACAAGCAGCGCAAGGGCCTGTTCATCGGCGGCAAGCCAGTCTATGGCTACAAGATGCACCCCACGGAGAAGAACAAAATCGTCATCGACGAGGACGCAGCCCCCATAGTGCGCCGTATCTTCGGCATGGCGCTGGAGGGCGTGAGTTGCCGTCAGATCGCTGCCCAGCTCAACGCCGAGGGCGTCCCCACCCCGGCCACCTACGCCGGACTGCCCGTACCAAATCCCGGCCCTTACACCGGCCTGTGGAGCAGCGAGCGCATCTCCGATATGCTGCAAAATGAAACCTACATCGGCAGCATGGTCCAGGGCCGCACCCGGAAGATTAACTACAAATCCAAAAAGTGCATCAAGCAGGATCGCCGGGACTGGGTGGTGGTAGAGGGCACACACGAGCCGATCATCGACCGGGAGACCTTCGACAAGGTACGGGCCCTGGTCAACAGCCGCAGACACACCCGCAGCCGGACCTATGATTTTCTGCTCAAGGGGCTGATCTTTTGCCACGAGTGCGGCTATCCGCTGGCGGTGCTGAACCGGAAAAACGCGGCGGGGGAGGATAAGCTGTATTTCGTCTGCCGCACCTACCAGCGTTTCACCAAGGCGGGGGTCTGCACCAGCCACACGATCAAGGAGCAGACCGTTACCCTGGCGGTGATTGAGAAGGTACAGGAGGTCTGCTGGCAATACCTTCGGGCGGATCAGCTGCTGCCTGCGGCCAAGCGGGAGGTAGCAAAGGCGCTGGCGGAGGCCAGCAACGAAAAGGAGATTGCATCGCTGAAAGCCAAAATCGAGAGCTTGACCATCCATCTGGACAAGGTTTACATGGATAAGCTCAGCGGCATTCTAGATGAAGCTGACTTTCAACGTATCTACACCAAAGTAAAGGCCGACCGCGCCGCGCTGGAGCAGCGTCTCAGCCAGCTGGACCGTCCAGACTACTCTCCGGCGGAGCAGGTGGACCTGGCAAAAAAGCTGGTGGAGCGGTTCCTGGAAACCGCCTCCACCAATCGGGAGCTGCTGGTCAGCCTGATCGAACGAGTTGAGCTGACCGCCGACAAGCAAATCATCATCAAGTTCCGCTTCCATCAGCTGGAGGCGAATTCTTAGGGGCGATCGCTTACAATACCCGGGGCGCGATGTGTCCCGCCTGGAAAAAAAGGCGCTGAAAAAGCTGCAAGCCGCTATGGAGACGTCATAACAAGCCTCGGGCCCCGGCGCAGGAACGCGCCAGGGCCCGAATGCCTATCTGAGGGGGACTGCTTTGTCTAAGTAGCCGCCCCTATTGGGGCGGCGCGGCGGTCAACCGCAGCAAGAGCAGGAGTTATCCTCCGTGCTGCCGCTCCACAGGAAGGAGGGCACGGAGACGTAGACAGGCCAACCGTTCGCAGACGTAGTGCCGGGGAAAGCCGGCACATCGGGGAAGGCGGGCAGGGTGGTAATCCCGCAGTCGGAACCATTGCAGCCGCAGTTACAGCCGCAGTTGCAGCCGCAGCCGCAGGAGGAAACATTGCCGCACCCGTTATTACAACAACACATAGAAAAGTACCCCCATTCAGATAGTGGAGGGCGGGAAAGCCCTCTCACAAACAGTATATGTCCTGCCGGCCCCGTGGTGACAGGGGGCCGCGCGGGTCTCATCAGGGCTTGGGACCCACGGAATATGCGCTGTTCTTCCAGAAGATGCGCACGGCAAACATTCCCTCGGACAGCTCCGCCCGCACCGTACACCCCATTCGCTCCGACAAAGCTTTAACAATCGCCAGTCCCAGTCCGGTGTTCCGGCCGGTTCGCATCTTATCCGCCGTAAAAAAGCGGTCAAACACATGGGGCAGGTCATCAGGGGACAATTCGCCCGCCCCGTTTCGGAAAAGCGTGCACACCCGCCCCTCCTCCAAAAAAAGGCGCACCTCCATCCGGCCCTGTCCGTGATCCAGAGCATTGCGAATCAAATTGGTAAATACCCGCAGCACACCCGCCGGATCAGCCTGCACCGGCGGCAGTCCTTCCTGAAAGTCCACCGTCACATCAAAGCCAGCGTCGGTAAAATCGTTATAAAAGGAGGCCAGCAGGCCGGACAGGCTGGCAGACAGGTCCACCGCCTCCCACTGAATGGCGAATTCTCCACCCTCCAGGCGGGACAGGTCATAAAAACTGGTAATCAGGCTCTGGAGAGCCTTCGCCCGGTTCTTTACCACCGCCAGGTACTCCTGCCGTTCCTCCGGAGTGAGGTCCGCCTCCTCCAGCAGCTGGAGATAGCCCAAAATGGAGGTTAAAGGGGTGCGCAGGTCATGGGAAACGTTGGCGATCTGCCGGCGCAGGTCATGTTCACGCTCCAGGCCCTCGGCCCGCTCCGCCGTGCGCACCTCCAGCAGGCGATTCACCGCGTCCAGCAGCTCCTCCGCCGGGGCGTTAGGGGCGCGCAGGCGCAGGCGCCCGCCGGAACGTTCCCGCTCTATCCACCGCAGCTGCTGGGCAGCGGCGCGCAGAGAGCGCCGCTGATTCCAGTTCCAGGCCAGCAGCCACAGGCACAGCACCACCAGCACAATACACAAAACACTCACGATACGCCCCCCTGTCACAGGATAGAATTACAGGCCAAAAGCGCGTCCCCAAAAGGGCGCGCTTTGGCAGGTGGGACAGCTCAGCGGATATCCCTCCGCCGGAAAATCAGCAGGCCGGCCGCCGAAGAGGCGAGCAGCCAGCCCAGCCCTACGCGCCAGCACAGCAGCAGGTACGCAGGGGTCAGCTGTTCGCCCAGCCGGTCCGACAGCAGCAGGGTCCAGGGCATACAGACGCTTTGAATCAGATGCGGCTGATGTAAGCTCAGGCGGAAACGGAATACCGCGTCAAACAAGGCCGCCAGGAGAGACAGCGCACCTACGGCCAAGGGCCCGCAGAACATAAAGCCGAGGAAATAGGCGCACAGCCAAACAGACTGGCTGCGGATGAGCGTGGCCAGCATATGGCACAGCCCTACCATGCCGCACCAGATGGGCAGGGCCGCCGTCAGACAGCCCGCCAGAATCATCAGGGCCCTCAGCTCCTCCATCTCTTTGCCGTGGTCCAGAAGCACCCACCCGCTGAGCAGCACGCCGCCCACCAGCACCGCACACAGGGCCGCCCCTATAAGAATGCCGCTGAACAGCTTGCCCAGGTAGATCTCCTCCCGGCTCAGCCCGAAGGATACCTCGTTGCGCACCGTGTCTCCAAAGCGGCCGTCCACCAGCTGAACCAATACGGGGGCGGCGGCGAAACCGGTCAGCATGGTCGCACACACACCATGGACCAGATGCTCAAAGCTGTCCCCGGTGTACATAAAGCCGAACAGGTGAGTGAGACCCAGGAAGACGCCCGCCGCCGCGTAGAAGCCCCGCCGCCGGGAGACCTTCCACAGCTCGGCCTTGATATAATTGAGCACAGATCTCCCCCCTTTCTGTCAGCGCCCTCTGCGCCGCAGCCGCCGCGCTACCAGATAGCCCAGGGCCGCCGCCAGCGCGGCGGCCAGAAGCGGCTTTCCCACTCTGGGCCGGGCAGATTTTATGACGCGCCCGTTCATCAGCGAACCTCCCGCTTTTTGAAAGCTGCCAGCCCTACGGCGGTGCTCACCGCCAGCCAGCACAGACCTACCAGCCAGCACAAGCCCACATACCGCCAATCGAAAAGCATTCCACGCAGGTTTTCCAGCATGACCACGGGCATGAACTGCCGGACAAGCTCAAAGGCCGGATGCAGCAGCAGGCCTAAGACCTGGAAGATAGCGGGCAGAACGGCCATGACCCCCACGGCGGTGAAGGCGGCGGCGGTGCTGCTGTTCACCAAAAAGTAGCACATCATCACCAAGCCCTGTCCCCCCAGCCACAGGGGGAAGGCGCCCGCCAGGCAGTAGCCCAGCGCCTGCATAACCGCGCCGTCCCCTTCGCCATGGGGGAAAAGCACCCAGCAGCCACCCAGATACACCGCCAGCAGCGCCGCACAGGCCGCCAGCGCCACCAACAGCGCCACTAGCAGCTTGCCCAGGTAGATGCGCGCCCGAGGCAGGCCGTAGGAAACCTCGTTTTTCAGGGTATTATTTTTATACTGCTCGGAGAATACGATATCTCCCGTTAAAAGCGTGGCATACAGGCCTACGCTGAGGACTACCACCAGCATCTGGGCGGTGGACTGGAAGGAAATTCCTGAATTGCCCCAGTGATAGGTCAGCCAGCAGCTCAGAAGCAGCAGTCCCACTCCCAGTAGGCCGACCAGCAGGGCCATGTGGAAATAAAACCGGCGGAAGGCCTTGGAGCACTCGGCACGGAGATAGTTACGCATGGCGTCCACCTCCGATCATCGTCAGGAAGTAATCCTCCAGATTAGCCCCTTTATTTTCAGCCGAACGCAGGCAGACCCCGCCCTGGACCAAGATCTGGGTCACCCGCTCGGGATGGTCCAGAGCGCCGTAGAGCCGGATGACGCCGCCGGGCAGCACCTCGTAGTCCACGCTCCCCAGCTCCTGCTCCAGCAGCAGCGCCGCTTTGGACACGTCACCCACCTGGAGTTCCAGGCAGGCCCGGCATTTCTCCCGCAGGGCCTGGGCGGTAATCTGCTCCAGCATGACTCCCTTGTCGATAAAGCCGTAACAGCTGGCCAGGTTGCTCAGCTCCGGCAGGATGTGGCTGGAAATTAAAATTGTGGTCTCCCGCTGGCGGGACAGATCCAGCAGGATATTGCGAAATTCCACAATCCCCTCCGGGTCCAGGCCGTTAATGGGCTCGTCCAGCAGCAGCAGGTCCGGCCGGTTCATCAGCGCTAAGGCCAGACCCAAACGCTGCTTCATACCCAGGGAAAAATGCTTAAATTTCTTTTTTCCAGTGCCCGCCAGCCCCACCGCCTCCAGGGCCTCCGCCGCCACATGGCGTCCGGGAATGCCCCGCTGGAGACGGTAATACTCCAGGTTTTCCAGCGCGCTGAGGTAGGGGTAAAAGCTGGGCGTCTCCACCATGGCCCCGGTCCGGGCCCGCACAGCGTTCAGTTCTCTGGGGCTGGACGCGCCAAAGAGGACAATCTCTCCCGCGGTGGGGATGCTCTGGGCGGTAATCATACGGATGATCGTGGTCTTGCCCGCACCGTTGAGGCCCACCAAGCCGTAAATCTGCCCCTGGGCGATGGACAGCTCCGCTCCATCTACCGCCAGGTGGCTCCCGTACCGCTTGGTCAGGCCGTGCAGCTCTAGTACGTTTTCTGCCATTTGGCATCAACCTTTCTGTTGGATTGTGACACCATTATACAGCCCGCCCTATAATCCGCTTTAAAGCAAAGGTAAAAAAAGATTAAAGATTGCCCGCCCAGCCGCCTGTGGGCGCATAAAGCCGCAAGCCGGGCCCTCCCCGGGCCCGGCTCAGGCGAAAATTAAAGTTACAGCAAAGACGGGACCAGCTCCGCCAGCGCCTTGGCCAGCGAGGCATGGCCGGCGCGGGTCAAGTGCATAAAATCGATGGTGTTAAACTCGCACCCCAGCTGATTGGCGTCGGCGAAATGACAGCCGGTTTCCTCCGCAACGCAGCGGAATTTTTCCGGCACCCGGCGGGATTTTTCCACGCACCCGCAGCCCATGGTGCCCATCTCCTCCGCCACTGGAGAGGCGAGCACCCCTTCGCCGATCATAGGCGGGGCGACGATCAGGATATTGGGTTTTCCCCCTGGTCCCCAGCAGTCCACCGTCTGGGCCTTCTGCACCAGGCGGCGCATCCCCAGTCCGATGGCGTGGGGGTTGGCGTGAAAGCGCTCCTTTGTGTCGTTGGTGCCCAGCATAATGATGAGCAGGCTCACCGGCTCGTGGCTTTTCAGACACGGCCAGATGTAGTCCAGGGCGGACAGATGCTCGTACAGCGGGTCGTCAAAGACTGTGGTCCGTCCGGACAGCCCCTCCTCCAGCACCAAAAACTCCCCGCCCAGCGCCTTTTGGAGCAGACAGGTCCACCGCTCGTCCTCGTTAAACCGCTGAAGGGCGGAATCGGCACAGTCGGCGGGGTCGGCACAGTAGCCATGGGTATTGGAATCTCCCAGGCAGACAATGTGTTTTTTCACGCCTTTACCCCCTCAGCTCCGGCAGGGAGGCCGCCGCTACGGACTGTCCCACCCGGCGGGCTTTTTCGTCGGGCAGCGTGGGGAAAATCTGTCCGGCAATCTCCGGATACTCCCCGGCGAGGACGCTCTTGGCGGTATCCAGGATGATGTCGCCGCCCCGGCCGGACATCACCCGGCCCAGCAACAGCACGTGCTTAAAACCGTAGAAATGGTGGTACAGGGCCAGAGCGTGGCCCAGATAGACGCCGATAGAGCGGTAAATGGCCTCGGCGGGGCTGTTGGGCACGTCCATCAGGGCCTGGACCGCCTTGAGCTTTTCAGCGGGGGAGAGACCGTCCGCCAGCCTGATCCCAGCGGCGGGAGCCAGCTTAATCACCGCGTCCTGGGAAAAATACTTCACGCCGCAGCCGATATCGCCGGACCACTCGTCCCGCATGGCGGCGGGGGAGGCGTCCACCGGCACAAAGGCCAGCTCGTTGAGCCAGCCGGTGATGCGGCCCTCTGTGTCCACATAACCCACCGCTTCGCTGGTGCCCATGGCGATGCCCAGCACATTGTTCTCCCCCAGGTTCATGGCCCCCGCCAGGGCAGACACGTCCCCGTCGTTGGCCACGGCATAGGGCACGTCCCCAAACGTGTCCGTAATGGCCCGGATGTAGATGTCCTTTACCTTGGCGTCAAAGGCGTCCTTGGGCACCTGGAGGAAAAGAGAGGCGTTCATAGTGCGGTTGTTGATATACACCCCCGCGGAGGAGACCCCCACCGCATCCACCCGCGGCATATGCTCTGCGGCGGACTTCAGCGCGGCCACAATCCCGTCATAGTGGTAATCCGGGTCGGAATTGGTTTTAGGAAACCACACCACCTCTTCGGAAAATACCGGCTCGCCATTGATCACAGCGGACACCTTCCGGTCGGAGCCGCCCGCGTCAAAGCCGATGCGGCAGCCGTCCAAGTGGCGGCCGATGGCCTTGGGATCCCCTTTCTCCTGGGGGACCTCACTACAGGAGATAATTTCGAAGGGGTGCTCAAATACGTTGGACATGTAGTCAAAGTCGAAATCCTGCTGCCCGCCGGCGCAGTACAGCGCCCGCATCTGCTCACAGATTTTCTCGCTGCCGCTGATATAAACCTTATACCCGCCGTAGAGCCACAGCATCGTCTTAATGATCCTCTCCACATAGTAGCAGTCGGCCTGTTCCATATCCGGCGTAGCGTGTATCCGGGTGCGGTAAACCGCCACCTGCCCGTTGGAGCGCTCTACAGCGATATCCAAAGGCTGCGCGGCGCTCTCTAAAAAAGCGGCGTAAAACTTCCCCAGGGGAATAAAACCAGGGTCCAGCTCGGGGGCGTACGTGACGGGGACCTCAATGCCCAGGTGTTTCATAACTGATATCCTCCTTGTCCAATCGCAGTTGCTTTCGTAACATGTGCCGATTCTTCCCTACCTATAGGCTATCAGTTTTTCCGAATCTGTCAAGCGGATTTTCACGATTCAGAAAATAATTTTCTCATTCACCCTTGACGGAAATCATACCGGCAGGTATCATGAAGTTGACCTGGGATTAAGCCTTGCTTGAAAAATGAGATATGCCCCGAGGGCGAGAGGTTTTTTCGCCGGATAAGGCAAATTTTCGCGGCCAAACTCTCATATGGCAAGAAGGCCTAACGCTGTATGGCGGAAAAACCTGCCATTGGGGCGTTTTAACAATTTTCAAACAAGGCCTATTTCCCCCAATTTAAGGAAAGGCGGAATGGTTATGGAAGCTGCACGTCTGCAAAGCCATCAAAAGTGGATCCGGGAGGAGCTGGAGCGCTGCACGGCCTTCTGGCTGGAGCACGGCATGGACCGGGAGCACGGGGGAGTCTACACCTGCCTGGACCGCAAGGGCGAGATTTACTCTACCGATAAAAGCGTATGGATGCAGGGGCGCTGCGGTTGGATCTTTTCCTACCTGTGCCACCTGTATGGGGTGAAGGAGCCGTGGCTCCAGGCGGCCAAGAGCTGCATTGATTTTCTGGAAGACCACTGCATCAACCAGACGGCCGGCGGGCGGATGTATTTTACCGTTACCGCCGAGGGCGCCCCTCTGCGCCAGCGCCGCTACTGCTTTTCCGAGGCCTTTTACGCCCTGGCAAACGCCGAGTATTACGGCGTAACCGGCCAGCGGGAGCATCTGGAGCGGGCCCGGCGTGCCTATGATCTGTACTGGGACTTAAACCACGGCATGGCCGACCCCACCGGCCTGGGCCCCAAGACCATTCCCCAGACCCGCACCGGGCGCTCCTTCGGCGTGCCCATGATTATCCTCAACGTCACCGGGGTGCTGCTGCGGGTGGACCCGGAGCGGAAAGCGCTGTATGAGGAGCGCTCGGCCCAGTGCGTGGAGGAGATTTTCAAATACCACGTCAAGCCGGAGCTGAAATGCGTGCTGGAGAATGTGGCGGAGGATGGAACTCCCCGGCTCTATTATACCGAGGGGCGGACGGTGAACCCCGGACACGATATCGAGGGCGTCTGGTTCCTGCTGGAGCACGCCCAGCGCACCGGGGACCAGCAGCTCGTGAAAAAGGCCGCGCAGATTTTTGACTGGGCCATTGAAGCCGGCTGGGACAAGGAGTACGGCGGGCTGCTCTACTTCACCGACTGTCTGGGCAAGCCTCCCGAGGCCTATGAGCACGACATGAAGCTCTGGTGGCCCCATGACGAGATTTTAATCGCCTCCCTGATGCTCTACCGGGACACCGGCGAGCAGAAGTATCTGGACTGGTTTGAAAAGACGCTGGACTACTGCAAGGCCCATTTCGCCGACCCCAAGTACGGCGAGTGGTACGGCTATCTCCGGCGGGACGGCCTGCCCACCCAGCCCAGCACCAAGGGCAGCACCTTTAAGGGGCCTTTCCACCTGCCCCGTATGCTGTGCATGTGCGACCAGATGCTCCAGCAGTTTCTGGATAGAAGATAGGGGGCGGCTATGCCCATTGGGAACGTGTTCACCAAGCTCAGCAGCGACTATTATCAGCTGACCGGCGCGGAAAAAAAGGTGGCCGACTATGTCACCCTCCACCAGCACAGCACGCAGTTTATGTCCATCTCTGAGCTGGCGGAGGAGGCGGGCGTGGCGGAGGCCACCGTCTCCCGCTTCTGCCGGCGGCTGGGATATAAAGGATACAACGCCTTTAAGCTGGCGGTGGCCAACTCCACTGCCGGGCAGAAATACGCAAATCCCCTGGCGGGAGAGGTCCTTCCAGAGGACAGTATTGGGGACATGTGCCAAAAAATCTATACCGCCGATCAGGGCGCGCTCCAGCAGACCCTGGAGCTTATCCGCCCGGAGGCCGTCCAGGCCGCGGCCGAGCTGCTGCTGGGGGCCGCGAAGGTCCTCTGTATGGGCCAGGGCGGCTCCATGCTCCTGGCTCAGGAGGCCGCTCACCTGTTCACCACCGCCATGCCCAACTTTCACGCCATCGCGGATTCCCACCTCCAGGCAATCAACATCGCTCTGATGGAGGAGCGGGACGTGGTGCTCTACTTTTCTTATTCCGGCTCCACCCGGGAAGTGGTGGAAAACCTCAAGCTGGTACGGGAACGGCGGGGAAAATCCATCCTGATCACCCGCTTTCCCAAATCCCCCGGGGCGGCGTATGCCGACGTGGTGCTCCAGTGCGGCTCCCGCGAGGGTCCCGTCCAGGGCGGGAGCGTCGCCGCCCGTATCGCCCAGCTGTATTTGATAGACGTGCTCTTCAGCCAGGTCTGCCGCCGCGATCTGGAATCCTGCCGCCGCCGCCGGGAGCAGGTGGCAGAGGTGCTCTCCGACAAGCATATTTAAATCCCGCCCGCCGGCTGCACCGCAAACGCTTTCATCCGCTGCGGAGCCTCGCTCCACAGCGGATGTCCTCTTTTTCCATGTTTTAGCCGCCCCCTTCTCATAGGCACCGTCCGGGCCACCTATGAGCTGCCCTTGACAAATATGTCAAAATAGGAGTATTATAAGGGAAGAAAACGGACAAAATGGAGGGGATTGACCATGGGCAAGAAGCTATTCCCACTGCTGCTGGCGCTGGCGCTGTTGCTGGCCGCCTGCGGAGAACCGGCGGCGGAGGCGACCCCTACCCCGGCGCCGGCGCCCACCGCCGCTCCGGCTCCGACGCCGCAGCCCACGCCCACCCCCTATGACGGCCCGGTGAATCCCCTGACCGGGGAGCCTATCGGGGAACAGTGGGTCAACAAACGCCCGGTGGCAATTATGCTCAATAACCTCCGGGAGGCCCAGCCCCAGCTGGGGCAGTCTCAAGCCGATATTCTCTATGAGGTTCTGGCCGAGGGCGGAATCACCCGGATGATGGGCGTCTACCAGAGCGTAGAGGGCGTCGGTAAGATTGGCTCCATCCGCTCCTCCCGGCCCTACTATCTGGAGCTGGCTTTGGGCCACGACGCCATCTACATCCATGCCGGCGGCAGCGAGGACGCCTATGCCAAAATCCGCCAGTGGGGCGTGACCGCCTTGGACGGCGTCAACGGCCCTTATATGAGCAACCAGGAAAATGCCAACCTCATGTGGCGGGATCCGGAGCGGCGCAAATCCTACAGTCTGGAGCACACAGTGGTCACCACCGGCGCTTCCATTATCGAGCGCTTCGCGGGGTACGGCAGTCTCCGCCAGGAGCACGAAGAGGACTATACATATGAGATGACCTTTGCCGAGGATGGAACCCCGGACGCAGGCACTCCGGCCAGCCGGATCACCGTCCCCTTTTCCAACTATAAAACCGGCGTGTTCACCTATGACCCCGGCACGGGGCGCTATCTGGCAGAACAATACGGGGGCGCCTATGTGGACGGGAACACTGGGGAGCAGGTATCCGCCGTCAACGTGGTGATTCTTCTCACCGCCTGCCGGAATACCGGCGATAAATACGCCCATATTACGGTGGACCTCTCCAGCGGAGGAGCAGGCTATTTTGCCTGCGGCGGCCAGGTGATCGGCATTACCTGGAGCAAATCCTCTCCGGACGGACAGCTGGTGTACCGGGACCTGAACGGTAATCCCCTGGTCTTCGGCGTAGGAAATACGTATGTCAATATCGTACCGCTGGACAGCGCGGTCAGCTTTGAGGCATAGCCCGCTCCAGCGATACTTACGGCGCAAAGCTGCGCCGGCCGGAGAGGAGATGACGGCCCATGCGGCTGGACAAATGGCTCAAGGTATCCCGGCTTATCAAACGCCGGACTGTCGCCAACGAGGCCTGTGACAATCAGCGCGTTTTCGCCAACGGCCGCCCTGTAAAGGCCAGTTATGAGGTCAAAGCGGGGGATGTTTTAGAGCTGCATTTCGGTGCGCGCACTGTCAAAGTGGAAGTGCTGGGCGTCAATGAACACGCCGGCAAGGCGGACGCCCCGGCCATGTACCGGGAAGTTGTGTAAATAAGCCCATAGTACGCAAAAAATTTCGGCCATGGGTAAACCGCCCTCGTTTCTCCGCTATCCCGGGCCGGCATGGTGGAATACGTGTAAAAGGCTCTCCGGCAAAGCGCGCTTCATAAAGAAATGGAGGACAAGTCAAGCCTTTGGGTTTGGCTTGTCCTTTTACACGCCGCGGCCCACTATGATACTTCCAGCAAAAGCGCTTATGGGCCAGAACGGCACCTCCAAAAACCAAAAGGATTCAATCCGACAATCCGGCCGGCAGACAGGGATGTATGACCGGCCTGCCGCCGGAAAATGATATTTTACTTTGGCTAAACAGCCAAAAATCAGAACCACATCGTCCGTTCGTCCCTAAAACGCGGAACCGGCCCGTCCTGATACGGGTCATAGCGATGCTCATTACAGCCAAACTCCTGCAAGAAACAGATCGTATCCTCCGTCGTCCATTTCACAAGGGTCATGCCGTCAAAGGCTTCCACCCTGCCGTCGTCCATTTTATTCTTGAAATACCACTCAGCGATAGTCTGATCCCCTTTGTGGAAATACTGTTTGATGTCCCACTGGAGGACGGTTCCCCGTGTATTCCATTCCTCAAACCAATGCTTTACCTTGGCAACACCCCGATACCGCGGCCCCCAGCTTTCGATGTAGAGGACATCAGCAGAAAATATGTCCTCTATGCCGAGGTCTTTCTTTTGCAGCCACATAGTAAACCATAGCCTGATGATTTTTTCCCGCTGATCCATAGTGTCCTCCTATACCCGCTGCCAGAGCAGCATATTGTTTTCAAACAGAGCGTTCAGCCTGCCGGTATCCTTCAGCCACGCCAGATAAGAGCGGACGGTACTGCCCACCAGGACATATTGCTCAAAATTCATGGTCAGCCCGTAGTCGGTAAACAGCTGTTGCAGGATGGCCTCAAAGCAGAGCGGTTCCTGGCAGACGCCGGTGATCTTATCCGCGATCTCCAGCACCTTGTCGATGTTATACTGCGCCAGGTCAGCTATGTTCTCGGAGGCAGCGGCGTGGGCCGGGATGAACACCTTTGCTTGCAGGGACTTCACCATTTCCAGCGTATTCAGATAGGCGGC
>CANAAV010000010.1 GCA_947346365.1 uncultured Flavonifractor sp.
CCGGTGAAGGCGCCCTCTACATAGCCAAAGAGTTCGGATTCCAGGGTGTTGGCGTTGAAATTGGCGCAGTTGATGGCGACAAATACCTCGCCGCACCGCAGGCTTGCGTTATGAATGGCCTGGGCGTAGAGCTCCTTTCCAGTGCCGCTCTCCGAGGCCAGCAGCACCGCCGCGTCCGTCCCCGCCGCCCGTTGGGCCAGGGCCTTGACCGAGCGGACATTTTCCCCGACAGCGACGATAGAGCCGAAGGTGTGCCGGGCGGAATTGGCCTTGTTGACCCGGTGCAGGACCTGTTTGTTGCGCTTTTCATAGTTTTCCAGCTCCGCCCGGAAATTGTGGGCGTCCCGCATGAAGGTCACCACAGAGAGACCTCCGGTTACCGCACCGTCCAGATAGACCGGATACATATTGACAAAATAGATGTCGCTGTCCTTCTCCCGGCGGGGGGCGTGGAGGATGGGACGGCCGGTGGAGAGGACCTCCGGCAGACGGGCGCCGGGGCGGATCTCGCGGATGGGCCGGCCTAAAATCTCCGCCTGGGTTTTTCCCAGAAATTCCAGATAGGAGCGGTTGGCGAATATAATTTTTGTCTGCGCGTCAATAAAAAGGATTCCTTCCCGCATGGCCTGGAAGGCGGCTTCAAGCTCTCTGGAGAGCGCCATGGCGGCACCTGCTTTCACTGGAGTTAATCGAGCGTATCATACCATTCTCCTACGGCAGTAGCAAGAGAAAGAGCCGGCATTTTCTGCATTTCGGGTGAAAATTTTGGTTTTGCGCTGCTCCCGTGGGACTGCCGCGCCAATCCCAGGCAAAGAAAAAGCTTGCCAAGCGCCGCCGCTTCGTGTATAATAACCTCACTCACATCTGCCGGTGTGATGGAATTGGTAGACGTGACGGACTCAAAATCCGTTGGGCTAATCCCCCGTGTGGGTTCGAGTCCCACCACCGGCACCAAAGCGAAAGACACGCTTATAGCGTGTCTTTCGCTTTGGGTGGAGCGCCCCTTGGGGCGCTCCACCCTTGCCTGCACGCAAACCGCCCGGAGTGAATCCGGGCGGTTTCAAGGTTTTGCCGACGGCAAAACACTTGTACGCCGCACTCACAGCGCGGCCCAGAAAGGCCGGATCAAAAGTCAGAGCGCGCTCATTTCGCTGCTCCTCCTTTCCGGCTGCGATGAGCGCTGCTGGGCTCGCAGTCGGGGCCGCCCTGCGGGCGGCATTTTTCAGGGTGCACCCTGTATCTTTTTTGTCAACAAAAGACAGGTCGCAGCGGATGCCGTATCATTCGCGGCGGTTTTTTCAAAGAATGGAGGAGTTGAGACATACGCAGACGGCGCAGTATATTTAGGCCTGGCGGACGCGGCCCGTGTGACCATGCCCCTGAATATGTGCAACCGCCATGGGCTGATTGCCAGGGCCAGCGGCACTGGAAAGACGGTCACAATGAAGGTGATGGCCGAATCTTTTTCCGACGCGGGCGTTCCCGTGTTCCTGTGCGATGTGAAAGGAGACGTATCCGGAATTGCGGAGCGGGGGGGGGCCCAGAGCGAGGGCATGGAGAAGCGCATCGACAAGTTCGGCCTGCGGGAAGAGTTTGCCTATAAGGGCTATCCGGTCTCCTTTTGGGATATCTACCAGGAGAAGGGATACCCGGTGCGGTGCACAGTCTCCGACATGGGGCCCGATCTGCTCTCCCGGCTGCTGAACCTGTCGCCGGCTCAGCAAGGGGTGCTGGACATCATTTTCAAAATTGCCGACGACCGGGGGCTGCTCCTGCTGGACATGAAGGACCTGCGGGTGATGCTGGGCTATGCGGGCGACCACCGGGAGGAACTCGCCGCCGCATACGGCAACATTTTATCCCAATCCTTAGGGGGTATCCTCCGCTCTCTGCTCCTTTTGGAGCGGGAGGGGGGCGACCTGTTTTTGGAGAGCCCGCGCTGGATATCCGGGATTGGTTCCGCGCCGGCCCCGACGGGCGGGGGATAGTGAACGTGCTGGACTGCGTGAAGCTGGTCCAAAACCCCACGCTGTATGCCGGCTTTTTGCTGTGGATGCTCTCGGAGTTGTTTGAAGTGCTGCCTGAAGCGGGGGACCTGGACAAGCCCAAGCTGGTCTTTTTCTTCGACGAGGCCCATATGCTCTTTTCCGATGCGCCCAAGGCGCTGGTACAGAAAATTGAGCAGGTGGTGAAGCTGATCCGATCCAAGGGGGTGGGCGTGTACTTTGTCACCCAGTCCCCCAGCGATATCCCGGACAGCGTGCTGGCGCAGCTGTCCAACCGGGTGCAGCACGCTGTGCGGGCCTACACCCCCGCTGGGCAGAAAGCGGTAAAGGCTGCCGCCCAGACCTTCCGGGAGAATCCTGCCTTTAAGGCCGCCGGCGTTATTATGGAGCTGGGCGTGGGGGAGGCCCTGGTATCCGTGCTGGACGGGGAGGGCGTGCCCGGTATTGTGCAGAGGACCGCCATTGTGTGCCCTCAGAGCTTGATGGGACCGGCCTCCCAGCCGGTCCGTCAGGCCGCGCTGGCCGGCGACGGCATGGGCAAATATGACAAAAGCGTGGACAGCGAGTCCGCTTATGAGTTGCTGGAAAAGGAGCAGGAGGAAAAAGAGAAGCAGGCCGCGCTGGAAGCAGAGCGGGCCGCGTTTGAAAAGGAGAAGGCCGCGTTCGAGGCCCAAAAGGCCAAAGAGGAGGCCGCCGCCCAAAAGAAGGCGGAAAAAGAGGCTGAAGCGCAGCGCCGGAAACTGGAAAAAGCGCTGGAACGGGAGGAGGCCCAGCGCCAGCGGGCGGCCGAGCGCCGGAAAACCCGGCTTATTAATACAGGTGCTCAAGTTCTAAAACGAGGACTGATGGGCACCTTGTTTGGCGGAAAAAAGTAGTAGAAGTTTTAGGCCTTGTTTGAAAATTGTTAACACGTCCGAGTGGCGGTCCTTTTTCCGCCTGGACAGCGGGTTTTTCCTTGAAATCCGTCAGGATTCCCGTCTCAAAACCCTTTGCCAGCCGAAAAAGTCCCTCGCCCTTGAGCATATTCCCTTTTTCAAACAAGGTCTAGGGCTGCTTCAGGCTGCTGGAGATATCGGACAGGGCCTTACTGGCCTCCATGTCATAGCGGCGGCTGCCGGCAAGGTCCCCTAGAGAGACCATTCCCACTACACGCCCTCCCTCCAGCACCGGCAGGCGGCGCACCTGCCGGACCGCCATAAGGCGGGCGGCCTCCCTGGCGTCGTCGTCGGGGGCGACCACGGCGCAGCTGCGGCTCATGATCTCCCGCACTGGAGTCTGGGCCGGCTCCTCCTCCGCAGCCACGCAGCGCAGCACGATGTCCCGGTCGGTAACAATACCCCGCAGGACCCCGTCCGCTTCGCATACGGGCAGAGCGCCTAAATTGTGCCGGGAAAGCAGCCGGGCTGCCAGCGCCGCCGACTCGCCGGGGGTGATGGAGACCACGCTGGAATTCATCAGATCGCGTACCTGCATAAAAACCGCCTCTTCTACCCAAATTTCCTGTAGTTTGGGCAGAAGGGGCGATTTTATGCATCTTCGCTGTATACTTGGGGGTTCTGAAGGGCCAGGTTGCGCCGCAGCACCGCCGGTCCCCGCCAAGCGAAGGCCCGGGTTCCCCAGCGCTCCCGGAAGGTGCGGTTGGTCAGCCCCTCCAGGTCCCCAGCTTCCAGACGGCACACTAGGTCCTCCCGGAATTCCGGCAGCGGAGACAGGCGGCAGCCGGCATTGTGGGGGCAGGCCCGCTGGCACGAATCACAGCCCCACACGCAGGGGTGGAGGGCTAACAACTGGTCCTCCTCAGGGGCCAGCATTCCCTTTTTTTGGGTGAGATGGGACAGGCAGCGCTCCGCCGCGAAGCCGTCCCCGTTCAGGGCCCCGGTGGGGCAGGCGGCCCGGCACCTTCCGCAGTCTTCGCAGCGGGGTGCAGCGGGGCGCTTGGACAGGGGGAGCCGAGCGGTGGTGAGAATACTCCCCAAAAAGACCCAGGAGCCGTAGGGGGGCAGAATCAGCAGGCCATGCCGGCCCGCGATGCCTACGCCCGCCAGACGCGCCGCTTCCCGCTCAGGCAGGGGGGAATTGTCCGCGCCGGGGAGAAAGCGATGGGCGGGATACGCCAGACGCAATGCGGCGCAGACGGGCTCCAGCCGCCGGAGCAGGACCCGGTGGTAGTCCTCCCCCCGGGCGTAGAGGGAGAGGTTGCCGGGCCGGTCTCCGGCATAGTAGGGGAAAGCGGCAATGAGAACGGTCCGCGCGCCGGGGCAGAGGTTTTCGGCTTTTGCCTGGGCCTCTGGGGACATATGGGGCGTCAGTGCGCCGTAGGCCACGCCCCCCCAGGCGGCGGCGCCGGCGGCGTGAAAGGCGGTGTCCAGACCGGTCATGCTCCGTCGTACCGGGCCAGAAAGCGCTGGGCCAGCTCCCCGTCGGGGGTGCAGGGCTCCGGACCGTTTTTCCGCTTCTGCTGGGTTTCGCACCCCTTTCCCGCCAGGAGGATCACCGCGGGCAGATGGGCCTTGAGGATGGCGTGCTCCACCGCGAGCTCCCGGTTAGGGACCACGGTGTACGGCTTTGCGTGGGCGGTGAGGAACACGCCGATGTCCCGGCAGATGTCCTCTACCTCCTCCGGGCCGGGGTCGTCCTCGGTGAGAACCACCCGGTCGGCCAGGGCCCCGGCGGCGTTGCCCATGCCCTCCCGGCGGTCGATGCCCTTGCCGCCGGTGCAGCCGAAGAGCACCGTCAGCTCCCGCCCCGGATATTCCGCCCGCACGGAGCGCAGGGCGTTTTCCAGGCTCATGCCGTTGTGGGAGTAGTCCACGATCACACAGATCTGTCCGTCCCGGCTGACGTAGTGCTCCATCCGCCCGGGCACAAAGGCCTTCAGCAGGCCCTGGGCCACAAATTCCTCCGGGATGCCGTAGACCTCGGCCACAGCGGCGGCGGCCAGGGCGTTTTCTACATTAAACAGGCCGGGAGTGGAGATGGCCAGCTCCCGCTCATACCGGGGTGTGCGCACCTGGAAGACGATGCGCTCCCCCTGCTTGCGCACGTTCCAGGCGTAGAGGTCGGCACCGGGGTCTTGCTGGGAAAAGGCGAGCACCCGGGGGCAGACCCCGGCGGCGGAGCGCACCCGCTGGGCGTGGTCGCTGTCCAGATTGACGCAGGCGGCCTGGGCCTGGCGGAAAATGCGCAGCTTAGAGGCCAAGTAGTCCTCCAGATCCGGATGCTCCACCGGGGAGATATGGTCCTCGCCGATGTTCAAAAAGACCGCGCAGGCCAGGTCGACGCCGATGACCCGTCCGTATTTCAGGGCCTGGCTGGAGACCTCCATAGTCAAAAAGCCCGTTTCCGCCCCGGCGGCGTTGAACAGGTGGCGCTGGAGGTCCAGCGGCTCCGGTGTGGTGAGCTTGGCGGGGCGGCGCTCAACGCCGTCGTCCGTGACAATGGTGGACAGCAGGGCGCTTTTTCTCCGGCCCTGCCCGGCTAAAAAACAGTCCAGAATGGAACGGATATAGTAGGAGGTGGTGGTTTTCCCCTTGGTGCCGGTGACGCCGGTGATGCGCAGCCGGCCGGAGGGGTGAGCGTAGGCCAGATCGGCGAGCAGGCCCATGGCCTGCCGGATATCCGACACCTGGAGGCAGGGCAGGGGGATGGCGGAATAGGGACGCTCGCTGACATAAGCGAAAGCCCCATGCTCCATGGCGGAGCGGAGATACTCTTCTTTAAATTTCGCGCCCTTGCAGATAAAAAGAGCGCCGGGGATGACCAGCTTGGAGTCGCAGGATACCAGGGATACGGGGCGCTTCAGCGTCCCGGCCGAAGGGGCGGGACCGGTGAAAAGCCCATGGCGGAGCAGAAGCTGGTAATAGTCGCCCAAAGGCAGGCGGGGCCGGTCTGACATTATTGTTCACCACCGTTTTCATCAATAGAAGATCCCAAGACAAAAGCACAAAACTCCTTGTAAATAGAGGGATTTTGGCGTTTTGCAGGGGATTTGAAGAGGCTGAGGGCAGGATAAGCCTATTATAGCAGTTTTGCGCGCCGGCTTCAAGAGGGCGGGACAGCCCAGAGGAAAGACTGCAAAAATGCCCGGGGGCGTGTCAGCGGTCCTTCCCCCGAGCATTTGGTTGTGAGAGCGCCGCAGGCCGCGCTTATGAGAGCAGCAGCTTGTCGTCGGCCTCGTCGCTGCCGGAGGCCTGACCGAATTTTGCCAGCAAATCCTCCACCGTCAGCTTTTTCTTTTCCTCACCGGAGATGTCAATGACAATCCGCCCGTCGTACATCATGATAAGCCGGTTGCCGTGGGCGATAGCGTCGCGCATGTTATGGGTAATCATCAAAGTGGTCAGACGGTCCCGCTGGACAATGCGCTCGGTTGTGCTGAGCACTTTGGCCGCCGTCTTGGGGTCCAGCGCGGCGGTGTGCTCGTCCAGCAGCAGGAGCTTGGGCTTTTTCAGGGTGGCCATCAGTAGCGTCAGCGCCTGCCGCTGCCCGCCAGAGAGCAGGCCGACTTTAGAGGTCAAACGCTCCTCCAGCCCCAGGTCCAGCAGCTTGAGCAGCTCCCGGTATTCCTCCCGCTCTCCCTTGGTGATACCCACCCGGAGGGTACGGCTCTGTCCGCGGCGGGCTGCCAGCGCCAGGTTTTCTTCAATCTGCATGGTGGCGGCGGTGCCCATCATGGGGTCCTGAAACACCCGGCCAATAAATTTTGCCCGCTTATGCTCCGGCAGGCGGGTCACGTCCTGCCCGCCGATGGTGATGCTCCCGCTGTCGGCGGAGAACACGCCTGCGACCAGATTGAGCAGAGTGGATTTGCCCGCTCCGTTGCCGCCGATGACGGTGGCGAAATCTCCGTCCTTCAGGGTGAGGCTGACGCCGTTCAGAGCCCGCTTTTCGTTGACCGTGCCGGCGTTGAACGTTTTATAGGCTTCCCGCACCTCAAGCATTGACATGTCCTCCTCTCTTGGCGCTTTTAGAGAAGTAGCGCCCTTTCCAGTAGGGTACCGACAGGAAGAGGGCCACCACCAGGGCGGTGAGGAGCTTTAAATCGGTGGATTCCAGCCCCAGGCGCAGCACCAGAGTGATGACTACATAATAGATAATGGAGCCGATGACCGCCGCCAGCAGCTTCAGCGCGAAATTGCGGAAAACTTTGCCCAGCAACACCTCGCCAATAATGACCGCCGCCAGGCCGATGACGATGGCACCCCGGCCCATGTCGATGGTTGCGCTGCCCTGGTACTGGGCCAGCAGGCCGCCGGACAGGGCTACCAGACCGTTGGACACCACCAGCCCCAGCACCTTGCTCCAGTCGGTATTGATGCCCTGGGCGCGGGCCATATTGGGGTTGGAGCCGGTGGCCCGCAGGGCGCTGCCTTGCTCGGTGCCGAAAAACCAGTACAAAACGCCGATGACCAAAATGACCAGAAGGCCCAGCAGCAGCAGGGGGTTGTGAAGCCCCAGCTCCCGGATATGCCGGGCGGAGACCAGCAGGCTGTGCCGGTCTACGCTGACCGCCAGCGTAGCCTTGGTAGTGGCGGCGTCCCCCACTGCCATGATGCGCAGATTGATGGAATACAATGCAAGCTGGGTTAAAATACCCGACAAAATGGCCGGGATGCCGCACAGCGTATGAAACAGACCGGTGGCCAGCCCCGCCAGCATTCCGGAGAGCACCGCAAACAGCATGGCCAGCCAGGGGTTCCACCCCATGCTGACCAGCAAAGCGCATACCGCGCCGCCGGTAGCCAGAGAGCCGTCCACCGTCAGGTCCGCCACATCCAAAATCCGGTAGGTGATATACACTCCGATTGCCATGACGCCCCAGATCAGTCCCTGGCCCAGGGCGCCGGGCAGGGAATTAAAAAATGCAAGCAGGAAATCCATTGCCACTCCTCCAGTGATAAAAGTCAAAATAGGTCAATCGTGTAGCGGAAAACCGCGGAAAAAGGAAGTCTTTTTTCCGCGGTTTTCCGGTTTTAGCGCTGTCAATGGAAGGAATGAGGGTTTACCCCTCGATAGGAAGATAATCCTCCGGCATGGTGATATCCAGGGCAGCGGCCATATCGGGATTGTACATCTTGTCTACCGTGCCGTCATAGGCGATGGCGGCCTCAGAGACATTCAGCTCCCCGGTGAGGATCTGGGCAGCCATGCGTCCGGTAATCTCGCCCAGTTCGTAGTAGCTGATGGACAGGGTGGCCAAGCCGCAGCCGGAGCAGATGCCGGATTCCCCGGCGATCACGGGCACCCCGGCGGGGATGACCACGTTGGCGATGGTCTCGGTGTTGTTGGCCGCGGTGTTGTCGGTGGGGATATAGAGCACGTCGGAGCTGTCACAGGCGGCCTGAACCACGGAGGACAGGTCGTTTACATCGGTAAACGCGTATTGGGTGCAGGTATAGCCCATGCCTTCTAAATGGCCCTGGACGGTCTCCACCTGAAACACGGAGTTGGCCTCGGCGGAGCAGTAGACCAGGCCCACATTTTTGGCCTCGGGGAAAAGCTCATGGAGCATTTCGGCCTGCTGATCCAGGGGGGGCAGGTCGGAGGTGCCGGAGATATTGCCGCCCAGGACCTTGTCCTCGGTGGTGTCCAGGTTCAGTGCCACGCCGTAGTTGGTGATGGCGGTGCCCAGCACAGGGATGGTGCTGGTAGCCGCGGCGGCGGCAGTGAGGGAGGCGGTGGCGTTGGCCAAAATCAGGTCCACGTTCTCTGCAAGGAAGCCGTCCACAATGGTGATGCAGTTGGCGCTCTCGCCGCCGGCGTTGCCCTCACGGAAGGTGACGGCGCTGCCAAGCTCGGCGGACAGAGCGTCCTTAAAGCCCTGGGTGGCGGCGTCCAGCGCGGGGTGAGGGGCCAGCTGGCAGATGCCCACCACGTAGCTCTCCCCAGCGGGAGCGCCTGTGTTGGGAGCAGGGGTGGCGGCGGGGGCGGGAGTGGCGGAACTTCCGGTTCCGCCGCCGCCGCAGGCCGTCAAAGTGAGCGTCATGGCGGCGGAGAGGAGCAGCGCGGTCAGTTTAGATAGTCTTTTCATGGTTCATTTCCTCCAGTTTATGCAGCTTGTACGCTTTAACGCTTTTAAGGGGTAAAGCGTCGGGGCGTAAAAAAACGTCCGCTATCGTGACGGGCTTTATTATACCGGGCGTTTTCCCGCTTGTCAACCATAATCTTTACAGAATCTTTATCTTTCAGCCGCCAGGTTCTTCCTGTTTCCGCATGGACTTTTTCAGCGGACTGTGGTACAATGGCAAAAACTTTGTATGCAGCGCGCAGGAAAACCCCGTTTTGGTTTGGGAGGGATGACCCGGTGAGGATTGACGTATTGGGGGTCTGTTTTGACGATGTGACCCTGGAAGAGGCGGCGCAGCGGGGAGAGGCTATGGTCCGGGACGGGGGCTTTCACTACGCCGTGACGCCCAACCCGGAGTTTATTCTGGAGGCCCGCAGGAACGAACCTTTCCGCCAGGCTCTGCTGGAGGCGGACCTGGTGCTGCCCGACGGGGTGGGCGTTACCTACGCCGCCAAAATTTTAGGCCGGCCCCTGAAGGGCCGGGCGCCCGGGATCGACTTTGCTCAGCAGATGCTCGACTGGATGGGCCGGGAAGGGAAGCGCCTGTACCTGCTGGGAGCCAAGCCCGGCGTGGCCGAGCTGGCCGCCGCCAATCTGAAAAGCCGCTACCCCGGGCTGATTGTTTGCGGCACCCATGACGGGTATTTTCAGGAGGACGGCCCGGTGGTGGAGGATATCCGGGCCCATGCCGCCGATGTGGCGTTTGTCTGCCTGGGGGCCCCAAAGCAGGAGCTGTGGATGGCCCGCAGAGGTCCGGAGTGCGGCGTAAAGCTGATGATCGGCCTGGGCGGGGCGCTGGACGTCTTTGCCGGACTCGTGGAGCGGGCTCCGGAGGGCTTTCAGAAGCTGGGGCTGGAGTGGTTCTACCGGCTGGTCAGGGAGCCCAGCCGGATTGGGCGAATGTCCAAGCTGCCGCTGGTGCTCTGGCACGCCGCGGGCGCGCGGATAAAAGGAATGTGACTTGACGGATATACGCTGACAGCATGAGGAGGTTATGCAGTATGGTAAGTATTTTACTCGGCAAAGGATTTGAAGAGGCGGAAGCCCTGGTGCCCGCCGACCTGCTCCGAAGAGCGGGAGTAGAGGTGGCCCTAGTGGGACTGGAGGACCGGCAGGTCACCGGCAGCCATGGCGTCACCGTTATGGCCGATTTGCTCTTGGAGGAGCTGGACGAGAGCAGGATTGAGCTGTTGATGCTTCCCGGCGGATTGGGGGGAGTGGAGTCCATCCGGGTGAACCGGTCTGCCCTGGGGCTGATCCAGCGGTGCTGGGAGCGCGGCTGCTGGCTGGCCGCGATCTGCGCCGCGCCTACCATTCTGGCGCAGCTGGGCATTCTGGACCGCCGGAAGGCCGTGTGCTTCCCCGGCATGGAAGAGCAGATGGGTTCCGCTGCGGTGCAGCGGGGCGCCGGCGTTGTGGTAGACGGGCACCTGATTACCGGTCAGGCCGCCGGGGCGTCCTTTGACTTTGGACTGAAGCTGGTGGAAGTCCTCAAGGGCTCCGCCGCCGCCGGGCAGGTGCGCAATGGCGTGCACTACCGCTGCTGAAAAATCCCGCCTGCGGACTCAGATGCGCGCCCGTCTGGCCGCTTTGCCGGCGCGGGAGCGGCGCAGGAGCGATGAAGCCCTGTTTGCCCGGCTTTTAGCGCTGCCCCAGCTGAGCGGGGGCGGTGTGGCGGCTCTGTACCGCGGCATGGGGTGGGAGCCGGATACAGCCCAGCTTATTCCTGTGCTGCTGGAGCGGGGCTGTGCGGTAGCGCTGCCCCGCAGCCTGCCGGGCAATAGGCTGGAAATGCGGCGGATTACCTTTGATACGGTATTCTCCCGCCATCCGCTGGGCATGCTGGAGCCGGGGACGGACTGCCCCCTGGTTGCGCCCGGAGAACTGTCCCTGGCGTTGATTCCGGGTCTGGCCTTTGACCCCTTTGGCGGACGGCTGGGCCGGGGCGGCGGGTATTACGACCGCTGGCTGGCGGGATTTCGCGGCTTTAAAGCGGCACTGTGCCGGGCCTGCGCCCTGGTGGACAAGCTCCCGCTGGAGGAGCATGATCGATGTGTGGATCTGGTAATCTGCGAGCAGGGCCTTTCCGGTCCGGCGGCGGGAGCGTACTGAGCCGTTCTGGGTCGCCGGGCGGCTTGCGGCAGGGGAGCGCCAGGATTTTAGGGATAAGCCGCCGGGGGCGGGACCCGAAGATCCCGCCCCCGGCGGATGCTACGTAGGACTGCTCAGCAGCAGCCGCAGCCGTCGTTGCAGCCACAGTTGTTGTTGCAATTGCAGTTGCAGTTGCAGCCGCATCCGCAGTTGTTGCCGCCCCAGCCGCCGCCGCAGCAGCAGCACAGCACAATGATGATCAGAACGATCCAGATGCAGCTGTTGCCGCCCCAGCCATTGTTACCACAGCACATGTATTTCTCACCTCGCTTACTTGATCTGGCTTATACTATGCCCCGGCGGCCCGGCTGGTTCCCGGTGCATTCCCGATTTTTTAAAGTAGGAGTTGACCGACTTGGCACAGGAAGAATATCGCAGCCGTCCCCAGGAGCGCCCCCCTGCCCGGCCGCAGAGCGGCAGCCGAGAGGTGCCTGCCGGCCAGGGGGGCGGCCGCCGGCGCCGGCGCCGGCGGGGTCTGGGCGTATTAGGCGCCCTGCTGTATGTTGTGTTTGTATTGGGGGCCTCCGCTCTGCTGGCCGCGTTGGGATGGACCTGGGCCTGCGACGTGCTGGCGTTGAATAAAGCGGAGCATTCCGCGGTGATTACCCTGCCCAGCGAGATTTTCAGCCAGGAGGAGCGGGAGGTGGAAAAGACCGCCGCCGACGGCACTGCAGTCGCCGCCAGCGAAACGGTGCTGGCGGCAGACATGGACTATGTGGCGGATCAGCTGGAACGGCAGGGACTGATCGAGTATAAATTTGTATTCAAGCTCTTCGCCGCGTTTACCCATGCCCGCTACAAGCTTTCCCCCGGCACCTATGAGCTCAATACCGACATGGATTACCGGGCGCTGCTGGCCAGCATGGGCCGTTCCTCCTCCAGCCGCTTGGTGACTACGGTGACCATTCCGGAGGGAATGCGCCTGGAGCAGATCTTCGCGCTGCTGGAGGAGAAGGGAGTAGCCCCGGCGGACGACCTGCGGGAGACGGCGGCCACCTATGATTTCAAATTCTCCTTCCTAAAGGGGGTGCTCCCTCTGGGCGACGCATCCCGGCTGGAGGGATATCTCTTCCCCGATACCTACGAGTTTTATATGGGGGAGGACCCGGTAAGCGCCTTGAACAAAATGATCCTGCGTTTTGACGGGGTGTTCAACGACGATATGCGCCAACAGGCCGCGGATATGGGGATGAGCGTTCACGATATTGTCACCATTGCCTCCATGATTGAGAAGGAGACCGACGGTGAGGACCAGAGGAACATTGCCTCGGTCATCTACAACCGCCTGCTGCGGCCCAACAGCGAGACGGCGGGATATCTGAATATTGACGCGACCATCGCCTATGTCACCGGACGGGTGGTGACCCAGGCGGACTATCAGGGGGTGGACAGTCCCTATAACACCTATACGCATCAGGGACTGCCTCCCGGGCCCATCGCCAGCCCCGGCGCAAAATCCCTGCGCTGCGCGCTGGATCCCGCCAGCACCAGCTATTATTTCTATGTGCTGGGGCCCGACGGAAAACATCATTTTACCGCGACCAGCGCCGAGCACGATCGGCTGGTCAAGGAATATCAAATTCAAAATGCCAACTGAAAGCCGTAAGCATACAGCCCGGAGCAGCGGCGTGCGCTCCGGGCTGTATTTTGGACGGCGGGTTTGACTACGCACTCACAACGGAGGTGCCATCGTGGCCATTGAACTACTCTCCCCGGCGGGGGATATGGAGCGGCTGCATATGAGTCTGGCTTATGGGGCCGACGCAGTCTATTTGGCGGGGCTGGAATTTGGCATGCGTTCCTTTGCGGGAAATTTTTCCGCCCAGGAGCTGCGCCAGGCGGTGGAGTTGTGCCGCAGCCGGGGGGTGAAGGTCCACGTAACCTGCAACGCTATGCCCCGCAGCGATGAAATTTCCCGCCTGCCTGAGTGGCTGGAGCTGCTGGAGGAGCTGGCGGTGGACGCCGCTATTGTGGCGGACGTGGGGGTGCTCTCTCTGCTCAAGCGCCACGCCCCCCATGTTCGGGCCCACATCTCTACACAGGCGAGTGTTTGCAATTACGCCGCCGCCCAGGCCTGGTACGATTTGGGGGCCAGCCGCGTGATTTTAGCGCGGGAGCTCTCCCTGGAAGAGATCGCGCTGATCCGCTCGCGCACGCCGGCGGGGCTGGAGCTGGAGGCCTTTGGCCATGGAGCCATGTGCGTGTCCTACTCCGGCCGCTGTCTGCTGTCCAACTACATGACCGGGCGGGACGCCAATCGCGGCGAGTGCGCGCAGCCCTGCCGCTACCGCTATGCGCTGGTGGAGGAACAGCGGCCGGGAGAATACTTCCCCATCGGCGAGGATGAGGGGGGCGCTTATGTGCTCAACTCGCGGGATATGTGTATGATCGACCATATTCCGGAGCTGATGGAGGCGGGAATATCCAGCCTGAAAATTGAGGGCCGGGCCAAGAGCGCCTACTATGCCGGAATTGTCACCGGGGCGTACCGTCAGGCCATCGACGCGGCCCAGGCGGGGAAGCCGCTGCATCCCCTGTGGCGGGCGGAGGTGGACAAGGTCAGCCACCGGCCCTACTCCACCGGCTTTTATTTTGGGCAGCCCGGACAGCACACGGGGGATTCCCGCTACCTGCGGGATTGGCAGGTGATGGCAGTGGTGGTCTCCTGCGGGGGGGACGGAAGGGCTTTGTGCACCTTGCGCAACAAATTTGCCCTGGGGGATGAGCTGGAGCTGGCAGGCCCTGGACTTATACCGGCGTCCTTCCGGGTGGAGGAGCTCTTCGACGGGGAGGGAGCGCCCCTGCGGGAGGCACGCAAGCCCCAGATGCCTCTGCGCCTGCGCCTGCCGGTGCAGGCGCCGCCTCTGTCCGTGCTGCGGCGGAAGGCGGTGGGGCTGTGAGTAAGGGTGCTGGCCGGAGGCTGGACTATGACCTTCTGCGGGTGGCGTGTATGCTGGGAGTGGTCTATCTCCACACTGCCGCAGACCCTCTGCGCCTCGCAGAGGGGAACCTGTGGCACTTTGCCAACCTGGCCAGCTCCCTGGCCACGGCGGCGGTGCCGCTGTTTTTCATGCTGTCAGGAGCCCTGCTGCTCTCGGAGGAAAAGACGGCGGATCTGTCCTATCTGTTCCGGGTCCGCCTGCCCAAGATTCTCGTCCCTCTGCTGGCCTGGAGCGCGGTGGTGGTCGCAGCCACCCTGCACCGGGAGGGACCGGCGGAAGCCCTGAGCATTTTAAACGCCCTGCCCTCTACCCCGGCGGTAGTGCCCTATTGGTTTGTCTATGCCCTGCTGCCCATGTACCTGATCTCCCCGCTGCTAAAAAAAATGGCCGACGGGCTGGACAGCCGCCACTGGGACTATTTGACCGCCTTGTGGTTTGCGCTGACGCTCGGCATGAATACCCTCCATGATTTTCTGCCCATCGGCAGTGCGGTGCGGACTTTCTGCACCATCCACTGGACGCTGAATTTAAACATGGTGGGGGGATATCTGGGTTATTTCCTGCTGGGGGCCCGGCTGGCGCGGGTAAAGCGGACGCCTCCCCGGCCGCTGCTGTGGGGAGGTGCGGCGGCGGCTTATGCCGTTATTGCCCTGGGCACCTGGCAGGGCACCCGGGCCGCCGGAGCCTATGTCGAGAGCTTCAAAAGTTACCTGCACTTGTTTGCCGCCGTGCTGGCTGCCGCGCTGTTTTTGCTGCTGCGCTCCTACGCCGGAGAGCGGCGGTCCAACCGGGCGCTGGCGCTGCTGTCAGGGATGTCCTTTGGCATCTATCTGTTCCATCCGCTGGCGATCGCCTTTTGGCAGAAAGAGCATCCGCTCTTCCAGGGGTGGGAGCTGGCAGGGCTGGGGTGGCACCTGGCGTTTTTTGGTGTGGTGCTGCTGTCCTGTCTGACGGTGGTGTTCCTGCTGTACTCGGTGAAGCCGCTGTGCTATCTATTTACTGGACAGCCCTTCTCCGCGGCCTGCCGGGACGGCAATCTGGTTTCCCTGCTGCGCGGGGGCGGGAGTAAAGAACGCTGATTTGGGGGGCATACCGTAAGGAAGTGAACACCCGCCGGAAAGAATTGCTTTTCGGCGGGTGTTGCTTTATAATGAACTGACCGACAGACCCTGATTTGCGGAGGTGAAAATATGCAGGAAGATATTTTTGAGAATTTACAGCATGAAATATATGATAGATGCCAAAAACAAACGAACAGGTTTGGAATGGGCTGCTATTATCACATCATTGCAGTTGTTAAAAATGCAGAAATTCTGGCGGGAAAATACGGGGCAGATAAGGAAATTGTCATGATTGCGGCTTGGCTGCATGATATTGCTTCTATTACGGATTATAGTCTCTACGAACTTCACCATATCCATGGGGCAGAAATGGCCTATCATATTCTGAATGAATATGGTTATGATGACAAAAAGATTGCATTGGTACAAAAATGTATCAGAAATCACAGAGGGAGTATCTGTTCAGAGAAAATGAGCCTTGAGGAATTATGTGTTGCCGACGCCGATGCGATCTCACACTTTGACAGTGTGCCGAGTCTTTTACATTTGGCATACGTTCAAAAAAGTATGGGAATGGAAGAAGGCAAAACATTTGTAAAGGACAAGTTGACGAGAAGTTTTCAAAAGCTATCTACTGCAAGCAAAAAACATTATCAAGATAAGTTTGAAAAAGTTATGGAAGTTTTAGGTTGACGACTTCAAATTTATCGGTCTGTCCCGCAGACACTTTCCCCGAAAGGATTCGTAAATCGACCGTCAACAACGCAAAAGGTAAAAGGGAGTTTTGGAGCGGTATAAAGCAGTACAAAAAGGGTCTGAAAACAGCGCGCTGTTTTCAGACCCTTTTCTGTCAGTCAAATCCCAGGCCAAAGTAACCCCGCCTGCCAAACCGGGCCGCTTTATCCGGGTGATACCACTTAATGCGCCCAAATTCCCAGATTTCCCCGCCCAATTCCTGCCGCCCCGCCGGACCGCGGACCTCATAGCTCCCGGCAGGCAAGGCCTGGGCCAGCAGGGCCAGGGCGCGGGCCAGACGACCCCTACAGGGCAGGAGCAATTCTTTCAAGACCAGCCGCTCTTCCCGGTACTCCGCAGCGGCGCAACCAGATGCGCCCTCTACGTCCAGGCGGTACAGCCCGCCTCCGGAAAGACGGCACATCCCCAGCTGAAATTCCAGCAGCCGCAGGGGGTAGCGCGCTGCGGGGACTCCCTCCAGGCAGCGGGAGCGCAGAGCTGCGTATTCCCGCGGCCCCACCTCCGCCAAACGGTCTGCCGGAGCCGGGGCCGGGATGCCGCCGGGGGAGAGCACGCTGCGCTGCGTACAAAAACAGGGCTGAAATCCCGACGCCTCAAAAAAACGGTGGAGGCTGGCCTGGGCTGGGACCACCGTGGCGCAGTCCACTCCCCGTTTTTGCAGCAGATCGTCCGCCGCCGCCAGCAGCCGCTTGGCGTGGCCCCTGCCCCGAAGGGCCTTGGCAGTGGCCAGCGCGTAAACATAGCAGGCGGAAAGAGTCTCTCCGCCCGCTCCGGATAGGGTATGGGGCAGCAGGGCGGTCATGCAGGCTAAATGTCCGTCCTCCAGCAGCAGCAGTGTCTCCGAAGGCCGCCAGCATTGACCGTAGAACAGCTCGATGTCCTCATCCGTATCTCCGAAGGCTTCCTTCCACAGCTCCTTTTGAGCTCCGGCCTCCTCCTTCCGGGACAGGCGCAGTTCAACCATCCGCTTTGTCCCCATTCCACAGCGCCGTGTGCTTTTCTACCATTAAGTCGGGATAATAGGATTGCTTAGCTTTGCGCAGCCCCTCCACTCCCATGTCGTCCTCCCGGTTGAGGTAGCGGATCTCCGGGTGGCGCTCCCGCACCCAGCGGGCAAACTCCCGGTTGATGATGGCGTAGGCCCCCTGAATTTCTCCGTAGGCTTTTTCAAAATGCACGTCATAGGTATCCGAGCAGAGCTTGTCCCCCATGGTGAAGGCCACTACTCTCCCGTCTACCCGGATGAGTCCCCCCTCTAGACCCAATTCCCGGTAGTGCTCTATCGCCAGACGCAGAGCTACCCCCTCGTCCCCCAAGTCCTGCTCCTCCCCCGCGCCCTCCCGCTGAAGGCTGCGGCGGTACCATTCCCGGTCCATTTCCAGGCACTCGGGCAGGCTCTGCCGGGTGATTTCCTCATACGACCAGCCAGGGTTATTTTCTATAAAGCGGTTGATATGGTTGCGCTTGGCGTGGAGCTTTTTACCTCCCAGGTCCGCCAGGCGGCCAATCTCATAGAGATAATCAAAGCCGTCCCGGTCGGCGGTGAAAGCGAATTTTCCGGGAAGGCATTGCTCCAGCTCCCCAATCTGCCGGGGCGTCAGGCACACCAGGCGTAAAGGGGCGCCCCGCTCCAGGGCGTCCGCCGCCAGCGCGCGGATTACTCCGCTGGGGTCCCCCGCGCCGGCGGGGTAGAGATAGCTACACCCCATGCGGGCGCAGACATGAGTTACCAGAAAGCCGTCCGTTTCGCCAATCTCCATGGAATAGGCCCGGCTCCAGGTAAATAGGTTAGTAAAATTATAGTCGCAGCCCCGGTAGTCAGCCTGCTTCAGCAGACGGTCCACCCAGGGCTTGTCCTCCAGCTTTGGAAAATGAAAATCTATCATGCGGATATCGTCTCCTTGCTTTGCATTGTGTGCGGCTTATATTACCATGCCTTGGCAGATAAGGCAAGCGGTTTGTGTGGGTGGAATCGCGTTCCTGACGGCCTTTCCGCCGGCAATTGCACAGGTTTGCGCTGCACAGGAGAAATTTCTGCGGCAAGATAAAACAATAAAAAATATAGCGTAAGGGAATCCGGACTTCTTCTTTGGGTTTTGCATTGATTTTTACACAATCGTTCAGCGCCGCCGGAGCGCTGTACGGACGTGATATCCGACAAAATGAATCGCCGTGTGGAATAATTGCGTATTAGATTGAAAAGCAGAAGATCTGAGGGCGGTTTTTGATAAAAAAATATTCCGTACCGAAACAAATAGAGCACATTTTTGAAAACAAATGTACTCAGTAGAAAGACAGATGCAAGGAATGGATGCGCTGCCATCAAATTAGAGGGAGAATCCCTTGACGGAGCACCTGTTTTGCGATAAAATACATCCTATTAGTGTGGGGCGCAAGGACCTAGCAGACCCAACAGAAGCAACAGAGATTTAGGAAGTGAAGAGATGGCAAAGTACACATTGAAACGAGTGCTGATGGCGCTGCTGACCCTATTTGTCGTGGCGTGCATCACCTTCTTCCTCATGCACGCCATACCGGGCAACCCTTGGCTGTCAGAGAAAACGCCGTCCGAAGCCGTAATAAACGCCTTAAACGAGAAATACGGCTTAAATGAGCCGCTGATCGTGCAGCTGGGCAAATATCTGGGCAACCTGCTCCGGGGGGATCTGGGCAACTCCATTAAAATGCAGAAAAACCGCCCGGTGCTGGACATCATCCTGGAGATGTTCCCCGTCTCCGCCCAAGTGGGCGTGGTGGCCATTTTGTGGGCGGTGCTCGTGGGCGTTCCGCTGGGGTGTCTGGCCGCCTACCGGCGGGGCACGTGGGTGGACAGCCTGCTGCGGGTGATCTGCACCATCGGCATCTCTATGCCGGGCTTCGTGGTGGCCACCATGCTGCTGCACCTGCTGTGCGGCACGGGAAAGCCCTTCCCGGCCCTGTTTGTCAGTGGATCGCTGGCCAGTTATGTGCTGCCCTGCGCGGCGCTGGGTTTCTATCCGATGTGTTATCTCTCCCGGCAGACCCGCACCGCCATGCTGGACGCCATCAATCAGGAGTACATCAAGACCGCCCGGGCCAAGGGCCTGAAGAACAAGAAGATTATCTTCAAACACGCCCTGCGCAACGCTTTGATTCCTGTGATTACTTACCTGGGACCCCAGATCGCCTTCACTCTGTGCGGCGGCTTCGTGGTGGAAACCGTGTTTTCCATTCCCGGTCTGGGGCGCTATTTTATCCAGTCCATTCAAAACCGCGACTACCCACTGATTATGGGCACCACCCTGTTTCTGGCGGCGTTTATCATTGTGATGAACCTGCTGGTGGACCTGGCCTATAAGCTGGTAGACCCGCGCATCAATCTGACGAAGGGAGAGAACTGACCGATGGCCGAGAAGAAGAAAGCTGCGTTCGGCTCCCTCCAGCCGGATATTGAGGACATCCTGTCCTGGAACGACCTGCCCCAGGGGGCGTTTGAGAGCGCAACTGCCGCCGAGCGGGAGAGCTTTATCCAGGACCGCAAGAGCGTGTCCTATTGGAAGGACGCCTGGCGGAGGCTGCGCAAGAATACGGTGGCTATGGTCGCCATGGTAATTTTCCTGCTCATCGCACTGTTTGCCTTTGTGGGGCCCTTTTTCGTGCCCTATACCCACAGCCAGCAGATCCGCGGCTCTGAGTCCCTGGACCCCTGGCACTATTCTCTGGAGGATCAAAACCGCATCAGCGCCTACTTAGAGGAGCACAACGGCGTAGGCCTGATGAACCCGGACGAGGCCGTGGCCCACGCCCAGGCCCAGGCGGAAGCCGAGGGCAAGACCCTCTCCCGCGCTGAAATCGCCCGCATCCGCGCCCAGGCGACCCTGAACCAGACCGGCGGCGGAGAGGACCGGAAGACCGCCGAGGACGCTGTGAAGGAGCTGGGCATCAAGCACAAGCCCTTTGGGTACTCCCAGGCGGAGCTGGAGCGCAAGGCCGCCGGGGAAGACGTATTTCCGCACGTGTTCGGCACCGACGATTTGGGCCGCGACAGCATGGTGCGCATCATGGTGGGCGCGCGGGTGTCCATCATCGTGGGTATCTGCGCCGCCCTGCTGGTGCTGCTCATCGGCGCCATCTACGGCTCTGTGTCCGGCTACTGCGGCGGCACCGTGGACGCGGTGATGCAGCGCATTGTGGAGCTGATTTACTCCATCCCCGAGGTGCTGGTCATTCTGCTGCTGTCCGCCACGCTCAAGCCGGGCCTGGACGAGTTCCAGAACTCCGGCAATGGACCCCTGCAGAGCCTGGTGACTCTGCTGGGTTCCAATCTGATCTCCATGTTTATCGCTTTTGGTATGCTCTATTGGGTGACGATGAGCCGCATCATCCGCGGGCAGATCCTCCAGCTTAAGCAGCAGGAGTACGTCACCGCCGCCCGAGCCCTGGGCGCCAAGGGCGGGCGTATCATTAAACGCCATCTGCTGCCCAACTGCATCGGGCAGATCGTGACCACCACCTTCCTGCAGATCCCCTCCGCCATTTTCCTGGAGTCCTTCCTGTCCTTCCTGGGCGTGGGCGTGTCCGCCCCCTTGACCAGCCTGGGCTCCATCTGCTCCGAGGGCCTGGCGGGCCTGAGCAGCTATCCCTACCGCCTGTTTATCCCGGCGGCCATCCTCAGCGTGATGATCCTGACTTTGAACCTGTTCGGCGACGGCCTGCGGGACGCGCTGGATCCCCGGCTGAAGAAATAAGAGAGGAGGAGACGAGATGGAAAACGTACAGCAGCACGACAAGAAACTGCACGATTCTGCCCATGCGCAGGACGCTCTGGGCAAAAACCTGCTGGAGGTCAAGGACCTGCAAGTCTCCTTCTTCACCCCGGCGGGCGAGGTGAAAGCCGTAGGCGGCATCAGCTATAATCTGAAGTACGGCGAGGTCATGGGCATTGTGGGGGAGTCCGGCTCCGGCAAGAGCGTGGAGGCATACTCCATCATCGGCCTGCTCCAGTCTCCCGGCAAAGTGATCGGCGGGTCCATTACCTTTGAGGGGGAGGACGTGCTGGCCAAGTCCAAGGAGGAAATGATCGCCTTCCGGGGCAGCAAGGTAGCGATGATTTTCCAAAATCCCATGACCTGCTTAAACCCCGTGTATACCATTGGTAATCAGCTTATTGAGGCGCTGAAGGCCCACGACAAGGAGGTCTCCAAGGAGGAGGCCGCCAAGCGGGCTATGGAAATGCTGGAGCTGGTGGGCATCAACAATGTGGAAAAGCGCATGAAGCAGTATCCCCACGAGCTTTCCGGCGGTATGCGCCAGCGAGTGATGATCGCCATGGGCCTGATCTGCCATCCTCAGCTGCTCATTGCCGACGAGCCCACTACGGCCCTGGACGTGACCATCCAGGCCCAGATTTTGGAGCTGATGAAGCAGATTCAGAAAAAGACCCACATGGGCATCATTTTTATCACCCACAATCTGGGCGTGGTGGCGGAGATCTGCGACAAGGTGTCGGTCATGTATGCCGGGAAAATGGTGGAGCAGGGTCCGGTGGACGACATCTTTTACCAACCCAGCCACCCCTATACGGAGGGCCTGCTGCGCTCTATGCCCCGGGTGGATGCGGAGAGCTATGAGCGGCTGATCCCCATTGAGGGCACGCCGGTAGACATGCTCAATCCGCCGGAGGGCTGTCCCTTCGCCCCCCGGTGCGAGAAGGCGATGAAGATCTGCCTGCAAAAAATGCCCCCTTATGTGGAAGTGGGCGAAGGCCACCGCTCCGCCTGTTGGCTGAGAGTGCAGGAGCAGCTGAATAAAAAGAAGGAGGCGGGCGGCCATGAGTGAGAACAAGAATGACATCCTCGTCCAGGTCGACCACCTGAAAAAGTATTTTCCGGTCAAGGGCTTAAAGGGACCCGGCGTCCAGGCGGTGGAGGACGTGTCCCTGTTTATCCGCCGGGGAGAGACCTTGGGCCTGGTGGGCGAATCCGGCTGCGGCAAGACCACCTTGGGCCGCACAATTCTTCAGCTTCACAACCCTACCTCTGGTAAAATCGTCTACGACGGCGAGACCATTTTTGAAGGGGAGGACCCCTGGCAGGCGGACGGAGAGGGGCGCATGGTCCACGTGAAGGTGCCTAAGCCTCAGCAGGTGAATATGCTCCCCTACCGCCGGAAGATGCAGATTATTTTTCAGGACCCCTCCGCCAGCCTGGATCCCCGTATGACGGTGGGCGAAATCATCGGCGAGGCCCTGGATATCCATAAGCTGTGGACCAGCAAGGCCGAACGCACAGAGCGCATCAAAGAGCTGCTCGGCCATGTGGGCCTGAATACCGAACACGCCAACCGCTATCCCCACGAGTTTTCCGGCGGACAGCAGCAGCGGGTGGGCATTGCCCGCGCCTTGGCAGTGCGTCCGGAGTTCATCGTCTGTGACGAGCCCATTTCTGCCTTGGACGTATCCATTCAATCCCAGGTAGTCAATATGCTGGAGGACATGCAGCAGGAGATGGGGCTGACCTACCTCTTTATTGCCCACGACCTGTCGGTGGTGCGGCATATCTCCAGCCGGATCGGTGTGATGTATCTGGGCACCATGGTGGAGCTGGCAGAGAGCTATGAGCTTAACCGGGAGCCGCTGCACCCTTATACCAAGACGCTGCTCTCCGCCGTGCCGGTGCCCGATCCGGAGGTGAGCCGTTCCCGTCAGCGGATTGTGTTGGAGGGCGACATTCCCTCTCCTATGAACCCCCCTACGGGCTGCCGGTTCCATACCCGCTGTCCCTATGCCACCGAGAAGTGCAAGCAGGCCGTTCCGGAATTTAAGGAATATGGGCCCGACCACTGGGCGGCGTGCCACCTGCTGGGCTAGAGGCCCATTTTCCTGCGAGCGAGAGCGAGCCGCCGCGGAAGCGGCGTCAAGGGTGTCCCCGAAGGGGAGGACCTTGCTGCCGGGCGGATTCAGTCCGCCCGAGCAGGAGGGGAACCGGGGTCCCCGCAGGGCGGAGCGCTGTGGGGCATATGGGCCCGACCACTGGGCGGCGTGCCACCTGCTGGGCTAGAGGCCCATATTCCTTCCAGGAACGGAAGAAATATCCTGCATTTCCTGCGAACTTTGTTCAAATTGTTGTAACAAATTTGAAACATTTTCTTTACACCAATGCTTTGATGTGGTATAATCATCCCCATCAAAAAGGCCATGGCCTTTTTTGCTCCGTATTTTATACGGAGCAGGCCGCTTTGTGTATCACGCTTTGGGGCTTCAAGACCCCGGCTGCCGATACAAAATTATAAAAATGGAGGTCCAAACCCAATGAAGAAGACAAAGCTGCTGTCTCTGCTGCTGTCTCTGGTCTTCGTGGTTTCCCTGCTGGCTGGCTGCAACAACGGCACTGCGACCACTACCCCCGCTCCCCAGACCGAGGCTCCCAATGTTGAGACGACCGCCACTCCTGCCCCGGTGGATGACGGCCCCTTCGAGATCACCCTGAACATCGCTTCCGAGCCCCAGTCTATTGACCCCGCCCTGAACTCCGCTGTGGACGGCGCCATCATGCTGGGCCATATGTTTGAGGGCCTGATGAAGTGGAAGGATTCCGGCGTTGAGACCGCCGGCTCCGACGGTACCAGCAACAACGCCGAGCTGACCTACGGCCAGGCTGAGAGCTATGATAAGGTGGACAACGGCGACGGTACTGTTACCTACACCTTTACCCTGCGGGAGGATGCCCGCTGGTCCGACGGCAAGCCTGTTACCGCTCAGGACTTCGTGTACTCCTGGCAGCGCCTGGTGACTCCCGCCACTGCCGCCGACTACAACTATATGATCGACAGCGTGGTCAACGCCAACGAGATTATGGCCGAGGAGAAGGATCCCTCCGAGCTGGCGGTTTCTGCTCCCGATGACCGCACCTTCGTGGTGACCCTGGTCAGCGACCTGCCCTACTTCCTGGAGGTCTGTGCCTTCCCCGCCACCTTCCCCGTCCGTCAGGACGTGGTTGAGGGCAACGACCAGTGGACCTTTGACGTGAACACCTACCTGTCCAACGGCCCCTATACCCTGTCCGCCTGGAATCACAACTCCGAGATCGTGATGGTCCCCAACCAGGAGTACTATGACGTGGCCAACCTGGGCCCCGAGAAGATTACCTTTAAGCTGATGGACGACCAGAACGCCATGCTGACCGGCTTCAATGCCGGCGAGCTGGACTTCATTGAGGACGTGCCCCAGGCTGAGCTGCCCTCTCTGATCGCCTCCGGCGACCTGAAGATTGTGGACTATATCGGCACCTACTATGTCTGCTACCAGACTCAGAAGGCTCCTTTTAACGATCCCCGCGTGCGTCAGGCCTTTACTCTGGCCGTTGACCGTACCTTCATCGTCAACAACGTGACCCAGTCCGGCCAGGTGCCGGCCAACGGCTTCGTGCCCGCCGGCGTATATGACGCCGACGGTTCCACTGGCGACGACTTCCGTACCGTGGGCGGCGCCTACTACACCATCGAGGGCGACGACGGTTACGATTACGCGGCCAACTGCGAGAAGGCCCGCGAGCTGCTGGCCGAGGCTGGCTATCCCAACGGTGAGGGCTTCCCCGTGGTCGAGTATCTGTACAACACCTCCGACGCCCACAAGGCCGTGGCTGAGGCGCTGCAGAATATGTGGCAGACCGAGCTGGGCGTTCAGGTCACCCTGAATAACCAGGAGTGGGCTGTGTTCCTCCAGACCCGTAAGGACGGCAACTACTCCATCGCCCGCAACGGCTGGATTGCCGACTACAACGATCCCATGTGCTTCCTGGATATGTGGCTCACCGGCGGCGGCAACAACGACGCCCAGTACACCAACGCCGAGTATGACGCGCTGCTTCAGAAGGCCAAGACCACGACCGACCCCGCCGAGCGTATGCAGGCGATGCACGAGGCTGAGGATCTCATTATGAAGCAGGATTGGGCGCTGAATCCCCTGTATTTCTACACCCAGAAGTATATGATCTCTGACCGCATTGACGGTATGTTCTATACCCCGCTGGGCTACTTCTTCTTCAGCTACTGTCAGCCCGCCGCTTAATCAAAGCCGAGAGCTTTCAGTATAAGCGTAAAAGAGGGTGGAGGCCGGACAGCGCTGCTGTCCGGCCTCCTTTCTATCAAAGGGCGCTTTGTGCTCCAAGGCACAGATCATGAGATGCATGAGGAAATTGAGTTCCGGCAGTTGACAAGGCCTGACCAGTACGATACAATAAATAAACACGTGTTTTCCCTGACATGAAACCTTTCCTTTGCCGCAAATATGCCCGCGTAGCTCAGGGGATAGAGCATTCGCCTCCTAAGCGAAGGGTCGGACGTTCGAATCGTCTCGCGGGTGCCACGTCGGAGCAAAGTTCGCCCCGTTTAAGAATCCCGCCCTTTGGGCGGGATTCTTTCGCTCCGTCCCCCTGCATTTTTTTTCAAACCGCAACCGCTGCGCTGGACTACGGTCTGGTTTTGGATGCGGACATGGAAACCGGTACTTCTAAGTTGGGCAGGCGCTCCATATCGGAGCAAAGAGCGAATTAGCGGCTATGCCATGGATCCTTTGCGTTGGACGGTGGGAATTGAGTTGATTGCCGGAATGTCAGGCAGTGTTCTTGCTCCGGAAGGCTCTATGAGCTGCACCCAGCTGTTGAGCAATGTTTTGTTCCTCAGAACCCTGAGTTTTTAAGCGCGGGAGAGGGTAACGAGAGTTTTCCGAGTGGACAATCTCATGAGGCGCGAAAGAAAAGAAACAAGCGCAGAAAAAAAGCGGGAGCATCCTCGACGATGCTCCCGCTCTAGGTATTGTATGACTATTTGCTGTTGATACAAAAAGGATCAAAAAAGAATCAAAGGAGTGTTTGAGCAGCTCGTATAATTCACTCTTACCTGCATCTCCAAGATGTCGCTCGTCAATCCATAAGATTTCTGCCTCAAGCAATGTCATGCTGGAATAAAGATCATTCGCCGTTGTCCGGCACGTTTCGCAGTTAACATAATTTCCCGATATATCCCAGCAGTCCTGTCAACCGCTATAAACGTTCTTCTCATATGATAAAAGCACGCCTGCTGCTTCACCATTTTGCAGAGAAAAGGACCTTTGAACGGTAAAAGTTTCGTACCACTCGCCTTTATAATTTATACTGTCCCCAAAGATGTAGTAGTAAGAATCGAATTATGAGTCATAATATATGCCGTCTTTCCTTTTGGAGCGAACGCCCGTTTTCGATGCTCATCGTTTGTAACAGGTCAGAGCAAATAGCATGAATTATCTTCATCAGGAAGCAAAGCTGTTTTCTGCTCCAAACGGTCAAACCGCTCCTTGATTTCTCCATTGATTTTGGCATCCATAAGAGCAATTTCCTTTAAATCTTCTTCTCGGATATCAATTTCTGCAATATCATCCTTTTCGCCATACTGAGGGAAATTGACTAGCCAATATCCCTTTGTACGCTGCTCTAGGCAAATCCAGCCCTGCATTCCCTTGTGTACGCCGTCTTTTGCATATTTTGGTTTTTCAACAATGACTTCCACGCAGTCCATCATTTCACTTTATTTCCCTCCATAAGGCGCTGTGAGTCTAAGCTTGCCGTTCGGATAAACCATCCAACCAGACAAAAATGAAACTGTCCCACTATTGTCTTTTCTAGGAATTTCTATGCAGATACTGACTCGTTGTCCATCCTTATTTAGTTTTCCCAATGTATAATTTCCTGCAAGATATTTCTCGCGGACTTGCCGTTCTATCTCTGATTGAAGCCACTGGGCGTCTTCAACAGTATATCCCCAGGATGCAAATAATCTTTCTTTTGTATGGGGATATCTCCCCTGCGTATTAAAGAGATAAGGATCAAATTTAGCGTAATCACTCTCTACAGAAACATTTAGCAATACAATCGCATAATTAACAGGCTCCAACGCACAATGGCAATTAGGGTGGTGCGGCCATGGGGGTGTTTTACCTTCCGGAAATAGGAATCCATCCAACATCAGGCACTCCTGACAGCGGGACCTCCCTTCGGAGTGTGATGCACCCACCTGACCCAGTGTGGTCCACCTGATTTTCGCAGACAAATTATCCCGGCGCTTCTGGGCCGCGCCGCGAGTGCGGCGTACAAACGTTTTTGGCCGCAGGGCAAAAACCTTGAAATCGCCTGGATGTACTCCGGGCGCTTTGAATGAAATCAAGGGTGGAGCCGCCCAGGGGGCGGCGGAACCCAAAGCGAAAGACACGCTGTAAGCGTGTCTTTCGCTTTGGAGTGCGTGCCCAGTTTAGAAGTACCAGTTTACGGGTTCGCATCCAAAACCAAACCGCAACCCAGCAAAGCGGTTGCGGTTTGGAGAGGAGCCGCGGCAAAATGAGTGAGAGGTGACTTTTGTAAAAAGTCGCCGCGAACGATAGGACGTCCGCGGCGACGTGGTACGGGTAGTGGGGGTCGAACCCACACGAATTGCTTCACAGGAACCTAAATCCTGCGCGTCTGCCAATTCCGCCATACCCGCGTATATGACCGAGAAACTACAGACATAGTTTATCATTCCGCGGCGCAATTGTCAATTGCACTTCCAGCCCATGCGTGATATCATAGAAGATGGACATAGGAAGGAAGGGATTTTATGTCTCGTACTCTGCGGGTTGCCGCAATTCACGATATTTCCGCCTTTGGGCGCTGTTCTACTACGGTTGTGCTGCCGGTGCTGTCCGCCATGGGGGTGCAGTGCTGTCCGCTGCTGACGGCCTCACTTTCGGCGCATACGGCCTTTCCTGCCTCAGAGCACAGCACGATGCTGGACCTGACCGGCGAGATGGAGCGCATTGCCGCCCATTGGGCGGAGCTGGGAGTCGTCTTCAATGCGGTTTACAGCGGCTTCTTGGCGTCTGAAGCGCAGATTGAGATTATTTTCCGTTTTTACGAGCGATTCTGTACCCCGGATACATTTGTGCTGGTCGACCCGGTGATGGGAGACCATGGGAAACCCTACCGCACCTGCACCCCGGCCCTGTGTCAGGCGATGGGGAGGCTTGCCTCCCGCGCAAACCTTATCACCCCCAATCTCACCGAGGCCGCACTGCTTTTGAAAGAGCCCTATGCCAGCGCGCCGGCCGGCCAGGCCCAGGCCGAAGAGTGGTTGAGCCGGCTGAGCCTGGACGGCCGGCGGTCGGTGGTGCTTACGGGGCTGAGCTTTCAGAGCGGAATTGTGGGCGCGGGGTGTCTGGACGCACAGAGCGGACAGATTGATTTTGCGATGGTGAAGCGGGAACCCGCCCAGTTTCCCGGCACCGGGGATTTGTTTGCCAGCGTATTGCTTGGAGCGCTGCTTCAGGGCGAGAGGCTGCCGGACGCCAACCGGCGGGCGGTGAATTTTGTGGCGCTATGTGTCAGGCACACCTTGGCCGCCGGCACGCCGCCGGTGGAGGGCGTGGATTTTGAGCCTCTGCTGGGCAGGCTGATCCAGGGGCTTTCTTGAATACAATGCTTGGAATACCCGCAAAAAAGCCGGCGACAGGCGACCGGCACAGCTAGGAGGAGAAAAATATGGAGCTTTCCGCCACATCCCGTCCGAAGGGCGCCGCCGCGCGAAAGAGCGCGGCGCTTCCCGCCGCCGGTCCCAGCAGAATTACCCAGCTGTCCACACCCCAGCAGCGGGCGGACAGGCTCTCCCTGTCTCGGCAGGCGCTGCATTTTTTGGAGGAGCAGAACCGAATGCTGGAGGAGCAGGCAAAAAAAGAGCGCGAGGGTAAGAACTCGGAGGGGGAGGCCGCGCTGGACCTGCTGGAGGGGTCTTTAAAGGAGTTGAACAACTGCCAGAAAATATCCGCTCGAATTATCAAAGGGGATATCGTACCGCCAGAGGATTTGCGCTATCTGATGGAGCACGATCCCCAGGGCTACCGTCTGGCAATAGCGATGCGCAGGCCAAAAGAGGACCCGGAGAAATGCGACAGTGTGCTCGCGGAAGACAGCCGGGAGGGGGACGCCGCCGCAGCGGCTCCGGCAGCGGACGGCGCGGACGCGCCCGCTGCCTCCGGGGAACCGTCCGGTCCCGCCCAATGACGGACCTACCACCCAAGCAAAACGGGGGCCAGTTGAAAAAACTGCACGATCAGCTTGCATCCATAGAGGACGATGACACATCCGCAGACGATATTGATGATTCGCAGGGTTCGGTGGTTGAACCGGGCGGAGAAGCAGGAGATCAGCACGGTAACCCCGAAAAACCAGAGGACGGACGCGGTATTTGCCCCCAGCAGCATCTGAAGGCCCACAGGGCCGGGGTTGCTCGCCCGGAACCCGCCGATGAGCATGGTGCCGTCGATCAGGGCTTGAGGATTGATCCAGGTGACCACAAAGGCCTTGGCGGCAATCTGAGGCAGCGGGAGATTTACGTCGGCTTGGCGGTCCATGTCCGGCTTGTCCCGCAGCAGGCCCACTCCAATCCAGACGACGATGCCGCCGCCTACGAGCAGCACGAGTAGCCGCAGCAGGGTGAAGCGCGCCATCAGTGCGCCCGCGCCGAAAAAGCAAGCCAAGGCCAAGGCAACATCGAAAAAAATCACGATCAGCGCGATGGCCAGCGCCCGCCGCCGGGGCTGCGTCAGAGCGGCGTTGATGACGAACAGGTTCTGCATCCCAATGGGGGCCACATAAGCCAGACCAATGGCCAGGCCCTGGAGATAGGGGGGCATGGGGGATTCCTCCTTTTGAATTGGAATCAAGGTTCCGATGCTTTATTATAGCGCCGGGACAGGAGCGGCGCAAGAACGCAGAATTTTCAGAGCAGGTAAGGAGGAGCTGACTATGCCGGTTACGCATGAGCACTGTCCCTGTATGGAGGAGTGCCCCCTCAACCGGGCGCTGTGCCTGATTGGCGGGAAGTGGAAGATGCAGATTATCTGCTCGCTGCACAACAACGGCCCCACCCGTTACAATCAGATTAAACGGAGCTTGGACGGAGTGTCCAATACCGTGCTGGCTGCCGCCCTGCGGGAACTGGAGGTGGACGGGCTGGTAGAGAGGCGGGAGTATTTAGAGGTCCCGGTACGGGTGGAGTATCAGGTCACGCCCCGCTGCCGGCAGTTGATACCGATTTTAGACGCGCTGGGCAATTGGAGCATGAACGCGTAGCACGTGCTCCGGACAGGGGAGGGACCGCCCGTTTTTAGAGAATAAGAGCTGGAAAAATGCACGCGCTGTTCCGCCGGAGGCGGACGGCGCGTGCATTTTGCAGACAGAGCGTTTTTTGCGGGGCTTGGAAGAGGAGGGGAGAATACGAATTCCAGACGCCGGGATTTTTGCCGCGGCAGGCGCCGGAGGGCGCTTGGGCCAAAGCGCCGGAAAATTGAGCGGAATTGCAGAAGTTTTCCTTTTTCTATGCAGCAGCTTGTGATATACTAAACACATTAGGTGCAAAGGAAAGGCGGAACAAGCTGTGAAGGAGCGCAGAACTCCCCCGCCGGGAGAAAACGATGGGGTCATCGAGGGGCGCAATGCGGTAATAGAAGCCCTGCGGGTGGGAACCAGTATTGATAAGATTTACCTGGCTCGCGGGGAGACGGACACGGCCCTGGGCCATATTGCCTCCACTGCCCGGAACCAGGGGGTGGTGGTGGTGGAAGCCGACCGGCGGAAGCTGGACGGCATGAGCCGCACCCACGCCCATCAGGGGGTCATTGCCCTGGCGGCAGTCCGGGCCTATGCGGATTTGGAGGACATTTTGGCAGCGGCGGAGCAGCGGGGAGAGCCGCCGCTGCTGGTGGTGTGCGACGAGCTGTCCGATCCGCACAACCTGGGGGCGGTCATCCGCACCGCCGAGTGCGCTGGGGCCCACGGGGTGATTATTCCCAAGCGGCGCAGCGCTGGTCTGACTGCTGTTGTAGCCAAGACCTCCGCCGGGGCGGTAAGCCATGTGCCGGTGGCGCGGGTGGCCAATCTGCCCGCATGCTTAAAAGAGCTGAAAAAGCGGGGGATATGGGTGTTTGGAAGTGACGCTGCCGGGGAGCGCGTGCTCTATGAGGCGGATTTAAAAGGCCCCGCCGCCATTGTCATCGGCAGCGAGGGGACGGGCATGGGCCGCCTGGTGACGGAAACCTGCGACTTTTTAGTGCGGATCCCCATGAATGGAAAGCTCAATTCCCTCAACGCCTCCGCTGCGGCGGCGATTCTTCTTTACGAGGCGGTTCGTCAGCGCATGGGCGGCTAACATAGGCAAAGGACGTGCTTGTATGGCAAAGGACCGGGATGACGAACTGAATCAGGGCACGCCCGACGCGGGGGAGGAGCAGGAGTTTACCCTGGAGGAGATTTTGGAGGAATTTCGGGAGAAGCCCGCGCCCAAGCCCAGGGTGACGGGGGATACCATCCCTTTTCCCATCATCCCCAAAAGCGCCCGTACCGCGCCGCCTAGAGGGAAGCCCGGGCGGGTGGTAAACTTCCCCAAGGCCTCTCGGGCGGGGCTTGAGCAGCCCGGAGACGCAAAGGCGCCGGAAGAGCCCCGGCAGAAGCCGCCCTCCTTCGCCGCGCCGCCGCCGGAGGAGAAAATTGTGGCCTTTCCCGGTGAAGAGCCGGAACAGCCCGCCTCGGACAACCCCATTGCGGAAAAATTAAACCGCCTGGTGCGCAAGGCGGACGAGTACGCCGGGCACATGTTTGAAGAGGAGGGGAGCGAGCAGGCCGAGGAGGTCCTCCGGGCGGAGCGGTATATTCCGGGCACCGATCAGGAGGAAGAGCCCCGGCCCAGCAGGGAGCGCCGCCGCCGGGCGCCGCCTCCTCTCGCGCCGGATTTGGCTCCGGCGGAGCTGGTCCGGCGGTATCAAAAGGGTATGAAAGGCTTGCAGGTGCGCACGACGCTGGCATTTTTGCTCTCGATTGCCGCGCTGGCCTTCACAGCGGCGGTCCAAATGGGAGCCCCTGTGCCGGAGGAGTTGACTGCCGAGCTTCAGGTGCTGCTTTTAGCGCTGGCGCTGGCGCTGGTGATGCTGCTGGGGATGGACGTGCTGATGCGGGGGCTGTTCCGGCTGCTCCGCTTTCAGATGGGAATGGATACGCTGCTCTGCTTTGCGTGCGCCGCCGTGCTGACGGACGCGCTGACCATGCGGGGACTGGACCCCAGGGACGGACAGATGCCTTACTGCGCCCTGAGCTGCCTGGGTGTGAGCATGTTGATGCGGGGGGCCTGGCTGAAGCGGCGGGGACAGCGGATTTCCTGCCGGACGGCGGCCTCCGCCGCCCACCCTTACTTGGTTACGCTGGACGAGCAGGCCTGGAACGGCAGGGATATCTACGCCAAATGGTCGGGAGACACGGTGGGGTTCGGGCGGCAGATGCAGGCGGCGGACGGGGCGGAGCGAATTTTTTATGTGGCCTGTCCGCTGCTGTTTATCGCCTGCGTGATGCTCTCATTGGTGGCCTCGGTGGGGCTGGAGGCGCCGGAACGAATTTTATGGTGTTTATCGGCGACGCTGTCGGCGGCGGCCTGCCTGTCGGCGGGGCTGTGTTACGGGGTCCCCTGGTATAAGCTGAGTATGCGCCTGAGCAAGTCCGGCGCGGCCATCGCCGGGTGGGACGGCGTGACCGCCACCGGCAGCAGCTGCGGCATCCTGCTCACTGACGCGGACCTGTTTCCGCCGGGGTGCGTGCGCCTCAACGGCATCAAGGTATTTGGAGACTTTCCGGTAGATAAGGTAGTTTCCGACACGGCGACCCTGATCCGAGATTCCGGCTGCGGACTGGAAAAGATCTTTCATGACCTGCTGCGGGCCCAGGGCTGTGTGTATCGCCGGACAGTGGACTTTGAATTTCATGAGGGAGGCGGCCTGTCCGGAGAGATCCGGGGTGAGCAGGTGCTGGTGGGTTCCGCGTCGTTTATGCACCTGATGGAGGTGGCGCTTCCCCAGGGGTTGAGCGTGAAAAACGCCGTCTTCTGCGCCATTGATGGAGAGCTGGCGGGGGTGTTTGCCCTGCGGTACACCCTCCACGACCTGATCGAGCCCTCACTCAACGCCCTAATCCGCAACCGGGTGACTCCGGTGCTGGCCACCCGGGACTTTAACCTGATCCCCTCCCTGCTCCAACAGCGGTTTAAGCTGCCGGTGGAGAAGATGGAATTCCCGTCAGTGCAGCGGCGGGTGGAGCTCTCCGGGGAGGAGCTCAGCCACAGCCTCATTCTCACAGCGGTCCTCTGCCGGGAGGGAGTGGGCCCCTATTCCGAGGCGGTAGTGGGGGCCGCGCGGCTGCGCCGGGCGGTCCGGACCGCCGCAGTGCTGGCGTGTATCGGCGCGGCGGTGGGGGTGCTGCTGGCGTTTTACATTACCTCCAAAGGGGCGTACGCATCCTTGTCCCCGATGAATCTGGCGGTGTTCCAGCTGATGTGGCTGGTGCCGACCCTGCTGATTTCCGGCTGGGTCAACAAGTATTAGGGGTGACGGTATGATACACAGCGTGAACCTCACGCTCTGCCCCGCCGCCGGTGCGGAGTACGGTGGGTGGGAAGGCCTGCGCCGGGAGCTGGAAGAGCTGGGCTGTGACGGAGTGGAGGGCATTTGGGGCGGCGGGGAAATACCCGATGATTTTCCCAAAGAGCTGCTGGGGGGCTACCATCTGACCTTTTTCCCGGATTGGCTGGACTTTTACCGGGAGGACCGAAAAGCCCTGCTGGACAAATACGGGGACATGGCGACGGTCCGCCGCTTTTACGGAGGCGTGGGCCGGGAGACCCTCATGAGCCTCTACCGGGCGGACTTAGACCGGGCGGAGGCGCTGGGTGCCCGGTACGTGGTGTTTCACGTGTCTGACGTGTCCATTGTGGAGGGGTATACCTACCGGTGGCTCCATCGGAACCGGGAGGTGATTGACGCCTCGATTGAAGTAATCAATCAGCTCCTGGAGGGACGCCCACATACCTTTGCTTTTCTGATGGAAAACCAGTGGTGGCCGGGCTTTACCTTCACCGAGCCAGAGGAGACCGCCCGGCTGCTGGAGGGGGTGCGCTATCCCGGCAAGGGACTGCTTTTGGACACAGGGCATCTGATGAACGCGAACCTGGATCTGCAGACCCAGGCGGAGGGGGCCGCTTTCATTGCAGAAATGCTCCGCCGCCACGGCAATCTGTGCCGCTGTATCCGGGGGGTGCATCTGCACCAGTCCCTCAGCGGGGCCTATGTCCGCGCGAATACCGGACAGCTGCCGCCGGACTTGCCGGAGGACTGCGTGGAGCGCTTTGGCGTCAGCTATAGACACATTTTGCAGGTGGACCGGCACCGGCCCTGGACCGACCCGGCGATTTTGCCGGTACTGGAAAAAATTTCCCCGGATTTTCTCACCCACGAGCTTCAGGCGGGAAGCAGAGAGGAGCGGCGGCGGGCGGTGAGCGTGCAGCGGGCGCTGTTGGCCTCCGGCGGATTTTAGGCCCTGCTTGAATATTGGCAGTGTGTCCGGCAGTGAGCGGGTTTGCGCCAGATAGGGCAGATTTTCGCAGGAATGTTTCGCGTATTGCGGAAAATTTGACGCAGTATGGTGAAAATATGCTCGGCGTAATGATTTTATTCGCATCAAAGGGTGACGGAGCAGTAAAAGCAAAAAGGCCGCCGCCTGTCCTGTAAGGACGGGCGGCGGCCTTTTTATGTATTCGCTGGGTCGCGGCCGACAAAGGGTCAGCCCACGTTATAGTCGATGACCCGGTTGTCAAAGCTGAGGAAGTCGTTGTTGGGAATTTCCCAAACGTCGTCAGAATTCAGCTTGACCTGGACCATGACGGTCTCTGGCTCCATATATCCGGCCTTGGGCAGCATCTCGCGGGTCAGGTCGATGCACATGCGGGCATAGGCTGCGTCAAAGCCGTCGATCAGAGCGTCAATCTCCGCCTCGGTCATGTTCTCCATGTCCGGATCCCCATAGGTCTCCACAAAGGCCTGCACGGCAGGAGAGGTGGGTTCTTCCTTCTCTATCTCCTCATAGACCAGGTGGAAAATATCAATGGGCTCAACCGTGACCTGAATGGCAAAGGTCTCGTCGTTGACCTTGGTAGCGGGCTCCAGGGAGTACTTGGACATGGCGTAGATGTCCTTGTACAGCGCCATGGTGTCGTCCAGCAGCTCGCCGGAGAGATCCTCGATCTCAAAGAAGCTGGCGAAGACGTTGGACTCCGCCTCCAGATTGCCCAGGTAGATCTCCTCAGCCTCGCTCTCCGTACCCTCCACCATTTCCAGGAAATCGGGATCAAACTTGCCCAGGTAGTTCTCGTCCAGCACGCCCTGGACATACTTGGTAGCGTCAAATTTGCTCAGCCCGCCGCCGCAGGCGGACAGGCTGGCGGCCAGGCACAGGGTCAGAGCGGCGGCAAGGATGTGTTTTGTAAAACGGTTCATGATTAGTGTCTCTCCTTCTCTGAATTTTGGTTGAATATTTTGTATGCGCGCGAACGCGCAGAACAAACGTTGCCGCGGCAAAGCGCCGCCTGCGGGAAAATAGAGCGCTTATCCGCAGGTGACAGAACTCAGCCGCCTTCCTCCCCGCCTTCTCCGGTCAGCTCGCCCAGATACTTGTAGACGGTATAGCGAGAGACTTGGAGGCGCTTGGCGACAAAGGGTACAGATTTTCGGTAAGAAAAGGCGTTTTTTTGATCCAGCAGTGCGATAATTTTCATCCGATCCTTCTTGTTAAGGGCGCTGACCGGCTTGCCCACGGCCGCCAGGCACTCGTCCAGAATATCGCCCAGCCCGCTCTCTCCGCCCCGCCACAGGGCGCTTTGCAGATCGGCCTGGGCGCTCATCAGGTCCACTAAAATCCGGTTGGCATAGACCAGAGAGGAGTAGTCAAAATTGATGCCCAGGGCCAGATTGTAGTCCTCGCCGATCAGGTGGAAGGTGCTGCTTTTGACCTGCTGTCCGGAGGGGGTGGTGGCGTAAAGGTTGACCAGATCGGTTACCAGGGTGTTCTGATCCAGCTCCCGGGCAGTGCCCAGAATATCCAAAGTAGAGCCCACCTCGCGGCCCGACACATGCCCGTTGTAGATGGCCAGAATGGGGTGGCTGGGATCTCCCATGTCGTGGACCAGCGTCTCGCAGGTAGAGCCAAACATCTCTGCGATACCGCGGGCCGTACGGTCCAAAAATTCAAATGCTTCCTCCCGCCCCATGCCGGGCTTCCCTCCCCCTTATTGTTACGAAAGCTATTTTACTATGGATGAATGGAAAAAGCAAGGTGTTTACACAAAAGGATACCTGCAAATAGGGAACGCCTTGCCGCGAACGAAGGCGTGTGGTATAATAGCCGCAGAGCGGCTATTATACCATGAGACAGGCACGATTCGCTCCCCGGCTGTGCCGGGAACCGCGAACGATGCCAATCTGCTATAAACCGCTCCGCGTTGATAGTAGAATAACCGCAGAGCGGCTATTTTGTCTGGGGATTGGACGGGGTTCTTGCCCCGGCCGGGACGGGGAGAGCGGGGGAGGAAAGAACATGCGAACACAGCTGCGGCGGTTTACCGCCTGCCTGCTGGCGGCGGCGCTGGCGGTGTGCCTGCTGCCGGCGGGATCGGCCTCCACCGAGGGGGCGGTATTTCAGATGGTGGTCAACGACCGGTTTTTGGAGATGAATGCCGCTACGATGCCCTTTCGCTCGGAGGGAATCCCCTATGTCCCGTATATTGTGTTCGACTGGAACGTGACCGGGGTACGCTTTGGCATATCCAGCTTTGTCACCCAGACGGACGGCGAATATACCCTGACGCTGTACAGCATCGGCGGCACGCTGCGTTTTGACCTGCTGAAAGGGACCTGCGAGGACCCCAATGCAGGCGAGGCTATGAACATGCGGGCAATCAGCCGCAACGGGATGATTTTTGTGCCCCTGGGGGGCGTATGCCGGTATTTTGGACTCTCCAGCGACCTGACTCCCACTTCTTACGGTACGCTGCTGCGTATTGTCAACGGACAGCAGAGCTATGACACGAACAAATTTATTGAGGTGGCCACCACCACCGGGCGGCTGCAGGAGCGGTATAACAACTATATCCGGGGCCAGGGGACCGCAGCCACTGCCGCCCCTTCTGCGCCGGCCAGTCCCACCCCGGACGGCGGAGAAGGCGGGCCGGATAAACAGGGGGTACGGCTGTACCTGGCGTTTGAATGCGGAGACACGGAAGGGCTGGAGAGCATTTTGACCACGCTGGAGCGCGGCCGTATTCAGGCGCTTTTCCTGTTCCGGCCAGAAGATCTGGCGGAGCAGGATGGGCTGGTCCGTCAAGTGGTGGGCTCCGGCCACAGCGTGGGGCTGATGGTCCCCGGCGAGAGCGGGGAAGCGGCGCTGGCGGCGCTGCGGCAGGGGAGCGGGGTACTGGAACGGGCGGCCCGCCTGCGCACCCACACGGCGTCGGCGGAGGGTGCCTCCAGCGAGACGGCAGAGGCGCTGAGACAGGCGGGCTGGGCCTGCTGGATCGGCAACGTGAACGGGCTGCCCGACGGGCGGGGACAGGCCGCCCGGGGGAGCGCGGTGTTGGAGGACGCCCAGGCCCGGCGGGGGAGCGTCTATATCACACTGGACGCGGGCAGGGCGTCCGCCGGGGTGCTCAGCTATATTTTGCCACGGCTGCGGAGCGAGGGCTACAGTATCCGTCCGGCGGTGGAGACGCAGCTGTAGCGGGGAGGAATATAGATGCGTAGGGTAAATTTAGAGCATGCCGCCCCGGCAGAGGGGGCAGAGGCAGAATGCCGCGTAAAAAAACTGACAGGCCACCTGTGGGCGCGGCTGATGGAGCTGGAGGAGGACGGCCTGCGGGTGCTCTCTCCGACGGATGCCCAAGCGGGGGCGGGGATGGTGCTGGCGGCGGTTCCCGGCCGGGACGGCCAGGAATTTGTCCGGCGCCTGCGGCGGGATTGGGGGGTTTTGTGCGCCGGCACCCCCCAAGGGGCGGTATGCTTCTACCTGGGGCCGGAGCACAGCTTTGAGGAGCTGGACTATGTGCAGGACGTGGTGTATAAGCTGCTGCTGCAAAACTGAAGCAGGCCGTGTTTCCCGGCAGGATACAGCTTATTGCGCAGATAGCGGGAGCGGGGACCCATTAGGGTCCCCGCTCAGCGTATAAATTAGGAATCGGTGCGGTATTTCTGCTGCTTGATATAGGTGCAGTGGAGCAGGTCGTGGGCCTTATGCCCGCCGGGCTCCCCTAGGAAGTCCTGATAGACCGTCTGGACAATGGGGTTTTCGTGGCTGCGGCGGTAGGGCATATCCGCGTCCTGCGCGTACAAAGCAGCGGCGCGCAGGCCCTTCAAATCAGTAAAGTTGCGCACGTCGGCGTGCTGAATGGGCTGTCCGCCGCCGTTGATACAGCCGCCGGGGCAGGCCATGAACTCGATGAAGTCGAAATGCAGCTTGCCGCTGCGTACTCCGTCCAGCACCCGCTTGACATTGTGCAGGCCGGAAGCGGCGCACACCCGTACGGTCCGGCCGGGCAGTTCATAGCTGGCCTCCTTGACGCCCTCCATGCCCCGGACCTCATGGTATTCCAGCGGGGCCATGCCCGCGCCGGTGAGCTTTTCCACCACAGTGCGCAGAGCGGCCTCCATCACGCCGCCGGAGGCGCCGAAAATAGTGGCGGCTCCGGTGGAGACCCCCAGCATTTCGTCGAACTGGCCATCAGGCAGATGGTCAAACAGCAGTCCGGCCTGGGTAATCATGCGCCCCAGCTCCCGGGTGGTCAGAGAGATGTCCACCGGCATACAGCCGTTGGGCAGGCGCTGTTCCTCCCGCTTGACCTCGTACTTTTTGGCGGTACAGGGCATGACAGACACCACGAAGATGTCCTCCGGGTCAATGCCGGCCTTTTCGGCGTAATAGGTTTTGACCAGGCTGCCGAACATCTGCTGGGGAGATTTGCAGGAGGAGACATAGGGCAGCATATCGGGGGCGTGCTGCTCCATATAGCGGATCCAGCCGGGGGAACAGGAGGTGATCAGAGGCAGCTCCCCGCCGTTTTCCAGGCGGTGGAGAAATTCCGTGCCCTCCTCCATGATGGTGAAGTCGGCGGCGGTGTCCACATCAAATACCTTGTCAAAGCCCAGACGGCGCAGAGCGGAGACCATCTTGCCCTCCACATTGCTGCCCACAGGCATTCCGAAGCACTCGCCCAAAGTGACCCGGATGGAGGGAGCGGGACCCACCACTACGTGCTTTTTGGGATCGGCCAGAGCGGCGAGGACTTTGCCGGTGTCGTCCCGCTCCTGAAGAGCGCCGGTGGGGCAGGCCACAATGCACTGTCCACAGGAGACACAGTCTACCTCGTTTAGGTCCCGGTCGAAGGCGCAGCCGATGTGGGTGGCGAAGCCCCGGTCGTTGGGGCCGATGACCCCGACCTCCTGGGTCTTGCGGCACACGGCGACGCACCGGCGGCACAGGACGCACTTAGAGTTATCCCGCACTAGGTGCAGGGCGGAATCCTCAATTTGGGGGGGCAGGTCGTCGTTGGCGTAGCGCACCGCGTCGATGTTCATGTCGCTGGCCAGCTGGCGCAGCTCGCAGTGAGAATTGCGGGCGCAGGTGAGACAGTCCATCCGGTGGTTGGACAAAATCAGCTCCAGGGTCAGCCGACGGGATTTGCGGACCCGTTCGGTGTTGGTATACACCTCCATGCCCTCGCTGACCGGATAGACGCAGGAAGCCACCAGGCTCCGGGCCCCCTTGACCTCCACCACGCAGATGCGGCAGGCGCCGATCTCGTTGATGCCCTTCAGGAAGCACAGGGAGGGGATGTTGAAGCCCGCGGAACGGGCCGCCTCCAGCACTGTGGTCCCGGCGGGAACGGTGACGGGGATGTCGTTAATATGTAAAGATACCATTTTGCTGTCCATGTCCGTCTCCCTCCCTTACTGTTTTTGGATGGCGTCAAAGCGGCACTGGTCCATACACGCGCCGCACTTGATGCACTTGGACTGGTTGATAGTGTGGGGAGCGCGAACCGCCCCCTCAATGGCCCCGGTGGGACAGCTGCGGGCGCAGCGGGTGCAGCCCTTGCACTTGACCGGGTCCACGGTGTAGCGGATCAGGGCCTTACATACTCCGGCGGGGCAGCGCTTTTCGTATACATGGGCCTCATACTCGTCCCGGAAGTGCTTCAGGGTGGAGAGCACCGGGTTGGGGGCGGTCTGCCCCAGGCCGCATAGGGCGGACTGCTTGATGTGCTCGCACAGCTCCTCCAGAGCGTCCAGGTCCTCGGGTTCCCCGTTGCCCTCGCAGATCTTGTTCAGCAGGCCCAGCAGGCGCTTGGTGCCGATCCGGCAGGGGGAGCACTTGCCGCAGGATTCGTCCACAATAAACTCCAGGAAGAACTTGGCGATGTCCACCATGCAGTTGTCCTCATCCATAATGATGAGGCCGCCGGAGCCCATCATGGAGCCGATGGCGCCCAGAGACTCATAGTCGATGGGTGTGTCAATCAGGCTGGCGGGGATGCAGCCGCCGGAGGGGCCGCCGGTCTGGGCGGCCTTAAATTTCTTGCCGTTGGGTACGCCGCCGCCAATGTCCTCCACCACGGTGCGCAGGGTGGTGCCCATGGGAATCTCTACCAGACCGGTATTGGTGATCTTGCCGCCCAGGGCAAAGACCTTGGTGCCCTTGCTTTTTTCCGTGCCGATGGCGGCAAACTTGTCCGCGCCGTTGTTGAAAATCCAGGTGATATTGGCATAGGTCTCCACATTGTTGAGCAGAGTGGGCCGGTCAAACAGGCCCTTCACCGCCGGGAAGGGCGGGCGGGTCTTGGGCTCGCCGCGCATACCCTCGATGGAGCGCATCAGAGCGGTCTCCTCGCCGCAGACAAAGGCGCCCGCGCCCAGGCGGAGCTCCAGGTCAAAGTCAAAGCCGGACTCGAAGATATTGCTGCCCAGCAGGCCGTATTCCTTGGCCTGCTGAATCGCGGTCTCCAGCCGTTTCACGGCGATGGGATATTCTGCCCGGACGTAAATATAGCCCTGATGGGCTCCCACCGCATAGCCGGCGATGGTCATGGCCTCAATGACGCTGTGTGGGTCGCCCTCCAGCACGGAGCGGTCCATAAACGCGCCGGGGTCACCCTCGTCGGCGTTGCAGCAGACAAATTTTACCCCGTCGGGGGAGACGGCGTCGTAAGTGAACTGCCATTTCTGCCCGGTGGGGAAGCCGGCGCCGCCCCGGCCCCGCAGGCCGCTGGCCTTCACGGTATCGATGACCTGCTGGGGGGGAATCTGCTCCGTGAGAATTCTGCCCAGAGCGGCGTAGCCGTCCACGCCGATGTACTCGTCGATACTCTCCGGGTTGATGACGCCGCAGTTGCGCAGGGCAATCCGCTTCTGGTGCTTGTAAAACTGAGTCTCGGCCAGGGAGGTTACAGGCCCCTGGTCCTCATCCCCCTTGTGGAGCAGCCGCTTGACAATGCGGCCCTTGACAATATGTTCCGAGACAATTTCGGCCACGTCGTCTACGGTCACATGGGTATAGCAGGCCCCCTCGGGGTAGACGGTTACGATGGGACCCAGCGCGCACAGGCCAAAACAGCCCGTACGCACCACTTTAGCCTCACGGTCCATGCCGTGCTCCAGCAGCTGGCGCTCAAACTCCGCGATAATCTTAGGACTGTCGGAGGAGGAGCAGCCGGTGCCGGTACAGACCAGGATGTGGGAACGGATCATGTTCATGTGGCTCTCCCTCCTATTCCGCCGCGCCGATGGTTAGCTCGGTGACTACCCGGCCGTTGACCAGATGCTCGCTGACGATGCCGGGCACCTTGTCCGCAGTCATCTTCACATAGGTGACCTTCTCCTGCCCGGGTACGTAGACCTCTACAATGGGCTCCAGCCGGCATACGCCGATGCAGCCGGTCTGGGAGACCGAGATGTTTTTCAGTCCCCGCTTTTCAACCTCTTCCAAAAAGGCGGCCAGCACCGGACGGGCCCCCGCCGCGATGCCGCAGGTGGCCATGCCGACGACTACGCGGATACGGTCGTCCCCAGCGTCCCGCAGGTCGATCTGCTTTTGCATCCGGTCCCGGATGGCTTGCAGTTCCGCTAAACTCTTCATTCCTTCAACCCCTATCGTTTATGCTAGTCTATCTGCTTTGCCCCGCTTCACGCAGGGCCTGTTCCTGTTCCTGCAAATACTCCCGCAGCCACAGGACAATCTCCGGTTCGGCCAGAGAGATGCCCTCCCCAAGCTGTTCCCGCAGCTGCTGGGTGTCCATGGTAAAGCCGCGCCCCTCCCGGCGGCGGGTGTACACACAGCGCAGCTGCGGAGCGCCCTGAACCAACAGGGCGACGGTGTCCGCCAGATCTCCCAGAGGCGGACAGTCGATGTGCCCGCTGTGAAAGACCGCCTGCGTCCGGGTGCCTACGTTTTGGGTGCTCTCAATGGAAAAGGACCCGCCGGTCTGCTCGGCAGACATGCGCAGCAGGGGGATGCCCAGGCCCATCTTGCGGGTCGTGCGGGTGGTGGTAAACGGGTCGCACGCGTGCGCGAGCAGCTCCGGAGACATGCCGCAGCCGTCGTCGGCGACGGTGAGGACAACGCGCCCCCCCTCCTCCTCCAAGGTCAGGTCAATCCGCTTGGCCCCAGCGGTGACGGAGTTTTGGGCGATATCCAGAATATGCAGGGAGATGTCTTTCATGGGCGTTCTCTCCGGTTATTTGTAGTTGTCCAGAATGGGTCCCACCTGGTCGGGGGTGAGACGGCCGTACACGTCGTTATTAATCATCATTACCGGAGCCAGGCCGCAGGCGCCCACACAGCGGCAAGAGTCCAGAGAGAACTTTCCGTCGGGGGTGATGGCGCCGGGGACGATCCCGAGCTTTTGCTCCACGGCGCTGAGCAGGGAAGCGGCCCCCTTCACATAGCAGGCGGTGCCCAGGCAGACAGAGATCTGATATTTCCCCTTGGGATTCAAAGTGAACTGCGCGTAAAAAGAGGCCACCCCGTATACCTCGGACAAGGGGATTTCCAACCCCTCGGCCACCATGATTTGGACCTCCTCCGGCAGATAGCCGAAGATTTCCTGGGCGGCCTGGAGCACCGGCATAGTGGCCCCCGGCTGGCCCTTGTGCTGGGCGATGACCTGCTGTAGCCGCTCCTCCTGCTCGGGGGTGCCCCGATAGGGGACGACGCTTTTGCAGTTGGGCATGGTACGTCCTTCCTTTCTGAAACTATGAGTTTAGTTTGTGGCTTCCTCCATTATAATAGCTGTGATAAAAATGTAAATAGGTTTTGCCTGCGTCAAAAGAAAAACTATGTAGTACAGTTAACACTCTTTAATTAAGAAAAGTGAAAAAGAGCGGGTACTTTGTTAAAAATTTGACGATGTTAATCATACCACAAACGATGACCGCTGTAAAGAGGAAAAAGACGGTGCACTCGGGAAAACCATCATGCGCCTGACTTCAGCCAGCGCAAGGCTGCCTGTGGGGTGGGCTCTGGCAGGTCCATGGTGTATTGGGCGCTCCAAATTTGGTCCAGATAGTGGGCGTCGGAATTGTGGAGGAAGCGCAGGCCAGCCAAGTCCTGCCGCTGGGAGAATTCCGGCGGACAGCTGTGGGAGAGCTCCGCCGCAGGGAAGTCCAGCTCCGGATCCCAGACGCCCAGCACCCCCAGCAGGGAGAAGGCCGGCCGGTCGATATGGGCGGGCCAGGAAAAACCGCCGTGGGCCGCCACCAGGGCGGGGACCTGCGCAAGAGGGATCTGAGTGGGGGCGGCCAGCATGCGGGGGTCCTCCCCCAGGATCAGGTCCCCCTCGTCCATATAGAGCTGATGGCCGAATATATCCGGGTCATTTTGCCCGAGGCCGAAGCGGGGAGAAATCTGAGCCTCAAACCGCTCTGCCTGAGCCGGAGTGGGGAAGACGCAAATCACATGGATTTCCTCACAGGTGCACAGCTCCATGCCCGCCAGGGCGACAAGCCCCCGTTCCTGGGCGGCGCGGCAGAAGGGGGCGCAGTTTCCGCAGGTGTTGTGGTCGGTGAGCGCCACCACGTTGAGCCCCGCCAGGGCGCACATGGCCGCCAAATTGGCGGGGGTCATGTCCTCGCTGCCGCAGGGGGAGAGGCAGGAGTGCAGGTGCAGATCGTAATAGAGCTTCATCTCAGCGCTCCAGCAGCGCGCCCAGGGCCAGGGCGGCGGTAAAGGTGTCCTGGGCCGTCCCCAAAAGGTTGACGCCCTTTTCCTGAGCCCGGCGGAGCAGATCCGGGTCAGGCTGCACGCCCTCGGCGAGAATGACGCAGGCGGCGTCCGCCATCAGGGACACGGCGGCGACGTTTTGGTTGGACATGATGGTTAGCCAGGCGCATCCGGCCCGGGCCCGGCCCAATACCCAGCTGAGCAGGTCCCCGGCATAGCCGCCAAGGACCTGCCGCTCCGGCTCCGCCAGGTGAAATTCGGTGAGGGAGAGAGCCTTTGCCAGCGCTTGTACTGTCATAGGGATAACCTCCTTTGTCAAGTGAAGCGCACCGGTTTGGTGCGGCGCAGTTGCTTGCGCTGCCGGAATGGACGTAGTATGCTTGAAGCGGAAAGGAGCGAATCGTATGAATGGTATGAGCCGGACCCTTTCCGCCAATCTGCGGGATCTGCGCGGCGTGCATCAGCTGACCTTGGAACAGGTGGCGGAACGGGTCGGAGTGACCCGCCAGGCGGCGGCCCGCCTACTGACGGCGGCGGTTTGGACCGTTACGCAGCGGCTGGCGCTGCCGGTTATTCTGGAATACCTGCTCTCGCTGGTCCTGGCCCAGGCGGGGTGTCTGGCACTGTATGAGCTGCTCTCCCGGACGCCGGGGGTGAGGGTACTGTTTGCCCTGGAGGGAGGGAGGAAGCCGCGCTAGGCAGAGAGGGGCCGGCAAGGGCCGTGCAGGCTGGAAACAGGCCGCCGTAAGACGAAAACGTCTCCGGCGGCCTGTCTTGTTATGCTTTTGGCGGCTGCTGGCGGCGGAAAGGGGCGGGGAGATAGTCGTCCGCTGTGGCGCTTCCCCCGGCAATTTCCTGGAGCATACGCTCCCGCACCTTGAAAATACAGTCGTCCTCCGAAGCGCGGCCTAACACCACGTCTTCAGCGAAGGCGTGGCAGGAAGGGGCCCCGCAGGAGCCGCAGTGGAGACCCGGCAGATGCTCCTCCAGCTGCTGGATCTTGAGCTGCTTGGCCATGGCCTGTTCCCGGTTGTGGTCCAGAACAAAAGCGGGCACATATTGCAGTTCTTTGTTGCGCTTTACAATGTCCCGGTCCTCCCCCAGCAGCAAAAAGCGGTTACGGGAGACGGGCAGGCCCTTCATCAGGCCTTTAAGCCGCATCCGGGCGGCATAGGGGTTCTCCACCGTGAAGCATCCGCCTACGCACCCCTGGGTGCAGGCGGACAGCTCCAGAAAATCTGCCTCCGGCAGGCGGCCGTCCTCAATTTCCTCCAGCATCCGAATGACGTTGGTGATGCCGTCTACCGCCACGCAGCGCTGGCTGAGCCTGGCGGCGCTCTCTCCGCCGCAGGCGGCCCAGCCCAGACCCAAAATACCCGCGGTGGACAAAGGTTCCACCCGCTCCAGGTGCTTCATGGGAGAGAGCAGGCGTAAGTACACGTCCCGGATGGCAAAGGCGCCGTCCAGCACCGGACGGTCCAGACCTTCCGGGACCCTGGCGGCGGTGACCTTGGAGGAGCAGGGAACGATGGCGAACACCCCGATTTCCTCCGGAGGCAGGCCGGTGTCCGCCGCTGCCTCCCGCCGGGCCAAAACGGCGGCCAGCTCCATGGGGAGGATGGCGTTTTCCACATGGGGCAGCAGCTTGGGAAAACGCATCCGGATGAGCCGCAGCACCGTGGGACAGGAAGAAGAGATCTGCGGCGTGTCCGCGCTCTGGCCCGCGGTGATGCCCTGGCGGATAAAATCAGAGATCAGCTCGGCGGCTTTGGCGGTCTCATAGACCTTTTGAAAGCCGATTTCCATAAGACCGCTGAGTACAATGTTTACATCGTCCAGATTGTGGAACTGGGCGTATAGGGCCGGCTCCGGCAGAGCCACACAGTAGGAGAAACGGGAGAGCTGTTCGTCCAGCTTGTCGCCTACGGACTTGATGGCCCTGTGGGGACACACGCGGATGCAGTTGCCGCAGTCGATGCACCGGTCCGGCAGGATGGTGGCCTTGCGGCCCCGGACCCGGATGGCCTCGGTAGGACAGCTCTTGATGCAGGAGGTACAGCCCCGGCAGCGCTTATAATCCAACACGACGGAATGCCGCATCATAAAGCCAAGTCACCTCGCTTTACTTGCGCGCCTCATGCCTGGGGGACGCGGATGATAATGGTTACGGTGGTGCCCTGGCCCACCTGGGTGTCAATGCTCATCTCGTCGGAATAGCGCTTCATATTGGGCAGGCCCATGCCGGCCCCGAAGCCCAGCTCTCGGGCGGTGGCCCCGGCGGTGGACCAGCCCTCCTGCATGGCCTGGTCTACGTTGGGAATGCCGGGGCCGGTGTCCCGCATACGGATGAGAATGTGGTCCATGTCCACCTCTACCTCGGCCTGTCCGCCGTCGGCATGGATGACCATGTTGATCTCTCCTTCATACATGCAGATGGACGCCCGGCGGATGACCTCTTGGGGCAGGCCCAGCTTTTTCAGGGTGAGCTTCATTTTGCTGGAGGCCTCGCCGGCTTCGATCAGGTCGCCGCCCTCCACGGGGTAGACCAGTTTAATCGTCTCCATCGCATTTCCCTCGCAATCCTTTGGAATAGAGCAGGCCGCAGGCCTCATACATTCCCTTAGGGCTGGACATCACCACGATGTCCCGCTCTTCGGCAAGACGTATCATGTCCGCGCTGGGGGATTTGCCCCGGATAAAGATGATGCAGGGCATTTCTACCATGTCGGCGGTGCGCACGACCTGGGGATTTACCAGTCCGGTGAGCAGCAGGGCCGGCTCTTTTACATAGGCCAGCACGTCGCTCATAAAATCGCTGCCGCAGGCGGTGTGCACCTCCCGCTCCAGCCGGTCTCCGCCCCACAGCACTGTGGCGTCCAGCGCCTGCCTGATGTCGGAAAGCGTCATAGGCGTGCCCCTCCTTTTCCAAACTGAAATCAGCAGTTTAGCCCATCATACCACAAAGCGGCCGGCAGTGCAAAGGGTTTTCAAATATTCACAAAGTTTTTTTCTGGAAGGGGAAGGTTTTAGGCAATCCCGGCATTGACAGGCGGGCGTCCTATCGGATATAATGTGACTTTAACAAGGTAAAGCAATCAAGGCGAACAATGATAAGGAGGCCGTCTATCATGGCAAGCGAACGCGTGTATAATTTTTCCGCAGGCCCATCCATGCTGCCGCTGGAGGCGCTTAAGCGCGCCGGCAGCGAGATCACCAACTATCAGGGGTCCGGCATGTCCGTCATGGAGATGAGCCACCGGTCCAAGGCGTTTCAGAAAATTTTTGACGATACCCAGGCGAAGTTCCGCTCCCTGCTGAACGTGCCGGAGGGATATAAGGTCCTTTTCCTTCAGGGGGGCGCGTCCGGACAGTTCTCCATGGCCCCGCTGAACCTGATCGGGAAGACCGGCAGAGCTGATTACGCCGTCACCGGCAACTTCTCTAACATCGCGTATAAAGAGGCCAAGAAGTATGGTCAAATCAGTTTGGCCGCTTCTTCTGAGGATAAAAATCACACCTACATTCCCCGGCAGGATCAGCTGAAGCTGGACTCCCAGGCCAGCTATTTCTATTACTGCGCCAATAACACCATCTACGGCACCGAGTGGCAGTATGTGCCCGACACCGGGGACGTGCCCATTGTGTGCGATATGTCCTCCGACATTCTCTCCCGCCCGGTGGACGTGAGCAAATACGGCGTCATTTTTGCAGGGGCCCAGAAGAATATGGCTCCTGCGGGGCTGACCGTGGTGATTATCAAGGAGTCCCTGGCGGGCCATGAGCTGCCCTACACTCCTCTGATGATGAATTATAAGACGATGATTGACAAGGACTCTATGTACAACACGCCCCCCTGCTGGTGTATTTATATGCTGGGGCTGGTGCTGGACTGGCTGGAGGAGCAGGGCGGCGTTCCCGGCATGGAGGCGATCAAGCACAGCAAGGCCCAGATGCTCTACGATACGGTGGACGCCTCCCGGCTGTTTACCTGCGGGGTGGAGAGGACTTCCCGCTCTGATATGAACGTGGTCTTCCGCACCGGCAGCGACGAGCTGGACGCCAAGTTTGTCAAGGAGAGCGTGGAGGCGGGCTTCACCAACCTGAAGGGCCACCGGAGCGTGGGCGGAATGCGGGCGTCCATATACAACGCCATGCCTATGGAGGGCGTGGAGAAGCTGTGCGACTTTATCAAAGCCTTTGACAAAAAGAATGGATGATGAAGCGGGATAAGCAGCTGGAGAGCAACGAGCGGGCCCGCCAGATTGCCAAGGAGGTCTATGACCTGGCCCGCCAGATTACAGCGGAGATCCAGGCGGAACACCGCCGGCCCTGCGTGCGCTTTACTCTGGAGCCGGGCGAGCCAGGACTGCTGGACAGCAAGGCGGGCGGGACGCCCTATCTGCCCCCTGATATGGCCTGGCCGCTGGATAGCGGGGGCAATGGGCTGTCCCTGCTGGCCCAGGTGGACTGCGCCGGATTGGGCGGATTGGACGGCTTTCCCCACACAGGGCTGTTGCAGTTCTGGATTGCCTGGGGCGACGCTTATGGCGTGAACTTTGACGATCTCACGGACCCCGGCGGGTTTCGGGTGCTCTACCACGAAACGGCGGACCCATCCGTCACGGCGGAGGAGGTGCGCGCCAAATGTCCGCCCCGGCCGGAGAGCCGGTATGACGACGATTGGCTTCCGGTTTTCAAGACCTGCCGGATCAGGCTCAGCGCCCCGGCGGAGCAGGGGATGAACGAGCTGGACCCCCGCTTTGACCGCCTTTTTGTGGAAAGGTGGAACCGGGCGCGGCCGGACCTTAGGCTGGAGTACCAGTGGAAGCTGCACAGTTTGGTGGCCGACCGCCTCCGGGACTACAGCGCCACCGGTCAGCCCGGGTGGGAGGCCCCTTACCACCAGCTGGGCGGTTATCCCTACTTTACCCAGTCAGACCCCCGGCCTGGGCGTTATGAGGAGTTGGATACCCTGCTTTTCCAACTGGACAGCGAAATGCGGGACACGGGCAAGGGCGGCGATCTGGTGCTCTGGGGGGACTGCGGCGTAGCCAATTTTTTTATCAGCCGGGAGGCCCTGGAAAAACGGGATTTTTCCAGGGTGGCCTACACATGGGACTGCTGTTAGGACCGTAGAGGCCTGTTGAAAAACGCTCTGCGCGCAGCCTGCCTGGCGGAATTCTGTCGGCGCCCAGTACAGGCCGCGCGTATCCGGAATTGAAACAGGCTCTGAGGCAAATTAAGTATACGAGGAGGAACGAAGATGTTCCGTATCAAAACCCTGAATAAGATCTCTCCTGCCGGGCTGTCGGTGCTGGACCAGACCCGTTTTACGGTCAACAGCGACGTGGAGCAGGAGGACGGCGTGCTGGTCCGCTCCGCCGACATGCACGAGTATCAATTTCCCCAGTCCCTGCGCTGCATCGCTCGGGCGGGAGCCGGTACCAACAATATCCCCATCGACCGCTGCTCGGAAGCGGGCATCGTGGTATTCAACACGCCGGGCGCCAACGCCAACGCGGTGAAGGAGCTCGCGGTGTGCGCGCTGCTGCTGTCCTCCCGAAAGATTACCGCCGGGAGCAATTGGCTGCGGGAGCAGGCCGGGGCCGGATTAGATGTGGAAAAAGTGGTGGAGAAGGGAAAAAGCCAGTTTGTAGGGCCGGAACTTGCCGGCAAGATGCTGGGCGTCATCGGTCTGGGGGCCATCGGCGTGCAGGTGGCCAACATCGCGACCAAGCTGGGCATGACCGTCTTTGGATACGACCCTTTCCTGTCAGTGGACGCGGCGCTGTCCCTGTCCCGGCTGGTCCACCGGGCCATGGATCTGGAGACCATCTATAAAAACTGCGACTATATTACTATCCACGTGCCCCAGACTGCGGAGACCCGCGGGATGATTAACACCGGAGCCATCCATATGATGAAGGGCGGCGTGCGCATTATCAACCTGGCCCGGGGCGGACTGGTCAACGACGACGACATGCTGGAGGCCCTGGAGTCCGGCAAGGTGGCCGCCTATGTCACCGATTTCCCCAACAACAAGATCCTCCAGGGGAAGAACGTGGTGGCCATCCCCCACCTGGGAGCCTCCACTCCGGAGAGCGAGGAGAACTGCGCCGTCATGGCGGCCCAGGAGCTGCGGGACTATTTGGAGAACGGCAATATTAAAAATTCGGTGAACCTGCCCACGCTGGTACAGGCCTGGAGCGGAGTTACCCGCCTGTGCGTGATCCACCGCAACCAGCCCGGCCTGCTGGCCAGCATCACCGGGGTGCTCTCTAAGGACAACGTGAACGTGGAGAACATGACCAACAAGTCCAAAAAGGATTACGCCTATACGGTGGTAGACCTGGGCAGCCGGATCAGCGACGGCGTGGCCGACGAGATCCGCGCCCTGGACGGGGTGCTGCGGGTGCGCATGCTCAACCACTGAGGCGGGACGCGTCTTGCCTGCGCGCTTTCCGGCTTTCGTCCGGGATAGCCCTCGGGACGGCCGCGCCGTGCTTGGCCTGTACAAGGCGGCAGAATAAAAAGGCGTATCCCTTTGGGCCCAGCCCAAAGGGATACGCCTTTTTGCTATTTTTCGGCCCAGTTTCCGGTGGCTTCGGCTTTCAGATAGGCGTTGATGAAGCCGTCCAGGTCTCCGTCCATAACGCCGTTGACGTTGCTGGTTTCATGGCCGGTGCGGGTATCTTTCACCATCTGGTAGGGCATGAATACATAGGAGCGGATTTGGCTGCCCCATTCAATCTTGAGCTGGACTCCCTTAATATCGGAGATCTTCTCCGCATGGGCCTGCATTTGCAGTTCCACCAGCTTGGAACGGAGCATTTTCATACAGGTGTCCCGGTTTTGAAACTGGCTGCGCTCGGTCTGACAGGAGACGACGATGCCCGTGGGCTTATGGATGAGCCGCACGGCGGAAGAGGTCTTATTGATGTGCTGTCCGCCTGCGCCGGAGGAGCGGAACACCTGCATCTCAATATCCTCAGGGCGGATGTCTACCTCTACATCGTCCGGAATCTCCGGCATGACCTCCAATGCGGCGAAAGAGGTCTGCCTTCTGGCGTTGGCGTCAAAGGGGGAGACCCGCACCAGCCGGTGGACGCCGTGCTCGCTGCGCAGGTGCCCGTAGGCGTTTTCACCCTCGATCAGGATGGTGGCGCTTTTAATGCCCGCCTCGTCTCCGTCCAGATAGTCCAGGGTCTTGCAGGCGTAGCCGTGGCGCTCCGCCCAGCGGTTGTACATGCGAAAGAGCATCTGGGCCCAGTCCTGCGCCTCGGTACCGCCGGCCCCGGCGTGAAAGGTGAGAATGGCGTTGGAGCCGTCGTATTCTCCGGTGAGCAGTGTGGACAGCTTGGCCTCCTCCACCGCGCTTTCCAGCTGGGCGTAGCCCTGCTCCACCTCGGGGATCAGACTTTCGTCCTCTGCCTCGTTGCCCAGCTCGCACAGGGTCATCAGGTCCTCCCACTGGGCGCGCCGCCTGCGCTGGCCCTCGATCTTATCCCGCAGCTGCTTTACCCGCTGCTGAACCTTTTGGGCCTTCTCTAAATTATCCCAGAAGCCGTCGGAGGCGCTCTCGGACTCCAGCATCTCCGCCTCCCGCTCCGCGGCGGCCAGACCCAGCGCCTGGTCCAACTCGTCCAGCTCCGGCCGGAGATTGTGCAGCCGTACCTTATATTCGTCAAATTGCAGCATCGTTTACACGCTCATTTCCATAAAAACATTTCTTTTATTATAGCTAAAGTCTCCACGCTTGTAAAGTACGCAAATGTTCGGAATTAGGATAAAGACGCCCTGCTGCTTCAGAGCGCAGTTCCAAGTGCCGGTGAAATCCATTTATTTGGGAAATTTATGGCTTCTTTGCCTGCGACATCTTGACTATAGGGAAACAAGGTTGTATAATTTATACAAATAGCTTCCGGGCATTTTGGGGCTATTTTATTACCAATGACAACAAATATCCAGAAAATTCCAACCATTTCCCGGATATTTGCCGACAAGGAGTGGATACCTATGGCAAAGATGTTGGCTGAGCAGTCCCTGCCGACTGAGCTGGAAGCATTTTTGAACGGACAGGCCGTCCGGGTGCAGGAGTATCTGGGCGCCCACCCGGAACAGAAGGATGGACAGGAGGGTTATCGCTTTCGGGTGTGGGCTCCTCACGCCAAAGGCGTAGCGGTCATGGGGGACTTCAATGGCTGGAACGATTCCTCCCATCCGCTTTCCCCCATTGGCGGCGGCGTGTGGGAGGGATTCCTGCCGGGGCTGCAGCGCTATGACACCTACAAATACGCCATTGAGGCCAGGGACGGACGCATTTTGGCGAAATCCGACCCCTATGCTTTTCATACAGAGACCAGGCCCGGCAACGCCTCTAAGCTGTATGACCTGTCCGGCTATGAGTGGGGGGATGCCGGCTGGCTTGAGCACCGGAAAACCCACCCGGTTTATCACGCCCCTTTGAACATCTATGAGGTCCACCTGGGTTCCTGGCGCAGAGGAGAAGGGGACCGGATGCTCTCCTACCGGGAATTGGCGAATTGGCTGGTGCCCTATGTGAAGGAGATGGGCTTTACCCATGTGGAGCTCATGCCGGTTACGGAGCATCCGCTGGATGCCTCGTGGGGATATCAATGCACCGGCTACTTTGCCGCCACCAGCCGCTTTGGCACGCCGCATGACCTGATGTGGCTGATTGATCAGCTCCACCAGGCGGGTATCGGCGTCATCTTGGACTGGGTCCCGGCCCACTTCCCCAAGGATGCCTTTGGCCTGTATGAGTTCGACGGAGAGCCCTGCTATGAATACGCAGATCCCCGCAAGGGAGAGCACGCCGACTGGGGCACCCGCGTGTTTGACTACGGCCGCAACGAGGTGCGCTCCTTCCTGTTCTCCTCCGCGCTGTTCTGGCTGGAGCAGTACCATATTGACGGACTGCGGGTGGACGCGGTGGCCTCTATGCTCTATCTGGATTACGGCCGGCAGGATGGAGCGTGGATGCCCAACATCCACGGCGGACACGAAAATCTGGAGGCTGTGGATTTCCTCCAGAAGCTCAACGGGCATATTTTCCTGGCCCATCCGGACGCGCTGATGGTGGCGGAGGAGTCTACCGCCTGGGCAGGGGTGTCCCACCCGGTGGATCAGGGCGGACTGGGCTTCAACCTGAAGTGGAACATGGGCTGGATGAACGACATTCTCCACTATATCAAGCTGGATCCCTATTTCCGGCAGTTTAACCATAGAGATATTACCTTCTCCCTGTTTTATGCGTTCTCGGAGAACTTTGTGCTCCCCCTGTCCCATGACGAGGTTGTGCATATGAAGGGCTCGCTATTTGAGAAGCTGCCCGGCACCAACGAAGAAAAGTTCGCCGGCATACGGGCCTTTTACGCCTATATGATGACCCATCCGGGCAAAAAGCTGCTGATGATGGGTACCGAGATCGGTCAATGGAACGAATGGCATTATGAGCACTCCCTGGATTGGCACCTGCTGGATGAGCAGCAGGAGTGGACGCTGCCCTACCGGCAGCTGCATGCCTTCTTTAAGGATATCAACCAGTTCTACCTTCAGCATAAGCCGCTGTGGGAGATCGACTTCTCCTGGGAGGGCTTTGAGTGGATTGAGGCCGACGACGCGCAAGCCAATACCATCGCCTTTATCCGTAAGGATTCCAAGGGCGGCCAGTTTATCACCGTGTGCAATTTCTCCCCGGTGGACCGGACGGGGTACACCATCGGCGTGCCTGCGGCAGGGATATATACCTGTGTGTTCAGCACCGACAGCGCCGAATACGGCGGTCAGGGCCGGGGAGACCGGGAGCCGGTGCGCAGCCAGTACAATCCCTGCCATGGACGGGAGCAGTCTATTACCCTGTCTCTACCGCCTATGAGCGCCGCCATCTATAAATGCACCCGCAAGTTCCCGCCCAGACGGAAAAAGGCGGAAAATGGAACTGCCGCGAAGCCTGCGGCGGCGTCCAAAAGCGCTAAGAAGGCCGCTCCAAAGGTGAAGGCAGCAGAAGACGCCGAACAGGCCGCGGGAAAGAAGCCGCCGGTGAAGAAGGCGCCTGCCAAACGGACGAAGAAGTCCCCTAAAACCGCGCAGTAGCGGTTCGCATAAAGGGCATCCCCACTTCAAATCCGAGGTGAAAGTAGAATGAAAAAAGAATGTGTCGCCATGCTGCTGGCGGGCGGACAGGGCAGCCGTCTGCACGCCCTTACCAGCCACGTGGCAAAGCCAGCCGTTCCCTTTGGAGGGAAATACCGCATTATTGACTTCCCCCTGTCCAACTGCATCAACTCCGGCATTGACACAGTAGGCGTGCTGACGCAGTACCGTCCGTTGGAGCTCAACAGCTATATCGGCAACGGACAGCCCTGGGATTTGGACCGCTCCGACGGCGGCGTGCATATCCTTCCCCCCTATATGCGGGAGGGCGAGAAGGGCACCTGGTACAAGGGCACAGCCAACGCCATCTACCAGAACCTGAGCTTTATTGAGGCGTATGATCCGGAGTATGTACTGATCCTATCCGGCGACCACGTGTATAAGATGGACTACGCCGACCTGCTGCGCCGCCATAAGGAGGCCCAGGCCGCCTGCACCATCGCCGTGCTGGAGGTCCCCATGGAGGAGGCCCCGCGCTTTGGCATCATGAACGTGGATGAGAACGACGATATTTACGAGTTTGAAGAGAAGCCCAAAAAACCCAAGAGCAATCTTGCCTCCATGGGAATCTACATCTTCACCTGGAGTAAGCTGCGGGATTATCTGATTGCCGACGAGGCTGACGAAAAGAGCAGCAACGACTTTGGCAAGAATATCATTCCCGCTATGCTGGGCGCCCAGGAAAAAATGACGGTCTACCGCTTCCGGGGCTATTGGAAGGATGTGGGCACCATCGACTCCCTATGGGAGGCGAATATGGATATGCTCTCCACGGACAACGGCATTGATCTCTATGACCCGGATTGGCCCATCTACGCCCGTTCCCCCATCCGCCCGCCCCATTTTACCGGCCCCGCCGCTAATGTGGATCACGCCATGCTCACCGGCGGCTGCGAGGTGTACGGCACGGTGGAGAACTCTGTGCTCTTCCACTCCGTAATTGTAGAGGAGGGCGCCGTGGTGCGCAATTCCATTCTAATGCCCGGCACGGTGGTGAAGTCCGGGGCGGTGGTGGAATACGCCATCATCGCGGAAAACACCGTGATTGGCGAAGGCACCCGCGTAGGCGCCGTACCTGAGGCGGGCGGCGAGCTGGGCATCGCCGTGGTGGCCCAGAACCTGAAGGTGGGCGCCGGAGCTGTCGTCGCCCCTAAAGCTATGATAACCAGAAACGTGAAAGGGGGTGCTGTGAAATGATGAAGAAGCTGCATGGCATCATCTTTTCATACCTTTCCAACCCGGACCTGCGGGAGCTGACCATCCATCGCAACACCTGCTCGCTTCCCTACGGCGGGCGCTACCGGGTGATTGACTTTATGCTCTCCAGCATGGTCAACGCAGGCATCTCCGACATTGGCATGATCGTGCACGCCAACTACCAATCCCTGCTGGACCACCTGGGATCTGGAAAAGATTGGGATTTATCCCGCAAGCATGGCGGACTGCGCATTCTGCCCCCCTTTGGCTATGCTGAGGAGCGGCCGGGTGGCATTTACAGGGGCCGGATGGACGCCCTGGCGGGTGTGCGCTCCTATTTAGCGAACATCCGTCAGGATCATGTGGTCCTGGCCGGCGGCGATCTGGCGGTGAACCTGCCTCTGGCGGACATCTACTGCCAGCATATCGACTCGGGCGCAGACATTACCGCCGTGTGTACCCGTCACGACCTGGGCGACGCTAGGAGCGGCGACTACTTCACCGCAGACCCGGACGGCCGCATTACCGACGTGTCTGCCCATACGGCTTCCCCTGAGGGCCTGGCCTCACTGGAGGTCTATATTCTGTCCAAAGAATTGCTGCTCTCCCTGGTGGATCACTGCGACGCCCACAACATCCCCTCCTTTACCGCCGGTGTGCTCCAGGCGATGAGCGGAAAGCTGAATATCCGTACCTATGAGTTTGAAGGCTATGCTGCCCGGCTCCAGTCTGTGTCCGGCTACTACGCCCGCAGCATGGAGCTGCTGGATCCCGCCGTTCGGGCGCAGCTGTTTGTGCCGGACCGGCCCATCCGCACAAAGGACCAGTCCAACCCGTCCACTTATTACGGCCCCGGGGCCAAGGCGGTAAATTCCCTGATTGCGGACGGCTGCATCATAGAGGGTGAGGTGGAAAATTCCATTCTCTCCCGCGGCGTGCGTGTGGAAAAAGGGGCGCGGGTGTCCAACTGCGTGCTGATGCAGGGGACTACCATCCACGCCGGCGCGGTGCTGAAATATGCCATCGCAGATAAAAACGTGCAGGTGAATCCAGGCCGGATGCTCATGGGCCACAGCACCTATCCTCTGGCGATTTCTAAAAATGAGACGGTCTGACGCCCGGATACCGGCGTTTTTCAGCAGACGAGCTGGAACATGCCCTTATGCGGGGTAAAACGAATAAGGAGTAAGTCATGAATATCTTATTTGCCACTTCTGAATGTGCTCCCTTCATTAAGACCGGCGGCCTGGCCGATGTGGCGGGCGCGCTGCCCAAGGCCTTGGCCGCCAGAGGGCATGATGTGCGTGTGATCCTCCCTTTGTACGAGGGAATTGGGGGTGACTGGCGCAGTAAGATGGAATTTTTGCGCTGCTATCATGTGACGCTGGGGTGGCGCAGCCCCTACTGCGGTATTTTTGAACTGAAACAGGATGGCGTGACCTATTGGTTTGTGGATAATGAGTACTACTTTAAACGGGCCAGCCTCTATGGGCACTACGACGATGGGGAGCGGTTTGCCTATTTTTCCCGGGCTGTGGTGGAGAGTATGGGGCAGCTGGACTGGTATCCCGACGTGATTCACTGCAACGACTGGCAGACGGCGCTGGTACCCATCTACCTGCTGGAGGAGCGCCACCGGATTCCCCAGCTCTATAACGCCAAGAGCGTCTACACGATCCATAATATTGAGTACCAGGGCCGCTACGGCAGCCAGGTACTCCAGGATCTGCTGGGCCTGAACGCTGGATATTTTAACGAGCATATGCTGGCCTATCACGGGGATGTCAACCTGATGAAGGGGGCTATCTATGCCGCGGATTACGTGACCACCGTGTCCCCCACCTATGCGGAGGAGCTGCAATTCGGCTTTTACGCCCATGGGCTTGAGGGAGTCGTGGCTGATAACCGTCACAAGCTGCGGGGTATCCTCAACGGCATTGATACCGATGTATACGATCCCAGTAGCGATAAGGGATTGGCCAAGAACTTCTCGCTGAAGAAGCTCCAGGGTAAGGCGGCCTGCAAGGCGGCCCTCCAGCAGGCCGCCGGCCTGGTGGAGAATCCGGACATACCGATTATCGGCTGCGTTTCCCGGCTGGTGAGCCACAAGGGCTTTGACTTGGTCAACGCCACTATCCATGATATTATGGGTATGGATGTGCAGATGGTGGTACTGGGCACTGGCGATTGGACATATGAGGAATCCTTCCGCTCCGCCCAGGGGCAGTATCCCGGCCGTTTTGCCGCCCATATGATGTATTCCGCCGGCATGTCCACCGCTATCTACGGCGGCGCGGACATTTTCCTGATGCCCTCTGTGGCGGAGCCCTGCGGGCTGTCTCAGATGATCGCCATGCGCTATGGCACGATTCCCGTCGTGCGGGAGACCGGCGGACTGAAGGATTCTGTATTCCCTTACAGCGAGTTCAACAAAGACGGCACCGGGTTTACGTTCCACGATATCAACGCCCACGATATGGTGTGGGTGCTGCGGGAAGCCGTGGACCTCTACCGGGGGGACAAAAAGGCGTGGCAGGGCCTGATGAAAAACGCTATGTCCGCCGACTTCTCGTGGAAGCGTTCCGCGGGCGAATATGAGGAAATCTACGGCTGGGTGACCGGAAAATAGCGGGGAGCGGAATGAAAATTTCCACCAGGGGGCGCTATGCCCTGCGCCTGATGCTGGACCTGGCGCTGAACAGCCGGGGGAATGCCGTCTCTTTAAGGGACATTGCCCAGAGACAGGAGATATCCGATAAATATTTGGAACAGATTGTCACCCGCCTTTCCCGGGCAGGACTTGTGCGCTCCGTGCGGGGAGCGGGGGGCGGATATCTGCTGACGCGGCCGCCGGAGGAGTATTCCGTGGGGGAGATCCTGCGGGTGCTGGAGGGCAGTCTGGTTCCGGTGGGCTGTGCTGACGGCAGCAGCCGCTGCAGCCGAGCGGAACAGTGTGTTACGCTGGAGGTGTGGCAGCAGATTCAGGCGGCGGTAGCCGGAGTGGTGGACCGCTTGACCCTGGCGGAGCTGGTGCGCCGGTATTATGAAAAGTGCCCTGGGGGCGGTGTCGGAGTACAGAGGTGAAGAGGCCCCGGAGGTGTTCCCTGTTAGCGAAAACTACCCCCTGCCGCGGCATATTATAAGAAGAAAACTCGGGAAAGCGGAAAAACGCTTTCCCGAGTTTTTCTGTGACCGGAAGAGTGCGTTAGAACACAGCGACGACGGCGCCGCCGTAGTTTTCGGCGATGTAGTCCTTAACCTCCTGGCTCTGAAGCGCCTGGACCAGGGCCTGAATGGCGGGGTCATCCTCACGGCCCTCCTTAACGGTGAGCACATTCACATAGGCGGTGCCTGCGGTGCCCTCAGCGGACTCGATGGCCAGCGCGTCGTTTACATCCAGCTCCGCCTGGATGGCATAGTTGCCGTTAATAACAGCGATATCCAGGCTGTCCAGGGAGCGGGGCAGCTGAGCGGCCTCCATCTCTACGAACTCAAAGTTGTGGGGGTTGCCGGTGATATCCAGCACAGTGGGTTTCAGGCCCGCGTTATCCGGCAGGGTGATCAGGCCCTGCTCCTGAAGCAGCAGCAACGCCCGTCCGCCGTTGGTGGGGTCATTGGGTACGCCGATCTGCGCTCCGTCCGGCAGCGCGTCCAGGCTGGCGGTTTTACCGGCGTAGATGCCAAAAGGCTCGTAATGAATTTCAGCCACGCTGGATAGATGGGTGCCCTGCTCGGCGTTGAAATCGTTCATATAAGTGATGTGCTGAAAGTAGTTGGCGTCAATGTCGCCGGACTCCACAGCCTCGTTAGGCTGGATGTAATCGGTGAACTCTACAATCTCCAGAGTAATGCCCTGCTCCTCCAGTAAGTTGCGCACTACGCCCAGGATTTCCGCGTGAGGGGCGGGGGAAGCGCCGATTTTCAGAGTAGTTCCCGCCAAATCCTTGCCATTGCCGCTGGCGCCGCAGCCGGCCAGCAGGCCCAGGGCCAAGATGCCGGTCAATAACAGCGAGACGAGCTTTTTCATAGTGTATTTCTCCTTTTCCTTGTTAAATTGCCGCGAAAACATCGGGCGTACCGCCGGAGGGGTCGGGCTTTAAGCACGAAAAAACGCCCCTGATGCCGAGCATCAAGGACGAGAGCATTTCGCTTCGTGGTACCACCTTGCTTTACCCAAATCTCACGATTTTGAGCCTTTATACGTACAGGTTGCCCGATACGCCTGCGCTATGACGGGCGCGCCCGTCGCAGCCTGATGCAGCTTTTCTGCACTCGGTGCGCGGCTCCAAGACCATCTTCTCCATAGCCTTTGGCGCCCGTTCCCACCAATCCGGGCTCTCTGTAACCTATCTCCATGGGTACTCTTCTTTTCATTGCCTTTGACGGCGATATTCCATTGTTCCGAGGTTGTGAATAGTTTAACTCGATAAAGCCCTCCTGTCAACTGGTTAATTTCAACAAAAGTTCCAATAAAACAGAAGGGCTTTTTCGAGAAACGCCTATATGCCGGGGCGACGGCGGGCTGTACGCTCCTTTTTCTGGATTTCCCGCAGCCGGCCCTTTTTCTCTGCAAGACGCACCCGCCGGTCCAGCCGGAGGGCCAAATGGGTTCCGATGGACTGGATGAGCTGCACCAAAATAACAATGAGCACCACCGAGACCAGCATGACCCCGTAGTTGTATTTATTATAGCCATAGTTGATGGCAATTTTGCCCAGACCGCCTCCGCCGATAGCGCCGGCCATGGCGCCGTAGCTGAGGATTGTAATAAAGGAGGTGGTTGCCGCGGCAATGAGCGCGGGCAGGCTTTCCGGCAGAATTACCTTCCATACGATCTGAAAGGGGGAGCAGCCCATGGCCTGGGCCGCCTCCAGCACACCCTTGTCCACCTCTCTCAGGGTGCTCTCTACCAGACGGGCGACAAAGGGGGCCGCGGCGATAATCAAGGGCGGGATGGAGGCGATAGTGCCCACTCGCGTGCCCACCAAAACCTTGCTCAGAGGCAGAACCATCAGCATCAGGATCAAAAAGGGCACCGAGCGCAGGACGTTGATGACAAAATTCAAAACCTTCATCACAGGGGCGGGGAGGGGGCGCACGCCGTCCTTCTCCCCCACCACCAGCAGAATGCCCAGCAGCAGGCCCAGCAGACAGGCCGCGGCGGTGGCCGCCACAGTGGCATAGACCGTCTCCCAGATGCCGTCCAGAAATTCTGCGTGCATTCTGGGATTGGTCAGAACATCAGTAATCTGTTCCAACACTTTATCCATGGTAATCGGGCACCTCCTCTACGGTCACGTCTGGCTGAGCGCGCAGGTAAGCCAGGGCTTTAGCGGCCTCCGTCCCATCCTGAGGCAGACCCAGCAGCATAGTGCCGAAAGCCTGACCGTTGACATTGCGGGTATCGGCCCCCAATATATTGACCTTAACGCCGCAGTCGATGGCCAGCGAGGCGATCAGCGGTTCATAAGAGGAGCCGCCGTTGAAAGCGATGCGCACCACGTTGGCGGCGCTCAGCTGATCCAGGCGCACGCCGTCGGGGTAGACCAGCCGCCGGCCGGCCTCGGTCTGGGGATTTTGGAAGACCTCCTCCACCGTGCCGGTTTCCATCACGCGGCCATGGTCCAGAATGGCCACATGGGAGCAGATCTCCTCCACCACCGCCATCTCATGGGTGATAATCACAACGGTGATGCCCATGCGCCGGTTGATGTCCTGAATCAGCCGCAGGATGGAGCGAGTGGTGGTGGGATCCAGAGCAGAGGTGGCCTCGTCACACAAAAGGACCTTGGGATCGCTGGCCAGGGCCCGGGCAATGGCAATGCGCTGCTTTTGTCCGCCGGAGAGCTGGACCGGATATGCGCCGGCTTTGTCGGGCAGGCCCACAATCTCCAGCAGCTGCATGCCCTTCTGCCTGGCCTGAGCGGCGTCCATCCCGGCAATCTCCATGGGAAAACAGATATTTTTCAGGCAGGTGCGCTGCATCAGCAGGTTGAACTGCTGAAAAATCATGCCGATGGACCGACGCATCTGCCGCAGCTGTTTGGGCGCAAGGGCGGTCATGTCCTGTCCGTCAATGAGGACCTGCCCGCTGCTTGGGCGCTCCAGCAGGTTGATGCAGCGAACCAAGGTGGATTTGCCCGCGCCGCTCATACCCACCACGCCGAAAATATCTCCGTCAGAGATAGTCAAATTTACGTCTTTCAAAGCGTCAAAACTGCCCTCGGAGGTTGGGAAAGTTTTGGAAAGCTGTCTCAGTTCGATCAAGGCGCACGCTCCTTTGCGCCCCAGAAGAGCCGGGAAAAGGGCGCGTTGATATCATGGGGGAACCTCTGACGAAAGGGGGCCTGCGGCTCTTTTGCGCCGGAAAGGCGGGGCGCTTTTCTGAATAGGCAGAGCTTTTATGCGGCATTGCGCCTTTTTACGGCACAAAACCACCATAAAGCACGTTTATCAAAGAAATCAGACGGTTCCTTAAGCGGGTTCCATTGTATGTCAGAACCAAAAAGATGTCAAGGCGGCGGACGCTTTTTTCTCCGTTCTACAGGAGCAGGCCATTTAGTTAAAGCGGCTCATGGCCCGGTCCAATCCCTCCCGCAGGCAGCATTCCACCCCATCGGCGGCCCGCTTGACCGTCTCGTTCATAATTTTTTGGTCTTCCCCGGTGAATTTGGACAAAACCCAGTCGGCCATATCATAGTCTGGGTGCGGCTTTCCGCCCACGCCGATCTTCAGACGGGGAAAAGCGTCGGTTCCCAGGTGCTGAATAATATTTTTCAGACCGTTGTGCCCCCCGGCAGAGCCGCTCTTGCGGATGCGAAGCTTTCCCAGGGGAAGGGATACGTCGTCGGAGATTACGAGCACCCGTTCCGGAGGGAGCCGATAAAACCGCCGCGCCTCTCCCACCGATTCGCCGGACAGGTTCATGTAGGTGACAGGCTTCATCAGCAGCGCCTTTACGCCCCCCAGCTCCATGACGTTTGTTAGGGCCCGGTATTTGAGCCGCTGCACCGGAATCCGGGCGCGCTCTGCCAGTTCGTCAACGGTCAGAAAGCCGGCGTTGTGCCGGGTGTTCTCATATTGTTCGCCGGGATTGCCCAGGCCCACAATGAGCCATTGAACCCCGGAGTCATGCGCTCTGGTGAAAAACACGCCGATTCCCCCAATGTGAGGGGGCGGAGCACCGCTCCGCCCCCTTAGGACTATTTTATGCGCCTGGTTTGGATTATACGAACAGCTTGGAGACCGAAACCTCCTCATAGATGCGCTCAATGGCCTCCGCGAACATGTGCGCCACAGAAAGGTACTTGAGCTTGGAGCAGCGGACCTCCGGGCGGGGCGGGACGGTGTTGAGGAAAATGACTTCTTCAATCACGCTTTTTTCAATGCGATCCACGGCGGGACCGGAGAGAACGCCATGGCTGGCGCAGGCGTAGACCTTTGTGGCGCCGCCTAATTCCACCAGGGCCTGGGCCGCTCCGCACAGAGAGCCGCCGGTATCCACCATGTCGTCAAAGAGGATGACCTGCTTGCCCCGCACGTCGCCGATGATGTTCATGACCTCGGAGGAATTGGCCTTCTGGCGGCGTTTGTCCACGATAGCCAGGGACATGCCCAGCTTCTGGGCGAAAGCCCGGGCCCGGGCCACGCTGCCTACGTCGGGAGAGACCACCATCACGTCGTCCTGGCCGGCAAAACGGTCATGGAAATACTGGGTAAAAATGGGGTTGCCCAGGAGATTGTCCACGGGGATATCGAAAAAGCCCTGGATCTGAGAGGCGTGCAGGTCCATGGTGAGCACCCGGTCGGCGCCGGCGCGGGTAATCAGGTTGGCGACCAGCTTGGCGGAGATGGGATCCCGGGGTTTGGCCTTTCGGTCCTGCCGGGCATAGCCAAAATAGGGCACTACGGCGGTAATCCGTCCGGCGGAGGCCCGCTTAAGCGCGTCGATGATGATGAGCATTTCCATCAGATTGTCATTGACCGGGGCGCAGGTGGACTGGACGACGAACACGTCGGAGCCGCGGACTGTCTCATAAATAGAGACAAAGTTTTCGCCGTCGGAAAAAGCGCCCACCTCCGCGTTGCCCAGATCAGTGCCCAATTCCTTACAGATGGCCTCTGCTAAGGGGCGGTTGGAATTGCCGGAAAAGATCTTGATATCCTTGCCGTGTGCGATCATAGTTTTGACATCCTCTCCTTTATAGTTTCCCCGCGGCGCGGGGCGGCTTCCTCACTTCAGGCGCTTGCTCTTGCGCCGCTTGGCGGCCCACTGCTTCTTATTGACCTGAATGCTGCGCGCAATGGCCAGGGAGTCGGCGGGGACCTCGTCGGTAATGGTGCTGCCAGCGGCGGTATAAGCCCCGTCGCCTACCTTCACCGGGGCGACCAAATTGGTGTTGCAGCCGATAAAGGCGTTGTCCCCGATTGTCGTGCGGAACTTAGCGGCGCCGTCGTAGTTCACTGTTACAGTGCCGCAGCCGAAGTTAACCTTCCGCCCTACGTCGGAGTCCCCCACATAGGTCAGGTGGGAGATTTTGGTGCCCTCGCCGATGGTGGAATTTTTCAGCTCCACAAAGTCCCCCACTTTTACGTCTCTGCCCACGTGGCAGCCGGGACGTATGTAGGCAAAGGGACCCACCTTAGCGCCCGCCTCCACAGTGCTCTCGTTGAGCTGGGACTGGTTTACTGTCACGTTGTCGCTAAGGACACAATCCCGGATCATGGTGTGAGGGCCGATCTCACAGTCCATGCCGATGACGGTTTTGCCCCGCAGGATGGTACCCGGCAATAGCAGCGTGCCCACGCCTACCTGCACCTGGGGGCCGACATAGGTGTTGGATGGGTCCATAATCCGCACGCCGTTGGCGGCGGTCCGCTCCACCCCCGCGGCTTTAGCGGCGGAGTCCACCACCTGCCGGTCCCGCAGAAGGGGGCTGAGCAGAATGGCGCGCCCCTGCTGGGGTTGGGATGCGCGAGCCCGCAGGGCGGCGTCCAGGGGTTCCCCGTCCTCCAGCGCCAGGGCCAAAGCCTCGGCCTCCAGGGTAAAGACCCCGGCCTCCCGAAGCGGTACGCTGACCGGAGGGGCCGCCTGACCCTGCGTCAGGAGAAACACCGGGCGGGTGACCACCGTCACCGAACCCTCCAATGCTGCCAGGAAAGCGGCGAGCTTGGTGCCTGCGTCCTCCGTGTCCTGCGTGACGAACTGGGTCCCGGAAGGAAAACACATCTGGGCTTTTACCCGGTCTGCCCCGTGGCAGACCACGAAAAAACGCTCCACGCCCTGCTCCGAGAGAGCCTGGGCCAGCCAGAGGGCCGCCGGGTCAAACAGGATATCCTGAAGCATACGGCTGATCTGGCCTTCGTCATGGGGCAGAAATACCACTGCGCCTGTCTGCGCCATAGAAACTCATCCCCTCAATTCCGTTACTGTGTTTGATTATATCAAAGAAACTACGAAAATGCACCGGGAATTTCAAAAAAAACTTCTTGTTTTTGCGGTTTATACGATTTAGACAATTTGCTGCTGTGCTACCGAATAAAATTGGGCAGAGCATACAACAAGCGCCCGGCAAAAAGCGGGGCGCTTGTCCTTATCCTGTAATAGCTACGATCTGGCGCAGCCGCAGCCGGCGCCAGATGCGCAGTACCTCGGCAATGGCGCACAGCTTATCCGCCAGACAGACTACGTAGGCCTCGCCGCTGTGGGGCCGGCGCACGGCAATGGGCCACATGTGGGAGAGAATAATATTCTCCTCCTTGGAAGAGAGCCCGCCGCACAGGGCGGCGGCGTTGCGGGCGGCGGCCACCGGATGGGCAAAGCACTGCCGGTAGGCGCGCAGAGTACGGGGATTGTAGAGATACAGGTCATGAAGCAGCCCGCCCCGGGCGGCGGTGCGGCAGTCCAGCCCCCACCGCCGGGCCAACCGGAAGGCGGTATAGGACACAAAGACCGAATGCTCATAACAGGACACGCCGGGATGGTGGGAGATGGCGCGCATGGAGCGCACCTGCTGAGAGGAGAGCAGGTCCTCTACGCAGGCACAATAGCTGCGCCAGTTAGCTTCATTCCAAAAAACCATAATAGGGTCATCTCCTGTGATTTACAGTTCTACCATTTCACATTATACGCCCTGTGGGCCGGTCTGTCATCCATGAAAAGATGGAAATTAGAAAAACATCATAAAATCTTAAACATTTGACGGCGGGGGACGTGTATACTGAGAACATGAAGTTATAAAGTCCCCAGATAAGGAGGTATTTTCTATGATTTCGCTCAATTTCCGGGACGCCCGGCCAATCTGTGAGCAAGTGAAGGACGGCCTGCGGCACCTGGTGGATACCGGGGGCCTTCAAGAGGGGGAGCAGCTGCCCTCTGTGCGCTCGCTGGCCTGTACGCTGGCGATCAGTCCCAACACCATTCAGCGGGCCTACGAGGAGCTGGAGCGGGAGGGATACCTCTGCGCGGCGGCGGACGGGAGCACCGTTGCCGCTGGTCAGGCCGGAGCGGGGCGGAGCCGGCGCAGCAGCCTGCTGCGCCAGTTCGACGACTCGGCGGCACAGCTGCTGTTTCTGGGCATGACCGCGGAAGAACTGGAGCTGCGCCTGCGGCAGGCGGTGGGAAAGGAGGGCGCATAATGGTTGAGGTGAAAAATGTCGTCAAGACCTTTGACGGCGGTTTCCGGGCGTTGGACGGACTGACCATGACCGCCCCCAAAGGGTGCATTTACGGTTTGGTGGGCCCCAACGGCGCAGGCAAGTCCACGATTCTGCGCCATATCACAGGGGTCTACCGTCCGGACTCCGGCGAGGTGATGGTGGCCGGGGAGCGGGTATATGAAAACCCCGCTGTGAAGGCTGAAATCGCGGGCATTCCAGACGAGCTGTATTATTTCCTGTCCGACTCCACCCGGGATATGATGAAATTTTACCGGGGCTTTTACCCAAAATTCGACGTCAAACGCTATGAGGCGCTGAAGGATGTGTTTTCCACGGTGGACGAGCGCCAAAGCATCCGCCGCTTGTCCAAAGGGATGCAGAAGCAGAGCGCTTTTTGGCTGGCGCTGTGCTGCCGGCCGGAGGTGCTGGTGCTGGACGAGCCGGTAGACGGCCTGGACCCGGTCATGCGGCGGCAGGTGTGGGGGCTGCTGATGAGCGATGTGGCGGAATACGGCACCACCGTGCTGGTCTCCTCCCACAACCTGCGGGAGCTGGAGGATGTGTGCGATCATGTGGGCATTCTCTCAAAGGGCAGGGTACTGGTGGAGCGCAGCCTGTCCGACCTGCAGGAAAACGTAGTGAAGATGCAGGTGGTCTTCCAGCAGCGGGAGCTGCCTGAGCTTCCCGAGGATATGCAGGTGCTGAACGTCTCCCAGGTGGGGCGCATCCATACCCTGATTATCCGGGGCGGCGCCACCGAGATCACCAACCGTCTGGCGGTATATGCCCCGATTCTGATGGAGGCCCTTCCCCTGACCCTGGAGGAGATCTTTATCTACGAGCTGGGAGGTGAGGACTATGCAGTCCGTGAGATCGTCCTTTAATCAGACCCTGTTTTTGAAAAACCTGACCCGGTTCTGGCCCATTTGGGGGGCTTACGGCGCCATTTGGCTCTATCTGTTCATCGCGGAGGCCAGCAGCGGCTGGGACGCAGGGCTGGCCAGGACGCTGCCCCTGGAGAGCCTGTGCTTTTTCGGGATTGCCCTGGCGGCGGTGTTTGGAATTATTGCCGCCATGGCGGTGTTTTCCTACCTGTACAGCAGCCGCTCAGTGGATATGCTGCACGCCCTGCCCATGCGGCGGGGAGGGCTGTTTCTGACCAATTACATCTCCGGACTGTGCTTTTTCCTGCTGCCCCATGGGGTGGTATTTCTGCTGCTGTGGATGGCAGAGCTGCTGAGCGGAACGGCGGTACTGGGGAGCCTGCTTATGTGGCTGACGGCCCAGAGCCTGATGTGCTTCTTTTTCTACTCCTTCGCGGTGTTCTGCGCCATGTTTACCGGGCATATCCTGGCCCTGCCGGTTTTTTACGGCATTTTCAACGGCCTGGCCGGAGGGCTGAACCTGCTGCTGCAGACCCTGGCCCAGGAGTTTATTTACGGCTATTGGGGCACGGAGCGGTTTGACCGTCTGGCGCTGACCCTCACCCCGGCGCTCAATCTGGTGACCACTCTGCGGGTGCGGTATGATCTGGACCCGCCCCAGTTTTACGGCCTGCATCTGATCCTGTTCTACGCCCTGTTTGGGGTGGTGTTTACGGGCCTGGCCCTATTGGTTTACGAAAAACGCCACCTGGAAACCGCCGGAGACGTGGTGGCGGTGTCCAAGATGAAGCCGGTGTTCAAATACGGCGTGGGTTTTTGCGCCGCCATTGCCTTCGGCACCTTTCTGTATGAGAATTTCAGGGGCAGCGGCTCCTGGGATCTGCTGGGCTATCTACTGGTGTGCGGCGCGGTAGGGTATTTTGCGGCGGAGATGCTGCTGCAAAAGAGCTTTCGGGTGTTCCGCCGGGGGTGGAAGGGCTGCGCGGTGCTGCTGGTGTGCATCATAGCGGCGGTGTCCGCCATGGATTTGGACCTCTTCCGCTTTGAGCGGCGGGTGCCCCAGCCCTATCAGGTGGAATCGGTGGTTTTGGTGGTGGATTCCTATCCCAGCGACAGCCTGTGCTACAGCGGCTGGGCTGTGGAGCGGCCGGAAGAGGTGGAGCAGGTGCTGAAGCTCCACCAGGCGGTGGTGGACCGCAAGAAGGAATTTGACCGGCAGGACTACCGAGGCTACTGGCGCCAGGAGGAAGAGGACGGTGTTTCTGTCACGCAGGCCGACGTGCTGGGAGTGCGTCTGAGCTACCAGATGAAGGACGGCAGCGTGATGTTCCGGGCCTATGACGTTCCGGTGACGGCGGAAGAGCTGTCCGACCTGGAGTCCCCCAGCGGCCTGCTCCACGGAATCCTCAACACCCCCGCCCTGGTGGAGGACGCCTATTTCGCAGGCGTGGCGGAGGACGACCAGCTGGTGCGGGCTGAAGTAAGCATGGTCTGGCTGGAAGAAGACCCGCAGGAGCAAAATGGAACGACCCAAAACGCGGATCACTACACCGGCGTGCAGCTGCCCACCGAGGCCCTGCCGGAGCTGCTGGAGGCCGTGCGCCGGGACCTGGCGGCGGGCCGCCTGGGCCGCAGATACCTGCTGGGGGACAGGCAGCGTCTGGAGAACTGCTATCTCAGCGACCTGGAGCTGACCTTCCTGCGGCCAAAGCGGGAGGACGCGGGAGACCGGAGCGCGAGTTATCCCGACAACCAGTATGTCCGCATCGGCCTGGAGACCACCGCTGTGGATACCCTGGCGGTGCTGGAGAAATACGGCGTGATTGGTCCCGACGCCCGGCTGGTGACCCATGCGGAGGAGCAGCGCCGGAGCGCCCAGGTGGAATACGCGCAGAGCACTGGAGAGCCCGTTTCGGTTCCCGGCGGAGCGGTCCTGACAAACGGAAAATAAACAAGCGCCCCGCCTGCCGGATTGTCTTTCCGGCAGGCGGGGCGTTTCGCGGCGGCTCAGCGCGGCGTGCGTTTCTTTTCCCTGTCCAGCCCCAGGATATGGTCCGCCGACACGCCATAGTACCGGCACAGGGCGATCAGGTGACGGATGGGCAGCTCGCTGGCTCCCCGCTCATAGCGGGAGTACATAGTCTGGGAGGTCTGGAGCACCTGCGCTACCTGTTCCTGGGTCAAATCCCGGTCCTCCCGGAGGCTGCGGATGCGCTGTACATAATCCATGGGAGATCCCTCTTTTCTCAGGCGCAGGGCCTGAAAACAGCGTTAGTATTCCCATGATAGTTTAAGAAACATATTTACTATTGACTTTAGTAAATATATTTACTAAAATGGATAAAAAAACCGCGCCTCCGGAGGGTGGAGGGCGGTAAAGAGAACATGAGGTGGCCGGGGATGAAGCTGCAAAGATTGGCGGCGGCAGCGCTGACAGTGGTGCTGCTGTTGGGCGCCTGCGGCGGCAGGGGAGCTGTTTTGCGCTGGGAAGACGGCAGCGGCGGGACGCTGGAGCTGCTGGAAAACGGGGAGGTGCGCCTGTCGCCGGGAGAAGGGCGCTGGGTGCTCACCGGCATTCCGTCCCAGGGGGGAGAGGCGGTGGTGCTGGAGCTGGAGCGGACGGGGAGTACCCTGAAAATCCGCTATCAAAATGGCGGACAGACCCTTCAGCTGCCCGCCTCGCCGAGCGGCTCAAGCCACTTGCCCCAGCGGTAATAGATGAGCATTGCCGCGGATGTGACGGTCCAGGTGATGGGGTAGCTGGCTTCTACCATGACGACGGTGTGGTGGACGGGCACCACGGCGAACAGCCACACCAGGCGCAGTACGCACACGCCGAACACGGAGATCAGCATGGTGGCCATGGATTTTCCCGCCCCGCGGATGGCGCCGGAGAGCAGCTCCACCAGGATATACGTGATGTAGCAGGGGGCCAGGAAGCGCACCATCTCCACGCCGATCTCCAGCACCTGAAGGTCGGGGGTGAAGACGCTCAAAACCGGCCGGGCGAAGAGGGTCAGCAATGCGCTGAGGGCCAGGGTAAACCCGGCGGTCATGGCGGTGGAGACGAGCACGCCCCGGCGCAGGCGGGCGTATTTTCCAGCGCCGTAGTTCTGGCCGGCAAAGGTGGTCAGAGAGAGGGACATGGCGTTCATGGACATCCAGAAGAGCACGTCCATCTTGCCGTAAGCGGTCCAGGCGGCCACGGTGTCGGTGCCGAAGGAGTTGACCGCCGCCTGAATGACAATGTTGGACGCGGAGTAGGTGACCGACTGCAGGGCGGCGGGGCCGCCCACCTGCATGGTTTTGCGCAGGCAGGTGGGGTCCAGCGCCAGCTGCCGGGGGAAAAACTGGTAGAGCTGCCCCTGACTGCGCATGAGGGAGACCACCACCAGCACGGCGGAGAGAAGCTGGGAGGCCACCGTTGCCAAAGCCACCCCCAGCACGCCCATGTCCAGCCAGATGACCAGGGCCAGGTCCAGCGCGATGTTGCACACGGACGCGGCGATGAGAAAATACAAAGGCCGGCGGGAATCCCCGATGGCCCGGAGAATGCCGGTGCCCACGTTGTAGACCACATTGGGAATCATGCCCAAAAAATAGACCCGGAGATAGAGGACCGCCCCCGGCAGGGCCTCCTGGGTGGTCCCCATAGCCCGCAGGGACCAGGGGGTGGCGGCCGCCCCCAGCACAGTAAAGCCCAGCCCCATAATCAAAGCCAGGGCCATGGCGGTATGAACGCTTTTCTGGACCTCTTCCCCCCGCCGGGCGCCGTAGTGCTGGGCAATGAGGACCACCGCGCCGCTGGCCAGGCCGTTGAAGATCCCGACGGTCAGATTGGCCACCACGCCGGTGGAGCCCACGGCGGCCAGGGCGGTTTTGCCGACAAAGCGGCCCACCACCACGGAGTCCACGGTGTTATAAAGCTGCTGAAAAAAGGTACCGAACCACAGGGGGAAGAAGAGGGCTAAAAGCTGTCTCCAGATGACCCCCTCGGTGATATCCGTTGTGCTTTGACGCAGAAATCGCATAGTGCCTCCTTAAATTCCGAAAATTCCGCAGTGCGGCCGTACGCGCAGGGTTTTCATTTATATGCCGCTAAAAGCTCTCCACGCGGCCGGCCGTACCGGCCGCGTGGAGAGCTTTGCGCTGTGCTATTTTGGCGAAGGCGGCTCTTCCGCCGGGGCGGGGGGCAGCTTGGATACCAGGGCCCACTCCACCCTCCGGTCGGACAGCTCCTCCACCCGGATATGCAGGCCGTAGACGTCCACCTCCGGGTGGCTTCCGTCTTCAGGAATGACCGAGAGCTGGGCAAAGACCAGCCCGCCCAGGGTTTCCGATTCCTCATCCTCAGGAAACGCCAGCCCCAGGGCCGCTGCGATGTCGTCCAGCTCGGCCCCGCCGGCAATCCGCCAGAGATTTTCACCCAGGGGGACGACCTCCTGGTCCTCCAGGGGGTCGAACTCATCGTAGATGTTGCCCACGATTTCCTCCAGTAGATCCTCCATGGTCACCAGGCCCGCCGTGCCGCCATACTCATCCACGACAATGGAGAGGTGGACTTTACGGCTTTGCATATCCCGGAAGAGCACGTCCGCCCGCACGGACTCCGGCACGAAATAGGGCTTTCTCAGCAGCTCGCGCAGGGGCTTGGGAGGGGTGTTTCGGGCGTTGAGCAGCCAGTCGCGGGTGTTGAGAATGCCGATAATGTCGTCGGCGTCCTGCTCGTACACGGGAAAACGGGACAGGCCGGATTCCTCAATGGCGGCGAGAATGTCCGCTTCCGTGTCCTCCACCCAGAGCATGACCATATCCGTGCGGTGGACCATCACGTCCTCGGCGGTGGTATTGTTGAACTCAAAGATGTTTTCAATCATCTCTTTTTCACCCGATTCGATTGCGCCTTTTTCCTCACCGATGTCCACCATCATGCGGATGCCTTCCTCGGAGACGCGGTCCTCCGCCGCGCCGGGGTCGATATGTACCAGCCGGAGCACGCCGTCAGCGGCGGCGGTGAGCAGAGCGTGCAGGGGAGAACATACCGCCGCCAGGGCCGCCGAGAGCCCGCAGGTGAGGCGGGCGGCCCGGTCCGGGTCCCGCACGGCCAGCCGCCGGGGGATCGTCTGTCCCAGCGCCAGAGTGAGCAGGGACAGAACAAGGGTGACCGCCCCCACGCAGGCGGCGTGCACCGCTCCCAGGCCGTCTGGGGAAAAGGAGCAGCGCAGGGCAAAATAATCACTCAGCGGTCCGGCAAAGTGGTCCGCGGCAAAGGCGGCCCCCAGAAAGCCCGCCAGAGCGGCGCAGGTCTGGAAGGCGGGAAGCAGGCGGGCGGCGCTCTGCGTCAGGTGGAGCAGGCGGGCGGCTGTCCGGTCCCCCTCCTCCGCTTGACGGCGCAGGGCCGCCTCATTGAGCAGGGGAAGAGAGGCCCCGGAGGCGGCGAGGAAGGCGCTGAGCACAATGAGCGCGGCCTGTAAGAGAAGTTTGAGCCATAAAGGGGGCTGCAAAGCGATCACTCCTTGAAAATTGGGCCGCCGCGTTTTACGCGGCGGGCGTTCGCTGACATTATAGCATAGATGCAAAAAAAATCTACAAGAATAAGGAAAAAATTTCAGATCCGTGTTATAATGCTTACCAGTGGGGGAGGAGAGAACGCTATGTACACCAGTACGGCTGAACATTTTCTGCGCGCGCTGCGCACGCTGCCGCAGCTTTTCCTGAAATGGGTTGTGTTTGCCTGCGTCATCGGCCTGGCCGCCGGGGGCGTGGGCTCGGCGTTCTATTTCGCCTTCCATTGGGCGACCGGCCTGCGGAGCGAGCACCCTTGGCTGCTGCTGCTCATGCCGGGCGCGGGGGCGGCCATTGCGCTGCTGTACCGGGTCTGCGGCATGGAGCACGACCGGGGGACCAACTTCGTGCTGATTGCCGTGCGGGAGAACGAGCACATGCGCCTGCGCACCGCGCCGCTGGTCTTTGTTTCCACGATTTTGACCCACCTGGCTGGGGGCTCCTCCGGGCGGGAGGGGGCCATTCTCCAGATCGGCGGGGCCATCGCGTCTCGGGTGGGCGGCTGGCTGCGCCTGAACGAGTCCGACAGCAGGATTATGACGATGTGCGGCATGTCCGCGGCCTTTTCCGCCCTGTTCGGCACGCCGCTGACCGCCACGGTGTTCGCCATGGAGGTGGTCTCGGTGGGAGTGCTTCACTATGGCGCTATGGTGCCCTGTGTGCTCTCCGCCATCGTGGGGCACTGGGTGGCGGTATATTTTGGCGTGCCCGTGACGGCTTTTGATCTGGCCGGCATCCCCAATCTGACCCCCTTTACCCTGGCGCAGGTGCTGGGGATGGCGGTGCTGTTTGCGCTGCTGTCCATCCTGTTCTGCAAGATCATGCACATGGGCTCCAGACTCTATGAGCGCTATTTTCCCAATCCGGTGGTCCGCGCGGCGGCGGGCGGCGTAGTTGTGATCCTCCTGACGGGCGCGGTATGGCTGTGGAATCCGGGTACTTATGATTACAATGGCGCCGGAGAAGCGGTAATCCACGCCGCCGTCAACGGTCAAGTCCGGCCGGAGGCGTTTGTGCTGAAGATGGTCTTTACCGCCGCCACCCTGGGCGCGGGCTTCAAGGGGGGCGAGATCGTTCCGGCGTTTTTCACCGGGGCGGCCTTTGGGTGCCTGACCGCTCCGGCGCTGGGGCTGCACCCCTCTTTCGGGGCGGGGCTTGGGATGGTCAGCGTGTTTTGCGGCGTGACCAACTGCCCCATGGCCTCTCTGCTGCTGGCGCTGGAGCTGTTTGCCGGGAACAGCTACGGGATGTTCACCGGGCAGAGCCTGGGGCTGTTTGCGGTATGCATCGCGGTGTCGTATATGCTTTCTGGCTACTACGGGCTTTACAGCGAGCAGAAAATCGTCTATTCTAAGTTCAGCCAAGAGATGGTCAACAAAAATGCCAACGAGGACCACTGAGTACAGTCGAAACAAATGGAAAGGAGCGCATATCATGCTGCAGTTCAATCATTTTAATTTTAACGTGAAAGACCTGGAACAGTCCATCGCTTTTTACAAGCAGGCCCTGGAGCTGGAGGTCGTCCGGGAGAAGGACGCCCAGGACGGCTCTTATAAGATCGTCTATCTGGGCGACGGAGAGACCGGTTTCCGGCTGGAGCTGACCTGGCTGCGGGACCATCCGCAGGCCTATGACCTGGGGGAGCAGGAGTTCCACCTGGCCTTCCTCACCGACCGGTATGACGAGCTGCACCAGCGCCATGCGGACATGGGATGCATCTGCTTTGAGAACACCGCCATGGGTCTGTATTTTCTGGAGGACCCGGACGGCTATTGGATTGAAATAATCCCCGTCCGGGAGCGATGAGCGGCGGCGGGCGGGAGAGGGTGCTGTGGGCGGACGCGCTGCGCTGCGCCGCTGTGGCGGGCGTGATTGTGCTGCATGTGTCCGGCTCCCAGCTGAGCGCCGTATCGCTGGGCTCGGCTGGCTGGCATGTGCTCAACGCCTATAACAGTCTGAGCCGCTGGTGCGTGCCGGTATTTATTATGCTCTCCGGGGCGTTTATGCTGGATCCCAGACGGGAGCTGACCCTGTCCCGGCTGGCGGGTCATCATATTCTGCGGCTGTGTGTTGCCTTGGCGGCGTGGGGAGGCTTCTTTGCCCTGGCGGGGTATTTTGTCCGGTGCGGCGGCGCGCCGGACTGGGCGGGCATAGGCGCCTGCCTGCTGGCCGCCGTGCGGGGGAATACCCACTATCACCTGTGGTTTTTGTATATGATGATAGGGCTGTATCTCATTACTCCGGTGCTCCGGGTTTTTGTGCGGGGAGCGGCGGAGGAGGAGCGGCGGGTGTTTTTCCTGCTGGCCGTTTTGTTTGCCTGCCTGCTGCCCACCCTGCTGCGCCTGCGGCCCAGCCAGGCGGTGTCTACCTATCTGGGCTATTTGAATGTCAAGCTGGTGCTGGGGCATGTGGGGTATTACACAGCGGGCTATTATCTGCGCACCTGCGCGCTGGACGCCCGGCGGGTCAGGCTGGCCGGAGTGCTGGGACTGCTGGGGGCGGCGGCGACCCTGTTTGGCACCGCGGCGCTGTCCCTGAGGCGGGGGAGCCTGGTGCAGACCCTGTACGAGTATGACAGCCCCAATGTGGCGGCCATGGCTGTGGCGGTGTTTGTGCTGGTCCGGGCCTGGCTGGAGGGGCGGGAAAAGCCGGCCCCGGTCTGGGTGGGGCCGGTGGCGGGGGTTTCCTTTGGTATCTACCTGGTCCATGAATTCTTCCTGCTGCTGCTGCGGCAGGGTGGAATTACTGCAGTGTCGTTTCCGCCGGTGCTGGCGGTGCCGGCGTTATCCGCCCTTGTGTTTGCGTGTGCGTTCGCCGCGGCGTGGTTGCTGTCCAGGCTACCGGTGCTGGGGCGCTACTTGACATAGTAAGGAGACTGCCCTATGCTGTTTTCCAGCTCCGTGTTTCTCTTTGTGTTTCTGCCGCTGGCGCTGTTGGTATACCATCTGCCCCTGCGCCGTTGGCGGCAGGGGCAGAACATATTTCTCCTGCTGGCCTCCCTGGCCTTTTACGCCTGGGGCGAGCCCTGGTTTGTGCTGGTTATGGTGGGCTCCATCCTGGTCAACTATGGCTTTGGCCTGTGGGCGGCCCGAGCCAGGGTCAGCGGACGGGGGCTCCAGGCGCCGGTGGTTTTGGCGGCGGCGGCAAATCTGGGGCTGCTGTTCGTGTTTAAATATCTGGGCTTTGCCGCAGGCGTCCTGAACGGCTTGGGGGCGGCGGTTCCCGTTCCCAAGATAGAACTGCCCATCGGCATCTCCTTTTTTACCTTCCAGGCCCTAAGCTATGTGCTGGATGTGGCCCGGGGCCGCGGAGAGGCCCAGCGGTCTGCGCTGAAGGTGGGGCTGTATATCTCCTTTTTCCCCCAATTGATCGCCGGACCTATTGTTAAATATGAGACTGTCGCGGAGCAGATCGACCACAGGAAAGAGACCTGGGGGGACTTCTCTTCCGGCTGCGTACGCTTTTTAACCGGCCTGGGGAAGAAGGTGTTGATTGCCAACCGGCTGGCGGCGGTGGCGGAGAGGTCCTTTGCCCTGGCGGACGGGACGCTGCCCATTGGTTTGGCCTGGCTGGGCTCGATCTGCTATACGATGCAGATCTACTATGATTTTTCCGGCTATTCTGACATGGCCATCGGTCTGGGGCGGATGTTTGGCTTTCACTTTTTGGAAAATTTTGACTATCCGTATGCTTCCCGATCCATCACCGAGTTTTGGCGGCGGTGGCACATCTCCTTATCCACCTGGTTCCGGGACTATGTATATATTCCCCTGGGGGGCAGCCGGGCGGGCGGCGCGTACAGGCACCTGCGCAACCTCTTTGCGGTGTGGCTGCTGACGGGAATTTGGCACGGGGCCAACTGGACCTTTATCGCCTGGGGAGTGCTGTATTTTCTCCTGCTGGTAGCGGAGAAATACGCCCATGTGGGCCGGGGCTGGCCCGCCCCGGTACAGTGGCTGTACACATTTTTGATGGTCAATTTTGCCTGGGTGCTCTTCCGCTCGGACAGCCTGGGCGGCGCGGCGCGGTATCTGCTGGCGATGCTGGGGCTGGGGAAGGGCGGAGACGGACTGACGGCGCTGCTGTGGCTGCGGGAGAACGCTCTGGTGCTGCTGGCGGCGGCGGTGTTCGCCTTCCCGACTGCCCGGCGGCTGAGGGAGTGGGCACAGGAGCGAAATTCCCTGGTGCTGGACGTGGGGTATGCGGCGGCCGCGGCACTGATGTTCGCCATAGCTGCCAGCTATATTGTAAAAGGGACCTATAACCCCTTCATCTACTTCAACTTCTAGGGGGTGCGGGATGAAACGAAGAGATACCATAACGGCGGTCTGCTTCCTGACAGCGCTGGCGGCGGGGCTGCTTCTGCTGGCAAGTGCCTTTTTTGGGGGGGAGGGCCATCTGGAAGCGCTTTTAAAGGAGGCCTGGTCCCAGCGGGACCCGCAGGCGGTGCGCTCCGGCGCGGAGAGCGCCGTCAACCAGGATTTGGACCGGGACCACCTGTTTATCCAGCTCTATGGCGGGGTGCAGCGGGCGGCCGGGCGCCGGGTGGTGGAGGATGTGGTCAGCGAAAACTCGGTGGTCAAGCTGAGCACCGGAGCGCTGAACTTCGTAAACCTTCAGGGAGAGCCCCAGCTTGACGCCGCAAAGACCAACGCCGCCGCTACGGCGGAATTTGCCAGGGAGCTAGCGGCTCTGGGCGTCCCCTACCGCTTTGTGCTGGCGCCCCAGAAGATCCGGCGGGGAGAGCGGCTTGTGCCGGCCGGGGTGGAGGAGTATGGAAACCAACGGGCGGACGCCTTCCTGACGGCGCTGGCGGAAGGGGGAGGGGCGTATACGGACCTGCGGCCTCTCTTTGAAGGGAATGGCGTCTATGAGGACTGGTTTTTCCGCACCGACCACCACTGGAGGCCGGAGGGGGCCTTTTTCGCCTGGCAGAGCCTGGCGGAACTGTTTGTGGAGGAATATGGATTTTTAACGGACCCAGCTGTGCTGGACGAGGCCAACTGGGAAAAGACGGTGCTTGAGGAGTTCTTCCTGGGCAGCCAGGGGAAGCGGGTGGGCTCGCTTTATGCCGGAACGGATGATTTCACGCTGTATAAGCCGAAGTTTTCTACCGATTTGACCTATACCTGTCCGTTTTACGCGGTGGACCGCGCGGGACCCTTTGAGCGCTCCGTGTGCTTCCCCGAGCGGGTGGAGCAGAAGGATTGGTTTGAGGGCAATCCCTATGTCTACTACGCCGGGGGGGATTACCCCCAGGCGTCCATTGTGAACCACAAGAATCCGGCGGGGCCTAAAATCGTTCTGCTGCGGGACTCCTTTGCCTGCGCCCTGACCCCTTTCCTGGCGCTGTCCTGCTCAGAGCTGGTGACCATCGACCTGCGCTATTTCCAAGGCAGCCTGGCGCAGACGGTGTCCGCGCTGGAGCCGGATCTTGTGCTCACCCTCTACACGGCGGGCACAACCGGGAATACAGACATGTTCCGGTATAAATAAAGGAGCCTCTGAATGGATCTCTGCACGCGTGGACTGCATCAGAGCTTCCCCAAAAAAGATGGAGTGATCGCCCTTTGGATAAAAAATTAACGCCCTCCCTGCGCCGCTTGGACGGGCACTACATGGCTATGCAGGCGGGCTTTTGGGCCATGTTCGCGGCGGTATGCGCCTATCAGACGGCGCTGCTGCTGGACCGCGGCTTTTCCAACGGACAGGTGGGACTGATTACCGCTGTGCGCTGCCTGGCGGGGATCTTCTGCCAGCCGCTGCTGGGCGGATTTGCAGACCGGCATCCCGATATTCCGCTGAAATATCTGGTGTCCGGCTCTTTGTGCGTATCTCTGGCGGCGGGGCTGTACTACCAGCTGCGCCCGGACATGGGGATGGGAGAGACGGTGGCGGCTTTTCTGATCATCGGCGGGCTGGAGGTCTCCTCTTACCCGCTGATGGACGCCATGGCGGTTCAATTCATCAACGACGGCGTACCCATCCGCTACAGCCTGGGCCGGGGAATCGGGTCGATGTCCTACGCGGTGGTGTGCGTGCTGCTGGGATTGATGGTGGGGCGCTGGGGGGTGGAGAGCACGCTTGCGGCCCATACGGGCCTGGTGGCGCTGGAGGTTCTTTTGGTGTGCACATATCCGGCCTACCGCCCCAAACGCCGGCCGGCAGAGGGAATCCCGCAGCGGTCCCAGCCGGCGCCCGCCCTGCTGAAGGATAATCCCCGCTTTACCCTGACCCTGGCGGGCGTGCTGCTGGGCATGACGGGGACGTTGCCGCTTTCTAATTTTCTGGTCAACGTCGTCCTCAGCCGGGGGGGAAGCCAGGCTGGTCTGGGGGCGGCGCTGTTCCTGATGGCGGGGTTTGAACTGCCCACCGCGTTCTTTTTCCAGCGCCTGCTGCGGCGGTGGGGCAGCGGCCGGCTGCTGCTGGCCAGTTTGGCTTTCTGCGCCCTAAAAGGGGCGGCGCTGCTGGCCGCCCCCAGCTATGGGGCGGTGCTGCTGGTGCAGCCGCTGCAAATGCTGGGATATGGACTGTTTACCCCCGCCTCGGTGTACTATGTCAACGAGACGGTTCCCGAGAGCGGCCGGGTACGGGGGCAGACGGTGATGATGGTGGCCTCTAACGGCTTGGGTGGGATGCTGGGCAGCGTGTTGGCCGGATGGAGCCTGGACGCGGGAGGGGCGAACCTGATGCTGGTCTGCTGCACGGCGTGCTGCTGCGCGGGGACGCTGTTATGTCTGGCGGGGTTGGACAGAACCGGCAAAATTGCCAATTAAAAAGGCTGGAAAGGGCAAAAATTTATGCTTCCCAAAGCGGCCCGCCTGTAGTATGATGATTGCGGTTAAAAAATCAACAACAACGATTATCTTACCCAATGGAGGTATGACATGAAAAGCATGAGAAAGACAAAAATTATCTGCACCCTGGGCCCCGCTGTGGACGACGAGGGGATGCTCATTAAGCTGATCCAGGGCGGCATGAATGCGGCCCGCTTCAACTTTTCTCACGGCACCCATGACAGCCACCGGGCCATGCTCCAGAAGCTCCGGCACGCCAGGGATGAGCTGGGTGCTCCCGTGGCCACCATTTTAGACACCAAGGGCCCGGAGATCCGGGTTAAGAGCTTTGCCAACGGACCGGTTGCCCTCCAGGTGGGGGACGAATTCATCCTCACCACCGACGATGTGCCCGGCGACGAGCACCGCGTCTCCGTGACCTATTCCAACCTGCACAATGAGGTGGCCCCCGGCTGCCGCATTCTGGTGGACGACGGCCTGATTGAACTGCTGGTGCAGAAGATTGAGGGCAACAACATCCACTGCGAGGTGGAAAACGGCGGCAGTCTGTCCAGCAATAAATCCATCAATATCCCCGACGTACATATTCTGCTGCCCTCCCTCACCGAAAAGGACCGGGAGGATATCGCCTTCGCTGTGGAGAACGACTTTGACTTTATCGCCGCGTCCTTTGTCCGCAAGGCCAGCGACGTGGAGGACATCCGCGCTGAGCTGCATAAGCACGGCGGCGACAACATCTGCATTATCGCCAAGATCGAAAACCAGGAGGGTGTGGACAACCTGGAGGAGATCATCTGCGCCGCCGACGGCGTGATGGTGGCCCGGGGCGATTTGGGTGTGGAAATCCCCGCTCACCAGGTGCCCGTGATTCAAAAGCGGATGATTAAGGCTACCATTGCCAAGGGCAAGCCGGTCATCATCGCCACCCAAATGCTGGATTCTATGATCCGCAACCCCCGGCCCACCCGTGCGGAGGTCTCCGACGTGGCCAACGCTGTATTTGACGGCACCTCCTGCGTGATGCTCTCCGGGGAGACCGCCTCCGGCAAATACCCCCTGGAGGCCCTGAAATCCCTGGCGGACACCGTGACAGCCGCAGAAAAGGCCATCGACTACTGGTCCCGCTTCCGGGAGCACAATCTGCTGCCCAGCATCAACAATATCAGCGACGCCATCACCCACTCCTGCTGCCTGACCGCCATGGACTTGGGGGCCGCCGCCATCGTAGTGGCCACTAAATCGGGCTATACCGGTAAGGTGATTGCCCGCTTCCGCCCTGCCTGCCCCATCATCGCGCTGAGCCAGAGTGAGCGGACCCGCCGGCAGATGGCGATTTCCTGGGCGGTGCATCCCTATCTGTGCGGCGAGGTGGATTCCACGGACCGTCTGTTCTCTCTGGCGGTGGACGTAGCCCGAAAAGAGGGTGCCGTTCACCCCGGTGACACGGTGGTCATCACCGCCGGCGTGCCCATCGGCAAGTCCGGCACCACCAACCTCATTAAGGCCCAGGTAGTGGGCGATCCCTTATATTAAAAGCTGGAGCTACAGCCGGAGCGGGGGCGCAAGCGCCGACCCGCTCCGTTTTTTCCCAAAAAACTTCTTCATTTGGAAGCAAGATATGATTTACAAATGGAGGATAAAGTGTTAGAATAGGAACGCTTCCGCAGGTATACCATTACCGCTCCGCGGCGGCGTGCTTGAACAGGCCAGGGTAATGGGGATTTGGCCCGGCTCGGCGGGCGGGGACGCATCCCCATTGCCCTGGGATCAAAAAAGGAGGAATCGTAACAATGGCGAGAAAGCTGAAAACCATGGACGGCAACACGGCGGCGGCGCATGTATCCTATGCGTTTACCGAGGTGGCGGGTATCTATCCCATCACGCCGTCCAGCCCCATGGCGGACTACGTGGACCAGTGGGCGGCCCAGGGCCGGAAAAACATTTTCGGCACCACCGTCAAGGTCGTGGAGATGCAGTCTGAGGCGGGCGCTGCGGGCACCGTCCACGGCTCCCTGAACGCGGGCGCGCTGACCACCACTTATACCGCCTCTCAGGGTCTGCTGCTGATGATCCCCAACATGTACAAGCTCTCCGGCGAGCTGCTGCCCGCCGTGTTCCATGTGTCCGCCCGGACGGTGGCCACCCACGCGCTGAACATCTTCGGGGACCACTCCGACGTGATGGCCTGCCGCCAGACCGGCTTTGCTATGCTGGCCGAGGGCAACGTGCAGGAGGTCATGGACCTGGGCGCGGTGGCCCACCTGGCGGCGATCAAGGGCCGGGTTCCCTTCCTGAACTTCTTTGACGGCTTCCGCACCTCCCACGAGATCCAGAAGATCGCCATCTGGGACAACGAGGATCTGGCGGACATGGTGGACATGGACGCGGTGGACGCCTTCCGCAAGCGGGCTTTGAACCCCGAGCACCCGGTGATGCGCGGCTCCCACGAGAACGGGGACATCTTCTTCCAGCACCGCGAGGCTGCCAACAAGTACTATGAGGCGGTGCCCGACATCGTGGAAGAGTACATGGGCAAGGTCAACGCCAAGCTGGGCACCAATTACCAGCTGTTCAACTACTACGGCGCGCCTGACGCCGACCGCGTGATTATCGCCATGGGCTCCATCTGCGACGTGGCGGAGGAGGTCATCGACTACCTCAACGCCCACGGCGAAAAGGTGGGCCTGGTGAAGGTACGCCTGTACCGCCCCTTCCGGGCCGACAAGCTGCTCTGCGCCATTCCGGAGACCGCCAAGAAAATCGCCGTGCTGGACCGCACCAAAGAGCCCGGCAGCCAGGGCGACCCGCTGTACCTGGACGTGGTCACTGCGTTTGCCAACGCCGGCCGTCAGGCCACCATCATCGGCGGCCGCTACGGTCTGGGCTCCAAGGACACCCCGCCGGCCAGTGTCTTCGCCGTGTATGAGGAACTCACCAAGGCTGAGCCCAAGCGGCAGTTTACCATCGGCATCGTGGACGATGTGACCCATACCTCCCTGGAGGAGAAGCCCTCCCCCAACACCGCGGCCCCCGGCACCATCGAGTGCAAGTTCTGGGGCCTGGGCGGCGACGGCACCGTGGGCGCCAACAAGAATTCCATCAAGATCATCGGCGACCATACGGACAAGTACGTGCAGGCGTACTTCCAGTACGACTCCAAGAAGACCGGCGGCGTGACCATCAGCCACCTGCGGTTCGGCGACCAGCCCATCCGCGCCCCCTATTATATCAACAAGGCCGA
>CANAAV010000011.1 GCA_947346365.1 uncultured Flavonifractor sp.
GGTTTCGGGGGCAGGGGGGGGGAGTGGGCGGCACGGGTAACGCTCTCCAAAATCACCTCTAAAATTGTGGAAAATCCCCTTTTCACTGCGTTGTCAGCTGCTTAAGGGGGCGATAGTATGAACAACACTTTCCACATTCCTCAGCAGACAAATAAACCACTAGTGATCATTGGCGCTGGAGATTTTGCCCGCGAAGTCGCTTGGCTAGTCGAGCGCATCAACTGCGCCCGCCCTGAATGGACATTATTGGGCTTTGTGGATGATAGCCCCAACCTTCAGAACCAAGTCGTCGATGGTCATCCTGTTTTAGGTACTATATCATGGCTGTTGACGCAAACCGAGGAGCTTTGGGTGATTTGTGCCATTGGCACCGGCTGCATCCGCCAACGAGTGACAGAACAAATAGCTTTAAAACCCAGTCTTCACCCGGCAACCTTGATAGACCCTTCTGCGGTTATCGGCCGTGATATTCGGATTGGTCCAGGGTGTATAATCTGCGCGGGCACTGTCTTAACCGTCCATGTAACGCTGCATAGTCATGTAATTGTCAATTTAAACTGCACCATCGGTCATGACGCCGTCATCGGTAAATATTGCACAATAAATCCAGGCGTCAACGTCTCCGGTAGAGTCCAGATAGGAGCATGTTCCAATATCGGGACTGGAGCCGCCTTACGAGATGAAGTCAAAATTGGCGCGAACTGTGTGATCGGGATGGGCAGCCTTGTAACAAAAGATATCCCCTCTGGTGTAATCGCTTATGGTTCTCCCTGTCAAGCTGTGAGGAAAAACGTAGACGGTGTAGTTTTTAGAGCTCATTTGGAAAAATAAATATTAGCTTTTAGCTAAGCACCTTATAAAAAGGTGGTACTGTATGAAAAGTGTATTGATTGGCTCCGTTTCCTCCAGCCAGGTCGTGCTGGAGGAGCTAATCCGGGCAAATTGTCCGCCGGAGATGGTGTTTTCTCTGGATGAGGCGGTATCCGCCAACGTATCCGGGTATTTCCCGATTCACGAGACCGCTCAGGCCCATGGCATCCCCTGGCAGAAGTTTCGGAAAATCAGCGAAGCCGAGCACACAAAGGCTATTGCCGCATTGGCTCCGGATTATATCTTTGTCGTAGGTCTGTCCCAAATTGTGGGCGAGCCTATTTTAAAGGCCGCGCGAAAGGGCGTCGTGGGGCTGCACCCCACCCCTCTTCCCAAATACCGCGGACGGGCGGCCATGGTCTGGCAGATGCTGCTTGGTCTGGAGGAAAGCGCTATTTCTCTGTTTCTCATTGATGAAGGAATGGATTCCGGCCCCATTCTGGGGCAGGAGCCCTATCAAATTGGACCGAATGACTATGCGGAAGATATGGAGCGCCGTTGCCTGACAGCTCTCCGGGCGCTGCTGCGCCGGATCCTTCCCCAGCTTCAGGACGGAAGCATCCGGCCAATTCCTCAGCGTGAAGAGGACGCCACATATCTTTTAAAGCGCGGCCCAGAAGACGGCGCGATTGATTGGAGTCTGCCCATAAACGATATTCATAGGCTGATCCGAGCGGTCTCCCGGCCCTATCCGGGCGCATTTTCGCATTATGACGGAAGGCGCCTGGTGACCTTTTGGCGGGCGGAGATGGAGGAAAATCCTGGCTTTATTGGCTTTCCTGGACAGATTGCGCAAAAGGATGAAACCTCCTTCTCGGTGCTTTGCCGGGACGGACTGCTACGCATAACAGATTGGTCTTGCGAAGAGCCGTTGCGCCTGTTTGTGGGTCATCGGTTCCGCCCAAAAGGAGAGGTACGATGAAAGTCTTAGTCGTGGCTGCCCATCCGGATGATGAAGTATACGGCATGGGCGGAACCATCGCAAAGCTGGCCTCTCAGGGCCATGAAATTCATACTCTAATCGTGACAGACGGCTGCACCGCACAATATGCCGGCCGGCCGGACCTGCCCGATATCATCATGAAAAAACACGCTGAAGCGTTGGAGGCAAACCGCCTTTTGGGCGTGCGGGAAGTCCATTTTGGAGCATTTCCAGACATGAAGCTAGATACTGTCCCCCACGTGCAGGTAAATCAGCTGATTGAGGAAACTGTGGATACCGTTCAGCCAGACGCAGTATATACCCACTTTGGAGGCGACGTAAATTTAGACCATCAGATGGTGTACCGCTCCACGTTGGTGGCAGTCCGCCCGGTGCCGGGTCAAACGGTGCGGGAGCTGTACTGCTACCGCGTCCCCTCCTCCACCGAGTGGTCTCCCCAATTGTCCTATACTTCTTTTTTACCTAATACAATGACGGATATCAGTGGTTTTGAGGACACGAAGGAACAGGCTTTGCTGGTTTATCAGACGGAAACCCGGTCCTATCCCCACCCCCGTTCTCCCCGGTATGTGAGAGAGACAGACCGGGCCAGAGGATTAGAGTGGGGGCTTGGCCCTGCCGAAACCTTCTGGCAGCTGCGCAGTCTCCGATAAGAAAGGAACCGCATATGAAAAAAAACGTCTGGATTATGAACCACTATGCCAGTAACATGTTTTTTGACCAAGGCGGGCGGCACTATAATTTCGCGAAATATTTAAAGCGCATGGGATATGAGCCCGTCATCTTCTGCGCTAATAGCAAGCATAATGCGCCCAGCCATTATTTTGAAACAGATGCCCTTTGGGAAGAACACCCGGCCGAACAAATTGGCGTTCCTTTTGTGTTTGTTAAAGCCCGCACTTATACGGGAAATGGCGCGCAACGTGTACGGAACATGATAGATTTTTATCGAAATGTGCAGCACGCCGCAAAGGAGTACGCAAAGCTCCATCCAAAGCCTGATATCGTCTACGCCTCCTCCGTCCATCCGCTGACTTTGGTGGCAGGCATTCAGCTGGCAAAATTTTTTGGCGTAAAATGCATCTGCGAAGTGAGAGATTTGTGGCCGGAGGCTATTGTAGATTTTGGAATTGCAGGTCCCCGGCATCCGGCGGTGATTGCCCTGCGCCGTTTGGAAAAATGGATCTATAAAAAAGCAGACACCCTTATTTTTACGATGGAGGGTGGGTATGATTACATCGTAGAGCAGGGCTGGGAGAAAGAGATCCCTCGCTCTAAGGTGTTCCACATTAACAATGGCGTAGATCTTGAAACCTTCCGCTATAATTTGGAGCATTATCCTGTAGATGATTCAGATTTGTGCAATCCTGATACGTTTAAAGTCGTCTACACTGGCGCCATTCGTAAAATAAATAACCTTGGTCTCATTTTGGACGCCGCCAAAGAGATTACAGACCCCCGCATCCGCTTTTTGATCTGGGGTCCCGGCGACGAGGTGCCCGCCTTGTGTCAGCGGGTAAAAGACGAGCAAATTCAAAATGTAATATTTAAGGGACATGTTAATAAAAAATATATTCCATCTATTGTGAGCCAGTCCGATCTGAATTTGGTACATTGGAACATGGCTGATTTACTGCGTTTTGGCGTAAGCTATAACAAGCTGTTCGATTATCTTGCCGCTGGAAAACCTATTTTTTCTACAGTCAGGCCCGGATACACCATCATAGAGTACAATCAATGCGGATTTGACACCAAGGGATTTACTGCTCATGACTTTGCTCTGGGAATTCAGGAGCTGGCAAACCTCCCCCTTTCTGAGCGGCAGCGTTTCGGTGAAAACGCCGCTAAAACCGCCGTTGAATATGATTTTGCCAATCTGACAAAAAAATTGGCTGAACTTTTAACATAAGAGGTGATATTTTGAAGATCACTGTAATTGGGACCGGCTATGTTGGGCTGATTGCCGGTTTAGGCTTTGCCAAATGGGGAAATGAAGTCGTCTGCTTAGACATTACAGAGGAAAAGATCAAGCTCTTGCAACAGGGCATTTGCCCGATTTATGAGCCGGGCGCAACCTCACACCTGCACGACGGCCTAGAAAGCGGACGTTTACGCTTTACGACAGACACAAAGCAGGCCGTCCAGCACGGTGAAGTTATTTTTATTGCCGTTGGTACACCGGAGGCCCAAGATGGCAGCGCTGACTTAAAATATGTCTATTCCGCCGCTAATGATATTGCCAACTACATGGAAGATGACAAGGTCGTGGTGGACAAGTCCACTGTCCCTGTTGGGACCGCCCGCGCTCTGCAAGCGCATATTCGCAGACTGTTGGATGTAAACGGGAAGCAAAATTTAAATATCGACGTAGCGTCCAATCCAGAGTTTTTGCGGGAGGGCAAAGCCGTAGGAGACTTTCACAATCCGGACCGCATTGTCTTAGGTGTCTCCAGCCAGAGGGCGCAAGAAAAGCTGCTGGCGATTTATAGCGTCTTTATTCGGGCGAATAAATCGATTATTGTCACCACGCCGGAAACGGCAGAAATGATCAAATATGCCTCAAACGCTTTTCTCGCCACAAAAATTACGTTCATTAACGAAATCGCAAACCTGTGCGAAGCCGTAGGGGCAGATGTCCAGCAGGTCGCTGCCGCCATGGGTAAGGATGGGCGTATTTCCCCTAAATTTCTTCATGCGGGTCCTGGCTACGGCGGCTCCTGCTTTCCGAAAGACACCAAGGCTTTAGCGGATACCGGCATGAAATATGGCGCCCATCAAACTCTCGTAGAGCAAGTTATTCGTGCCAACAAGGAGCAGAAAAAACGGGCCGCAGACAAGGTGCTAACCCGCTTCCCACAGGGTGCCACCCTTGCGGTTCTAGGCTTGGCCTTTAAGCCTGAAACTGACGATATCCGGGAATCTCCTGCCCTTGATATTGTGACCACATTGTTAGAAGCAGGGCGGTTTATCCTACGGCTGTACGACCCCAAAGCAATTAAAAATGCCCAGAGTTTGCTCGGAATTGATTGTCCGAACATCATCTGGTGCACATCTACCACAGATGCCATAGAAGGCACAGACGCTATTTTACTGCCTACAGAATGGCCGGAATTTAGTTCCCTGGACTTTAAAAAATTAGGCGGCCGCGTTCATGGAAAAATACTTTATGATTTCCGAAACATTTATCAGAAAGCTCAAGTTGAACAAGCTGGGTTTGAATATTACGGCACTGGAATAGGCTGAAAGGAAAAAAATAATGAAAATTTCAGAGCTGGCAAAATATGTGGATACAAACATAGCCCGGGTGATCCAAGACTGTGAGGTAGATGTAGCAGAACTCTGTGCCGCTGTGAAAGGCCCTAATGCTATCACTTATTTAGAAAAGGAGCAGTTTCTACCTTACCTGAGTCAATCAGGAATCGCTGCTGTTATCTGCACAGAAGACTTGGCCGATAAAATTCCCTCGCATATCCGTGGCGTTTTGATTTCGGACGCACCAAAATTCGCCTTTTACCAAGTCCATAACCATTTAGCGGAACAAATCCATACTCGTCAAATTCCAACAATCATTAGTAAAACTGCCGTCATTAGCCCTCGCGCTGTTATCGCCCCCTATAATGTAGAGATTGATGACGGTGTAATAGTGGAAGCCGGTGCAATTATTGGCGAATATGTATCTATTGGCAGCGGCTCCCATATCTGCGCAGGAACTATAATTGGGACAGATAGCTTCAATCCTTCCCGCTATTTGGACCGCGCCGTCACTTTAACAGACTGCGGCACTGTTAAAATTGGCCGCAATGTTAAAATCTGTTCTCACTCTGTGGTAATTCGTGGAGTTCTTCTAGGAGAAATCACAGAAATCGGTGATAATACAAAAATTGATACTTTTGTTCACGTCGCTCATGGTGTTCACATTGGAAGGCGAACATTTATCGCCTCTGGCGCAATCCTGGGGGGAAATTGCCACATTGGCCAAGATGTGTGGATTGGGATCAACGCTACACTTCGTAACCGTATCTGCATTGGCGATAAAGCCAGAGTCTCTATGGGGGCGGCGGTGACAAAAAATGTCCCTTCTGGAGCAACTGTCAGTGGCAATTTTGCCATTGATCACCAGCAGTTTATGCAAAATCTAAAATCATCCTTGTCTAGCGGACAAAATGTAGGTAATTGCCCCCCCCCCGTGGACATTCAAGCTGCTAATCATTCACATATATCATCCTCCTCTGGATGCACGGAGGCGGCATGATGGGGCAACATTTCTTTATTCACCCTCTGGCTATTGTAGAAGAGAATGCCTTGGTAGGTGATGGAACCAGAATTTGGGCCGGCGCACATATTATGTCCGGCGCACAGGTCGGACTTGACTGCAATATTGGAGAGCACTGTTTCATCGAGCGCGGTGTTCTCATTGGAAATCACGTCAAAATTAAAAACAATGTAGCGCTGTATTCTGGCGTGCTCTGCGAAGATGATGTTTTTCTCGGGCCATCCTGTGTATTTACAAATGTAATCAATCCTCGGGCTTTTATCGAGCGCAAAAGTGAGTTTCAGAAGACTATCGTTCGAAAAGGTGCCAGTATTGGCGCTAACGCTACCATTATCTGCGGATGTACAATCGGACAATACGCTTTCGTCGGGGCTGGTGCGGTGGTATCCCACGACGTTCCCGACTATGCACTGGTTTACGGGTGCCCTGCCAGTGTGCGCGGATTTGTCTGCCGGTGCGGTGGTAAGCTGGAATTTCAAAATAACTTCTCTGCCTGCCAAATCTGCAACGCCAAATATTCCATAGAGAACGGCGCTGTCACTGCACTCTGAGCTGCCATGCATGGTATCCCTTTCCTGTCCGCAATCAAGGTTTGAAACCATTTTTAATTTTGACAGCGGGCTGTATAAACGTTAAAAATTTTTCTCCATGCAGTATCCCCGCTACAAAAACGTGCAATTTTTAATTATACCCATGGCCGTTGCCTTTGTGTGCTAAAATGGAGGCTCTTAATAATGACGTTTACTTACCAAGCATATCGAGATATGTTATTGCTTCTTCAAGAAAGCGGCTATTCTTTTCAAAATTATGACAATTATCAGGATGCCCCCCGCTGTGTCATTCTTCGCCATGATATTGACTATAATCTAGAAGCAAGCGTTAAATTGGCAGAACTAGAGGCTAACGCCGGTATTCACTCCACCTACTTTGTCTTACTGCGCACAGATTTTTACAATGTTGCCTCCAAAGCTGGACAATCCGCCTTGCGTCATATTCTGAGTTTAGGTCACAAAATTGGACTTCATTTTGATGAGACTGCATACCGGACCCAACTCACCTTGGAAGAACTTTCGCAAAACATTATAAAGGAGTGCGGACTCCTGTCCGCACTCCTGGAAACTGCAGTTTCCAGCGTTTCTATGCACCGCCCGTCAAAAACCACACTTGAATCAGACCTTTATATTCCAGAAATTGTAAATTCCTATGGAAAAACCTTTTTCAAAGATTTTAAATATCTCTCTGACAGCCGACGCCATTGGCGTGAACCAGTCCTAGACATTATCCGCTCCGGTGAATACAGCCGGCTCCATATTCTGACTCACGCATTCTGGTATCACGATAAAGATCAGTCTCTCTTTGAGACTGTAAATACGTTTATTCACTCCGCAAATCAGGCCCTTTATCACCAGATGGAAGAAAACATCACAAATATAGCAGAAATCGGCCTGCAATCTTTCGATATTTGATCTTCGCTGTTTTTTGTAATATAAGGAGCACACGATGTTGAATGATATTACTGTTTTAATGACGGGAGCAGGCGCCCCCGGCGCCCCCGGGATTCTTCGCTGTTATAAAAATAATGGTGAGCGGAATATTCGTATAATTGGTGTGGATATCAAAGACCGCGTCCCGACTATCTGCAACTTGGACGCATTTTATCAAATTCCCCGCCCATCAGAGGAAAACTTTTGCGATACTGTTTTAAATATCGCACGACAAGAGGGGGCTGTTGTCATTCAACCGCTCGTCACTAAGGAGTTAGAAGTGTTTTCCTCTCATCGCACTTTATTCGAACAAGCCGGCGTCAAACTATGCTGTTCCGATCACGCTTCTTTAGAGATCGCAAACAACAAAGGAAAGCTCCTACAGTTTATGCAAAAGCACGGCTTAGAAGTTCCTTCCTTTTTTATCGTTCACACCGTGCAGGAATTTCGCCAGGCCTGTGATAAACTATGCTACCCAGAAAAAACCGTCTGTTTCAAGCCTACCGTCGGAAACGGCAGCCGTGGTTTTCGAATTATTGATCATAAAAAGGACCTCTTTAAAATGCTCTTCGAGGAAAAACCTAATTCCTCTTATATTTCCATTGAGCAGGCACTCCATATTTTTCAGTCTGCGCCTCAACTGCCCGAACTTCTTGTCATGGAGTTTTTACCGGGTAATGAGTACAGCATTGATATATTGGCAAATCATGGAGAGAGCATTGCAGTTGTCCCAAGAAAGAGATTGCAGCTCAATGGAGGAATTAGTACTGATTGCTTAATCGAAAATAATCCCGCTATCATTGATTACTGTAAAAGGATTGTCAGCTCTCTAGAGCTGGATGGAAATATTGGCATACAAGTCCGTGCAGACGAAAACGGAATATATAAAATTTTAGAAATCAATCCTCGCGTACAGGGTTCCATTGTCTCTTGCGCCGCTGCCGGAGTAAATCTTCCCTATCTTGCTATAAAAAAAGCCCTGGGGGAGAATATTAAGGATTCGGACGTCCACATAAATTGGGGGACAGAGATGCTCCGTTACTGGAACGAGGTCTATTATGATGCTGCAGGACATGCATTTGCATACTAACTTTTCAGATGGAGCAAACACCTTACAAGAAATGGCAGAGGCAGCTGTAGACTGCGGTCTCCATGAAATTTGTTTTACCGACCATGTGCGGAAAGAATCGGATTGGTGGCCGGAATATTTTACCGAATGTCAAAGGGTTGCCCAATCTTTTCTTCCCAACTTGAATATTTCCTGCGGTGTTGAAGCGAAGGTCTGTGATTTTTCCGGGACATTGGATCTTCCTCTGAGCATCGACAGAAAAATTCTGCAAGTAGCAGCGATCCATCGGCTCCCCATTGGAAACCGCCAGTTTCTTCGTAAGGATTTGTTGAGACAAAACGGCTCCTTTGCTGTAACCTGTTGGATGAATACACTCTCCGGGTTAAATAAAAATCCCTCTATCAGCCGTATTGCACATCCTTTTTCTCTGCTGCCATATATGGATATCACATTAGATGAAAGTTTTTGGAATCAGGTTGTTCACATTTTTGATAAAGGTTCTTATTTAATTGAGTATAATACCAAATATGATAATTCCTTTATTCCCCTCTCTTTTTGGAAACATTTCTCTCCACGGATTATTTTTGGTTCCGATAGTCATTCTGTAGAAGACCTGCAAAAATCCTGTCACACTACCATTCCATACGGCCTGACGTAAACGTTCTAATGTAAAAAGGAGGCGCTTCCCATGCAATTTATTGACCTAGGTGCCCAATATCGAGCTTTAAAGGCAGAAATTGACGCAAATATTCAAACTGTGCTGAACTCTGCCCAATTCATCGGCGGTCCACAAGTCGCAGAGCTGGAGGAAAATCTGGCGGCATTTGTGGGACGAAAGCACTGCATTACCTGCGCTAACGGTACGGATGCTCTGCAAATCGCCTATATGATTGCCGGTGTCGGCCCTGGCGACGCGGTGTTCTGCCCAGATATGACTTTCATCTCCTCAACAGAACCTGCGAAGATGTTTGGGGCCGCTTCCGTCTTCTGTGATATCACACGGGATACCTACAATCTTTCCCCCGAAAGTTTAGAGCGGCAGATTCAAGCTGTACTGGCAGAGGGAACGCTTACCCCCAAGGTAGTCGTAGCTGTCGATATCCTGGGCAACCCCTGCGACTATGACGCCATTCTGCCGATCTGTGAGAAATACGGGCTATTTCTCATTGAGGACGCCGCCCAGAGCTTTGGCGCCTCCTATAAGGGCAAGCGCTGCTGTTCCTTCGGACAGATTGCCACCACCTCCTTCTTTCCGGCTAAGCCTTTGGGCTGCTATGGAGACGGCGGCGCGATTTTTACCGACGACGATCAAGTGGACAAGCTGTGCCGCTCTATCTGCGTTCATGGGAAAGGCCCAGGGGGCAAATATGACAATGTGCGCGTAGGTGTGAATTCCCGGTTGGACACCCTCCAGGCGGCTGTTTTGCTGCCCAAATTAAATGCTCTGGGCAGCTATGAAATTGATGCCCGGCAGGCGGTGGCCGCCCGGTACAACGCAGCCTTCAGCGGCCGGTTTATTATTCCTTTTGTCGCAGACAATTGCGTCTCCGCTTGGGCACAGTACGCTCTGTTGGCGGAAAATACCGCCCAGAGGAATCAGATTATCGCTCATCTAACGGAAAAAAGCATTCCGAATATGATTTATTATCCAACGCCTCAGCACGCTCTTCCGGTTTTCCAAAATGAGCCGTGCTACACCGAGACCTTTGACGCTGCTAATTATTACTGCGCTCACACTTTCTCCCTGCCTATGCATCCTTATTTGGATGCGGAACAGCAGCAGATGATTATTGATGCTGTGTTGGAGGCTCTGTAATGGAGCAGCTTGGTATTCTCACCTATGACACCAACCATCTCAAAACAGAACAGGTTGTTCTTCATTTGGCCGGCCGGTATCAATTGGTAATCTATGGGCTTCCCTTTACGTCTCGCCCTTCCCGCCCTGTCTATTTTCAGCACCGCCCAAATCAGTCCGCCGCTGCTCACCCCCGCGAGCTCTGCCGGCGGTACAATTGGGACTATATCCCCGTGCAAAGCGACGCTGAAATCGACAATCGCTGCGACCTCTATTTAATAACCGGAGCAGGGATTCTCTCTCCGGCCTGCCTCAGAGGGAAAAAAATATTGAATTGCCATCCAGGCATCATTCCCGCCGCCAGGGGCCTGGATGCCTTTAAATGGAGTGTCTATCATATGACTCCTTTGGGAATCACCCTGCATTATATCGACGAGGCCGTCGATGCGGGTAAAATCGTCTCTATAATCCCCACGGAAGTTTTTCCCTCCGATACCCTTGAAACACTAGCCCGTAGACACTATGAAAATGAAATCCATGTGCTCTCTCATTTTGAGGAGCACCTCCATAACCCCCAAAATCCATTCGAAGGTATCCCGCAGGGGGATGCCACACGGCGCATGAAGCCGGCGCAGGAAATTGAGCTAGCGCATAAATTTCAGGTTTATAAGCAGGCGTATTGTCCTTCTATCGAAGCACAATACGTGTACAAATGCCCCCCCCCCATGGACATTTCCAATTAATCTATATAAATTTGCCGCTTGACCTCCGGAGGGCGGCGGCATGATAGCCCGGGATTATTTTGTCCATGAATCCAGCTATGTTGATGAAGGCTGCGAGATCGGTTCTGGAACAAAGATTTGGCATTTCTCCCACATCATGAAGGACTGTAAAATTGGAGCCAACTGTAACATCGGTCAAAATGTTGTCGTCTCTCCCGGCGTGACCCTGGGCAGTGGGGTAAAAATTCAAAACAACGTCTCCGTGTACACGGGGGTTGTCTGTGAGGACGATGTATTTCTTGGGCCTTCCTGTGTATTTACAAATGTAGTGAATCCCCGCGCTTTTATCGCACGCAAAAGTGAATATCGAAAAACCACAATCAAAAAAGGCGCCAGTATCGGAGCTAATGTCACCATTGTCTGCGGCCATGACATCGGCCAATATGCTCTCATAGGCGCCGGATCGGTAGTCACACACGATATTCCCGACTATGCTTTGGCCTATGGCGTCCCCGCTCAAGTGCGAGGTTATGTCTGCCAGTGCGGAGAGCAGATTTGTTTTTCAAATCTTGAGGCGCTCTGTCCCGCCTGCGGCAGGCATTACCGCATAGATAAAAGTAGCCGTACTGTCAAGGAGAGTAAATAATATGAGCATAAAGCACGAACTCATCGCAAAAATTAAGAACAAGACCTTAACCATGGGTGTCTGTGGTTTAGGCTATGTGGGCCTGCCGCTGGCAGTAGATAAGGCTAAGCATGGATTCCGTACTACAGGCTTTGACGTCCAGCAAAAAAAGGTGGACATGGTGAATGCCGGCCATAATTATATCGGCGACGTGGTGGACGCCGATTTGCAGGAGCTAGTTGCCTCTGGCATGCTCCGGGCCACCTCTGACTTTAGCTTTGTCAAGGACATGGACTTTATCGCCATCTGTGTGCCTACTCCGCTGGATAAGCACCAACAGCCGGATATCAGCTATGTCCGCTCTTCCGCTCAGGCTGTTTCCAAGTATCTGTCCCGGGGCACCATGGTGGTCCTGGAGTCCACTACCTACCCCGGCACTACGGAAGATCTGCTCCGCCCTATCCTTGAGGAGGGCTCCGGCCTGAAATGTGGCAAAGACTTTTATTTAGGTTTCTCCCCTGAGCGAGTTGATCCGGGCAACCTGATTTACAAAACCAGTAATACCCCCAAGGTGGTTGGCGCTATCGGGGAAGATGCCACCGAAGTCATCGCCATGGCATACTCCGCTATTTTGGACGGCGAAGTCCACACGGTTTCCAGTCCCGCTGTGGCAGAAATGGAAAAAATTTTGGAAAATACCTACCGCAATATCAATATTGGACTGATTAATGAAATGGCGATTTTATGCAACCAAATGGGCATCAATATTTGGGAAGTAATTGAAGCCGCTAAAACAAAGCCCTACGGCTTTCAGCCCTTCTATCCCGGTCCCGGCCTGGGCGGGCACTGCATCCCCTTAGATCCCTATTATCTGAGCTGGAAGGCGCGGGAATACGGATTCCACACCAGTATGATTGAGAGCTCCATGATGATTAACGACCGAATGCCGGAGTATACGGTCGGGCGCGCGGGAAAAATTTTAAACCGTCATAAAAAAGCGCTCAATGGGTCTAAAGTACTGGTGCTTGGGGTCGCATATAAGCAGGATATTGACGATTACCGGGAAAGTCCCGCCATCCGGGTAATTGAGGAGTTCCACAAGACCGGCGCTGTCACGGACTATTATGACCCCTATGTTCCCCAGTACCGCGAAGGCGATGCATGGCACACAGGCCTGACCTCCCTCACACCGGAGGTCGTCAAAAACTACGACTTAGTCATTATCACAACCGCCCACACAACGGTCGATTATGAGATGGTCGCCTCCTGCGGCGTGCCGGTATTTGACTGTAAAAACGTCTGCAAGCATATCCAAAATCGAGAGTCTCTTGAGGTGCTGTAAATGGAAAAAGTGAAATCCGCTTTTTCTAGCACAGCGTCTATGCTTCTCATCGTGCTCATGCTAACAAGCATGAGCACGGGTTGCCTGGCAACCCGTGCTCGCGTCATGCTGAACCACTAAGTCTTAACCAGAGGGCCCTCTACGTCAGCACGATCCATACGCTTTTACAGGAAGATCTTTGGACTCAACGGGATATGTATGACGCCTGCCACTATTTGATGGTCCCTATGCACTACGCCTTTTACAACAATGACGTCAAGACAATAAAGCTATTCGCTGACTTCTTTTCCAGATTCGTCAACGATGTAACCGGCGATGACCTCTACCAATTCCAACAGGGGGGAACGCTCAATAAACTGCACTTCTTTTACCTGTGCACACAATACATGAATCTCTCTGCTACCCATGGGTATGATTCTCACATTCCAAATGCTCTGCCGGCATTAGCTCAGAATTTTGCCGAAAATTACCTCTTGCACACTAGAGCAAACTGGGGAACAGAACAAACTGTGATTACCCATATGCAATGCGTAATTAATGGAAAGGTATATGACGCAAACTACAAAAGCGCTATTGAAGATCTCGACCAATTTACCCTGGCAATCTTATGCGATCTAAAATATCTGTATCTGGTCCGCAGAGAGAGCTATGCCCCTGTACTAGACACTGCTGCGGATCTGGCCTATCAAATCTTTAGCTCTCCAACTTTAAATCAGGAGACGGAAAAGGGCGGTTGGCTGTTTCAGCCGGGCTGCTGGTCCGACCATCCTGATTACGCCTATGCGGGAAACCCGACTATTTTTGAAGGAATTGAGCCTTTGATACGGGCCGATGTTCCTTGGGATTCTTCTCATTTCCATAGGTTCCCACTCTTCCTGAACAGCTGGCAATCTGCACAGCCAAACAAAGAGCGTCAGGCACTGTTTCAGCTTCGAAAAGAGCAGCTGGCAAATCAAATGGCCGAATATGTCCTTCAAAATATTGACGGTCGTTGGCTCACCACTACTTTCATGGATGGAACAAACGGTGTCTACCGCTATTCTTACAATACAGAAGGCGTAGGCTTGGATGGATATGACCTTTCCGGCACTTTTTTATTTGGCTGGTGGGCGTTTTTACACAATGAACATATCGCTCAGTGCTATCGTGATATTCTTAAAACCTTCCCTATGGAAGCAAACCGTTCAAACCCTTACTTTGACCATGCAACAGTACGGGAGCAAAATCCCTTTTTTGATATGGATACCGCTTTTGATAATGGCATGTTTGAATGTATTGTCACTTGCGCTAGCAAATTAACCGATCAGGCGTATAATCCGCGGCACAGAACATTCTTTTGGGGAATAAAAACAATGCCACAATTAAGGGGGATTTGTAATGGTAAAAGTCTGCCATGTAACCAGCGTTCACTCGCCCGAGGATATACGCATTTTTCACAAGGAATGCGTTTCATTGGCTAATGCCGGGTATGATGTATATTTAGTGGCACAGGGTGAAACCTATGAAAAAAACGGCGTCCATATTGTAGGGTTTGGCCCCAAAAGATCAAGCCGTCTCCAGCGGATGCTGTTTACCACACGGCTTGCCTACCAAAAGGCTCTTGCAGTTGACGCGGATATTTATCATCTTCATGACCCAGAGCTATTGCCATATGGAATGAAGTTAAAACATAGAGGGAAAAAAGTCATCTTTGACAGTCACGAAAAATACACTGAGCAAATTCGCTGCAAAGGCTACCTGCCCAATTGGTGCCGTTCCCTGATTGCCGCTTGTTATGGTGCCTACGAACGATTTGTATTAAAACGAATTGACGGTCTCGTTTTCCCCTCTCCCCTCCGTGGAAAAAACCCATTTGAGGGACAATGCCGGAATTTCACCTTTTTAAGCAACGTTCCCCGCATGGAGGAGCTGTATCATCAGTACAACGCCCATACCCAGAAATATGAGCGGAGCCTTGTTCATGTAGGAGTTCTCTCCTATACCCGCGGAATTACACACTTAGTTCAAGCAGCCGCACAGAGTGAATGCACGGTCTATCTGGCAGGCGCCTTTTCTCCCGCTTCTTACCAAACTGAGGTGGAAACTCTTCCTGAATTTTCTCACGCTGAATATCTAGGAAAATTAGACCGCCCTGCTGTGGCAGATCTTCTGCAAAAATGCCAAATTGGTATCGCTACTCTGCTAAATGTTGGCCAGTACAATCAATTTAATTGCCTCGCCACAAAAGTCTATGAGTATATGTCCCTCGGGCTCCCGGTTATTTTAACTCGCTCCTCTTATAACGAAACAGTAGTTGAGCAATATCAATTTGGCATCTGTGTGGACCCGGAAAACATAGAGGAAATCTCCAACGCGATCCGCTATCTTTTCGACCATCCCGACGAGGCCCGCCGCATGGGTGAAAATGGCCGCAGGGCAATTCGCGAAGAATTCAATTGGAGCATTGAAGAGCAAAAACTTTTTTCTTTATACAAAACCATTTTAACTGAAAAATAAGGAGTACTGTTATGAAATACGCTCTCATCGGCTGCGGCCGCATTGCCACCAACCACATAAAGGCCGCTCTAAACAACCGCCTGGAAATCGCCGCCGTATGTGATAGCAAGCCGGAGGCCATGGAAACGCTTTTGGCGAAGCACAGCCTGGAGGGGGATCCCTCCATCCATCGCTACACCGATTATAGACAGCTGCTCACAGCGGAAAAACCCACGCTCATCAGTATTGCCACCGAGAGCGGACTGCATGCCCAAATTGCGCTGGACTGTATTGACGCTGGGATAAATGTAATCATTGAAAAGCCTATGGCCATGTCCATGGACGATGCTGAGGAGATTATCCGGCGCAGCCAGGCGAAAGGCGTAAAGGTCTCCGCCTGCCACCAGAATCGCTTTAATATCGCCGTACAGGAAACACGAAAGGCTTTAGAAGCAGGCCGTTTTGGGAAACTCTCCCATGGCTCCATCCACGTCCGCTGGAACCGGAACCGGGACTACTATACCCAGGCTCCCTGGCGGGGCACCTGGGCCCAGGACGGCGGCTGTCTGATGAATCAGTGCATTCACGGCATCGACCTGTTGCGCTGGATGTTGGGAGATCAGGTAGAGGAGGTCTACGGCGCCACAAGGCAGCAGTTCCATGATTATTTGGAGTGTGAAGACGCCGGCATGGCGGTGGTAAAATTTAAAAACGGCGCCATCGGGACAATCGAGGGCACCACCAACGTCTATCCCAAAAACCTGGAGGAAACCCTCTATCTTTTCGGACAAAGCGGCACAGTAAAGCTGGGCGGTACCTCTACCAACAACATTGACGTGTGGGATTTCTCCGATGCCGACAGCTCCGATGATGCCAACCGCGGCCTTCAGGAGGCCACCAGCAATGTCTATGGCAACGGGCATACCAGCCTGTTCGCCGATATGATCGCGGCAATCGAGCAGGACCGCGCGCCTTATGTGGACGCCATTGCCGGCCGAAACGCGCTGGAAATGGTTCTCGCGATTTATCAATCTGCGTTTACCGGTAAGCCTGTAAAACTGCCTTTGCAGCACACGGCCTCTACCGACTTTACCGGCCTGTTCAGCCATTCTTAGGAGGGTGCAATGGAGCGGCAGAAATTTGGTTCTTTTCTTAACTCCAGAATACGGGGCCTTGTACAACGGAAATGCCCTGTCCGGCTCATTTCAACGATTCAAAAAATTCAGGCGGTTTCCCAAAATCCCTCTTTTTTGCTTCAGTTTTTCTTTATCGTGTCCTACCGTCTAGCGCTGGACGTTTTATATTTGACTGTAATCTCTCCACAATTTAACTATATGGGTTTTACCACTCGTTTGCTTCCGCTCTATTATTTCTGCACCCTGCTGGCTGTATTCGTCTTTTCTCCATTTATTCTCCGCCTCCAAGAGGATTCCTCGCCATCCTCCTCTATTGTAGCCTTTCTATGCTATATCTACTTCATACCTTTGACCTCATACTGCGGGTGCAAAGGGGCAAGTCTGTCCTTCTTTTTGATTGCCCTGGTTTATTGGACGTTTCTTTTGTTCTTTCAGTTCCAGTTTCCTTTTTTTCGCCTGACTCCACCAGCCACGCAATACACTCGGCGGCTCTATACAATTTTAACCGCTTTTTCCTGCATTTTTGTCATGTTTATCTCCGGCCGCTATACCCGTTTTCGTTTTACGCTGAATTTTATCGATGTATATGGCATCCGTGCAGAGGCAGGAAGCTACCAAATGCCAGGTATTTTTACCTATCTACTCTCCATGATGGGAGTCGCACTAGCTATCCTACTGCTGTATTGGCTGCGAAGAAAAAAGTGGGGAGTCGTTGCGCTCTTAATAATCGTATACTTATTCATGTTTTCTATTGCCGCACACAAGTCGCTCTTCTTTTTCCTGCTAATCTTGTTAGCTGCCTACTACCTCTACCGCCCCTGGATGATGCGTTTTCTTCCCGCCTTGCTTACTCTCGCTGCCATTGCCGCATTGATGGAGAGAAAAATCACGCATACCTTTTATTTAGCCACGCTTTTTTTCCGCCGCCTCATGTTTGTACCCGTTAATCTCGGCGAGGTATATATGACCTTTTTCCAAGAAAACCCTCTCAATCTGTTTCGCGAGGGTATCATGGGAAAGATTGTCCCTGTAGCCCCCACATATTCAGTTTCTCTTGCAAAAATCATTGGGGAATCTCTTGGATGGATGACTACATACTGTAACAACGGTCTGCTCGGAGATATGTTCGCCAATCTCCCTCCCCTTCTCGGTATGATATTATTGCCGCTCATTTTAATCATCTGCTTCCGGCTGCTGGACGCCGTCTCCCTCAAGCTCCCCCAAAAGTTTTTAATTCCGATCTGTATCTATTTCTCTGTCTGTTTTTCTAATTCTTCCTGGAGCACGGTTCTTTTATCCCACGGTTTTCTTATCACCTGCCTGTTACTCTATTTTTTCCCGAGGAAGGAGATATCCGCCCCATGAAATTCTATACAATTACACTCCAAGACATTTTAAACGCGCTGAAACACCAATGGAAATGTATTCTAATCTCTACATTAATTTTCGGGTTGCTTGGCTTGGGCGGCGGTTGGTTTTATGCGGGACGCGGCGCGGCAGAAAGTGGCGGAAGTGCGGAAGCATTAGCTCCTGTAGACTTTACCTCTATCCCCTATACACAGGAGTATTACTATGATTGCTTTCAGTTAATTTCAGACTCATACAACAAATTGGGTGAGTACCTGATTCTCATCCTCAATTCCGCTGCACCGGACAAAGAACAAACCGAAGCGTTAAAAACTCTGTCCACGGAAATCGACATTTTTAACCGGACTGTTTTGCTTCCTCTGCAGCAAACGGTCGAGCAGCCCGGAGCAATATACGCTCCTCCAGAATTTTTAGATGCTCTTGTGGAGCAGTATACCTGTCTGCTGGGCACCGTGCAGATGGATCTCATTGCCGCCGAAACCGCCGCCGAGACAATTCGACAGACGTCCGCAATCCGCCTCGACGATATCCTCCCTGACAACACCGCCCCGGCCAGTACGGCTGCCAGTAGCGACGCTTATTTAGAAATCCTGCGGACACTGCACCCCTCTTATTTTGAGGATAAAACCGCCACTGCTGTAAGTTCTTGCACGCTTTTACTCACTCAGGCCGCCCAATATGGCAATCTGCTGAAGGGCCAGGCCGCCTATGAAAAAATTTTAAACCGTCTGGTCCAGGAACCCGGCCAATTTCGCTCAGAGAGTCTCCAAATCGCGCAGCAGTTGGAAACTGCTGCCCAGAACCTTAACTCTCTATTAGCAAAAGGCTCTCAGCTTGCAAACGACATTGCAGAAAGCGCGCATATTAATATTGCATTCTGCGAAAGCCCCCAGCAAAATGTCTATCGCGCCTATGGAATCACCGGTATCAACACATCATTTTCTGCTCAATATCAATTTACCCACAGCCACCGTGCTTCCTCCGTCGGAGAAGCGTTTGCTCTCATTGCACTGTTTTGCGCTTTAACCGGTTTTTGCATAGGGGTGTTTCTCGCCGTTTACCGGGAAGTCAAAGCTGTTTCTACTAAAAACAAATAGCACTGGCACCCCGCCAGCACCCTAATTTCTCTAAATTGAAAAAGGAAGTTCTATTTTGAAGCAGTCACGTATATTTCGCTCTCTTTTTTCTGTCACCGGTATCATTCTTTTAGGGAAGCTGCTGGGCTTTGTGAAGCAGGCGGTAACTGCTTCCGCTTTTGGCGCCACCATAGAGACGGATCTTATCAGTCTATCTCAAAACTTTATTGGTGATATTCAATACCTCCTCACTCAGGTTCTCCTTGTCTCTTTTACGACGCTTTATATCCATACGCGGGAAAAGGATGAGCTGACCGCAAAGCAGTTTACCACGGATACGATAAAGGTCTTCTCCCTCATTTCCTCCGCCTTTACCATCATGATATTACTGGCGGCTCCGGCTATATCCCGCATAATCGCGCCCAGCTATCCTACAGAGTTATCCCTCCGGCTGTCTCGTTATCTCCGCCTTTTTTCCCCGGTATTGATTTTGTTTTCCTGGACTGCCATATTTCACTCTCTCTTAAACGCCAGCAGACGTTTTATTCCGGGCGAGCTTATCAGTGTCAATCAGAGCGTTATCCAAATTGTTCTCGTGCTGCTATTTCAGCATCTCTTCGGTGTAAAAACGCTCCTCTTCTCTTTCTTCTCCTATACAGTTTGGAACGTCTTTTATCTCGGCTTCCTCTCCCGACGCTATTGCCTCTCTCACAGCCATGCCCACAATCCGTTTCAAAACCCCTCTGTACGGAAGCTTCTGCGCATGGCGGGCCCCTTATTTCTGGGCTACTCAGTCGTGTACGTTAATCAGCAGGTAGACAAAATTCTTTCCAGCAGTCTGGAATCTGGAACTGTGACCGCCATGGGATATGCCGCAGTCTTGTCCAATCTTGTTTCAACCTTTATCGTCTCCTTCTGCTCCATTCTATTCACTGACATTACAACCTGTATTTCCCAAGATAACCACCAAGGCGCCGCATCGCTGACTGTCCGCGCCGCATCCCTATTGACTCTGTTTTTCCTTCCCGTCAGCATTCTGACCATTCTCTCCGCGCAGGATATCGTTGCCATTGTCTTTGGCCGCGGCGCTTTCGACAGCACTGCCGTCCACATCGCCAGTCAAGCCCTGGCCGGTTATGGCCTGATGTTTGTCCCTTTAATCTTTCGAGAACTGTTCAGCCGCCTTCAATATGGTTATCAAGATTCCCGTATGCCTATGCTCAGCAGTACTATCAGCATCGTCACTAACATTTTTTTAAGTATCGCGCTTTGCCCATATTTTGGCGTGTTGGGTATTACGGCTGCCTCCAGCGTCTCTATCGTCATTTGCGGCATACTAAACGTCATCTTCGCAAAACGCCTCAGCTCGTGCCTGTTACTCAAGCCCCTGCTCCATCAGCTTCCGTTCTTTATCATTGGCGGTATAGTCTGCTGTTTCATTTCCCTATGGTTAAGCAGCGCCCTTGCAGATTATTCCCCTCTGCTCCGTTTCACTGCGTCTGTATTCTGTGCCGGAGGCGGGTATTTTCTTGTAGTGAGTCCTCTTCTTTGGTCCCTTTTACGGAATCAATCTTCATGAGCGCTGTCTCTTCCCATCAAATACCACACAAAATAAAATGAACTTTTTGAAAGGATCCTCTACCTATGTGCGGAATCAGCGGCTATCTGGATACTTGTACTGGCGTAAATACAGCTGTTTTACACCGAATGAATCATGTCATCCGGCACCGAGGACCTGATGATGAAGGCTATGCTCTTATTGATCCTTCTTCCACCAGCTTTTGGAGCGGAGCAGACACGGATCCTTCCCTTTCTCTCCCCCCCCTAGCTGATAAAGACCATGCCTTTTTAGGTTTGGGCCACCGGCGTCTGAGCATTTTTGACCTTTCTGCCAGCGGGCATCAGCCTATGCATTTCCCAAAACGGGATCTCACTGTAACCTACAACGGTGAAATTTATAATTTCCCAGAGCTACGCGACGAGCTCTCCGCAAAGGGCTATTCTTTCCAAACTTCCTGCGACACAGAAGTCCTGTTATACGCTTATTGCGAGTGGGGAGAAGACTGCCTCACTCATTTCAACGGTATGTGGGGTTTCGCCCTCTGGGACGGGCAGGCACACAAATTATTTTGCGCGCGTGACCGTCTAGGCGCTAAGCCGTTTCACTACTGGCACAGTGGAGACCGTCTTTTATTCGCCTCTGAGCTGAAACAATTGTGTCAAGATGACAGCATTTCCCGCCGGTTCGACCAATCCTATCTGGCTGCAAATCTGATTTACGGTGTTACCGACTATAATGACCAAACGCTTATCGAAGGGATGCACTCCCTTAAGCCCGGTCACAAACTGGTCGTCCAGCTTTCCGACGATCTCTGCCACATTAAATCTGTAATCAGCAGTCCTTATTGGCAGTTGGTCCCCTGCTATGACGAAGGTCCAGGCCTGTCGGAATGGGTTCAGCGAGTGGCGGATGAATTTACCCGCAGCTGCCGTTGGAGGCTGCGCAGCGACGCTCCTTTGGCCGCATTACTCTCCGGTGGACTGGATTCCTCCTGCATGGTAACGGAGCTTTGCGGTCAAATGGCAGATCCTGCCGCTCTTCAGACTTTTACTACCAGCTACCCCAACCGTACGGACTGCGATGAATGGGATTTTGCCGATATGGTCAATAAGGCCTGCGGCTGTCAAGGCCATCAATTTTTTCCAGATCCCTCTGACGGCATTGAGAAGCACTTTGAAAATTTAATTTGGCATGTAGAGGGTCTGTCCGGGTTAGCCTTACTCGGCGCAAAGCTTTTATTGGATGACATTCATCAACGCGGGTTTAAAGTAGTTCTGAATGGCCAGTGCGGTGATGAAACCATGCTCGGCTATGAGCGGTATTATGCCTATTATTTTTTCGACCTGCTGAAAAAGGGCCAATTAGCTTCTTTACTCAGGGAATATCGGCTTGCCGCACAACATTCCGCTATCTCCTTAACAAACCTTCTTGGAATGTTCTTCTACTTCAATATTCCCGCTGTCCGGGATGGGCGTCGGATGCATCGTGTCCGTACCTTTGTTCAGCAGGACCTGCTCAACAGGCAAAACCAAAAAGAGCTGCACAACCTTCTATATCCCCATTCCCTTCAGCAATTGCAAAAAAATGAGCTGACAGCCACACAATTAACTCATATCGTCCGGTTTGATGATCGACTCTATATGTCCGCTTCGCTTGAAAGCCGAATTCCTTTTATGGACTACCAGTTTGTCGAGTTAGCCTGCAGCATTCCTCCGTCAGTCAAAATTAAAAATGGATACACTAAAAACATCATGCGGGAAGTATTCCGTGATCGGATGCCCCAAGCCGTGACCTGGAGAACAAACAAAATGGGCTTCAACGCCCCGGTAGACCGGTGGCGTAAAATGTTTTCCCAGGAGTACCTGATTGACCAAATTCAAACTTCTAAAACAGCACCCTATTTTCACATAGGCAATCTGTTAAATCTCGCATCTACACGCCCTGATGCGCCTGAATTATTTGAATTTTTACAAATTGAACAATTTGCCCGCCAATTTGGTGTATCCTAATTTCAATTCCATACGCCAAACCAAAGCCGGCTAGCAAAACCCCCTATGCAGAAACTTTTTCGCTTCCTCGCATAGGGGGTTTTCCTCTTTCAATCCGACAGCAAAATCCGGTCGTTATCTAAATCTTTTCCCGCCCCGGAGCGGAAACGCTCCAGCAGGTCCTCCACGGTAAGTCCCGCACGCTCCTCACCGCCGATATCCAGCACAATCCGCCCGGAGTCCATCATCAAGGTCCGGTTGCCCAACTCCAGCGCCTGGCGCATATTGTGGGTAATCATCATCGTTGTCAGCTTGTGCTCCGCTACGATCTCCTCCGTGAGCCTGAGCACCTTTTCTGCCGCACTGGGGTCCAGCGCAGCGGTGTGCTCATCCAGCAGCAGCAGCTTCGGCGGCACCATGGTGGCCATCAGCAGAGCCAGGGACTGCCGCTGCCCGCCGGAGAGCAAGCCCACCGGCTGGCGCATCCGGTCCTCCAGGCCGATTTCCAGCAGCGCCAGCCGCTCCCGAAAGCGCTCCCGGTCCCCCCGGCTCAGCTTGGACAGCCATCCGCCGCCCCCCGCCGCCAGCGCCAGATTTTCTTCAATTGTCATCCCCGGCGCCGTGCCCCGCATGGGATCCTGGAACAGCCTGCCGATGGATTTGGCTCTCTGGTACTCCGGTGCAAACGTGACGTCCTTTCCGTCCAGCTCAATGGAGCCCTCATCCGTGTCAAAGCTGCCCGCTATTGCATTGAACAGGGTGGACTTGCCCGCCCCATTGGAACCGATGATGGTCACAAAATCTCCCGGCGCCAGGTGGAGGCACAGGTCCGTCAGCGCCCGTTTTTCATTGACCGTGCCGGGGTTGAAAGTTTTAAAGACATGCGAAAGTCTGAGCATTTCTACGCCCCCCTTCGTCCGCTTCCTCCGCGCCCTGCCGTCAGACGGCGGCGGAGCATGGGCAGGCGGCCCTTTAAATAGGGTCCTGATATGGCGATAATCACGATCACCGATGACACCAGCTTGAGCATAAACGCCGGCATGTCAAAACGCAGCGCTATGGCGTATACCAGCCGGAACACAAAAGAGCCCAGCACCACGCCCACAGCCCGGGTGAGAATGCTCCCTTTTCCCAGAAACGCCCGCCCAATCAGCAGCGAGGCCAAGGCGATGGTGACGATTCCCTGCCCGATGTTGATTTCAACCTGCTTCTGGGACTGGGCCAGCAGGCACCCGGACAGGCCGGTAAAGGCGTTTGCCACACACAGTCCCACAGTGGTGGTAAACACCGGATTGATGGAGGAGGCGCGTACCATGTCCGGGTTATCCCCCGTAGCCCGAATAGCCAGTCCCAGCCGGGTATTCAGAAACGCCACCAGCAGTCCCACCACCAGCGCCGCCGCAATCAGGGCCACCGCCAGGGTGTACTGCCCCGCCAGCGGGGTATCCCGCAGCAGCTCCCGCATCATGGTAAACACCGTCTCAGTTTTATTCATGTTCAGCAGAGAGGAGCCCCCCATCACGGCAATATTCACCGAGTAGAGGGCGGTGTTGACGATAATTCCCGAAAGCAGGCTGTCCACTCCCAGCCGGGTTTGCAGCAGCGCGGTGATAAAGCCCGAACACACCCCCGCCAGCATCGCCGCCGGAATGGACAGCAGCGGATGGCCCGCAATCGCCACTACCGCTCCCACGGCGGCTCCCAGCGTAAAGCAGCCGTCTGTGGACAGGTCACAGACGTTGAGCATGGAATAGCTCAAAAACAGCGCCAGCACCGTCAATCCGCAGATCAAGCCCAGCTCCAGAGCGGTCTGCCCCAGAGACAGAGCAGTTAATAGGTCCATTGAAAGCGCCTCCTCACAGCTCGGGGGCTGGGCCGCAGATCCTCCCGCCCCAGCCCCGGTAGTTTGCCCGATTATTCCGTTTTCAGATCATCGAAGCTCTCGGCGGTTACAATGCTCTGCACCTTGGTGCACAGGGGGGCAAAGGCCTCCTCAATCTGACCGTAATCCAGCCCCAAAGCCTCACAGGTCTCTGTATTGACGGTGGCGGTGCCGTTATCAAAGGTCATCACCGGAGTGGACGCCGGATCCGCCCCGTCCACCAGCACTTGGGCAATCATATTGGCCGTCTCTACACCGAGGTTTGCATAGTCCACGCCATAGCCCAAAAAGGCCCCGTTCAAGGCGAAAGAGTCCGCTCCGGTGTAGTGGGGAATACCTGCGTCAATGAGCGTTTCATAGATAGACAGCTCGGCCGTCATAATCGTGTTGTCTGTGGGAGTAAAGATGGCGTCCACGCCGTCCGCCGCCAGAGCGTCCGCCGCCAGAAGGACCTCGGCGTTATTCGTGCCGGTACGCTCCACATAGGCGATGCCGTGGGCGTCCAGATACTCCTTCGCGTGGGCGATGGGGGCGGCGGAGGCGTCCTGTCCCTGGTCATACAGCAGACCGATTTTTTCCGCGTCCGGGTCGGCGGCAAAAATCAGGCTCATGATCGAATTGGTGTCCAAATAATCCGAAGTGCCAGTGAGGTTGCCTCCAGGGGCCTCCAGAGAGTCTACCAGGCCTACTCCCACTGGATCGGACACGGCGGAGAACACTACGGGCACCCCGCTGTCCTCGGTGGCAGCCTGCATGGCCACAGCCACAGGAGTGGCCATGCCTACCATCAGGTCCACGCCGTCGGCCATAAAGTTGGCGATAATCTGACTCATCACTGCGGAGTCAGCATTGCAGTTCTCATATGAGATGTCAAAGGCCACCCCCCGCTCCGCGCCGATCTCCTCCAGGCGGGACTGAATGTTGGCCACAATCTGATTTAAGGACGCGTCGTCCACATAGTTGCAGATGCCGACCTTATAGGTGCTCTCCGCCGGCTGAGGGGAACCGGCGCCGCCGGGAGCAGGGGTAGCGGCACTGCCGCCGGGAGCGCCGCCGCAGGCGGCCAGGGACAGGGTCAGAGCGCTGGCGGCGGCCAGAGCGGCAAACCGTTTCATTGTGTACAGCTTCATGTTGATTTCCTCCAATATTGTTAGATTTAGGCGGCAGATGGAGCCGATTCCCTTGCCGGTGGGACCGGGGCCGAAACAAAAAACGCTTTTGTCCCAAACATGGGACAAAAGCGTCAACTGCTTCTGCGATACCACCCAAATTGATGTCATAGACATCCGCTCGCTTCGCGCACCATCATGCGCGCCCGATGGATAACGGGTGGGGTCCCGTCGGCATCTACTAGGTTGCCCGTTCAAGCCGCCCTCGAAAGTCCATTCGCCGGTTTCCGCTGACTCCAATCCCACCCTCTGGAGCTCTCTTTGCATCGGAACAGCCGGGTACTTCTCTTTCTCACAGGTTTTATGCTCTTTGGTTGTTGTAACGTATTATACGCACGCCGCCCCCGTTTGTCAACTGTTTTTTTCAGGTTTTCCGTCATGCTTCGCCGCCGGACGCTGCCCGGCGGCGAAGCGGCGGATTCACTGCTTTTTGCGCAGGAAGGAAAACTTCGTTTCCGAGCACACTACGGCCACAAAAATCAGGGCGAAGCCGAGGAACATCAGCGCGGTCGGCTTTTCATCCGCCCAAAGAATGGAGAAGACCACGCCGAAGGGCGCCTCCAGAGAGAGCAGCACCGCAGCGGTGGCCGGCGCGGTATATTTCTGGCCAATATTCTGGAACAGCAGAGCTCCGCAGGAGGCAAATATCACCAAATAGGCCAGTCCAAACACCAGCTCTCCTGTGAATACCCCCTCTGCCAGGGGCGGGCGGGTAATCAGTACGCCTATCCAGGAGAATACCGCAAAGGAGGCAAACTGTAAGGCGGTGAGAATAAAAATGTCCCGCCCCTCGGCGTATTTATCCACCGCCACAATATGGGCCGCGAAGAAAAAGCCGCCGACCAGGGTCAGTACATCCCCCCAATTGAAGGCTGCGGCATCCTCCCCGGTAATGGACACCAGGCCGATGCCCGCAATACACAGCAAGGCGGCAATAACATTAAAGCGGTCCGGCCTCCGGCGGGCGATAATCCAATACAAAAAGGGCACAATGACACAGTAAACAGCGGTTAAAAACGCATTTTTCCCCGGCGTAGTCCGGGCCAGGCCAAAGGTCTGAAAAGCGTACGCCACAAATAAGCATAATCCCATTACCGTACCGCCGATTAGGTAGTGCTTATCCAAAACCTTCCACCGCTTCCAAAATACCAGCGCCAGCACCAGGGCGGCGAAACTGAAGCGGATTGCCAGCAGCCAGAAGGTAGGCAGCACATCCACGCTGTTTTTCATCACCACAAAGGAGCTGCCCCAGATGATGGTGGCCAGGACAATAATCGGGGATGCGAAACGGGCCAAAAAACCGCCCTCTTTTTGCTCAGACATAAATAAGTACCTCTTCCTTTTAAAATATGTTACAATAGGCCATATGAACACGGGAAGGAGCATTCGCATGGGAAAGCTGACGCGGGATTTTTACGCCAGAGATACCCTCACCGCAGCTCGGGAGCTGCTGGGCCGCTACGTGGTGCGCAGGCAGGCGGACGGCGGTTATCTCTGCGGGCGCATCTGTGAAACGGAGGCCTACATCGGGCGGATGGACAAGGCCTGCCACGCTTACAACTACAAGCGCACACCCCGCACCGAAACTCTTTTCGCCCCGCCGGGCACGGCTTATCTCTACCTGATTTACGGCATGTACCACTGCCTCAATTTTGTCACCGAGGAGGAAGGCGAGCCCTGCGCAGTGCTCATCCGGGGCCTGGAGCCGGCCGGAGATGTGCAGCGGTTGGCCCTTTTCCGCTACGGAATCCCTCTGGACAAGCTCAGCGCCTATCAAAAGAAGCATTTCCTGGACGGCCCCGGCAAGGTATGCAAAGCCCTGGACCTGACCCGCGCGCAGAACGGCCTGGACCTGACCGGAGACGAGCTGTTTGTCTGGGACGCCGGAGACGCCGTTCCAGATTTCCACACCAGCAGGCGCATCGGCATCGACTACGCGGAAGAGGCGGTTGATTTCCCGTGGCGGTTTTACTTTTGATTACCAGGAGGAATTTATTTTGCTTATATTTGATTTTGACGGAACACTAGTGGACTCAAACGGAGTTTGGGTGGAGGCCGACAACGCTTTTTTAGCCCGCCGGGGACTGCGCGCCACCCCGGAATACACACAGATGATGGGGCACTCCATCTTCCCCATCGCCGCGCAAATCACCCGTGAATATTACCGCCTGGACCAGTCTCCGGAGGAGATCATGGAGGAGTGGCTGGGCTTGAGCCGGAACGCCTATGCCTTTCAGGTCCCTCTCAAGCCGGCGGCAGCGGAATTCTTGGCCCGGTGCGCACAGGCCGGAGAGGCTATGGCCCTCTTTACCGCCTGTGTACCCGAGCTATGCCAGGCCGCCCTGACCCGGCATAGACTGGACGGATATTTTCAAGCAGTGATTTATGCCCAGGAGCTAGGTCTGGAAAAACGGGACCCCAAGGCCTTTCCCCTGCTGCTGGAACAGCTGGGAGTCTCCCCGGAGCAATGCACCCTCTTTGACGACTCCCCTGACGCCTGCCGGGCGGCTCAGGCCGCGGGACTCACCGCCGTAGGGGTTTACGACCCCTTTTACGCCCACTGTGAGGACGAAATGCGCTCTTTCTGCGACCGGTACATTATGGGCTTTACTGAACTGTTGTAGGGTTTTCCTTACACCGGCTACGTTCTTTCTCATCTGCCACCTCAGCGACTGGCAGTCGCTTTATTTCATCAATGCGCGAGGTCATCTGTAGACCGTCTCCTCTGATTTGCCCCTTTACTTTTCTGCCTTGCTCATATACTGACTGGCCGACTTGAGCATGAGCTTTTTCGTGCCCACCCGGTCAAAGGCGATCTCCACCAGAGCGTCGCCCCCCATAGGAGTCAGTCCGGTAATCAGCCCCTTGCCGAAAGCCCGGTGAAGCACCGTGTCCCCTTTGCGGAATCCGCCGGGCCACCCGGCGGGCCCGCCTGCCGCCGGAGCTTTCCAGTCCGGCGCGGGAGCCCCCGCGCCGCCAGAGGCATAGCTGCCCATGGAATATCCCCTGTCATAGGCGCGCCGTACCGCCGCCGGACGGCGAAAGCCCCCCTCTCCTTGGGTACGGCTCTCCTCCCCCTCTCCGTGCCGGTACCGGGGGCGGCCCGTCTGCTCCAGCAGCTCCGGCGGAATCTCCCCCAAAAAGCGGGAGGGCCGGTTGGCATTAGTGCGCCCGAACAGCATCCGCTGGGAGGCGCAGGTCATGTACAGCCGCTCTTTCGCCCGGGTCATAGCCACATAGCACAACCGGCGCTCCTCTTCCATCTCCTCCGGTTCCCCAATGGAGCGGATTCCAGGAAAAATTCCCTCCTCTACCCCGGCCACAAAGACCACTGGGAACTCCAGCCCCTTGGCCGAGTGCATGGTCATCATGACCACGCACTCCTCGCTGGGGTCATGGCTGTCCAAGTCGGTATACAGGGCAATCTCGTCCAGAAAACCCGCCAGGCTGGGCTCCGGAGCTCCCTCCAAATAGCTCTGGATAGAGGAGAGCAGCTCGTGCACGTTCTCCAGGCGGGTGCGGTCCTCCACGGTGTTTTTCTGCTCCAGCATAACGCCGTAACCGGAACGGGCCACCAATTCCTCGTAAAATTCCGGCAGGCTCAGCTCCCCCGCCAGGGTCCGCAGCTCTTCCACCAGCCCGGCGAACTGTCCCAGTTTGGCCGCGGCCTTTTGGAGCTCCGGGTAATCCCCGGCATGGGCGATCACCTGCCACAGGGAGCAGTCCTCCCGCCGGGCAATGGCCTGGGCCCGTTCCACCGTAGTGGGCCCGATGCCCCTGGGGGGGGTGTTGATAATCCGGCTCAGCCGCAAATCATCCCCGGGGTTATTCACTACGCTGAGGTAGGCCAGCATATCCTTGACCTCCGCGCGGTCAAAAAAGCGGATGCCCCCAATAATGCGGTAGGGTACGCCGTTGCGCTTAAACGCCTGCTCAATCTGATTGGACTGGGCGTTCATCCGGTAGAGCACCGCGTGGTCCTTCCACTTCCGCCCCGCGGAAAAGCCCGAGAGAATCTGAGCGGCGATATACTGGGCCTCCTCATGCTCGTTCATGGCGGTATACTGCTGAATCAAATCGCCCGCCCCGTGGTCGGTCCACAGCTCCTTGCCCTTGCGGCCCTGGTTATTGCGGATCACCGCGTTAGACGCCGCCAGGATATTTTTGGTAGAGCGGTAGTTCTGCTCCAGACGGATGACCCGCGCCCCCTTATACTGGTGCTCAAAGGAGAGAATATTTTCGATGGTGGCCCCCCGGAAACGGTAAATGGACTGATCGTCGTCCCCCACCACGCAGATGTTCTCATACCCCCCCGCCAGGGCGGAGGCCAGCCGGTATTGGAGCTGATTGGTGTCCTGATACTCATCAATCAGTACGTACCGGAATTTTTTTTGGTAATATTCCCGTACGTCATCAAAATTCAGCAGCAGGCGCACGGTGTGCAAAATGATGTCGTCAAAGTCCAGGGCATTGGCATCCCGCAGACGGCGCTCGTACTCCACATACACCTTGGCGATTTTACTCAGCCGCAGATCCCCGTTCTTCTCGCACTCCGCCAAATAATCCCGGCCCAGCTTCATGGCGTCCTTGGCTCTGGAGATATAGCCCAGGACAGAGCGGGGCGGAAACGCTTTGTCATCCAAATTGAAATCCTTCAGGATATCCTTGACCACCCGCTCGGAATCAGCAGTATCATAAATCGTGAAGGAGCTGTTGAATCCCAGCTTGTCAATATCCCGCCGGAGGATACGCACACAGGCCGAGTGAAAGGTGCTGGCCCAGACGTCGTTGGCCTGGGCGCCCAGCAGCCGTTCCAGCCGCTCCTTCAGCTCTCCGGCGGCCTTGTTGGTAAACGTAATGGCGATAATGGACCAGGGCGCCGCGCTCTCCAGCCGGCACAGGCGCTCCTGCTCCCGCTTTTTTTCCGGACTGGGGGAGCGGACATACTCCTCCAAAAAAGCCAGCTCTTCCGGCCCCATCCAGCCGGGGACCTCGTCAGAGTCTGACCCTCTTCCGTAGCGGATCAGATTTGCGATCCGGTGAATGAGCACAGTGGTCTTCCCGCTGCCTGCTCCCGCCAGCAGCAGCAGCGGCCCTTCGGTGGCCAGAACGGCCCGGCGCTGCTCCGGGTTCAGGGTCTGGAAATCCAGCTCAATGGCCGCCCGCCGGGCCCTGCACAAGCGCAGCTCCTCTTCTCTACTCAGCATGATATACGCTCCTTAGCAATACGGGAGCCGCCCAAAACGGACGGCTCTTGTAGTTTACACATAGTTTACTGGAAATCCGGCCAAAGGTCAACCATCCCCGGCGGAAAGTTTTCTCCATACCTGCTATGGCTCCAGTTCCAGCCGGAAATTGGAATTTTCTTCCTCCGCCCGCCGCAGAACCCGGAGCAGCGCCTCCCCATAGGGCCCCAGCGTCTCTGCCAGCACGGTGGCTCCTGTGACACACAGGCACGTCTCCTCCTCCAATTCGCTCAAGCTGTCCAGCAGAGCGTCCAGGTTGCGCCCGTACCACTCCGGCAGGGATACAGCCCCGGCCAGGGCGTCATGGAGCTCCTCCCGGCTGTGGATCCGCCGCCCATCCAGCTGCGCCCGCCTCACTCCACCGCCTCCCCGTACAGCAGCTCAAAGGACGCATAATGATCCTGCGTATAGTAAATCAGCCCATCGTTGGAGAATACAATCCGCTTGGCCCCCCGTTTGGAGGCCCCCAAAGTATCAATGTCGCACTCAGTATAGGTACGCCCCTCGGCCTCGGGCAGAAGGCCCTCGTAATTGCCAAACCGGCCGCCGCCAATGCACATGCCGGGCGCGTAGGGCTCCAGGGAACCGCCAGACCACCCCAGCTCCTGGGCCTCCCGCTTGGTCATAAAGTTGCCGGGCAGGCGCCCGTATAGATGCAGGTAAAGGGCCACGTCCTCCTTACTGGTGTAGCAGCCGTCCTCCGGCAGAGTCTCCCCCGCCTCCTCTGACGGCTCCGCGGTCTCCTCCGCAGTCTGCTCCGGGGCCGCCGTCTCTGCTCGGGCGCTCTCCCGCGTCGGCTCCGGCGTGGATACCGGCAATTCTAAAATTGGGCTTGCCGGCCCGGCGGAAGTCCCCGCGGGCCGGGCGTCCCCCGCCGGGCCGCAGGCGGCCAGAAGCAGCACCAGAAGCGCCGCAAGCAACAGGGAAAGCCGTTTTTTCATCGCTTGTATTCCTCCGTTTCCGTAATCATGGAGGCCACCAGAGGCCGCCATCCGTCATCCTCCACCCTCCGGACCATCAGCAGCTCGCTGGAGGTGGCGCCGCTGTCATAGCGGAAAGCCCGGGGCCGTTCTCCCCAGATCTCAAAGCCCAGCCGCTCGTACAGCTCCACCGCCCGGCGGTTGGCGCTGGACACCTCCAGCTCAATCTGGTCATATCCCATGTCCGGCGCGGCGGCGCACAGCGCCTCAATCAGCGCCCTTCCCAGGCCCTGTCCCCAGCAGCTTTTGCGCACGGCTACCCCCAGCTGCGCCCGGTGGCGGAATTTCCGGTAGGGAGATACCGGGGCAAGCGCGGCGTTTCCCGCCACCTGCCCCCCTACAAATGCGGAGATCATCAGACGGCGGGGGTCCTCCAGCGCCTGCTTTAAAAAGGGTCTTTCTTCTTTTAAGGTCACGTCTATCTCATCGGGATAGCGGATTAAGTAGGGGGTTTCCTTTGCCGTGCGGCGGAGATAATCCAGCATGGCCTTCCCGTCGTCCGGCCCAGGGCTGCGCAGCAGGCAGGCCCTCCCGTCCCGCAGGGTGATGGTGCGTCCGGAATACTCCATGCTATCCCTCCCATCCCCGCCGGTCCGCCAGCCGTTTCCAGCCCAGCAAGACCAAAAGGCTGCACATCAAGCCCACGCATACCCCCACCAGCACATCACTGGGGAAGTGCACCCCCACATACAGCCGGGAAAAGGCCATCAGCCCAGCCGCGACCAGTCCCGCCGCCCCCATCCAGCGCCGGGGCAGGGTTTGCACCCAGACCCCCGCCGCCGCAAAGGCGGCGCAGCTGTGGCCCGACGGGAAGGAATTGGGGTCGCCCTCGGCAACCAGCGGAATCAGCCCCTCCACTGTCAGCCAGGGCCGCGCCCGGCCCACCACGTGCTTCAAGACGACATTCGTGCACAGCATCCCCAGCAGCATGGCGCACAGCGCCAGCCCTCCCGCCCTCCGGGTAGGCCGGAAACACAGCATCGCCGCAGACAGGGCAATCCACAGCAGCCCCACATCCCCCAGATGGGTGTACGCACACAGCACACCGTCCAGCACGGTGCAGCGCACCGTCTCCTGAAGCCACAGCAAAATTCCCCCGTCTGCCGCCAAAAGCCATTGGAGCATCCCCTCACCCCCCTCTCAAGAATGCCAGAGCAAAAGGGCGGCGGAATCACCGCCGCCCTCAAAACCTGTACGCAGAAGCGCGAATACAAAATTGACGTGAGATTGCGCCGTCAGGACGGCGTTTCACGGCTGCGCATACAGGTTCTTCCTTTATGTACGGATTTCTAGCTCTCCGTATCCCACTTGCAGCTGAGAATCACCCCGCGTTCCAGCTCAAAGCGGTCGGTCTTGACAATATGCGCCTTACCAATGCGCACCTCCTGGGTGCCGATCTCCGTGGTAATGGTGTTGACCACATTGCATTCAATGTTAAAGGTCAGGTCCAAATTGCCCTCGCCGATGGGCAGCACCAGGGTATTGGACACGGTGCCCAAGGTGGCCTGCTGCACGTGGGGCTCGGCGGATACGGCCACCACTTCCCCATCCAGCAGCTCGCCCGCCGCCATGAGAGTGGCGGGAATCTGGTTTTGGATATTCTCATAGACCTCCGGGTGGACATTCTCCACCAGCACCGTGTAGGTCACATGGGTCTTTTTCGCGCCGCCGCCCATTCTACTGGGCAGCAAAAACTTCATCCCCACCACCACCAGGCCGATCACCACAATTATCAGCACCAGCAGGTCCACAATATTGATCTTGCCAAACAGTCTGCCTTTTTCGTCTATCATCTTTTGCTGCCTCCGAGGTTGTAAATTGACATAATAACCGCTGCGATGGTATAATAGCCGCAGTGCGGCTGCTGTACCACAAACGCGGAGCGTTTCGTGGCGCCATGGCGCCGTCCGCTCTTCCCGGTGCAGCCGGGGAGCGAATCGCGCCGAGCTTTAGGTATAATAGCCGCCTTGCGGCTATTATACCACAGATGTCACACGTTCTACAAGTCTTTTTTGGGGGTCTTTTCCATGAAGGTCATCCATCTGATCTCCGGCGGCGACAGCGGCGGGGCCAAAACCCATGTTCACACGCTGCTGCAAACCCTCTCCCAGCGGATTGACGTGACCATGGTATGCTTTATGGAGGGCCCCTTTTCCCAGGAGGCCCAGGCCATGGGCATTCACACGGTGGTTCTGCCTGGACGCAACCTGCTGCGCACGCTGTGCGTTCTTAAGCGCATGATTCTTGAGGGAGGCTACCAGATTATCCACTGCCACGGCTCTAAGGGCAACCTGATGGGGGCCCTGCTCCGGCACAGCACAGGCCTGCCGGTGGTCACCACCGTCCACTCCGACTACCGGCTGGACTACCTGGGCCGCCCCCTCTCCCGGCTCACCTACGGCACCATCAATACAGTGGCTCTGCGTCTGCTGGACTACCGCATCGGCGTGTCCGACGCTATGACCGAACTGCTCGTCTCCCGAAAATTCGACCCAGACAAGCTCTTTACGATCTACAACGGCCTGGACTTTACCCCCCGGCCTCCCGCTATGGAGCGGGCGGAATACCTGCGCGCCATGGGCCTGCAGGCCGATGAGACCTGCGTTATAGCCGGCATCACCGCCCGCTTAAATCCCGTCAAGGATGTCGCCACCCTGATTCGCGGCTTTGCCCTGGCCTGGCGGGAGTGCCCCAACCTGCGCTTGATGGTCGCCGGGGACGGCGAGCAGATGGAGCAGCTCAAGGCCCTCACCCGGGAGCTGGGGGTGGAGCGGCAGGTGTGCTTCACCGGGTGGATTCAGGACACCGACACCTTTTACCACGCCCTGGATATCAATACCCTCACCTCCCTGTCCGAAACCTTTCCTTATTCCCTTACCGAAGGGGCCCGGGCGGGCCTTCCCACCGTAGCCAGCCGGGTGGGCGGCGTGCCCTATCTGATTGAGCACGGGGTTCACGGCCTGCTGTTCGAGGCGGGGGACGCCCAGGGACTCTCCCGGTACCTGACCGCCCTGGCAAAGGACCCCGGACTCCGCCGCCGCCTGGGGCAGCGGCTTCAGCAGCGGGCCCGCGCGGAGTACTCCCTGGAGAGCACTTTAGAGCGGCAGTTGGCCATCTATGAGATTATCCTGCGCCGGCAGGCGCGCAAAACCGGCAGGCGGGACGGCGCGCTGGTCTGCGGCGCCTATGGGCGGGGCAATGCTGGAGACGACGCCATCTTAGAGGCCATTGTCACCGAGCTGCGGCAGATTGACCCGGACCTGCCCATCTGGGTCCTCTCCCGCCTGCCGGAGGAAACCCGCCGCACCTACCGGGTCAACGCCATCTATACGTTCGCCTTTCCGCGCTTTCTCTGCCGCATGACGAAAACCCGGCTGTACATCAACGGCGGCGGTTCTCTCATGCAGGACGTGACCAGCCACCGGTCTTTGTGGTTTTACCTGTTCACGATCTCCGCCGCCAAGCTGCTGGGCAACAAAGTGCTCATGTACGGCTGCGGCATCGGTCCCATCAGCGCTCCCTCCAACCGCAGGCGGGCCGCCTGGGTCCTCCAGCGCCATGTAGACGCCATCACCCTGCGGGATACCCACTCCAGCGCCGAGCTGGAGGAGATGCAGGTTACCCGCCCGGAAATCATCCTGGCCGCCGATCCCACCGTTATCCTCCCCGCCGCTCCTGCCCAGGTGATCGACGGTCTGATGGAGCGGCTGGGACTAGACCCCCGGGGAAAATACATTGCCTTTACCCTGCGGCCTTGGCCGGGTTTTGAGGAAAAGGCCGCCCTGTTCGGCGCGGCGGCAGACTATGCCTACGAGACCTATGGCCTCACTCCGGTGTTTTTACCCATCGAGCCCCGGCTGGACGTCCAATCCGCCCGGTTGGCCGCCCGGCACATGAAGGCCCCCTGCCATGTTTTGGAGGAGACCGGCGGCTCTGATCACACCATCGGCCTGCTCTCCCGGATGCAGGTGGTGGTATCCATGCGCCTGCACGCCCTGGTATTTGCCGCCGGGCAGGGGGTGCCTCTGGTGGGCGTGGTGTATGACCAGAAAATCAGCTCCTTTTTGTCCTATATCGGGCAGGACCTGTTCACCGAGCTGGAACAAGTAACCCTTCCCATTCTCCAATCCCATATCGACGCCGCCTGCGCCCGTATCGGGGATACCGAGTTTCTCTCCAGCGGAGTGGAACGCCTGCGCCAGGTGGAGCGCCGCAATCAGGAGGCCGCCCGGCGGCTTCTGGAGCACAGCAAACAATGAGGTGAACGCTTTTTGAAGCACTATATCTGCATTTCCCATAGCCCCTGGCAAACCGTTCCCACCCGCACCCAGCAGCTGATGCTGCGGCTCAAGGGGGTCCATGTGCTTTTTTTCGAGCCGCCCGGCCCCGGCCGGCGCAGGCCCGGGCGGCAGCTGCGCCCCGGCCTGACGCTCTATACTCTCCCCCAGGAGGCCGAAGTGGAAGAGCGCCATCACTTTCTGTTCCGCCGCCGTTACCTCCGCCTGGCCCGCTTTGTGACAGGGCGCATGGAACGCCACCGGTTCCGGGAACCGGTACTGTGGACCGACACGCCGGAGACCGTCCACCTGCTGGACAACCTGCCCCACCGGGCTTTGGTCTATGACTGCCAGCGGGAGTGGTCTGAGCTGCCCCCCCGGTGGGAAAGCGATCTGGCTCTGGAGGCCGACGTGATATTCGCCGCTTCCCAGGGGCTGAGCGGACGCCTCTCTCCATACAGCGACAATATCGCCCTGCTGCCCAACGGTGCCAACTACCCCATGTTTGTCCAGGATACTCTGGAGTGTCCCCCCGCCCTGCGGGACCTGCACGGTCCGGTGCTGGGGTATGTGGGCACGCTCTGGCGGGATCTGGATCTCTCCCCCGCCCTTTTATGCGCCCAATATCTGCCCCGGTGCACCTTCGTCTTCCTGGGCCGGCGGGAGCGCAACCCCGCTCTCCCCGCTCTGCAGGCCCTGCCTAACGTGCGCTTTCTGGGGGAGTGCCCGCCGGGCGACGTCCCCGACTATCTCTCCCGCTTTGACGTATGCATGGACTTTATCCGGCTGTGGGAGCCGGGTAACGACGTGGTCCCCATTCACGTCTACGAGTACCTCTGTGCCGGGAAACCGGTGGTGGCTCTTTACCGCCGGGACCAGGTAGAACCCTTCCCCGACGTGGTCTACGCCGCCCATACGGCGCAGGAGTTCGCCCACCTGTGCCGCCGCGCCCTCTCGGAGCCGGGAGATTGGGTCCGGGACCGGCGCAGGGCCCACGGCGCCGAGGCCGCCTGGAGCCGCCGGGCGCAGGAGGTCGGGCACATTCTCTCCGCCATCGGGCTGTACTGAAAGGAGCTCGGCATGCAGCAAAACTTTTCCGCCATTCTGGAGGAGGGCCGCGAGGACGGCCTGATTCAGGGCGGCGTGTTCCAAAACCAGGAGCTGGAGGAGCTGGACTGTTCCGGATTGGATTTTAAGGAATGCGTATTCACCGGGTGCCTTTTTCGCCGCTGCGACTTCACCCGCGCTTCCTTCTACACGGTCCGCTTCTCCCGCTGCGCCATGTCCGGCTGTCCGCTGCCCCAGAGCTATTGGCACGGCTGCACTGTGGAAGCGTGCAAATGGGACGGCTGCGACCTGCGCCGCGCCCGCTATAAGCAGACGCGGCTGCACGACTGCCTGTTTCGCTACGCCAATTTCTCCGGCGCGGTTTTCCAAAACACGGCGTTAGACGCCTGTAATTGCGCGGGAGCCGCGCTGACTGAGCTGCGCTTGAAGCGCGCCGCCTTTTCCAAGGTCGATCTGACCGGCGCAGACCTGTTCCGCACTTCTTTAAAGGGCATTGACTTGAGCAGCTGTACCATTGACCATATCGCCCTGTCCGAGACCTGCGCCGAACTGAAGGGCGCGGTGTTGGATGCCTCTCAGGCGCCGGTCGTAGCCCGGATTCTGGGCATCAAAATCCACTGAGCCGGTAATCCGTCTCCCCGGTTCAAACCATAGATTCTAGGCCTTGTTTGAAAAATGGGAATATGCCCAAGGGCGAGGGATTTTTTCGGCTGGCAAGGGGCTTTGACGCAGGAATCCTGACGGATTTCAAGGAAAAACCCCGCCGTCCAAGCGGAAAAAGGCCCGTCATTTGGACGTGTTAACAATTTTCAAACAAGGCCTAAACATGTCCGCCCCAAGTTCCACATAGAGTTTGGACAGGGGGGTGGGCTTATGTTTTTATCCGGCGCCGGTTTTCTCCGGTGCGCCTTGGACAATCCGGTCCTCGGCCTGACCGCTGCGCTGGTGCTGGCGGTCATCCTAGTCAACGGCTGGACCGACGCGCCCAACGCCATTGCTACGGCGGTGACCACCGGCGTGCTTCCTTTCCAGCGGGCGGTGATTCTGGCGGCGGTATGCAACCTGCTGGGGGTGTGTTGCACGACTGCCGTCAGCGCTACGGTGGCACAGACGCTATATTCCATCGCCAGCTTCGGCGGCGGGCGGCAGGCGGCCCTGTCCGCCTTGTGCGCCGCCCTGTGCGCGATTGTAATTTGGGCAGTGCTGGCCTGGCGCTTCGGCGTACCCACCAGCGAAAGCCACGCCCTGGTGGCGGGGGTTACCGGCGCGGCCCTCTCCATGCCCGGCGGGCTGTCCAACGTGCGTCCCGAAGCCTGGGCCCGGGTGCTGCTGGGTCTGGCGCTGTCGGTGGGACTGGGATACTGGGGCGGGCGGGTTTCTGTCCGCCTGCTCCGCTGTGGCTCCGGGAGCGGCGGCTTTTTCCGCCGGGGACAGGCCGCCGGTGCGGCTGCCATGGCTTTTCTCCATGGAGCCCAGGATGGGCAGAAATTCATCGGTGTGTTTCTGCTGTCCTGTACCCTGGCCGCAGGCGGAGGCGGGCAGGGCGTCTTTACCGTTCCGCTCTGGCTGATGATCCTCTGCGCGGCGGTGATGGCCCTGGGCACCCTCATCGGCGGGCGGAGAATCGTGGACACTGTGGGCCGCGGCATGGGGAGCCTCTCACCCCGGGAGGGCTTTGCCGCGGACCTGGGAGGCGCGGCTTGTTTGCTGCTGTGCACTCTGTTGGGCCTGCCGGTAAGCACGACCCACGCCAAGACGGCGGCCATCCTGGGGGTGGGCTCCGCCTGTGGCGGGCGGGCAGACCGGCAGGTCATGCGGGACATTGTCCTGACCTGGCTGTTGACCTTTCCAGGCTGCGGCCTCATGGGTTTTTTCCTCTCAAGGCTCTTTCGTTTGGCCTTGTAGTGTGGTATACTTTTCCTCAAACAATGACGAGAGGAAGCGTCTTATATGCAGTATCCCTATCAGAGCGTTATTTTTGATCTAGACGGCACTCTGCTGGACACTCTGGACGACCTGGCGGACAGCGTCAACTACGCCCTTGCCCTCAACGGCCTTGCCACCCGGACCCGCAACGAGATCCGCCGTTTCGTGGGTAACGGCGTGGGGCGGCTGCTCCATCTGGCGGTCCCCGCGGGGACCGCCTCCACCCTGGAGGCCAAGTGTCTGGCGGACTTCCGGGCCCGCTACCTGGACAGTATGCAACGCAAGACCGCCCCCTATCCCGGCGTCCTGGCCCTGCTGGATGCGTTGAAAGCGCAGGCTATCCCCTGCGCGGTGGTCTCCAACAAGTTTGACGGAGCGGTCAAGGACTTGTGCCGGCACTATTTTGGCCAGCGTATCCCCGTCGCTATCGGAGAATCCCCGGATGTGGCCCGCAAGCCTGCCCCGGACACGGTTTTCCGGGCCCTGTCCCAGCTGGGCGCCCAGCGGGAAGGCGCGGTCTATGTGGGGGATTCCGATGTGGACCTTCAAACCGCTCAAAACGCCGGATTGCCCTGTATTTCGGTAAGCTGGGGGTTCCGCCCTCGGGAATTTCTGGAAGAGCTAGGGGCGCGGTGCATTGTGGACACGCCGGCCCAGCTGCAAACTCTGCTCACCGGCGCTCCAACACTGTAACGCGCCGCCGGCCTCGCCCCGTATACGCCCCCGGCAGCCATTCCCCCGGCACAACAAAAGCCCCGCGCCTTGGTGCCCTCCTGACAAGGGTATCTACAATTGGGGGAAGCCCCCCGGCAGGAATCACGCTGAGATTTCCTGCCGGGGGCTTTCTCCGTCTTGCGGAATATCCCCGCCGATGAAGCCGATGTCGCTGTAGTGGATTTCTATGGTCTGCATGGCATTCTTCGACCACTTGGTGCTTTTCTCATGCACCACGATCTTTTGGATGAACAGCCGCAGCAGCTCCGGGGTCAACTCCGTGATGTCCGTGTACCGCTTGGCTTTGGCGATGAAGCCACCGGTGCTGGAGACCGTATCCCGCAGCTTCTGGATGGCCGCTTCCTTTGCGGGAATCTCGGCCGCCAGTTTTTCCTGCTCCTCCGTGTAGCCCCCGGACAGCGTCTGGAACTGTTCCACCGAAATGCGGCCGAGAACCCGATCCTCGTAAAGCCTTTTGAAAATGGCGTCCAGTTGTGTCTCCCGCTTCCGCATGGCGGTCAGCTCCCGCTCCAGCCTGCGGATTTCCCGCTGGATTTCAGCGGACTGTTTGCCGCCGATGTGCTCCGCGAACTCCCTGGTATGCTCCCTGGCCATCGCCGTCGCCCACCGCAGGTCCTCCAGGATCACCTCATCCAAGCACGCACTCCCGAATGTAATGGGCGGTGCAGACCTCCGCACCCTCTTTCTTGTAGGTGCGGCAGGTGAAGCTGTTCCAGGTGGGCTTCATCGTATGTGCCCGGTGCAGCACCATCGTTGACCCGCAGTCCGCGCACACCACCAGCCCGGAGTACTTGTTCTGCTCGTTCATCTTGGTGGGGCGGCGCCGGTTCTGCCGCACCCGCTGGACGATGTCCCAAATCTCCTGAGTGACCAGGGCAGGGTGGGTCCCCTCGAACACCAAACATTCCTCTTTGGGATGCTCCACATGGCGCTTATCCTTGTAGGACTTCGTACTGAACCTCATGTTGATGGTATTGCCCAGATACAGCTCATTCTCCAGCATATTCGCAATCGTGCTGTCGCTCCAGTGAAAGGGCTTTTCCGTGTTCAGCGAGGTGTGACTGATCCCGAACTTCTGATAGGCATAGGTGCTGGGACAGATGTCACTCACGCCGTTAGCAGTGTCGATGTTATCCATAGATAGCGATGTACCGCACGTTTAGCCGGACAAAATCTTCTTCCAGCAGTTGGCCCACCACAAGGCGGTTGCGGCCCAGCCTGGAATGGTCTTTCACTACAAGATTTGCCACAAGACCCTGTTCAGCCAGTTCCATGATTTCCATGAAAGCCGGACGGGTGAACAGTAAGCCACTGTACCCAGGTCCGGCTTTGCAGGGCCGATCCATAGGCTTTTTCGTGCCCTCCCATTCCTGCGGCGGAGCGTCAGGAGATTCTCCCTGCGTACCCGCCGTTCGTACAGGAAGGGCAGGCAGCCGACGGCTGCCTGCCCTTCCACTGTCAAAAAACGGCAAAGCCGTTTTTAAGTAACCTGCGGCTTGAGGCGCGCAGGCTTTTCCACACCTGGCAGCGCCTGACGCCCTACAGGCGCACATTTTTTACGTCTTTGATCCGGGTCAGAATCACGTTTACATAGAGATCCTCCAGCCCCGGCAGCTTGTAGATCACATTTTTCAGCAAATCGTCCATCTCTTCTTCATTATTCAGTATGGCGTGCACATGAAATTTCGAACTGCCCGTCACCTGATAAATCTTAGTAATATAGTGGTTGCGCATCAGCGAGCCAATCACATCATCATAGCTGGCGGGATTGATGGCAATTTCAAAATAAGCGGAAATTGTCCGGGATATCTTCTGGGGATTGATAATCACCGTATATTTTTCGATTACGCCCCGCTCCTCCAGCGCCAGCACACGGTTTTTCACCGCCACACGGGACAGGCCCACCGCCTCGCCAATATCCACATAGGACATCCGGGCATTTTCTGAGAGCAGCGTCAATATCTTGCGGTCAATCTCGTCCAGGTCATGGATATTTTCTAAAAGCGTAGTATCCACAGCGCTCATTCCTTTCCACTCATTTTTATAAGTGTACTTTTTTTTTTACAAAAAAGCAAGTAAATTTCAATAATAATATTGACACTTACATTTAAAAAGTTTAAACTGTTACTTACTTTCTTTTCGAAATTCATTGTAAATCGGAGTGACCTTTAATGGCTGATCTTGGAAATGTTGTCTGCGCCGGTGCTCCTATTGTCCTGTTTACATACCTGCTGGCGGGCGCAAAGCTTCCCGCAGCCAAAGCGGCCGCCTGGGGTTTAGCTGCCGCTTTGGCTGCCGCTGTGCTGTGTTTTTCCGGCCGGCCTGCGCTTTTGGGCTGGAGTGCGGTAAAAGGCGCATGGAACGCCCTCGCCATTTTTGCCGTCATCCTCCCCGCTCTTTTTATTTATGAGCTTCTGGTAAAGGTGGATATGTTCGAACAAATCCGCCGCAAAGTAGAGGCGGCCATTCACAGCCAGCTGCTGCGCGTGTTGTTTATTGGCTGGGCATTCTCCAGCTTTTTGCAAAGCATTACGGGATTTGGAGTCCCGGTTGCGGTCACCGCCCCCATCTTAATCGGTCTGGGCGTCGCCCCCGTCCGTGCGGTCCTGATCTGTATTCTCGGACACGCCTGGGGCGGGACCTTCGGCACCTTGGCCCTGGCCTGGGACAGCCTGTTTCTTCAGGTCCCGGAGGCTGCTGGGTCTGAGAAGCTGCTGCTGTGCACCTGTGTGCTGCTGTGGGTCTATAATTTCGTCTGCGGCGTGCTGGTCTGCCTTCTGTACCGCGGAAAGGCGCCGCATACGCGCGATTTGGGAATTGCCGCGTTTTTGTCGGCCCTTCAGGGCGGCGGACAGCTGGTCTTTACGCACCTCAATCCCGCCACTGCCTGCTTTATGGCCTCCGTCCTCTCCATGGGCGGCATTTTCCTGCTGGACCACCTCGGCCGCACAGCCGGAGAAAAAAGGCAGCCAGAGCGCAGCAGACCCCTATTGCACGCCATCTTCCCCTTCCTTACCCTCACCGTTCTGGTCGTGGTGTGTCTTTTTGTCACCCCGGTCTATCAATTTTTGAGCAGATGCCAGGTGGCGCTGCCTATTCCGGACGGAACCGGCGGCTGGGACCTTTACTCCCCCATCAGCGTTTTTACCCATTCCGGCACGCTCCTACTGGTGTCCAGCCTGATTTCCATACTCTTTTACCGCCGAAAAGGCTATTTGAAACAGGGAGAGCTCCGTCCCGTCATACAGGACACCCTGAAAAAAGCCTCAAACGCAATCCTGCCGGTGCTGCTGCTGCTCATCATGTCAAAAATCATGGATGGAACCGGACAAATCCTCGTTCTGGCAAACGCAGTCGCGGGACTTTTGGCCCCCATCTATCCGGCCGCCGCGCCTTTGATCGGCGTGCTTGGTGCCTTTGTCAGCAGCAGCAATATGTCCTCGAATATCCTCTTTGCCCGCTTTCAGTACCAGGCCGCGCAGGTTATCGGAGCGGACCCCGCCGCCATCCTCGCCGCGCAGACCGCCGGCGGCTCTGTAGGGAATCTGGTCGCCGCCAGCAATATCGTGCTGGGACTGTCTACCGCCGGCGCCCCTGAAAAAGAGGGCGAAGTGCTGCGCTTCATGCTGTTTGTGGCACTGGGGTGCGGTCTTCTGCTCGGCCTATTGACATTTTGGCTTTCTTAGCGGCACGGCAATTTCGAAAATAAATTCTATGATTTCTAAAATAATGTTGACATTCTATTTTTAATGGTGTATCCTACTTATAGATTACTTTTCGAAAGGTATGACCAAATAAATCGAAAGTTGAGGTGAGAGTGTGACACAGCTTTTCTACCATGGACGCATACACACAATGGATGGGGAACAGGTGGTCTCTGCTTTTTTAGTAGAGAATGGTATTATCAGCGCTATCGGAGACTATGAGCAGCTTAAGTGTGAACACCCCGGCTGTGCCTGTGTGGACTTAGAGGGAAAATGCGTGGTCCCCGGCTTTCACGACAGCCACCAGCATTTTTTGTGCTATGCCATTGACAAGGAAAAAATCGACTTCTTCCACGCCCGCAGCCTAGAGGACATGGCCCAGCTGACCCAGGCGTACATTGAAAAACACCAGATTCCAAAGGGACAGTGGATTCAAGGCGGCGGCTGGAATGAAAACAATTTCACTCGCCGGCAGCTCCCCACACGGGAGGATTTGGACCGCTTCTGCCCCGACCACCCCGCAATCTTTACCCGCGCCTGCTGCAGCGTAGCGGTGGCCAATACTCTCGCTCTGAAAACCGCCGGTGTGTTTCAAAACCCGCCTGTGATGGAAGACGGGCGGATTGTGCTGGACGCCAACGGAATCCCCACCGGAATGCTGGAGGAGCGGGCCAGGTTTCTGCTCTATGACGTCATCCCCAATGTCAGCCGGGAGCACCTCAAGGAGCTGATCCTTACCTATCAGGAGGATCTTTTAAAATGCGGCCTGACCACTGTGCAAACCGATGACTTTAAGCTCTGGGACGCCTCCATCGACGACATTTTGGACGCATACCGGGAGCTGGACCGGGAGGGACGGCTGAAGGTGCGCTTTCACCAGCAGCTCCGCCTCATCAACCACCCCCAGTTGGACCATTTCCTTGCACAGGGCCTGAAAACCGGGAACGGAACAGATTTCTTCAAAATCGGCGCTTATAAGCTGCTGCCCGACGGCTCTCTGGGTGGTAAAACCGCCGCTCTGCGGGAACCCTACGAGGGCGAACCGGAAAACCGCGGAATTTTAACTTACCATACGCCGGAGCTGTACAGCCTGCTGGAAAAGGCGCACACCCATGGCCTCCAGTTGGCAATGCACGCCATTGGCGACCGGACCATGGACCAGGTACTGGACTGCTACGAGCGCCTGCTGCAGGAGCACCCCGCCGCGGACCCCCGCCTGCGCATCATCCACTGCCAGATCACCACCCAGGACATCCTGGAGCGCTTTGCCCGGCTGGGCGTTCTGGCGGATATCCAGCCCATGTTTATCCGGGCGGATATGGAGATTGCACAGGACCTGCTGGGACCGGAGCGCACCCGCTGGTCGTACAACTGGAGGACCATGCACCAGATGGGGCTGCATGTCTCCGGCAGCTCCGACGCTCCGGTGGAGTCTTTCGATCCTCTCACCGCCATCTACTGCGCCGTCACCTCTCAGAACCTTTCGGGACAGCCCGCCGGGGGGTGGATGCCTCAGCAGCGGCTCACCATGCAGCAGGCCGTGGCGCTCTATACCACCGGCTCGGCCTACACCTGCTTTGAGGAGGCATACAAAGGCAAGCTGGCCCCGGGGTATCTGGCGGACTTTTTGGTGCTCTCAGAGGATCTGTTTACGCTCCCCGAGGAGCGGCTCCTGGAGGTAAAGGTAGATCGCACCTACGTGGGCGGGGTTCTGGCCTTCCAACGCCGGACCTAGCCCCGATATCCACAGGGCTCACCGAGAAAACAATGGAAAAAGGGAGGAAAGAACCATGAAAAAACAGATTCCCAGGCTGCTTTCGGCCGCGCTGCTGGTTTTGGCGGTCTGTACCGCCGTCTGTTTCGCGGCAGGGGGCGAGGCGCTCCCCGTCAGCTATGGAATTTTAAGTGTAATCCCGCCGATCCTGACCATCGTCCTGGCTTTCCTTACGAAGCAGACCATCATTTCCATGTTCGCGGGCATCTGGCTGGGCGCCACGATCATCGCCGGCTGGAACCCTGTTGACGGACTGCTGCACAGCTTCACCGACTTTATCATTCCCCAGATCGCCAACGGCTGGAACGCCGGTATGCTGGTCATCATGGTGCTCATCGGCGGGTTTATGTTCATGCTCTCCGCCTGCGGCGGCACGGAAGCCTTTGGACAGTGGGCCAACAAGGTTGCAAACAGCCGCAAAAAGGGACAGCTGATGGCCTGGATCGCCCCCTTCGTCTTTATCTTTAACCAGGGCTGTCTGCTGGTGGGGGTCATTATGCGCCCCGTCACCGACAAGATGCACATCTCCCGCGTCAAGCTGGCCTACATCACCGATGCAATGGGCGCGCCTTTGGTGTCCATGTCTCCCATCAGTGACAACGGCGTCTACCTGGTCGGCCTGATTACCGCCCAGATTGCCGCTTTGGGTCTGGGCGCCAACGCCTACAACCTGTATTTCGGCATGTTCCCCTTCAACCTGTACGGTGTGTTCTCTGTGGTAACCGTGCTGCTGGTGATCGTGCTGGGGCTGGACGTAGGCCCCATGTACAAAGCGGAAAAGCTGGCTGCGGATACCGGCAAAACCTATGCCGACACCGACCACCTGATCGCAGAGCCCCCCGACAACGTCATGCCCGAGACCTACCACCTGACCATGAAAAATTTCCTGATCCCTATGGGTACACTGATTGTCACCATCTTTGCCTGCGTCTTCTACACAGGTCGCATCTGGGAAAACGGCTTTATCGGGTGTTTCGGCAACGCCAATATCCAGTTGTCTATCGCCATGTGCTTCCTGATGGGATCGGTTGCCGCCGGAATCGTCTGTGTGACCACCGGAATCATGAAAATCAGCGAGGTTTTTGAGAAGTGGACCCAGGGCGGCTCCTCTATGGTCCAGGTTATGATTATTCTAGTGCTGGCCTGGAGTTTGAGCTCTGTGACCTCTACCATGGAGATCGGCCCCTACCTGACCGAGCTGGTCCGCGGCAGCATCGCCCCCGCGCTGATCCCTGCGATTATGTTCCTGCTGGGCGTGGCCATCTCCTTCGCCACCGGCAGCTCCTGGGGCGTCTGGGCCCTGGGTCTGCCCATCGTGATGCCCATGGCGGTAGAGCTCGGGCTGTCCATCCCCCTGGCCATCGGCGCGGTAGTCAGCGGAGGACTGTTCGGCGACCACTGCTCCCCGATTTCCGACACCACTATTCAATCCTCTACCAGCGCCTGCTGCGACCACTTGCAGCATGTGAAAACTCAGCTGCCCTACGCCCTCACCGTGGGTATCTCCAGCCTGGTCGGTTTCCTGGCCGCCGGCTTTGTGCACCCCTATGCGGGTCTGCCTGTCACGCTGGCGTGCATCGTGGCAGTCCTTTTCGTCATGAAGCGGAAAAGTACGCTCACTCCCATCGCCCCGGCAAACTAATCCCTCCCTGCTCCCCATCCGGCACACACAACGGGGCGCTTCCGCAGCGCCTCCCGCCCCGGGAAGGCGTTTGCAAAAAACGGAGGACAGCGCTGATGCTGTCCTCCGTTTTTTGCAACTGTCGAAAAAGCGGCTTCGCCGCTTTTTCGAGTCAATCGCGGCCTGTGGTGCGCACCGATTGCCCGTTTACAGCGGACAATCGGTGCGCTGACAGACCGAGAAGTGTTTTCTCCGACGCACATGTCGCCGGAGAAAACAAAACTTTACTTGATTCGCGCCCGGCGGCGCGAACTCTGCGAGACTTTTTGACAACCTGAAAAAACGGAGGACAGCGCTGACGCTGTCCTCCGTTTTTTCTTTATAGCGGCCCGCCTTCCTCAATTCCCAGCTTGAAAGGCGGGGCCCTTTATGGTAAACTATTCCCATAAAAGTGAGGTGAGCCTTATGCAATCCCATGAACTGCAATTTCACATCAAATGCAAGGCGGGGGACGTGGGGCGGTACTGTTTCCTGCCCGGCGACCCAGGGCGCAGTGAGAAAATCGCGTCCTACTTCGACCATCCGGTTAAGATCCAGTCCAACCGGGAGTACACCACCTACACCGGCACCCTGCTGGGGGAAACGGTCAGCGTCTGCTCTACCGGCATCGGCGGTCCCTCTGCGGTCATTGCCATGGAGGAGCTGCACGCCATCGGGGCGGACACCTTCATCCGGGTGGGCACCTGCGGCGGAATCGCCCTGCCGGTAAAAAGCGACGACGTGGTCATCGCCACTGCGGCCGTCCGCCATGAGGGCGCTTCCCGTGAATACGCCCCCATCGAGTTCCCCGCCGTGGCCGACTATGAGGTGCAGACCGCCCTGGTGGAGGCGGCCAAAGCCCTGGGTAAGCCCTGGCATGCGGGCGTCGTCCAGTGTAAGGACTCCTTCTACGGACAGCACGATCCCAAGCGCATGCCCGTATCCTACGAGCTGCTGGCCAAGTGGGAGGCATGGAAACGTCTGGGCGTGCTGGCTTCTGAGATGGAATCGGCGGCTCTGTTCTGCTGCGCCGCCGCCCTGGGCGTGCGGTGCGGCTCCTGCTTCCACGTCATATGGAACCAGGAGCGGGAGTCCGCCGGACTGGACCAGCAGGAGAGCCACGACCTGACCGCCGCTCTGGACGTGGGAATTGAGGCGGTCAAGCGTCTGATTCTGGCCGACCGGGAAACGGCGGAATAGCGTCATACGCCGGTATATCCACAAAAATCGTCCTGCGTGAGCGGCCCTGCCGCGCCAATCCGGCTTTCCCCGATGCTGCGTACAGGTTCTTTACCGGAGGGTCAGATCTCCCTCTTTTATCCAGCCCGCTTTCCGGCAGGCCATCCCAATCCCCCAGCACAGCGCTGCGGGGAGCACAAAGCAGATCAGCAGCAGCCCCGCCCAGTCGAAGGCGGTAATCGCACTCTTGGCCCCGGTGGCCACATCGTTCACCCAGCCGGACCACACCCCGATCTGCCCCACCAGGCCGCAGGTACCCATGCCGGAGGCCACGCCGCCGGAGGGGTCGTTCATCTCCAAGTGAAACAGGCACGTGGCCAGCGGTCCGGTGATGGCGGAGGTCAGGATGGGTGGAATCCAGATTCGGGGGTTTTTCACAATATTGCCCATCTGAAGCATGGAGGTGCCGATACCCTGGCTGACCAGCCCGCCCCAGCTGTTTTCCCGAAAAGACATGACCGCAAAACCCACCATATTGGCGCAGCAGCCCGCCACCGCAGCCCCGCCGGCCAGGCCGGTAAGCCCGATGGCGGCACAGATCGCGGCGGACGAGATGGGCAGGGTCAGCGCCATGCCAATGACCACCGAGACCAGAATGCCCATCCAGAAGGGCTGAAGCACCGTAGCCCAGCGGACAAAATCTCCCACCGCGGCGGCGGCGGTGCCGATCGCCGGCGCCCACCAGGCCGACAGGCCCACGCCCACTAAAATTGTAACCAGCGGCGTAACCAAAATATCCACCCGCGTCTGCTTGGAAACCAGCTTACCCAGTTCAGCGGCAATGATCGCGATAAAGAGCACCGCCAGCGGCCCCCCGGCCCCCTTGCCCCCGTCCAGCGTGACGCTGCCCAGGGCGTTGGCCGACCAGCCCACTGTTATCAGGGAAAACAGCACCAGAGGCGGCGCCTGGAGCGCATAGCCGATGGCCACGGCCATGGCCGGGCCGCACATGGAGGAGGCATAGCTCCCCGCCGTCACCAGCGCGTCCAGGCCCAGCTGCTTGCCCAGGGTGTCCAGAATCGTACCGATCAGCAGGGAGGCGAACAATCCCTGGGCCATGGCCCCCAACGCGTCAATTCCGTAGCGTTTGGCTGAAATTTCCACATTTTTCCGCTTGAGAAACTCTTGAAATACTCCCATATGTCATCTTCATCCCCTATTCAGCACATAAGGCATTACAGGTGTCATGACACCTGTAATGCCTTATTATAGCCGCCAATCGAAAAATGTCAATCTTTTTTTGGAGGTTGCGCCATGCACGCCTACGTGTTCCGCTCCCCCCGGCTGGGCTTTCTTGCGGCCAATCCCGCCCTGGCCCGGCCCGCCGCCGCCTTTTACCGGAGAAACCAGAGCGCTTTCGCCCCCTTTGATCCCATTCAGCCGGAGGAATTTTTCACCCCTGAGGGGCAGCGGGAGCGGCTGGCCCGAGACCTGGAGCAGGCCGCGGCCGGTCGCTGCTTCCGCTTTTTGCTCGTCCAGCCCCGGCACCCCGGCAAAATCATCGGGCTGGCGGGCCTAAATGAAATTGTCCGCGGCGCGTTCCAGTCCTGCTTTCTGTCCTATAAAATCGACCGCACCCTTTGGAAGCAGGGTCTGGGCACAGAGGCTGTCTCCTATACCGCCCAGTGGGCTTTCCGGGTACTGGGACTTCACCGGGTGGAAGCCAACATCATGCCCCGCAACCTCCCCTCTCTCCGGGCGGCGGAAAAGGCCGGTTTTTCCCGCGAGGGCGTCTCCCCCCACTATCTGCGCATCAACGGCGTGTGGGAGGACCATGTGCACATGGTCCTTCTCCAAGAGGACTCCCGCAAAACAGGCGTGCTGTGACCTCAGCCACGGCACGCCTCAGGTTGTCAAACGTCTCGCAGGATTTGCGCCGCCGGGCGCAAATCCAGTAAAGTTCCATTTTCTCCGGTGGACAGCTTCCACTGCGTTCATAGCTCCAGCTCCATCCGGATATCGGAGAGCTGAAACCATTTGTCGGAGTACTCCACGTACCGAAATCCAAAGGCCTCGTACAGGCGCAGGGCGTCTTTGAGTTTGTGGTTGGAGGTGACCACCAGTACCTTCTGCCCCAGCTCCCGAGCCGCCTGGATGGCCGCCTCCATCAGCGCGCGGCCCACTCCCTGGCGGCGGCATTCCTCCTTGACGCCGAACTTCAAGGCCTCACACTGGCCCTCCTCCTGAAGCTCCAGCATCACCATGCCTACAATCTCCTCCCCTCGGCGGGCCAGCAGCACTCTGCCTCCGCCGGCTAAAAACCGCTCCGGCTCAGCCAGCATCTCCAAATCCACCGGCTCCAGAAGATCGTATTCCAGCAGCCAGGGCAGGGAGATGTCCTCCAAGTCCTGCTTATAGCGCTCCTCATAGCCGATGATCTCGAGGGTCTTCTCCATCCTATGCGGCCTCCTTTGGTAGTACTGCTATCATACCATCCCCCCGCCCTCCCGTCAACCGTTGTCTCGAAAAGACTCCCTGCAAGGAGCGCCTTCCACCAAAAATTTCGGTGATTTCACACCCACGGATGGAATGAAACGCAGCCGTGTGATACAATACAAATCATCCGTCCCGCCTCTGCGCGGGCAGGAAAAGAAGGGTATACCGGTCTATGGATTATCGAAAACAGATCCATCCCGAATTCGTACAAATCGCAAAAAATTTCCCCTACAACAGGGGGATTATCGCCTGTGCCAATCTCTTTCAAGCTCTCTGCTTCCGTCTCACCCCGGTCCCCGGAGACGTGACGCACACCGCCGTTACGGTTGCAGGATATCAGGGCCTGTCCGTCAGAGCAGACGTATTTGAACCGGCGGGCGCGGCAGGCGCTCTGCCCGGCCTGCTCTATGTCCACGGGGGCGCATTCAGCTACAAGGCCGCCGCCTACCACAAAAAACTTGCGTGCACATATGCCGCGCGGGCAAGCTGCAGGGTCTATTTTCCGGATTATCATCTCACCCCCCGCCACCCCTATCCTGCCGCATATTACGATGTTTTGTCGCTGTATCAATACATGCTTCGCCATGCTCCGCGGCTGGGAATCCAGGCGGAGCGAATCGGGATGGCCGGGGACAGCGCCGGCGCGTCAATTGCCGCGCTGATCTGTAACAATTACGCCCGTGAAAATCTGAGACCGCCCTGCCTTCAAATGCTCGTATATCCCTTAACGGACATCTCCATGCGGACCGATTCCATGGAGAGATTTTCCGACACTCCTCTGTGGAACGCAAAAAACAACCGGCGCATGTGGCGGTATTACTGCGGGAATCTGAGCGCAGAAGACGCGCGCGGCGCCTCGCCCATGCACAGCCGCCTGCCCCAAATTATCCCGGATGCCTACATTGAAACCGCCGAGTACGACTGCCTGCACGACGAAGGCGTGATCTACGCGCAGAAGCTGCGAGATGCCGGGGCAAACGTGCAGCTCAATGAGACAAAAGGGACGATTCACGGATACGACTGCGCCTTTCACAGTCAAATAGCCGCATGCGCCATCGAAACGCGCATCTCCTTTTTGAAGAAGGGGTTCCGCGGCGGCGCGCCGCTCTAACAAAATGCGGCTTTACCGGGGAACCGCCTTTCCAGGCGCTCCCCCGTTTTTTGTGTGCCGGCCAGCAGCGCCGCGTTCCGGCGGCCCTCAATAGAATACCATCCGCACCGCCCAGGCCGCCGCCGCAAAGCCCGTCAAATCCGCGCACAGGGCCGCCGGAATAGCGTAGCGGGTTTTTACAATCCCCGCCGCGCCAAAATAGACGGCAATGGTGTAAAACGTGGTCTCTGTAGAGCCCAGCATCACCGCCGCGGTCCGCCCAATCTGAGAGTCCGGACCGTAAACGGAGATGAGCTCCGCCCCCACGCCTAAGGCGGCGCTGCCGCTGATGGGACGCACCAGCATCAGCGGCGCCGTCTCCGGCGGAATCCCCAAGACGCTGAGCGCCGGGGCCAGCAGCCGGGCCGCCAGCTCCAAAATCCCAGACGCCCGCAGCATGTACACCGCCGACAGCAGTCCTACCAGCGGCGGGACAATCTTCACCAACACCCCCAGTCCCTCTCCGGCCCCCTGTACCAGAGCCTCATAGACGTCCACCCGCCGAAAGATGCCATACAGGGCCACTGCGGCAATGAGCGCAGGGACCAGCATCGTAAAAAATAAATCCATCTCATCGCCTCCAGACCCGGGCAAAGCATTTTGCCGCTAAAATCCCAGCGCTCACCGACACAGCGGAAGCCAGCCACACAGCAGGCAGAATATCAAAAGGCGCGGCGCTTCCAGCGGCAAGCCGCATCCCCGCCACCGTCGTTGGAAACAGCTGAATAGAGGCCGTATTGCACACCACCAGCATGCACAGGGCGTTGGAGGCCACCCCAGGCGTTTTCCGGCTCATCTGCCGGGCGGCCTGAATTCCCAGTGGAGTGGCGGCGTTGCCCAGGCCCAACAGATTGGCGGAGACATTGGCGGAGATGCAATCCATAACCGCCTTATCCTGTTTAAATTCCGGATAGAGCCGCTTAAGCACCGGCCGGAGCAGCCGGGACAGCCCATCGGAAAGCCCAGACCGGCGCATAATCTCCATGACTCCCATCCACAGGCAGAGCACTCCCGCCATAGACAGGCACAGCTCCACCGCCGCCCCCGCCCCCTCCATTGCCGCCGCCGCCACCGCCGGACCATTCCCGGCAGCCAGGCCGTACAGAAGCGCCACCGTTACCATTCCCGTCCAAATAGTTGCCATTGCCATGGTATTTACCCCCTTTCTGTCCATTTATACGGCCTGTCCAGACCAAATATGCGTCATTTTCTCTTTCTCTTTTAATTGTAATTTTATTACAATTATATCCTTTTTTAGATAGTTTTGTAGAAAAAATTACAAAATAATTTCCAAAATTTAATTGACAATGAAATACAGTATGTTATAATAATGTCAGTTCCGTATGGACTAGGGGAAAATTTGTCAACCGACAAAGAAAGGAAGTAGTGCTATGAAATCAACCGGCATCGTACGAAAAGTAGACGAACTTGGGCGAATCGTCTTACCCATTGAACTGCGGCGTACGCTGGATATCGCCGAAAAGGATTCGTTGGAAATCTACGTAGACGGCCCTTCTATTGTCCTGAAAAAGTATCAGCCCGCCTGCATTTTCTGCGATGATGCCAGAGACGTGGTCAATTTCAAGGGAAAAAACGTCTGTCCCACCTGCATCAAGGAACTGCAGTCCAAGTAATCCTTTGCACAAAAACACCGCCGCCCAAGAAAATTTTTTGGGCGGCGGTGTTTTCCCTTTTTTTGAGAGAACTGGTAAGTTTAAGAAAATTTTATACGATTAGTAATATTTTGTCTGTAAAAGAATTCCAAAAAAGGAACTGATATTTTAGCCTATTCCCGTCCCCTGCTAAGCGCCAGATCATACAGCTCATTTTTCGGCAAGCCGGTCTGCGCGGCTGCCTGCCGTACCGCGTCCCGCAGGGAGCTGCCACCGGCGCGCAGGGCCAGCACCTGTTTCATCCCCTCCTCTAGGGACGCTCCCTCCGCCTCCACCGGGGCCGCCCCCTCCAGCACCAGAACAAACTCCCCTTTCGGCGGGTTTTGCGCGTACCATTCCGCCGCCTCTCCCAGAGTTGTGCGGCGGACCTCCTCGTGGAGCTTGGTCAGCTCCCGGCACAGGGCCACCCGCCGCTGCGCGCCAAAGGCGTCCCGCAAATCCGCCAAAGTGGCTGTCAGCTTGTGGGGCGCCTCGTAAAAGATCATCGTACGGTCCTCCCTCCGGAGGGATTCCAAATGGGCTCGGCGGTTTTTTTTATTCATCGCCAAAAAACCCTCGAAGGTAAACCGGCCCGTGGGCAGGCCGGAGACTGCCAAGGCGCTCACCAGTGCGCAGGGTCCCGGTATGGCGATTACCGCCACCCCCGACTGGGCGCACAGAGCTACCAGCTCCTCGCCGGGATCAGACACCGCCGGGGTACCCGCATCGGTGACCAGGGCGCAGTTCTCCCCCGCCAGCAGACGGTTGAGCACAGCCTGCCCGCCGGTCTGTGTGTTGTGGCGGTGATATGTCACCATAGGCTTTTTCACCCCTAGATGGTTGAGCAGCTTGAGGGTTACCCGGGTATCCTCGGCGGCTATAAAATCCACTTCCGCCAGAGTTTCGGCGCAGCGCGGCGAGATATCCCTCAAATTTCCAATCGGCGTAGGGACCAGATACAATTTTCCAGTCATAACGGCTCTCCTTTCCCCAGCCTGCGGAGCTGCTGCGCAGTACAGCCACGGCCTCTCCCCTCTGTGTGCACATGGCGCGGCGCTACCGCGTTTCATATTGGACCGGCAGAACCTCCAGTCCTGCCCTCCCCTGGCGGACAGCCTCCAGCAAGACGGCGGAGGGGGGCTTTGCAGGGCTGTGCTGAAGCATCTGCATCCGCTTGGGCTCCAGCCCACAGCCGGTTAAGTCCGCCAGCAGGGCGCACAGGCGTTCCGGCCGGTGGACCAGCGCAAAGCGCCCTCCGTTTTTCAGCAGGTAGGCCGCGGCGGCGCACACCTGCGCAAAGGTGCAGCGCTCCTCCATCCGGGCCGGCCCGCCGGAGCTGCCGGAGCCTTGGGTAAAATAGGGGGGATTGGACACCACCAGGTCAAAGCCGCCGGCGGGGAGAAACTCCCGCACCCGCCGCAGGTCGGCGGCGTAAATCTCCCCCGCCAGGCCGTTTTCCGCCAAATTCCGGCGGGCCAGGGCGGCGTCCGCCTCATCTATCTCCACTCCAGTGACCGTCAATCCACTCTCCCGGCCCAGCAGCAGCAGGGGCAGCGCACCCCCGCCGCAGCCCAGATCACACACCCGCCATCCCCTTCTCAGCGTGGCGAAAGCCCCCAGCAGCAGGGTGTCCCGCCCCAGGGGGAAGCAGTGGTCTGACTGGCGCAGCAGGTACGGCCCCAGCTGCTCCGGAGCTCTCACCGCATCCCCTCCATCAAATTGCGGACCGTGCGGGCCGTCATGCCCCAGATCGCCCGCCCTTCCCACTGGTAAAGCGGCACCTCTACCCTGCCCCGCCGCCAGGGGTAACCCTGTGGGAAGCCAATGCGGTCATAGGGGAAATCCTCTCCCACGTCGGGGACCATGTCATACCCGTATACCTGCGGCGGATGCTCCAGAAAAAAAGCTGCCGGGACACAGAAGGTCTCTTTCACCTCGCCGGGATTGGGGCGCAGGGCCGCCGCGGCCTCTGGGGCCACCCGGCCCAATACCGGGTAGAATACGAATTCTCCCCGCCCGCACTGGAAGTCCAGAGGCGCGATCAGCTCCACCTGCTCCGGCGGGATGCCCAATTCCTCCCAGCTCTCCCGCAGGGCGCATTGTCCGGGCGTCTCTCCCGGCTCCATCCGTCCGCCGGGAAAGCACACCTCTCCCGGCTGGCGGGCCAGGGTGTCCGCCCGCACCTCAAAGAGCAGGGCGGGGCCCTCCCCGCCCTCCACCAGGGGAACCAGCACCGCATACTCCCGCTGCATCCCTAAAGGTTTGGGCGTGTGGCCCTGCCAGCGGGCCCGAAAGTCTGAAACGGTCAAAGCACCCCTCCTCCCTACAGCGTTTCAAAAAAATGGTTCAGCGCCTCATAGAACCGCCCTACGTGGACCCCGTCCACCAGGCGGTGGTTGAGCTCCAGACTTAAGCTAAGCACGGTACGTCCCTCCCGTTCCTCCCAGCGACCCCAGGAGACCCTCGGAATGCTGTCCGAGGGGTCCACATTCCGCTCATTCGTCAGCGCCGTAATCGGAAACCAGGGCAGGCAGGTAAAATATACCTCCTGGTCCGCTTCCCAGGGACCTGAAGTGAGAAACTCCGTCTGCTCCGACGACTGCTTCTTGGCCCGGCGGCAGAAGTCCGCCAAATCCCCTCCGGCCTCCAGCGTGACGATGTGAAACAAGTCGCTGCCAGGGCGCAGGTCGGTAAAGCTGGGCACCAGCCGGTCGTGGCGGACAATCACATCCCCCCTGTCCCGGTAGAGAAAGGCGTCCACCTGCTCCATGGCCCGGATCACCCCATAGACCATGGCGGGATAAAAGCTCAGCCCCCGCTCCCTGCACGCCCGGCGCAGCGCGGTTACGTCCACCGGAAAGGTCAGGGAATAAAAGGGATGGGACATACTCGCGAAAAATTCATAGTGGGCCCTCCGGGGCCAGGTCTCCCGGTCGATCACGGTCACGGCAAATCCCCCTTCTTTCGCAGCGCTTTCGCTATAAAATAATCAGCCCGTACTTCCGGTTCATCTCCGCTAAAAAGGCCGGGTCCATGGACTCGGTGCCATCCCAAAAGGCCCGTCCCTGGTAAACCCTCAGCGCCCGCTCCAGCAGCTCGGGCACATCGGAACACAGGCACAGCGCGTCCTGCACCGCATACTGGTTTTCCGCCAGCATATCCAGGTCGTCCTCCTCCAGTATGGCGATCTTCAGCGCGCCCTGCGGGGCTTCTTCCGCGCGCAAAATGTCCTCCAGCAGATCGGGGGTGCACTCGATGGTCTCCCCCACGTCCACATCGGGCGTGATAAAGCGGGCCTCGGTGCCGCTGGCGCAGGGAATAACGTCCGGGTCCTGCTCCGGCGGCACATAGGCGGCAACATCTACCTGCTTCAGGGCCTTTCCCAGCGCGGCGATATGCTCCGGCCCTGTGCCGCAGCATCCCCCGAATATCTTCACGCCCGCCTGGGCCAGCGCCGGAACATACCCCGCCAGCTCCGCGGGCGTGCAGGCATACTCCCCATCCGGCCCAGGCAGCCCGGCATTGGGCTTGGCAATCAGGGGAACGCAGGCATAGGGGGCCAGCCGTTTGATCTGCTCCAGAAGTCCCGCAGGGCCGTTACAGCAGTTGAGTCCGAAGGCGGAAACCCCCATGCCCTGCATTACAATCAGGGCCGCCAGCACATCCACTCCCGCGGGGGTGCGTCCCTCCTCATCGCAGGTAAAGCTCACCCACACAGGCCGGTCTGAGCAGCGCTTACAGCCCATCACGGCCGCCCGGGCCTGCGCCATGGTCACGCAGGTCTCAATGAAAAACAAGTCCACCCCGGCCGCTGCCAGCGCCCCCGCCTGCTGGGCATAGAGCTGTGTCAGCGCGTCAAACTCCCGCTCTCCCAGCCAAGCCTGCGGCCGGGCCGCGGGGGCCAGGTCTCCAGCTACCAGGGCGCGCCCCCGGACCGCCCGCCGCGACAGCTCCACCAACCGGCGGTTGCACTCTTCCACCCGCTCCTCCAGGCCGCAGCGGACCAGACCGGCCCGATTGGCCCCGAAGGTGGGGGCCAGCACAACCTGGCTGCCGGCGGAGACATACTGCTCCTGAAGCTCCAGCAGCGCCTCCGGGTGCTCCAGAATCCAGGCCTCGCCGCACGCGTCCCGGGGCATCCCGCGCCGATAGAGCTGCGTGCCCGTCGCGCCGTCCATCAGCAGAGGCAGGTGTAAGGGAATGGTATCCATTTTCAGCCGTTCCTTCCTCAAAAAATTCATATCACTTGGTAGTATACCAACTGGAACGGAAAAAAGCAAGGTCAAGGGGTCTGTACGTTTTAGAAGTTCTGTCTAAAGACTTTTTATGGGAAATCAGCTATACTATAGCTCAAACCAGAGAAAGAAGGAACAGCTTATGAGCAAGATCGCGGTTGTCACCGACAGCAACAGCGGTATCACCCAGGCCCAGGGCCGTCAAATGGGCATTTGGGTGCTGCCCATGCCCTTTTATATCAACGACGAACTTTTTTTTGAAGACGTCACCCTCACGCAGGAGGAGTTTTACCGCCGCCTGGAAACCGGCGCCGACGTAAAAACCACGCAGCCCGCCCCCGGCGATGTGACCGCCCTGTGGGACCAGGTGCTGCAAGACTACGACGCGTTGGTCTACCTGCCCATGTCCAGCGGACTGAGCAGCTCCTGCGACACCGCCATCATGCTGGCCCAGGAATACGACGGGCGGGTGGAGGTCGTCAACAATCAGCGCATCTCTGTGACCCTCCGGCGGTCCGTGGAGGACGCGCTAACCCTGGCCGACGCGGGTATGAGCGCCCAGGAAATCAGAGAATTTCTAGAGCGCGTCAAGTTCGACTCGGACATTTATATTACGGTGGACACCCTCAAATATCTGAAAAAGGGCGGCCGGCTTACCCCCGCCGCCGCAGCCATCGGCACGGTGCTCAATTTAAAGCCCGTACTGCGCATCAAGGGCGAAAAGCTGGACGCTTTCGCCAAGACCCGCGGCTGGAAAGCCGCCAAGCAGACGATGATCCGCACCGTCCAGGAGGTTCTATCCCGGGATTTCCCAGACTGCCGCGGCCCGGAGGACATCCACATCGACGCGGCCTACACCGGCGATTGTGCGCAGGCCCAGGAGTGGCTTGCGGAGCTGGAGGCCGCCTTTCCCGGCTATCCGATACACATGGACCCCTTGTCTCTGAGCGTCTCCTGCCACATCGGGCCGGGCGCCAGAGCCGTGACCCTGAGCAAGGCAATCCAAATCTGACGCATCATTCTTCCCCCAGGCCAATGCCTGGGGGATTTTTAACGCTTAGGCCCCATATCCAGCATAAAAATACCTCCGGGCTTTCAGCCCGGAGGTATGAGATTGCCGAGAAACTTCTCCCCAGGGAAGCCTCGCAGAGTTTTGCCGCCCGCAGGCGGCAAAATAAAATCAGAATCCGTCATTTTCGGGGACATGCGCCTCGGAAATGACGCCTTCCGGCCTGCAAGTGTGCCCAAAGGGCGCGCGCGGCGGGGCGCATCTCTTTTTTGAAAAGTGAACACCCCCGGGCTGAAAGCCCGGGGGTGTTTTGCTAGGGATGAGAGAACTTGCTGTTCTGGAAACTGTTTAGACGATGTTCACCTTGAAAGCGAACCAGACGTCAGCAGTGCTGTCACTATCGTCGTCAACCGCAACGATAATGTAGTTGCCGTTTCTCAGAGCGGCGTTCCAGTCGGTCCGGTCACCAGCCACCCAGCCAGTGCTGGCGTTGCTGGTAATTCTCCAGGAGCGGGCCGCGGCGGCGTTGTTCACGCTGCCAACCGCAATCTGGAAGGTTCCGACATAGTAGGAATCGTCATAGATCACATAGACCTCGTTCTTGCCGCCGTTGGCCTGCAGCTGCTGCTCGTCGAGCTCCAGCTCATAGGCGTTGTTCACGGCGTCGGTCTGAGTGTTATAGCCGCGGATGTTGCCCAGGATGTAGTTGCCGTCGATGTCCAACTCGTCCAGGCGCTTGGTAGTGGCGGGCTCCTTCTGGGGATCGGCATCCCACTTGAAGCTCTCCAGCACGTACACGACCTCAGCCTGGTTGTTGTCGTTGTAGACCACGATGGCATACTGGCCGTTCTGCGCGGTGGTAGTGGCGGCCTTCTCGTCGTCCTCGTCGGTATTCTCAACGTCAATAATCAGAGCCTTGTCGGCGTAGCGCAGGTAGTAGGTGTTGGTGTTGTCGTCCACATCGTCCACGAAGGTCCGGGCCACGGTGCCGTCATCATCCAGATAAGTGCCGGAGCCGTCATCGGGATTGAAGTCGTAGACCTTGATGTACTTGTTGCGGGTGGTCACGATCAGGCCGCGGTCGTTGTGCACGTCGTCGTCGCCGTCCACATGCCAGCTGGGCAGGGAGGTTTCAGTGCCCAGCGCATAGGCGCTGTCCTGCTCGTGCTTCCAACCCCAGTCGCCCTGGTCGATCAGATCGTACTTGTCGTCGCTCTTCTTCTCGTACAGGCACAGCTTGCCGGCCATACCCTCGTCGTCGGAACGCATTTTCAGAACGTTGCCTTCCTTGTCGATGACGGAGTAGACATAGGTGCCGTCCTTGTACTTGTTGTACACGCTCATGACGTACACGTAGTCGTCGTTGCCGAACTTAGCCTGGCTGGTGTAAACCACAACAACCTCAGCCACGTCGGTGTCGTCATTGAAGTACACAGCGGAGACAGCGACCGCATCCTGGTCGATCTCGTAGCCGCTGACGCCATTATACTTGATGGACTTGGCCATCGCGCTGTAGCCCTTCACCACGGCGCCGTCCTCACCGTCATAGTAGTAGACGATGGTGTCCTCGTCGATGCCGAAGCTGACGTCGTGATCATAGTCCTTCCGGTCAGTAGCGCCGTTGTTGGTCACAATATCATAGAACAGGTCGGTGTCGCCCTTGTCCAGATCCGCGGTCAGCACAGCGTTGGCAGTGGGCCAGTTGCCGCCGAAGAAGTAGTCGTCGCCATTGGGGCCGAGCTTCTGGGTGTAGTGCTCGCCTCTGCCGTTGACCCAGGCGCCCAGATCCAGAGCGGCGGGACGGAAGGTGATGGTGTCCTCAGCCTCGTTGTAGGTGTAGGCAATCAGGTTGCCGGCCGCGGCGTTGCGGCTGGGCAGGTAAGAAGCGTTGTTGTAGCCGCCGTCGTCGGTGCCCATGAAGGCCATGACAGCCTCACGCTTGTTGCTGTTGGTGATCTTCTCGGGGGTAGTGGTGTCGCCATGCACAACATAGCCGTACCAGTCGCGCAGAGAAGTATCGTTGTTGTTCTTGTAGGCGTTCTCGTCCATGCTCTTGAAGGAGTTGGCGGAAGCGTCGATGTCGACCTTAACGGTCTTGGTGGTGCCGTCGTTCAGCAGCAGCTTCATGTCGCCGCTGTAACGCAGGCCGTTCACGGAGTAAGCGGACTCCAGAACCAGAGCGTAGTTGGTGGGCGCCTTCTCGGTCTGGCGGAACGCAATGATGTTGTCATAGTCGTCCAGGAAGAACTCGTAGGTAGCCTTGAACTCCACGCCCTTCAGGCCGTTGCCGGTAGTGCCGTCGGGCTGGGTCTCGCTGTCGCAGCCCTTCACGTAGAACTTGCGAATCTCTTCGCCGTCCACACGCCGCTGGCTGTTCAGCACTTCCAGATCGTCGCCTTTGTACTGGGTGGAGTCAACCACCATGTACTGCTGGTTGGTGTCGCGGTTCTTGGCGTTGAAGTGATCCATCTCACCGGTGACGGTGTCGGGATACTCCACATAGGTACGCCCGCCGTACTGCACGAAGAGGACCACGTCTTCCTTCTTCAGAGCCTCGGCCAGGACCTTGTGCTCGGGAGTCCACAGATCGTCGTTGTTCACGACCTCAACGTCGTACAGAGTGGTGGTCTCGTTCTTGCTGCTCACAGCAGAGACATGGGTCAGGCTCTTCTGCTTGGACAGAACATAATCCACAAAGCCGTCGTCGTTGTTGTCGATCACAGTCAGAGCCGCGCCGCGGCGGTTCAGGATCTCGGTGTTGCTGTTGTAGTCGGGGCGGACCTCACCGTAGTTCACATAGAACTGGGTGTCGTCGTTGACCGTCAGGCCGGTGCCGCGCAGCACGGAAGCCAGGGACTTGTTGTCGTCGCCAGCCTTGCCGCCATAGATGCGGGCGTTATCGCTGACGATCACGTTGCTCTCCTTAATTACGGGAGTAGCATACACGATGGAGTCAGCCAGAATGGTGGTCTTGCGGATGTACATGGTCACGGAGCGGCCCAGGTACTCCTCAGGAGTGGCAATATTGAAGATCTGGGTGGTGACATTAGCCTCGCCGCTGCCAACGGTGGTGTTGGTAGTGGTGGAGAAAATGCCGTTGGGGTTGGTGATGCGGGTCTTGCCGGTCTGCAGGGCGCTGTCCACATCGCCGTCCAGCACGGCCCACTCGTTGCCGGTGACCACGCCCTCGACCTTAATCACGCCATAGGCGAAGGACAGGACGGTGCGGTGGTCAGCGTAAACGATGGGGTACTGCTCGTTGGAGTAGCTCTGGATCATCTCGATGTCGAGGAAGTTGTAGATCAGCAGAGCGGCGTCGTCGCGGTTCAGGGGCAGGGTGATGTCCTTGGTAAAGTTATCAAAGACGCCCAGACGGGAAGCCAGAGCGGAAGTCTGGGTATCCCAGTTAGCCCCTACCAGGCCCTGAATGTTGGCGTCATAGCCAGCGGCGACCAGCAGCATCTTAGCGGCCTCGGCGGCGGTGACGTTAGCAGTGGGGTCAAAGCGGCCGTCGCCACGGCCGGCGATGATGCCCAGGGTGTAGCAGTAGTTGATGTGGCCTACTGCCCAGTTGCTGGCCACGTCGGTCAGGCCATTCTTCATGCCGGCGTACTGATTGTTGATATCAGTGCCGCGGTTGAGGATGGTGGAGATCATCTTGGCCATCTCGGCACGGGTCACGTTGCCGGTGGGATCGAAGCTAGAGCCATCCTCTTTACCATTGATAACACCGAGCGTTACCAGCAGGGAAACGGCATCGGTGTTCACGATCTCATCCTTATCGGTGAAATCGTTGTAGGTGTCGACAGCGCCGGCGCCGACAGCCATCATGCCAATCAGCATGAAAGTCGCCAAAGCCAGGCTGAGCACCCGCTTGAGGTTTCTCATTGGATATTTCCTCCTTTTTTTATTTTGGAACCGGGGAGTGAACAACTCAAGTTCCCCGATGTCCATCGTCAATATAACACGCCCCCGGTCAAAGGTCAAGTTGCTTAGACGTTTTGTAATACAAGAGTAATATTGGGCCGTTTTTGTAACATCCCTGTCAAATCACCCTTCCGCCGGACGCTGTTATATATAATAAGGTATGCTCTGCGCGCAGAGTATGGAATGGGCCGGGCCCCTTTGGGACCCGGCCCTGGCTCTAGATTACTGCGGACACACGTTCACCGCGCGCAGCTTCTCGGGGTTCTTGGGATCGGGCTCCACCTCGTAAGTGACCTTCTGCCCCTCCTGAAGGGTCTTAAAGCCCTCGCACTGGATGGCGGAAAAGTGCACGAACACGTCGCCGCCGCCCTCGTCGTTGGAGATAAAGCCGAAGCCCTTGGTCTCATTAAACCATTTCACGCTGCCCTGATACATAGATGCGACCTCCTGAAATAAGATTGGAGCTAAATGTCATAGAAAAAACTCACATCCTGTCTATCGCCGAAGGAGCCGACGATGACTACAGAATGTGAGTTAAGGCCGTGCATTTAGACTACGCTGTTACTATAACACCGCCGTGCTCCTCTGTCAAGCAAAATTTATACCCTAAATGCGATAAAACAGCCCAAAAACTGCCAAAATACCGGAACTTATAAAATTCCTGACAAAAAATGCAATTTGGCTATGGCGCAATCCCGCCGTATGCGGTATAATAAAGCCAAATCACCTGAAAATAGCTTTGCTATTTTCACTCGGGCAGAGCCCGAGTATGAAATACGCTTTATTTCACTATGAAATTCAGGACGGGGCCGCTCTCAGCGGTCTCCTGCGGCAAAACGCCGTAACGCTTGAAAAAATTTTGATTTTTCAAGTTGTTTGACGATACTGCCAAGAAAGCGTCCGGGAGAGGAGCGTGCTGATTTTATGCGGATACAGGCCAGATTAAAGGCGTTCGGCCTGTCCAAGGTCTTAGAGTACCTGGAGCGCGATCCGGAGGCCAACCTTCCCAAGCTGAAAGAGTGGCTGGAGCGTTTTATGGAGCGCAAGCTGCCGCCCCACTACCAGCAGATTTTTCACAGCGCTATGAGCGACCCGGACAACAATTGGCACCAGCTCATCCGCAGCCTTTATACCGACGTGGACAGCAATATGCTGAAAAAGCTCTTTGAAAATTTCGTGGTGCATGGGCAGGTGCTGGACTGGCCCGCCCGGGGGGCCGCGGGGGACTGGCTGGAGAGGGGCGCGCCCTGGGCGGCGCTGATCGACCCCGCCTTTCCCTGTGAGCAGTCCTGCCGGGGCTGCGGCTCGTCCATCTACGGCGTGCGTCCGGAGCGGGGGTTTGACAGTCTCGACCAAGAGATTGCCGCGCGCAAGGAAAAGGGCACCTACCTTTATGTATTCAGCGGCCTGGACCCTTTATCCTGCGTGCAGGAAGTGATCGCCCTATGCAACAAGCACACCGACTGCGTCTTTCTGGCTATTACTCCGCCGGAAAGCATCAGCGAGCCTCTGGCGGCGGACATGCTGCGGGTGCGCAACCTCTTTCCCGCCGTCCGAGTGGACGGCGCCATGGATCTGGACGCCGCGCGGCGGACCGCGGCCCTGCTGCGCAGCTACCGGTTGCCCTTCGGCGTGGCCTTCCGGTGCACTGCCGCTAACGCGCATTTGGCCGCTACGGAGCCGTTTTATGACGAGGCCATCCGGCAGGGCGCAAAATTCTGCTGGTTTTTCACCTGCCCGGCCTATGGTCCGGAGGAACCCGCCACTCTGGAGCAGCTGGAAGAGATTCACGATAGAGTAAAGGCTTTCCGAAAAACAAAGCCCCTGCTGACCCTGGATTTCTGGGACGGGTATTCCCCTGCCTCCGATACTCCGGCGCGCGGCATGTAAGAAAGGAGTTTTTTATTGTGAGCATTGTAAAAGACATGGCCCTGGCGGAGTCCGGGCGGAGGAAAATACACTGGGTGCGGGATTTCATGCCCGCCTTAGGCGGTATCGAGGCGCGCTTCAAACGGGAAAAGCCCTTCGCGGGACTGCGGGTGGCGGTGTCCGTCCATCTGGAGGCCAAAACCGCTAATCTCGGCTATGTGCTCTCTAAAGGCGGCGCGGAGGTGCGCCTCACCGGTTCCAACCCCCTGTCCACGCAGGACGACGTAGCCGCGGGCCTGGCCTCCATGGGCGTGGAGACCTTCGGCATCCACGGCGCGGGAGCGGATGATTATGAGGCCCATTTGATTCAGACGCTGTCCTTCAAGCCCCACCTGGTGGTGGATGACGGCGGCGATTTGATTCACCTGCTGGGAGGCAAATGCGCCGACCTAGGGGAGCATCTCATTGGCGGCTGTGAAGAGACCACCACCGGCATTCTCCGGCTGAAGGCACGGGAACGGGACGGTATTCTTCCCTGCCCCATGATGGCGGTCAACGACGCCAAGGCCAAGCACTACTACGACAACAAATACGGCACAGGCCAGTCGGTTTGGGACGCCATTATGCACACCACCAATCTGGTCGTGGCGGGCAAGACCGTGGTCGTCGCCGGATACGGCTGGTGCGGCAAGGGCGTGGCAATGCGCGCCCACGGCATGGGCGCCAACGTAATTGTCACCGAAATCGATCCCTTCAAGGCCCTTGACGCCACAATGAACGGCTTCCGGGTCATGCCCATGGACGAGGCCGCCAAGTACGGCGACATTTTTGTCACCGTCACCGGCTGCAAGGACGTCATCACTCCTAAGCACTTCCAGGTAATGAAGCATAACGCCTTCCTCACCAATGCCGGACACTTCGACTGCGAGGTGGACGTGGCCTCCCTGGCCGCCATGGCGGTCAAGCGCGAGCTCCGCCGGGATAATATCGAGGGCTTCACGCTTCCGGACGGCAAGGTGCTCAACGTAATCGGCGAGGGGCGCCTGGTAAATCTGGCGGCAGGCAACGGACATCCGGCGGAAATCATGGATATGTCCTTTGCCGTGCAGGCCCTGGCCCTGGAGTGGCTGGTCAAACACCAGGGAACCTTGGAGAAGAAGGTCTACCAAGTGCCCGATGAGATTGACGACGAAATCGGGCGGGTCAAGCTGGCCGCCATGGGCCTGGGCATCGACCGCCTCACCCCCGATCAGGCTGCATATCTCAACGGCTGGAAGGCATAAGACTTTTTTCCTTCATATCTCATAGAGCTCGAGCCCGTCGCGCGGGCTCCGAACCGGTTTCCGGTGTGTGCCGGGCCGGAGCGGAACCTCCTTTTTAACCTCTTATCGCACAAGCCCCTAAAGCCCTACGGCTTTAGGGGCTTCAGATTGTCCAAAAAAGCCTCGCAGAGCTCGCGTCCCTGGGCGCGAATCGGGTAAAGTTTTGTTTTCTCCGGCGACATGTGCGTCGGAGAAAACACTTTTCGGGCTGTTAGTGTACCGATTGTCTGCTGTAAGCGGACAATCGGTGCGCGCCACAGGCCGCAATTGCCCCGAAAAAGCGGCAAAGCCGCTTTTTCGACAGGCACAAGCCCCTAAAGCCCTACGGCTTTAGGGGCTTGTGCACATTCTGCGCCTATTATCGGCCAGTAACCAGTTTTTTCACAGGTCGTTGCGGCACAAATCCTCCAAAGATTCCCGGCGAACCGCCACATAGTGTTCCTTTCCGCCCCGGAGCATGACAATGGGCGGCCGTGGCAGGCGGTTATAATTAGAAGCCATGGAGTAGTGGTACGCGCCGGTGGTACATACGGCGATTAAATCTCCGCGGCTGATACCGGCCGGGAGAATAACGTCCTCCTGAATCACGTCGCCGCTTTCACAGCAGCGCCCCACCAGGGAACAGGGCAGCCCGCCGGACTCCTCCATCCGGTTGGCGGGCAGGCAGGTATAAGCCGCCCGGTAGAGGGCAAAGCGGGGATTGTCCGTCATGCCGCCGTCTACGGAGACATAGCGTTTATATCCGGGAATGGATTTGACCGAGCCCACAGTGTACAGCGTCATGCCCGCGTCGGCTACAATGCTGCGGCCGGGTTCAATGCGGATTTCCGGCATGTCCAGATTCAGCCGGGCGCAGGCGTCCTCCATGGCGGCGCGGACCCGGCCTATTTCGGCGTCCACTTCCAAGCGCGGATCGCTGCTGACATAGCGCACGCCATAGCCTCCGCCCAGGTCCAGCTGCCGGGCCGTGAAGCCGTGCCGCTTTTTCATCGCTGCGGCAAATTCCAGCATGATAACGGCACACCGCTGGAAAACTTCCCCGGAAAATACCTGCGAGCCCACATGGCAGTGAAAGCCGGCCAGATCCAGGTGGGGCTGTCTAAGTGTAAACTGCGTCATCTCCGCGGCCTGGCCTGTAGCGATGGCGCTGCCGAATTTGGAGTCCACCTTTCCGGTGGCGACGGCCGCATAGGTGTGCGGATCAATGCCGGGGGTCAGCCGGAGCAGAACCTTCTGACGCAGGCCGCGGCGGGCCGCTTCGGCCTCAAGGGCCTGAACCTCCTCTAGGTTATCCGCCACAAAATAACCAATCCCCTGATCCATACCATAGCGAATATCTTCATCTGTCTTATTGCTGCCGTGAAAATAGACCCAGTCCATATCGAATCCCGCCTGAAGGGCGGTGTAGAGCTCGCCGGAAGAGACCACGTCAACGCCCATGCGCTCTTCCTGCATGACCTCATAAATACGCTTAAAAGACGCCGCTTTGCTCGCATAGAGCACACGGGCCCGCTCGCCAAAATGCCTGCGGCAGGCTGTGGTATAGCTCCGGCAGTTTTCGCGGATTTTATCCTCGTCCATCAGGTACAAGGGGGTTCCGTACTCCCGCGCCAGGGCCGTGGTGTCCTGACCTGCGAAGAGCAGGTGACCGCCGGGAGCCGCCGTGATGTTGTCGCAGACCATAGAGGCCTTCCTTTCCGCACCGGGGGATGCTATAAAAAACCATTCCCGCATACCCCTGAGAGGGGAAGGACGGGGGCTAAGGCTCAACCACACCTTAACCCCCGCCCTTTATGTCCACTTGGGAACAGTAAAGAGCAAAGGTTAGAATCTGTTAGAGAACACACTCCTCTTGCAATTGTTATAATGCCCAAAAATTTGAAATTAACACCTGCGCGCTGCGCGGCGCCCCAGAGCACCGCTCTTTCACCTCAAGCGGCTTGAGCGTCCTATTACAGGCGCAGCGTTTCATCCGTGACTTCACCCTTCGCCACCACATTAGTGGGCCCGGTCAAAAACAGGTTTAGGATCCGCCCATTTCCGCGGTCAAGGTCCGCGTCTATGCTCAACTGGCCTCCGGTCATGGCCGCGCACACGTTCCGGCCGCTGGCTTTGCCCTGAAGGGTGAGCACTGCCGCCACTGAGGCCGTCCCCGTACCGCAGGCATACGTAAAGTCCTCCACACCCCGCTCATAGGTGCGCTCATAGAATTGATCCGGGCCTGTCAGCTCGTAAAAATTCACGTTGGCGCCTTTGGGAAAAGCCGGATGACAGCGCAGGCTGCGGCCTAAAAGACGCAGCTTTTCTTCCGGATAGTCCCGCAGTCCGGAAAGTGGAACCACCGCGTGAGGTACACCCGGGCAGCCCAATTCCACGTAGGCGCACTCGTAAGAAACGCCATCCACCGTGACAGGACGGCACAAATCGACAAGCGCGGGGTTGTTGAGGCGGATGCGATAGCGGCTGCGGTCCTTCCGTATTCCAGTTACCAGCCCCGCTGTGGTCTCTACCCGCTGGCATTCTCCTGCCAGGCCGGTTTCATAGCCGTACCGGCAGATGCAGCGGGCTCCGTTGCCGCACATTTCGCCTAAGCTTCCGTCGGAGTTATAAAACACCATTCGGAAATCACCGTCGGCATGGGCGCGTTCCACAACCATCAGACCGTCCGCCCCAATAGACAGGCGGCGCCTGCACAGCGTCCGGGCAATAGCCGCGTACTGCTCCGGCAAAATACAGGCCTTTTGGTTGTCAATTACAATGAAATCATTCCCGGTTCCATTCATCTTCCAAAACTGCACGAAAACCGAAGCCTCTTTCCATTGAAATCTATATTTTAAAGTATGCAATTCAGGGGCCAAATGTTCCAATCTCAAGAATATTGGAGGATCGTATAAAAAATGCAGAATTTTCGCGGCATAAGTATCAGATTCCATATATCAAGTCCCTTAAAATTCCATTTTCCAAGCCATAAAGAACGGGCGGAAAGAAAAATAGTTCTGATTTCAGGATGCGCTTTCCTGAAATCAGAACTATTCATAAATTATGGAAGTAATTCCGATTAACGTCTTTTACTCCTTATTCAATCTCATATTCCTTCATTTTCCCATAAAAAACGCTCTTTGATAAACCCAATTCCTCCATCGTCTTTGTCCGGCTGCCCCCGTAGCGGGCGAGGGTTTGGCGAATCATTTTTTCCTCCTCCCGGCGCAGCTGTTCCTTCAAAGTCAGCCGGCAGGGAGGCGTTTCCAGGCGGATGTGTTCGGCGTAGATGATGTCCGACTCGGACAGAGCCACTGCGCTCTCCAGTACGTTTTCCAGCTCCCGGATGTTCCCTGGCCAATCATAGGTCAAGATCTTGCTGAACGCCTCGCCGGACAGTGTGCGCTTGGGTACACCGTACTTTTCCGGTATGCGCTCCATCAGGTGGTCAATCAAAAAACAAAGGTTCTCCTGACAGTCCCGCAAAGCGGGCAGCTCCAGGGAAAAAGCGCTCAGCCGGTAATAGAGGTCCTGCCGGAAGCGTCCGGCGGCCACCTCCTCTTTCAGGTTGCGGTTGGTGGCGGTCAGGATGCGCACGTCTACCGGCACCGGTTTGGTAGAGCCCACCCGGTAAATCACTTTATTTTGAATTACGTTGAGCAGCTTAGCCTGAATATTCAGCGGAATTTCCCCGATCTCGTCCAGGAAAATAGTGCCTCCATTGGCCGCTTCAAAATATCCGGCCCTGCCCCTGGGATCAGCCCCGGTGAAGGAGCCCCCCACATACCCGAACATTTCGCTTTCAAACAGGGTCGGCGTGATGGTGGAGCAGTCCACCGTCACAAAAGGCCCCTTCCGGGGCTGGACCTGACGGAATGCCTGGGCCATAAAGGACTTTCCTGTGCCGCTTTCTCCGGTGAAAAGCACATTGCAGTCCAGCTGGGACAGCTTGTAAGCGTAGCGCCGCAGGGAGGCGCTGGCTGTGCCGAAACCCAGCAGGGAGGAAAACGCCTGCTCACCGGGCGGCGCCGCCTGCTCGCTCTCACGGTATTTCCGCTCGGCGGATTTGATGGCGTCATTGCGCTCTTGAATCGTGAGATGGATGTCCTCAATGCTGCGGAATTTTACGATAACGCCTCCCAGCTCTCCGTCCTGCCTTATGACTGGCAACAGGGAAGCCGTCAGGTTATAGCCGTTAATCTCGTAGGCCATATCCTCAAACTGGACGGCCTTACCGCTGAAAAGCTCCTCCAAATGGCGTTCAAAGAGCTCGCCCTCAAAGAATTCCTGAAAATGACAGCCGACAACCTTAATCTCACAGCCGGGTTTTTTGGCCAGATAGGGGCCCCCCCGCAGCAAGCTGCCAATGCCCTCCTTACGGGCGGAGTACCCCTTTTGCTGCCAGAATTTCACCTGCTTGGTTTTGCCATCCAGGACTACTATCTGCCCGATGGACAAAAAATAATCCAAAATGTAGGCGGTGCCCCCTACGGTCACCGCCACCACTTTCCTGCGGATAGAAACCTGGACCGGAATCCCCTGATAGACCGTATCCAGCTCCAGAGTTTCGGTATCTCCGCCGTGGAGGAATTTATAGACCGGCTTGCCGGCGCCGCAGTAAACGCCCACCGCCGCAAGTTGGTCGCCAGGACGCAGCTTTTTTTCATGGACGCCCAGCCGCTCCAAATCGGCGCAGGTCAGGTTTCCATCGTCGGCCCCGAGGGCGGTGTCCGCAATGACAACCAGATCTCCTGGCTCCAAACGGCCGGGACCGTGGGACCGCTCGCTGCGGTTGTATAAACCAAAATACTCTTTCGCCTGCTGATTAATGTGGGTAACGATGCCGTTTCGGTCTAATGTAAGCATTGCATGGGAAGACGCATCCATGATGCTTTGCAGCATGTCCAATGCCCTTGTGCTCCTTTCCCAATCCGGGCGGGGCGGGCCCTCTGACAGACCGGCCGCGCTATTCATGGCTGCGTATTTTCTACGGTTCTATTGTACGCTATTTTTTCCTCAGTTGCAATGTAAAGTCTGGAAATACAGTTAATGTTTGTATTGCTAAGGGCGAAATTTCCGGTTCTTTTTGTCGATTTGGTTAAGATTTTATAGAACATCTGCCTCGCGGAAGACGCCGAAGTCCAAGGGTCCCGCAGTCTTTCCTAGTACGGCGGAAAAGAAAGAAAAACTGGAAATGGCAGTTTTCTGCCGCAGTCTACTTGACAGCGGGCTTTAAGATGGTAAAATTTATCCATTAGGGGTCCGGCATGATACTTCCCGGAAAGCGATGTGAGGGCGCGTATGAAAGAGCACGAAAAAAATGATACTCTGCCGTTGGAGTTAAGCGAGCGGACATTTCCGATTATCGAGCAGGTTACCACAGGGATGCCCGGAGGCTTTTTCATCTACTATGCCCATGGGAACGAGGAGCTAATCTACGCTAACCGGGCGCTGATTCAAATATTCGGCTGCGACGGGTTGGAGGATTTCAAGCGTTATACCGGCTATACGTTCCAGGGACTGGTACACCCGGAGGATTGGATGCGGGTTTCAGAGAGCATCCAGCGGCAGATAGAGGAAGATAACAATGAGCTGGATTATGTTGAATACCGCATTATCCGCAAAGACGGCACAACCCGCTGGATTGAGGATTATGGGCACTTTGTACATACACAGCTTTACGGCGACGTGTTCTATGTATTTGTGGAGGACGCCACCGAACGGCATTTGAAGGAGCTCAGCGACGCGCGCACAATTCAGCTGGCCCACGAGCGTCTGGAGGTCCTGGAGCGGCTAGAGCATGAGACCACCGCGCTGCGCCTGGTGCACGAGATCCTGCGCTCGGGCATGTGGAGCATGGAATTTAACCGGCGGGGCGAAATGGTCAGCGTACTGTGGAGCCCGGAATTCCGCGCTATGCTGGGCTATCAGGATGAAGCGGATTTCCCCAATGTGCTGGAGGCGTGGTCGGATTTAATTCACCCGGAGGACAAGCGGCGGGTGCTGAAGGCCTATTACGACGCCATTGACGATTATGCGGGAAAGAAGATCTACGACGTAGAGCTCCGGCTCTCAACCAAAAACCGGGGCTGGCGCTGGTTCCGGATGACCGGCAAGCTCTCCCGCCAGGCGGACGGCACGCCCACCACCTATGTGGGCATGTTTGTGGATATCACGCATCAGAAGCAGACGGACGAAAAGCTGCGCGCCCAACGCAAGCTGTTGGAGCAGGCCCTGGAGCAAGCCAACCGGGCCAACCAGGCCAAAACCGTTTTTTTAAGCAATATGTCCCACGATATCCGCACCCCCATGAACGCCATTATGGGTTTTACCACCTTGGCCGCTACCCATATGGGGGATTGGGAGCAGGTGAAAGATTACCTGGGAAAAATCATGTCCTCCAGCAGGCATTTGCTCTCCCTCATCAACGATGTGCTGGATATGAGCCGCATTGAGAGCGGCAAAGTGCGCATTGAGGAGGCGCCCTGCTATCTGCCGGACGTCTTGGACGAGCTGGAGTCCATCGTGCAGGCAGATGTCCACGCCAAGCATCTGGAATTTTCCTCTGACGCCGCGGGCTTGGTGCATGAGAGCGTCTTCTGCGACCGGCTGCGGCTGAAGCAGGCGCTGCTGAATATCCTCGGCAACGCTATAAAATTTACGCCGGCCCATGGGACGGTGAAGATCCGGGCTGCGGAGCGGAGCAGCGCCCCAGAAGGCTATGGCATTTACGAATTCACGGTGCAGGACACCGGCATTGGAATGAGCCCGGAATTCTTACAGCACATTTTTGAGCCGTTTGAGCGGGAGCGCACCTCCACCATCAGCGGCATTCCGGGGACCGGACTGGGCATGACGATTACCAAAAATATTGTGGATCTGATGCGCGGCACAATCCAGGTAGAAAGCCAGACCGGCACAGGCAGCACCTTCACAATTTCCATCCCCCTGCGCGTGTCCAGCGGCAGCCTGGGCCAGATACAGACGCTCCCCATCGACGACGGGGAGGAGCTCCCTTTCGACGGCAAGCGGGTACTGCTGGTGGAGGACAATGAGCTCAACCAGGAAATTGCCATGACAATCCTGGAGGAGGCCGGCTTTGAGGTGGCGGTAGCCTCTAACGGCGCCGAGGCGGTGGAGCAGGTAAAGGCCTGCGCCGGCAAGCCCTATGACTTGGTTTTAATGGATCTCCAGATGCCGGTGCTAGATGGATGCGGTGCGGCTAAGGCTATTCGCGCTCTGGACGATCCGAAATTGAGCTCCCTGCCCATCATCGCCACGACAGCCAACGCCTTTGAGGAGGATAAACAGCGGGCGCTGGCTGCCGGAATGGACGGACATCTGGGTAAGCCTATCGAAATTGATAAGCTGATGAATATGCTGCGTAAGGTATTGTCGGAGGAACCGCAAACGCAGAATTAATGCAGAAAAGAGCAGAGTGCCCGGCTTACAAAGCGCGCAGGCCGTCCCGCTTATGGCGGACGGCCTGCGCGCTCTTGTCTCTTGGGCATAACGGGTTCCCCTTTCTCGCACAAAGCGGCTGAAAAGGGGAACCCGCTGCGTTTACACGATTCTTGCCGGTCTAAACCCTTCGCTTATTTCAGCACGGAAGCGGCAATTGCATCAGCTAGGGCATCGATCTCCGATTCATTGTCGGCCTTGAGGGCAGAGGTGACTGTCATCTCCTCGTCCAGGACCGTCATGTGCTTGAGGCCCTCGATCTCCTCCCGCATCAGCGCGCCGGAGCGGGGCGCCCAGGAACCGCTGCCCATAATGGCTACGGTGCGCTTTTGCAGATTCAGGGCCTTCATATCCATAAGGAAGTTGTGCATAGGCGGGAAGATGCCCAGATTATAGGTAACGCTGGCCAGCACCAAGTGGCTGTACTTGAACAGGTCGGAGATGAGGTAGCTGACATGGGTAGAGGACACGTCGTACAGCCGGGTGTTCGTGACGCCCCGGGCGGTAAGCTTGGCCGCCAGCACCTCGGCGGCGGCCTCGGTGTTGCCGTACATGGAGGCGTAGACAATCATGACGCCCTTTTCCTCCGGCTCATAGGTGGCCCAGTGGGTATACTTGTCAATGATATAGCCCAGGTCCTTGCGCCACACAGGCCCGTGGAGGGGACACAGATACTTGATATTCTCCAGGCCCACAATGGAGGCCGCTTTGTTCAGCAGAGCTACCACCTGTGGGCCGTACTTGCCCACAATGTTGGTGTAATACCGGCGGGCGTCATCAATCCACTCCCGGTCAAAGTCGAACTCATCGGCAAAAAGCTTGCCGTCCAAGGAGCGGAAGGAGCCGAACGCATCGGCGGAGAAGAGGACGCCGCTGGTAGTGTCAAAGGTGACCATGGCCTCGGGCCAGTGGACCATGGGGGCGTAAACAAAGCTCACGGTGTGCTTGCCAAAGCACTTCGTGTCCCCCTCTTTGACCTCTTCAATGGCGCTGGGGTCCAGACCGAAGCCAAACTGGTTGAGCAAGGTCACTGCCTTAGGCGAGGTGATAATTTTTACCTTGGGCCAGCGCAGGAGAATCTCCTCAATGGAAGCCGCGTGGTCAGGCTCCACATGGTTGATGACCAGGTAGTCCAGAGGGCGGCCATTCAAAACGGCTTTTACGTTGGCGATAAACTGCCGGCCCACCGCCCAATCAGCGGTGTCAAAAAGGACCGTCTTCTCATCCAGCAGGACGTAAGCGTTGTAGGAGACGCCATGGTACAGGGGATGGATATTCTCAAACAGGGCCAGCCGGTGCTCATCCGCGCCTACCCAATAAAGGCCGTCGGTGACCTCTCTGTAATTATGCATAAGGATAAACCTCCTTTATATTTTGTCACGGGAATTTTATACTTCAATCTCAATGAAACCTTCCACACCCTCGCCACAGTGGGGGCAGGTCCAACCCTCGGGCAAATCCTTGAATGCGGTGCCGGGCTTTACATCGTTCTCCGGGTCCCCTGCCAGCACATCATATTCATGGCCGCAGCCATTGCAGATGTACAATTTCCGGGGCGGAGTGGTCTTCTTGGGCACCGCCCGCTTCATCTTCTTCATGGGCGGGGCCGGCAGCTTCTCGCCGGTGTCCAATGCCTTAGCCAGCACAGGCAGGATTTCCAGCACATCGCCCACAATACCGTAATCGCAGTTTTTAAAGATCTTGGCGTTGGGATTGGAGTTGATTGCTACGATGCAGGATGCATCCTTGATGCCCTTCAAGTGCTGGATAGCGCCAGAGATGCCGCAGGCGATGTACAGGTTGCCCTTAAACTTCTGACCGGACATCCCCACATAGCGGTTAAGGGGTACATATTTCAACGTCTCAGCCACAGGACGGCTGGAGCCGATGGCGGCGCCGGCGGCCTTCGCCAGATCCTCGATGAGCCTCATGTTTTTCTTCTCGCCGATCCCCTGCCCCGCAGAGACCACCCGTTCGGCCTGGGTAATGGGGGTGTCCATGGGGATGCCAACCGTAAAGTCGTGGCCGTCTTTCTTTAAGCTGGCCACCAGGGATTCCACCTTCTCCTGAACGGTGCCATCCTTGAAGATCAGCCGCTTGCGGGCGCCGGTCTCAGGCCCCTTCTGCTGGGTAGGCGCGGCAGCAGCCTCCTTGCCCGCTTTGCCCAGGATGTGAGAGGCGATAACCACCCGCTGGATTTCATTGGTGCCCTCATAGATGGTAGTAATCTTGGCGTCCCGGTAAAAGCGCTCTACCTCCATACCCTTCAAGTAGCCGGAGCCGCCGAAGATCTGAAGGGCGTCGTTGGTAACCTCCAGAGCAATATCGGAGGCGTACTGCTTGGCCATGGCCGACTCCATGCCGTAGGGGGTGTGAGCCTGCTTCAGCTCGGCGGCGGAGTAGATTAAGAACCGGGCGCAGCGCAGTTTCGTCGCCATATCGGCAATTTTAAAAGCGATGTTCTGCTGCTGGCAGATAGGCTTACCGAACTGGACCCGCTCCTTAGAATACTCCACAGCGGCCTCATAGGCTCCCTGGGCGATGCCCAGGGCCTGGGCGGCAATACCGATCCGGCCGCCATCCAGCGTTGCCATGGCAATTTTAAAGCCCTGGCCCTCCTTGCCCAGCAAGTTCTCCTTTGGAATCTTGACGTTGTTAAAGTTCAGCTGGCAGGTCGCGGAGGAACGAATCCCCATTTTGTCGTAATGCTCTTCAAAGGTGAAGCCCTCCCAGCCCTTTTCCACAATGAAGGCGGAGATGCCCCGGGTTCCGATGCCGGGGGTGGTGACGGCAAACACCACGTATGTACTGGCCTCGCCGCCGTTGGTAATGAAAATCTTTTCGCCATTGAGGAGGTAGTGGTCCCCCATATCCTCAGCGGTGGTCTCCGTTCCGCCGGCGTCAGAGCCGGCGTTGGGCTCAGTGAGACCGAAAGCCCCCAGCTTTTTGCCGGAGCAAAGGTCGGGTAGATACTTTTTCTTCTGCTCTTCGCTGCCGAAGGCATGGATGGGGTAAGTGCCCAGAGAGGTATGGGCGGAAAGGATTACCCCCGCGCCGCCGTCCACCCGGGACAGCTCCTCCACGGCGATGGCGTAGCTCAAAGCGTCCAGTCCGGCGCCGCCGTACTCCTTCTCATAGGGCAGACCCATCAACCCCAGTTCGCCCATCTTCTTCACGGCCTCCGTGGGAAACTCGTTGTTTTGATCCAGCATGAAGGCGATAGGCTTAATCTCTGCTTCGGCAAATTCTCTTACTTTGGCCCGCAACTCCTCGTGCTCCTGTGTGGTTTGATACAGCATACAGATCTTTCCTCCTTTATTAATAAATTTCCTATATTTCCTGGAAAATTACGCTTAAGGGCGTTTTGCGGAGCTCAGCATCCAATACGTTCTGAATACGGGACAGCTCCCGGCATAGACCGCACTCCTCCACGGGCCGGTTTTCGCACTGGTAATCCGGTTGCTGGCAACGGTTAATAAAAAGTGAATCTTCTAAAGCATAAAATAGATCCCATAAATACAGCTCTTCACAGGGCCGCGCCAAGCAATAGCCTCCGCTAATCCCGCGCCGGCTGGATACCAAACCTGCGGCATGGAGATGCTTTAACATTTTTAACGTAACCGCCTTGGGCATGTGTTCTCTTTGGGCAATAGCGGCAGCGGACAGCAGCTCTTCCTGATACAGTGCGCGCAGGATTCTCAGGGCATATTCCATCTCCCGAGTCATCAGCAAGGGGATCACTCCCGTCTATACAGTACCTTTTTGGTACATTATAGCACAACCGTCTAATTTGTCAATCTGTCTGCAAATAAAAAATTTATTTTCGGCATTTTGCCAAACGTAACAACACAGAAAATTGATATAGAGAAAATTTATTCCGCCCGTCCGCACATAAAATCAACTCCGGTCCAGGCGGTCATAGCCGTCTGGATGTAAAAAAACACGCTATATGCGAAGCCGTGTGTTTCATAATATAATTTTTTACTACAGCTTTAATGGCCTGTTCCGGCAGCACGGAGCGTTGCCGGCCTCACCGGCTCAAGCGGTTTTCAACTTTCAGGGTATAGGCGATGACATAATAGTAGCAAACAGCTGTGCTGGTATATACCCGGCGCAGCTGCTTGTAAAACAAAAACCACCGGCATTAAGGGCGTTGCCATAAGAAAACATGGAAAACCCCAGTAAAATCAATGTTTTTTAAGGGCAGCGGAAAACGGGGCGGCGCAAACAAGTGAACACCAGCACAGAAAAAGCGGGCGATGCCGGCAAGACACCGCCCGCTTTCTGCGTCCCGGCCAGCGCCGCAGATTATGAAAAGTCTGCGGCGTTTTTTCATGTCCAGACACCGAAAGGAGCGGAGAGTCATGCCAGTATTCCGCGTGGAGAGGAACAAGGGGTACACGGTGATGTCGAACCATCACCTGCGGAACAAAGACCTGACCCTGAAAGCCAAGGGCCTGCTGTCGCAAATGTTGTCACTCCCGGAAGATTGGGATTACACGTTAAAGGGCCTGGCCCTTATCAACCGGGAGAAGATCGACGCCATCCGGCAGGCTATCCGGGAGTTGGAGCAGGCGGGGTACATCGTCCGTTCGCGGGAGCGTGACGAACGGGGACGGCTGCGGGGCGCAGACTATGTGATCTATGAACAGCCGCAGACGCCGCCTGCATTGGATTTACCTACGTTGGAAAATCCAACATTGGATTAAAGTGTACCCAAAGTCAAGGACAAATTGAAATACAGATAAAAAGATAAGCAAAGTCAAATGGGAGCGAGCTTTGCATCGGATGATGGTTTGCCCAGCAAAGGATAAACGCCAGAAACAAGGTAACGGTAAAACTCATTTGGCGAGAGTTTTGCCAGCTGCCACTGATAGCGGTCGTTGTTATAATAGTCGATCCAATCATCAATGACCGCCTTGATCTGGTCGAAGGTCTCGCACTCAGACAGGTCAATTTCATCCTTCATATGGCCGAAGAAGCTCTCTTGCGGAGCTTTATCCCAGCAGTTGCCCCTGCGGGACATGGACTGCCGCAGGCTGCTGTCTTTGAGGATCTGGATGAAACGCAAGCTGGTATAGTGGCAGCCCTGGTCGCTGTGAACCAGCGTTTGCGCATCCAGGGAAACGCCGTGTTTCTGTATCAGGATATGGACTGTCTCCAGAACGAAGTCCAATTCAAGGGATGGGCTGAGGACATAGGCCAGGACTTGCTTTGTGTAGGCGTCTAGGATGGTGGACAGGTAGCAGAAAACGCCGCGATAAGGGATGTAAGTAATGTCTGTCAGGAGGACTCTGCGCGGTCCATGCTTTTCAAATTCCCGGTTGAGCAGATTGTCCGCCACCGTGTTGGTACGGATCGCCTTTGCCATCCTGCGGTAGGGATTGGCCTGCCGGATGGGGCAGTACAAGCCGTACTTACGCATGAGACGCTGGATTTTCTTTACATTCATCACAACCGGCTCCGGCAGATGCAGCAGCCTTATATGGATACCGCGGATCCCTTTGGCGTAGCCCCGGAATTGGTATGCCTGCAAAATCAGTGAAAAATCCTCCTGATCCCGCCTCTCTCACTCGTTCCGTACATCCTCTGCATTCACCCAACGGTAATATCCGGAACGGGACACGCCAGCGAGTCGGCACAGCTCCGTAATACTCAGCACATTATCCTCTTTGCTGACGACCTCACGGATCAACTCGAACTTCTTGTCCGGCTTGTCCATCATCAGCGCCTCCGCTCTGTCCCTCCTCCCAGCTATGTACTCTCCGGCTTGGTACCGCGCCCAAAAGATTCGCTTAAATTCCGCCGTAAATGAAATCTGACGTGCTCTCACCTCATGCGTATATGGGTTTTCCTTCAGTAGCGCTATCTCATATAGGCCAAAGCTGCTGCGCTTGTGTTTGGGCTCCATCCATGTCCCTCCCTCTTTTTCCAGTATACCATAGCTGTCCATCTCTTGGGTGTGCTATCCGTATCTCTGTCCACTTTTGGGGGACGTCCCCGGCTTTTTCGTGTCTACTTTCCAAATCTTCCTTTATGGCTCATGTCCACTTTATGGGGTACATTTTAGAAAACTGTACATCAGACACAAAGAAAACTTTGCCTATGATACAAAGAAAACTTTACCCTAACAAACTAAATATAAACAAACTAAAAGAGAGCCAACGAATGGGAGCGAGTGGAGAGCCGCCCGCGCCCTATGGCAAATATCAGAATGTTTTCCTCACTGAAAGCGAATATGCGGAGCTGAAGCAGGAATACCCGGACAGCCTTGAACGGCTTATTGAGGAAATGAGCCGGTATATTACTTCCAGCGGGAATGACTATGTAAGCCATGCCGCCACGCTTTACAGGTGGGCGGACAGGGAGAAAAAGGAGAACCCGAAAAAGGGAATCCCCGATTATTCTTTCAAAGAGGGCGAGAGCCTTTGACAGCGGAGATAAAACGCCCCGTAAACAGGGCGTGAATAAGACCATGAACAAGGAGGACGATTTTATGTGTGATTATGATAACGCCATTTTCCGGCTTGCCACAGAAACAGAGCCAGAGCCGGAGGACTACACAGGCGAGGACGGGCTTTTATATTGCGGGAGCTGCCGCCAGCCCAAAGAAGCCTATTTCACCGAGGGAAGGGGGCTTTTCGGACGTGACCGACACCCGAAAGAATGTGACTGCCAGCGCAAACGCCGGGAAAAGCAGGAAGCCGCCGACCGGGAGCGCAAGCACCGCGACACCGTGGAAGAACTGAAACGCCGGGGATTTTCCAACGCCGCCATGCGCCAGTGGACTTTTGAAAATGACAACGGCAAATGCCCCCAAATGGATAAGGCTTTATTCTATGCGGCGAACTGGGAGGAAATGAAAGCGGAAAATATCGGCTATCTGCTATGGGGCAAGGTAGGCACAGGCAA
>CANAAV010000012.1 GCA_947346365.1 uncultured Flavonifractor sp.
TAAATCCGGATAACGCTTGCCACCTACGTATTACCGCGGCTGCTGGCACGTAGTTAGCCGTGGCTTATTCGTCAGGTACCGTCACTTGCTTCGTCCCTGACAAAAGAAGTTTACAACCCGAAAGCCTTCTTCCTTCACGCGGCGTTGCTGGGTCAGGCTTGCGCCCATTGCCCAATATTCCCCACTGCTGCCTCCCGTAGGAGTCTGGGCCGTGTCTCAGTCCCAATGTGGCCGGTCAACCTCTCAGTCCGGCTACTGATCGTCGCCTTGGTGGGCTGTTACCCCGCCAACTAGCTAATCAGACGCGAGTCCATCTCAGAGCGATAAATCTTTGGCAGCCAGAGCCATGCGGCCCAACTGCATTATGCGGTATTAGCACGACTTTCGCCGTGTTATTCCCCACTCCAAGGCAGGTTCCTCACGCGTTACTCACCCGTCCGCCACTAAACAGCCTAATCCGTTGTCCGAAAACTCCGTCATAGGCGTCCCGTTCGACTTGCATGTGTTAAGCACGCCGCCAGCGTTCATCCTGAGCCAGGATCAAACTCTCAATAAAATGCTATCTAAACGCTCTCGCGCTTAAATCACTTTATTGAAGCTATTCCTTAGCTTCAAAGAAATTTCTTAAGAGCCTTTCCAAACAATTCCTTGCTTTAGAAAGAACTTCTCGTCCTTTTCTGGTGCTTCGTGTTTCTTTCACGTTGTTTAATTTACAAGGTGCACGCTCCGTTCGCCCATCCCTTCGGATGCACAACCGGGTTTTCATTGTACCATAGCTTCCTCGGCTTGTCAAGTACTTTTTTCTGCCCCTTCGCCCGGCCTCCCGGCCGCTCCAGAGCTCCCCTTCCTTGCCTCGCCCTGCCCGCATTCCTCACGCGAACTTTGCTATGATACCACACGCTCCTTCGTTTGTCAAGTGCTTTTTTCGCCTTTCCTGCGGCCTCTCTGCCGCCCTCTTTGCCCTGGCCCTTCCGGCCCAAACACTTCCCGCCCTCAAAGCGCTCACCTAATATACCAAATCCTCCCCTCCTTGTCAACACCTTTTTTGCTTTTTTTCGCAGGTTTTTTCCTTAACTTTTTTTATAACAAGATATGCGGTAAATATTCCCCTTTTACCCACAAGATATGCGCTACTCCTCCCTCTGTATCTTACCTCTGCCTACCGCCGTGCGCAGCTCCCGAACCAGCAGCGCCACGCCCGGCACAGCAAATCCAAATATCAGGTTTCCCGGCAGCACCCTCCGCTCCACCCATTTTCGCAGCGTGAAGGCGTCCGGAAACAGCCACAGTGCGCCGGCCAGACCCACTATTCCCAGAATCAGTACCGCTCCCCGCCGCCGTTTTTCGCTGCGCAGCGGAAAGAGAGCCTCTGCCATCCGGCAACAGGCGCTCAGCAGCAGCGCCGCCAGGGCCAAATCGGAAAAGACCCACAGGGCGATAATAACCGACTCTACCCGCTCAAAAGTCCCTTTGATTCCGATACCTTTCACCATCATAAAAAAGGGGGATTCCATTCGTCCCGCCAGACCTGTCCCGAAATTTCCCAGGCACACCCACTGCAGCGCCGTGAGCGCCAGGCACAGCACTGCGGCCCATCTCATGGTTTGTCTCCGGTCTCCCTCCCTGCGCGCCACCTCGCCGCCCAGAAAGCCGCCGAACACCGCGTATCCCAGCACCCCCCCTGCGGCGGCGGCCCCCCGCAGCGCCCCCGGTATATCTCCGCTCCACACGGGCAGTACATTTTTGGTTTCCACCTGAACGCCGCCCAGCACCAGCACTACTCCCAGCCCCACCGCCAGGGCCAGATAAAATACCTGTCCCGCCCGGGCCAGCACACACGGCCGTTTCCAGGCCAGCCATAGGGCCAGCGCCAACAGCGCAGCGATGAACAGCGGCATCGGCGCATTCCGGTAACTGGTGGACAAAAAGCGCAGTCCGAACAGCCGCAGGTTGGTGCACAGCAGCGCCATGCCCCACAGCAGGCACGCTCCGGTAGCCGCCCGGCCCGCCCCCGGCCCCAGAACCTGCATGAAAATTTCCGCCAGGCCGTCGCCCTCCTTGCTTCCTTCAAACAGGCGGAACACGATCCAGCACAGCCCCAACAGCACCGGCAGTACAATTACGGCGGACAGCCATCCCCCGCGCCCGCCGCCCGCTCCGGTCCGGGCGGGCAGCTCCCACACCGCCGGACACAACAGCGCGGCAAATAGCAACGCCAATAGCTGTCGCATCGAAATCTTGCCTCTGTCCACAGCTTCACCTCTTAATTATCGTTCATTCCCTTTTTATCTCTCCGCGTCATAGCTACGCTCCACATGGGCCTGCACCTCTATGTTTAGCTCCAGCTCACTCCATTTTTCCCACTGCTCCTGGATCTCCCTCCAGCGCCACGGTCTGGTTATTCCCGCGGCGGACTGCAAATCCAAAAAATCTGCGTCCAGCGACTGCCCCAGCACCAGCGCTTCCCGAATCCGCCTGGTCTCTACCTCTACCAGCCGCTTCTCCAGCTCTTCCAGCGTCTCCCGGTTCCGCAGTTCCGCGTCCCCCTCCGCCAGGTTGGCGTCTACTCTGCAAAGCACCTGTAGTCCCTTCAGCTCTTCCCCTTGGAATACTGCACGCGTCCTGCTTTGAGCACCCACTACCCGCAGCGCCGCTTTGCCTCCATCCGGTAGCTCCACCTCCACCACGTCGGCGTCTGCCTGCCCGGTCAGCAGGTGAATGCCCTCTGCCGCGTCTTCTTCCGCCCAGCCCGCCAGCCTGCCGTCCTTTAAAATGGCATAGCCATCCATCTTCAGCCCCTCCTGCACCGTCAACGCCGGTGCAAAGGATGCCCCGCACCGCTCCAAATCAGCCAGCACATCCCCTACGGACCGTGGCATGGACCAGCCGCTCATCCCCGCTCCGTCGGCCATGGCCTCCAGCTGGTCTGCCGCGGAGCTTCCTTCCGCTGCAGACCGGATTGCCTCTCCGGCGCTGCCGCCTTTTACAATGTATAGCTGTGTGTCCAGGCGCATCTCCACGTCCCGCAGGACATATTCAAGGGGCTCCGACGCCCGCTCCCAGGCCATGCTCTCCCCTACCAACAGCTGTCCCACATGCCCGAAGTATACATATGATGCCCCTTCCGCCTGCATATCCAGCACACAAGCGCTGATAGAACCGGCGCTCCGGCCGCTGACCTCCGCCTCTCTGCCGCCGCCGTTCTCGCCGCCGCTTCCGGTGCCGGAGGAGGCAGTGACCGCCACCCCCTCCTCTGCCGCGTCCACTCCCAGCGTGCGCATTAGAGCCATGCCGTCCAACTCCCTGGCATAGGGCAGCAGGTCAAACCTTCCGCACCCACATAAAGCGGCCGTGCAGACTGCCGCCGCCGCGATTTTCCATTTCATGACACTCTCTCCATCAGCCCTGGTTTCGTTTGTTTTTTGTCCGCAGCGCCGCCGGACGCAGTTTGGTCTTAGGCAGGGGTTGGCGCAGCACGGCCTGCCCCTGCACCTGCTCCCCCTCGTTGGCCGCAAACGGGGTCAGATAGGACACGCCGAAGCTTTCGATCCCCGCCAGATGACACACCAGCGCCGCAAGCCCCATCACCGCGCCGAACAGTCCCGCCGCGCCGGCCAGCAGCGCCAGAGCAAACCGCCACAGCCGCAGGGCGCCGGCCAGCTCCTGGGACGGCATGGTGTACCCGGCGATACCGGCGATAGCTACTACAATGAGCACCGCCGGCGAGACAATTTTGGCCTCGACCGCCGCCGTACCTACCACAAGCCCGCCGATGATAGACACCGTCTGTCCAATGGCCTGGGGCAGGCGCAGTCCGGCCTCCTGGAGAATTTCGAAGGCGATCAGCAGAATCAGCACCTCAAATACCGATGCAAACGGCACGTCCCGCTTGGCGGAAATGATCGACAGCGCCAGCCGGGTGGGAATCATCTCCTGATGAAAGGTGACCACTGCCACATACAGAGCCGGCAGCGTCAAAGTAATCATCAGGCAGATATACCGCAGCGCCGTCAGCATAGTTGCTACCATCCAATTACTGGATTTGTCCTGCGCGGCCCGTAAAAAGTCTCCGATGGTTCCCGGCGCCAAATATCCCAGGGGCAGTCCGTCGATGAGAATTCCCACCCGCCCCTCCGCCAGCCCGCCGCAGAAGCGGTCTGGCCGTTCGGTGTATTGGACCAGGGGAAACGGGGTGCTTGTCTGTCCGGCAATATACTCCTCGATATTCCCGGCCGCCAGAAGCGCGTCGATGTCGAGCCGGCTCAGCTGCGCCTGCGTCTGCTCCACCAGCTCCATGTTGGCGATGCCGTCTATATACAGCACGTCTACCGCCGTCAGAGACTGCCGGCCCACCACCTGTTCCCGGATTTTCAGCTCCGGAGCCTTTAAATGCCGTCTGACTAGGCTGGTGTTGGTGCGGATTCCTTCCACAAAAGCGTCCCGGGACCCTTTTAAAACAGTCTCGTTTTCCGGCGCGCTGATTCCCCGTTTTTCCTCCGTGCCCACGTTGAAGGAGAGCGCTTCCCCCTCTCCCGGGAACAACAGCAGGCAGTTGCCTGCCACCAGGTCTCCCACCGCCTGGTCCATGGTATTTCGCCGCTCCACACCCAGGCTGTAGAGGGCCCCTTCCTCCATCTGCCGCATCACGTCTTTCATATCCGCAAGCCGCGCCAGCTCTCTGTCCTGCGCCATGGGCCGCAGTACATAGTCGCTGACCCGCTCCATGCGCACCATTCCCTCCACGTAGCATAGGGTCAGGATCTTCTTTCCGTCCCCCGCCAGCTGAACCGGGCGTTTAGAAAAATCCACTGTTCCCTGAAACACCTGCTCCAGGCTCTCCAGGCTCAAGGGCAGGGCAATCCGCGGCTCCCTCCGGGGGTGGGGCGGGACACTCTCCCGCTTTCGTCCAAAAAATCCCATGGAATGCGCCTCCTCTTTCCTGGCCGCCTGTTCCCGGTACGGCATTCCAGTTCAGTATGACCTCTCCCGCCTAAAATATGCAAACCGCGGCCCGCCGGATTAATCCGGCGGGCCGCGGTTTGTGGAAACATCCTGCACAGTGCGCGACCTTGGATGTGCGCAGTTATGTCTCAGGCCGCCCTCCCTTTGGCTTACCTCTGTAATATTTCCGGCGGCGGTAGGCACGCCGCTCCTCGCCCGCACCCTCTTTGCCCTTGGGCACCGCCTTTTCCTTCGGCACTTTTTCCTTCACGGGCTGTCCGGCGCGGCCGCCCGGCCGCTCTCCGCTCTCGGCATATTCGCTTTTGGGGCCGTGACTACGGCTGCGGCGGGCTTTGCTCTCCCGCTCGCCCTCCTCTTCCGCCTGCAAGCTCCACAGCCCGCTCAGCGCCTGGTTCACGCTGCCGGACAGGGTCTTAGGCTCCTCCACGGGAGTCACCTTGCGCAGCTTTGCCAATTCCTCCGGCGGAGGAACTATATAGCCCTCGGGCCGTTTGCCCTTTCCGTTGCGCACCACGCATATCTCGCAGTTGTGGAAGCATTTTGGCGTCTCCGGCGCGTCGTCCAGCCGCACCTTCACCTGCTCGCGCAGCAAATTGACCGACGCCACCGTACCCACCCCCTCCGGGGTCTCCACAAAGGACTCCGCCTTGGGCATCCGCTTCACCGCGTCCTCATAGGCCTCCTGCTCGTACTTTAAGCAGCACATCAGCCGCCCGCAGGTGCCGGAAATCTTTGTGGGGTTCAGGGAGAGATTCTGCGTCTTCGCCATCTTGATGGACACCGGCTGAAATTCATCCAAAAACGTGGCGCAGCAAAAGGGCTTGCCGCAGACTCCCAGTCCCCCCAGCATTTTGGCCTCGTCCCGCACACCGATCTGCCGCAGCTCAATGCGGGTATGGAACACCCCCGCAAGGTCCTTTACCAGGGCCCGGAAATCCACCCGCCCTTCAGAGGTAAAGAAAAACAAGATTTTGCTTCCCTCGAAGTTATACTCCACCTCCACCAGCTTCATCTCCAGCCCGTGCTGGACAATCTTCTCCTGACAGATGTCGAAAGCCCGGGCTTCTTTCTCCTTGTTGCGCCGCACAATCTCCAAGTCCCGCTCGGTGGCCAGGCGCACCAGCGGGCGCAGGGGCTGGACCACGGCGGAGTCCTCCACCATCGTGTTGCCCTGGATGCACTCGCCAAACTCAATCCCCCGGGAGGTCTCAATAATGACCCCCTGGCCGCTCTCCACCTGCATCCCCTTGGGGTCAAAATAATATTGTTTTCCGCCGCTTTTAAAGCGCACGCCAATAATCTCGGTCATAAGCTCCTCCATGCGTCCTCTGTCATTCTCGTTTCAGGCGGAGGTCCCGCTCAGTCCGGCGCACAGCCATCCGGCCAGATGCCCTGCGCCCACATTGTATTCGCAGGCCGAGCGCAGCTGCTCCAGCTTGTCCGCCATTTGGACCAGCCGCTTAGGCGGCAGGGCCACAGCCGCCTGTCGCGCCGCCGCCCGCCGCCGCTCGTCCCCTTCCAGAGGGACGCGCGCGCCGCAGGCCAGGGCGTCCCGCAGCAGCAGGATTGTCTCCTCCAGCAGCGCTTGTATCTGTTCTCGGTCCCATTTTTCCAGGGAAATACACATTTCCATCAGCCGCAGCTCATCCCCTGCGGCCGCGCGCTCCAACAGCTCCAGCGCTCCGCTGAGCGCGGCGCGCTCTTCCTGCCGCTCCCCCTCTAGGGCCTCCACCGCCCGGCCCAGCACGCCGCCGCATGCCTGAGCCGCGCCGCGCAGCTCCTCCCGATCCCGATCCGGATACCGCCGCGCCAGCCACTGCTCCGCCTCCTGACGGCTCACCGGCGCCAAGGCCAGCGTTTCACACCGGGAGCGCACAGTCTCCAGCAGGGACTGCGCCGGCTCAGCCAGCAGCAGAAACGCCCCGTAGGCAGGCCCCTCCTCCAGCAGCTTGAGCATCGCGTTCTGGGCGCTGGGATTCATCCGCTGGGCGTCCTGTAAAATATACACCTTCCGCCCGGCCTCGTTGGGCCGGATGTAGGCGTCGCTGCGCAGGGCCCGCACCTGGGCCACGGTGATATCTTTTCCACCGCCGGTCCGGATGATATCCGGATGGATGCCCCCCGCCGCCTTCCGGCAGGCGCTGCAACGCAGGCAAGGCTTTTCCCCCTCCCCGGTGCACACCAGCGCGGCGGCCAGCAGGGCCGCCAGCGTGCGCTTGCCCGACCCGGCGCTCCCGCTGAGTATGTACGCGTGGGAAAGCCCGCCGCGGCCCATCTCCTGCTCCAGCTGCCGCTTCACAGCGGCGTTTCCGGCCAAATCCGCCAGATTCATCTGTCCTTATACCCGCTCAAAGCGCTCGATATCCACCACAAAAATGGTGGCTCCCCCCACTACAACCTCCACCGGCATGCTGGGATAATACCCATAGCTCATCTCAGTGGTGGTGGGAATCATCTGCTTGCGGCTGTGGCAGTGCTCCCGAATGATGTCGATCACTCCCTGTACCTTCTCCTCATCCACGCCTACCAGAATCGTCACGTTGCCCGCCATCAGGAATCCGCCGGTGGTGGCCAGCTTTGTGGATGAAAACCCCGCCTTTGTCAAGGCCTGGGTTACGGTGTTGGCGTCGTCGTGATTGATAATTGCAAGAACCAATTTCATCGGTATCCCTCCTATGGGAAGGCCCGGCCCGCCGCTACACACACCGCGTCGGGACAGTCTGTACGCCTTCTGCTATATTATAACCTATCTGCTGAAAATATGCGACAGTTTTTTTCTCAATTCGCTCCCCCGGCGCCACTACCGGAACTCCCGGCGGATACGGGGCGATCTGCTGGGCGCTGACCCGTCCGGCACACTGTGCCAGGGGCAGCGTCTCCCGGGGGGAGAACAGCGCCTGCCGGGGGGAGAGCGCCTGTTCCGGCGCAGGCGGAGGCGGCGGAACAGGCCGCCCCCCCCGGGGCAGCGCGGACAGCGCCTGCTCCAGCCGCGCCAGCTCCTGCGCGCCGTCCATGCACGTGCAGATGCACACCACATGCCCCTCATCCGCCATCTCCACATAGATCCCCTGCGCCTCCAGCGCCCGCTGGGCGGCAAACCCGTCCGCCGTGCAGACCGTCAGCCGCGTGGGGTCCAGCCGCCCCGCCCTCTCCGTCAAGCACGGCAGCGCCGCCCGCATCCGGCGCACGCCCCCGGCCGTCTCCCGGTACCTTTCCCCTCCTTCTCCCTCCATCCAGCCCCGGCACACATCCATAGCGGCCATGAGCAGATAGGAGGGACTGGAGCTTCCATATACGCTCCCCGCCCGCCGCAGGTCCCCGTGGGAGAAGCCTTCCCCTGCCAGCAGCAGAGCGCCCTGCCCCAGGGCCGGCAGCGTCTTGTGGGCGGAAACCGCCGCCAGATCCGCCCCCCGCAGGTAGTCAACGCCGAGAAACGGCAGATGGGCCCCATGGGCCCCGTCCACCACCAGCCGCCCCCCGCGGCGGTGGATCACTGCGGCTATGGCCGGAACATCCGATAATATACCGTAATATGTCGGAGAAGTAATACAAACCGTTTTAATATCTGGGCGCTCTTGCAGCGCCCGCTCCACCGCCTCCGGCTGGAGCGCTCCCAAAATTCCCTCCTGCTCCAGCCAGGGCCGCTGGAGGTAAACCGGCCGTAAATCCAACAGCCCCAGGGCGTTGTAAACGCTGCGATGGCATCCCCGGTCTATCAAAATCCGCTCCCCCGGAGCACACGCCAGCAGCAACGCCGCGTGCATCCCCTGGGTGGACCCTCCGGTTAAAAAGAGACACTCCTCCATATGCAGCGCCTGCGCCCACAGCTTCTCCGCGGCGGCGATGGGTCCGTCTCCGGCAAAGAGATCCCCCGTGGGCGTCAGCTCCGTCACATCCAGCGCGGCGGCCGCCGCCAGCTCCGGAATGGGCAGGGTCTTTCCCTTGTGCCCCGGCATATGCATTCGCAGCGGCTTTTTCCCCGCAAAATCCCGCAGGGCGTCGTAAAGCGGCGTAGGACCCATGGTCCGGCCTCCTTCCGTTTCAGTGCGCGGCGCTGTGCGTTAAATTGGCAGAATAAAATGATAGAACAGCCGCAACGCGGCTATTCTATCACAAATTTGTGCTCCTGTCATCCGTATTTCCCCGGCTTTATCTTGCAATGCCCACTCTCACAGCTCTTTTTTCTCGTAAATTCCCCGTGCGATGCAATAGGACGCCCCAAACGCCCCTGCCACCAGCAGGACCAGCAGGCCGGGCAGGGCTCTCAGCAGCCATATCGGAGGCGCGGGCAGGCTCCCCCAGCTCTTCAAAACCATTCCGCCCAGAAAAGCCCCTCCAAAAATAATCACAAACAGGCCCATAGAGATGCTGCGGCTTTTCTCCGCGCCGTACTTCAGCAGCAGGGGCAGCGTGAAGGAATTCATAAACAACACCGCTCCGGCGCAGGCCAGCGCGGTGAGGGCCAGCTCCGCCACACTCTCCTTTAAGAGCCCCGCCAGCCGCAGCGCCCCCATCAGCGCCACTACCACAGCCGTCATTCCCCCCACCACCGCCAGGGTAAACAGGTATTTAGCCCCCACCACACCGGCCCGGCCCGCGGGGGTGGACACGGCGAATTTGTCCCACCGGGCCTGCTCGTCATAGGCGATGGAGGACATGGGCAGAACCAGCCCCACCAGTGAGATCATAGCCCCAAATATCCCCGCGCCCATGCCCATAACGGCCATGGCTGCGTAAAATACCAAAAAAATCATGTAATAACCCAGCTGTTTTTTCAGCACCACAATGTCCTTGTAAATCAGCCCGGTCATTGCGCATCCCCCTTTACCGTAAAGACCATAATGTCCTCCAGACTCGCCGGGTCCACCGTCAGCTCCGGATAGAGCTGGGCAAACGCCCGCCTGTCCTTCACCAGGGCCTCGCACCCAAACTGCCCCACCCGGCGCCCCACCAGCAGGGCAGGGTCCACCCGCTCCAGGTCCGCCCTGCCGCACACCAGCCGGCCGTGGGTTTCCAGCAGCTCGTCCTTCGCCCCCTGCACGGCCACCCGGCCCTTGTGCAGATAGGTCACATAGTCCGCCGCCTTTTCCAAATCGCTGGTAATATGGCTGGAGATGAGAATGGCGTGGTCCTCATCCTGGATAAAGGCTAAAAACTCGTCTAAAATCTCGTCCCGCACCACCGGGTCCAAGCCGCTGGTGGCCTCGTCCAGAATCAGCAGGCGGGGCCGGGCGGACAGCGCCGCGGCAATGGAGAGCTTTGTTTTCATCCCCTTGGAGAATTCCTTGACGGTTTTCTTCCGGGGCAGCTCAAATTTATCCAGATAGCGCTCAAAAACAACCCCGTCCCAGCTTCGATACAGCCGCCGTAAAATCTTGCCTACCTCAGGGGCCTTAAGGGTATCGTGGAACGTGCTCTCGTCCAGCACGACCCCCACCTGCTCCTTCACTGCCCGCTCGTCCTCCCGATTGTCCATGCCCAGCACCCGAATGCTGCCCCCGTCCCGGCGGATGAGGTTTAAAATACACTTGATCGTGGTGGACTTGCCCGCTCCATTCTCCCCAATCAGGCCCATAATGGTGCCGCCGGGAACGGCAAAGGACACGTCCTCCAGCCGGAAAGAACCATAGTCTTTGCACAGCCGTTCAATTTCCAGCGCGTATTTCATAGCGTTTCATCTCCATACAGTAAATTCAGGGCCTCTTCCAGCTCCTTCAGGGTAATTCCGCCCGTTTTGGCGGCGTCTACCGCCTGGGACAGGTATTCTTCTGCCCGGCGCAAGGCGTCCTCCCGCACCAGCTCCAGGTCCCGGGGGGCTACAAAGCACCCTTTTCCCGGCACGGTGGTGATAAACCCCTCCCGCTCCAGCTCCTCATAAGCCCGCTTGGTGGTAATCACTGAAATGCGCAGCTCTTTGGCCAGCAGCCGCATGGAAGGCAGGACCTCGCCCTCCCGCAGCTCGCCCCGCAGAATCAGGCCCTTGACCTGTCGGGTGATCTGGTCGTAAATAGGAACTCCTCCGGAGTTACTGATGATAATGTCCATGGTGCACCTTCCAAATACATACTGTATATATTCAGCATATACAATATACACGATTGTCTCCGAAAAGTCAAGAGAAACCTGGGCGCTGCCGCCTATATTTTCTATTAGCAAATCCCATGCCAACCGCTTGAACCCCCGGCCGCTCTATGGTATAATGCCTGCCAGAGAAAGAGAAAGAGATTTTAGCTGATTGCGGAGAAAGGACGCTCACGATGGAACTGAGCATAACGCAAAAACAGACCCAGACCCTGTCTCCTCAGATGATGCAGTCCATGGAAGTACTCCAAATGGGCTCTCAGGAGCTGCTGGAGTATATCGAGCAGGCCGTCCAGGAAAACCCCGTGTTGGAGCGGGAGGAGCATTACGACGGGCAGGACCGGTCTGTGGACCTGCGCCGCAAGCTGGAGTGGCTGGAGGCCACCGACCCCCAAAACCGCTACTACCACCGGCAGGACTCCGAGGGGGAGGATGATCCGCTGCGGGGGTACGGCACTTCCGAGCCGGACGAGGAAAATCTGTACTACTATGTCTCCTCCCAGCTGCGCCTGCTGGAGCTGGAGCCGCAGGTCATGTCCTGCGCCGTATTTCTGGTGGAAAGCCTGAACCAAAACGGCTGGCTGGACGAGCCCTTGTCCGAGCTGGCCCGGGATTTGGGACAGCCGGAGCAGCGCATGGAGCAGGCTCTTTTGGCGGTGCAGTCTCTGGAGCCGGCCGGGGTGGGGGCCAGGAACCTGTCGGAGTGCCTGCGCCTGCAGCTGATCCGCCGCACGCCGGTAAATCAGCTGGCGGTGCGGATTGTGGAGGAGCACCTGGACGCCCTGTCGAAAAACCGCTACGGACTGATCGCCCGCCAGCTCAAAGCGGGGCCGGAGCAGGTGCGTCAGGCCTGCGATCTCATCCGCACGCTCAATCCCCGGCCGGGCACCGGCTTCGCCGCCAGGGAAAACCTCAGCTATATTACCCCCGATATCATTGTGGTCAGCTTCCCCGACCACTTCGAGCTGCTGACCAACGACTATTATTTTCCCACGCTGAATATCAGCGGCTACTATACCCGCCTGCTGAAAGAGAGCGACGAGGAGCAGGTGAAAGATTATCTGGCCGGAAAGGTCCGGCAGGCCAAGTGGATGGTCCGCTCCATCGAACAGCGGCGCAGCACGCTTATGGCCTGTGCCCAGTGCATTTTAGAGCTCCAGGAGCCTTTTTTCCGCAAAGGGCCGGGACATCTGGCCCCCATGTCTCTGGCGGATGTGGCCGCCCGCATCGGCGTCCACGAGTCCACGGTCAGCCGGGCCGTGCGGGACAAGTACATTCAGTGCTCTGTAGGCGTGTACCCTCTGAGCTATTTCTTTTCCAGGGGTCTGGGCCCCGCCGCCGGGGGCGGGGCCGCCTCGCCGGATGCCGCCAAGGCCCTGCTCAAGCAGCTCATCGCCGGGGAGGACAGGCGCAAGCCCCTGTCGGACCAAAAGCTGTGCGCTTTGATGGAGGGGCAGGGCTGCGTGCTCTCCCGGCGGACGGTGGCCAAATACCGGGACGAGCTGCACATACCCAGCACCGCCGGGCGCAGGGAATATGAGTAAAGCGCAGCCGGGGGAGGAATTATGAAGTATCACGCGGTGCTCTTTGATTTTGACTATACCTTGGGGGACGCCACCGGCGCTATCGTAGCCGGGTTTCAGTACGCCTTTGCCCGCATGGGGCTCCCCCTGCCGGAGCCGGAAGCCGTCCGCCTCACCGTGGGCCACACGCTGGAAGACAGCTATACCCAGCTCTCCGGGGATGCTCTTCCCGCCCGGCAGGCCCAGTTCTGCCGCCTCTACCGGGAGAAAGCGGCCCCGCTTCAGGTGCGCTCCACCCGTCTTTTTCCCGGTGCGGCGGAGTTGCTGGCGGCCCTCCACGCCGCCGGAATTCCCGCCGGAATCGTCAGCAGCAAGGGCGCGCCTCTGCTGCGGGAAGTGCTGCGCGCCTTAGGCGTGGCCCATTTTCTGTGTTCGGTCACCGGGGGAGACCAGGTGTCCCGGCCCAAGCCCGACCCGGAGGGGCTGCTGCGAGCCACCGCCGCCCTGGAGCTGGCGCCGGAGCAGGTCCTTTTCTGCGGAGACACCGTGATCGACGCCTCGGCCGCCCAACAGGCGGGCTGCGGCTTCTGTGCCGTTCTCAACGGCACCACCGGAGCGGACGCCTTCGCGGCTTATCCCCACGTACATATCGCGCCCAGTTTGTGGGAATTAAAAGACTGGCTGGATCTCTAGAACCTACGCAGCAGAGCAGGGAGGCGGCCGCGAATTAAACCGCGGCCGCCTCCCTGCGCCCTATAGGGCTTGACGCTGGACCTCAGGCGTGGGATAATGACACAATATTACTGCGGCAGCTTCAGCTGCCGCAGGCACCGCCCGGCGGGAGGGATCATATGACGGAGTTTTTGGTAAAAACCTTCATTCGCAACCGGGATCAGATCAGCGACCCTGCCGTGCGGGAGCAGTATGGCAGGCTGTCCGGCCTGGTGGGCATCCTGCTCAACCTGCTGCTCACCGCCGGAAAGCTGGCGGCGGGCCTGGCGGCCTCTTCCATCGCCATCACGGCCGACGCGTTTAATAATCTCACCGACGCGGCCTCTTCGGTGGTCACCCTGGTCGGCTTCAAACTGGCCGGGCAGCGCTCTGACGATGGGCACCCCTTCGGCCACGGGCGCATGGAGTATCTGGCGGGGCTGGTCGTTTCGCTGCTCATTCTGCTGGTGGGAGTGGAACTGGGTAAGAGCTCTGTACAGGCCATTGTACGCCCGGTTCCCACAGAATTTTCCGCTCTGTCCGCCGCCGTGCTGGCCGTGTCCGTCGGCATTAAGCTGTGGATGTGCCTGTTTAACCGCTCTCTCAGCCGCCGGATCGACTCCGCCGCCATGGCTGCTACCGCCGCCGACTCGCTTTCCGACGCCGCCGCCACTCTCGTGCTCCTGGCCGGCGGCCTGCTGGGCCGCTTTTTCTCCTTAAATATCGACGGTTGGCTCGGTCTGGCGGTGGCCGTATTCATTCTCCGCTCCGGCTGGCAGGCGGCAAAGGACACCATCGACCCTCTTCTGGGCCAGCGGCCCGACCCCTCGCTGGTGCGCAGCATTCAAGACGCCGTGCTGGCCCATCCCCAGGTGGTGGGAATGCACGATCTGGTCATTCACGATTACGGCCCCGGACGCACCCTCATGTCCTTCCACGCGGAAATTCCTCTCAGCTCCGATATCATGGAGGCCCACGACGTCATCGATCACATTGAGCGGGAGTTGCGGGAGCGCTTTGGCATTGAGACCACTATACACATGGACCCCATCGCCACCGACGACGCCAGGGTCAATCAGGTCCGCTCCCAGGTGTCCGCGCTGGTATGTCTGATCGATCCGGCAATTACCATCCACGATTTCCGCATGACCGACGGCCCCCAGTACACCAACCTGATTTTTGACGCTGCGGTTCCCCACAGCTGTTCCCTGCCGGACCAGGAAATTCAGCGGCGGATCATCCAGGCCGCCCAGGCGCTGGACCCCAGCTATCACCTGGTGCTCCAGATAGACCGGGTTTATGCCGGGCAGTAGGGTGCCTTTGCGTCTGCCAATCCGGGGCAGATTCACAAAAAATTCACCCATCCCGCCGTCTTGCCGGGTATAATGGTGATAATTATGTATACAGGAAGGACGATGGTATATGCCCAGAAAGGTCCTCATTGTAGAAGATGACGCCAACATCGCCGAGCTGCTCCATCTGTACTTGGAGAAGGAGGGCTTTGACACCGCTGTAGCCGGAGACGGCGGCAAGGGGGTGGAGCTCTTCCGCTCCTTCCGTCCGGACCTGGTGCTGCTGGACATTATGCTCCCCGTAATGGACGGCTGGTCCGTGCTGAAAAAGATTCGGGAAAACGACAAAACCCCCGTCATTATGCTCACCGCCAAGGGGGAGACCCGGGACAAGGTGGCCGGCCTTGAGGGCGGAGCCGACGACTACATCGTCAAGCCCTTTGAGATGAAGGAGGTCCTGGCCCGCATCCACGCCGTGCTGCGCCGCTTTGGCGGGGAGGAGGACAGCGGGGAGAAGAAGCTCTCCTTTGACAAGCTGGTCATCAACCTGGATTCCTACGAGCTCCAGGTGGACGGCAGGCGGGTGGATACCCCTCCCAAGGAGCTGGAGCTGCTCTACCACCTGGCGGCTTCTCCCAACCGGGTATTCACCCGCAACCAGCTTTTGGATGAGGTGTGGGGCTTTGACTATTTTGGGGACTCCCGCACAGTGGATGTACACATCAAGCGCCTGCGGGAAAAACTGGAGGGAGTCAGTCCCCAGTGGAGCCTTAAAACCGTCTGGGGCGTGGGCTATAAATTTGAGCTGGCGGGCCACCCGTAAGCGGGGAGGCGTGCACCTGTGAAAAGCCTTTACCAACGGCAGTTTGTCATGATGGCGGGGGTCATCCTGATCTCCTTTGCTCTGCTGGGCGCAGCCTTTATTACCTTGTCCTACCAGTACACCATCCGGGAAAAGCGAGACGCAATGGAGCGCAACGCCGACTATATCGCCCTGTTCACCGGCAGCATGCGCTCCAGCAGCGGATTTGACATTCTCAGCGAGCCTTATCAGGCATACATCCGCTCCATCGCCTTGATTTCCGACTCCGTGGTGGTCATCACCGACACCCAGGGCCAGGTCCTCCTCACTGCCGACGGCAGCACCGTCCGCTCCGGCTATTCCGGCCTCTCCCTGCCCGCCTCCATTGTGGACACGCTGCGCGGCGCCGGCAGCTTCACAGGCATGAGCACGCTCAACGGCCTATTTGCAGACAGCCGCTATGTAGCGGGGGTGCCCATCTCCGCCGCCGCCGTGAATCTGTTTACCGGACATGCGGAGCCTCAGGTCATCGGTGCGGTCTATGTGGCGGCGGAGGCCTCCAGCCTCACGGAACTCTGGTCGGCTTTTGCCAGCATCTATTTTTTCACCGCCGTGGCGGTCCTCTGCCTGGCCTTTGTCACCAGCTCTGTCACCACCCTCCAGCAGACCCGCCCCCTGAAGGAAATTGCCGCCATGGCCCGAAAATTTGGCCACGGGGAGTACGGCGCGCGGGTCGCCGGATACGATAAGCGGCAGGACGAGGTGGGGGAGCTGGCGGAGGCGTTCAACGCCATGGCGGACTCTATTTCTCAGAGCGAGCAGCGCCGCAGCGAGTTTGTGGCTAATATCTCTCACGAGCTGAAGACCCCCATGACCACCATCGCCGGGTTTTCCGACGGCATTTTAGACGGTACCATCTCGCCGGAGCAGGAACGTGCGGCGCTGCAGACCATCTCCAGCGAAACCCGGCGGCTGTCCCGGCTGGTGCGGCGGATGCTGGACCTGTCCCGGCTCCAGTCGGCGGAAAATGTCACCGCCCAAGAGCAGTTTGACATATCTGAGGTAACCCTGCGGGTTCTGGTGAGCCTGGAGACCAAAATCAACGCCCGCGGCCTGGATGTGGATACCCAGCTGCCCAGCGACCCGGTCCTCGTGTGGGGCGACCCGGATTCCATCACCCAAGTGTGCTATAATCTGTTGGACAACGCCATTAAATTTTCCCAGCCGGGCGGAGTTGTGGGCCTGTCCATCGCCGCCAAGGGGGGCAAGGCCTATGTCTGCGTGCGCAACAGCGGCGAGACCATCCCACCTGACGAGCTGGCGATGATCTTCGACCGGTTTCATAAAAGCGATAAATCCCGCAGCGTGGACCGGGAAGGGGTGGGCCTGGGGTTGTACATTGTCAAGACCATCCTGAACAACCACAAGGAAAACATTACCGTCACCAGTGAAAACGGGGTCACGGAGTTTACCTTTACTCTGACCCTGGCGTAAGGAGGCCCCTATGCGCAATTACTATTACCGGACGGAGGAGTTTTATCCACCTGCCGCCTCCCCGCCGCCTCCCCGGCGGCGGGGAGGTCGCCGGGGGACGGCGCTTTTTTTGTGCGCCCTGGTCATCCTGGCGGCCGTCACGGCCGCCGCCGGCCTGCTGGGCAGAGACTTGGCGGCGGAGCTTCCGCCTTTGGATACGAATTCACCCGCCGTTCCCACCGCTCAGGCTGCGCCGGAACCGGTGGCCCGGGCCCCCTTGGGGGATGGCACCACCCTCGTTTTGGCGCCGGAGCCTGCAGGGGAACCCTGGAGCCTGCAAGAGATCTACGCGGCCAACCTTCCCAGCATCGTCAGCGTCCGGGGAAGCTCCCAGGAAGGCTACTCCCTGGGCACCGGGGTCGTGATGTCTCAGGACGGATACATCATCACCAACTGCCATGTTATTGAAGGCTGCAGCCGGCTGGACATAGTGCTTTGGGATGAGCGCAGCTACGACGCCGCCCTCGTGGGCCAGGATGAGGAAACCGACCTGGCGGTCCTGAAAATCGACGGCTCCGGCCTTCTCCCCGCCACCTTTGGGGACTCCTCTCTGGCGCAGGTGGGGGACCCGGTGGCCGCCATCGGCAACCCGCTGGGATCCGAGCTGCGGGGCACTATGACTGATGGGATCATCTCCGCCATCAACCGAAACGTCCGCGTTCAAGGCAGGACGATGACCTTGATTCAGACCAACGCCGCCCTGAACTCCGGTAACTCCGGCGGAGCTCTCATCAACCAGTTCGGCCAAGTAATCGGCATCACCAATATGAAAATGCGCTCCTATACCACGCCTGTGGAGGGGCTCGGCTTTGCCATCCCCACCGCCACGGTCAAACTCATCGTGGATACGCTCATTGCCGACGGCGTAGTCGGCGGCCGGCCCACCATCGGCATCACCGCCTATACCCTTACTCCTGAAATGGCGCTGCAGCGTGGGTGTCCCCCGGGCGTGTGGGTGGAGACGGTAGAGGAGCGGTCCGACGCCTGGGCCCAGGGCCTGCGGCCCGGCGACGTGATTGTTCAGGCCAATGGGGCGGACATCGCCCTTATGGAGGAGCTTCAGTCTGCCAAGGCCGGATTGGAGGCCGGGGACGCCATCACCCTGCGCTTCTGGCGCTCCGGGTCTTATCAGACCGTGGAAATCATTCTGGTGGAACAGTATATGCTGGAGGAATAGCCTGTGCGGCGTTCCTGGCCGCGTGCGGGCAAAAAAAGGGCGCTCCCGGCATCGGCCGGGGGCGCTTGGAGCCTGCCGGGCGGCGTCTGACGTGCCCCAGGCTCAAATGGGAGAAAGGAATTTGTGCCACCCTTGCGGGAGAGCTGCAAAAATAGAATACCTTATTTTTCCAATTATGTCAAACAGAACTTTTGTCGAAAGGTGGAATCCAATTATGCTGCTGAAAAACGGAATTGTCCATTCCATGGCCGGCCCGTTGATTCCCTCCGGTTTTGTGGCTTTTTCCGGCGGGAAAATCACTGCGGTAGGCCCTATGGACGCCCTGCCCCCTACTGACAACGGCCCGGTGCTAGATGTGGCGGGCTGCCACATTCTCCCCGGTTTCGTGGACGCCCACTGCCATCTGGGACTGTTTGGAGACAGTCTGGGCTTCGAGGGGGAGGACGGCAACGAGTCCACCGACCCCTGCACGCCCCATCTGCGTGCGCTGGACGCAGTCAATCCCCGGGACCGCTGCTTTCAGGAGGCGCGGCTGGCTGGGGTCACATCCGTGCTCACCGGCCCTGGAAGCGCCAACCCCATCGCAGGACAGATTTTGGCCATGAAAACTACCGGGCGCTGGGTGGACGAGATGGTCCTCAAGGCCCCGGCGGCCATGAAATTCGCTCTGGGAGAAAATCCAAAGCGGGTGTACAACGCCAGGGAGGAGGGTCCCATCACCCGCATGGCCACCGCCGCCATCATCCGGGAGAACCTGGCCAAGGCGGTGGAATACCGGGACAAGCAGGCCAAGGCGGACAATGATCCGGATGCCGATATGCCTGACTATGACCCCAAGCTGGAGGCGCTCCTGCCCGTGGTGGCCGCCGCCCTGCCCGCCCATTTCCACGCCCACCGCTCGGACGATATCGCCACCGCCGTGCGCATCAGCCAGGAATTTGGCCTTGCCTGCACCATCGTCCACGGCACGGAGGGATACCTGGTGGCAGATCTGCTGGCGGCGGCGGGCATTCCGGTGATTACCGGCCCCTGCCTCACCGACCGCTGCAAGCCGGAGCTCTCCGGCCAGAGCCAGGACAATCCCGTCCGGCTGGCCCAGGCCGGAGTAAAGGTGGCCATCTGCACCGACCACTCGGAAACGCCCATCCAGTACCTGCCTCTGTGCGCCGCCATGGCGGTCCGCTCCGGTATGGACACCGAGGATGCCCTGGCCGCCATCACCTCCCATGCCGCCGAAATCGGCGGCATTTCCCGGCGGGTCGGCTCCCTCGCTCCCGGCAAGGACGCGGACATTCTCGTCACCCGCGGGCATCCCCTGGCCTGGAACAGCACTGTTGAGGCGGTGTTTATCGACGGAATACGTGTGGAGAGCTAATTCTTTGGACAATCATGTAAATTTGTGCTGTGCACAAATAATTTGCTGTTTTTTTTAAATTACCTGTGACTTTTTCATTCGTCTGTGATATAATCCAGACACAGGGACTCTTCGCTCCCGCTTGTGTCCTTGGAACGACGACAGCCCTTTGCAGGGCGAAAGGAGTTGAACGCTATGAAGTTCGTGTTCACAGACAAAAAGGTCGATCTGCCCAACAAGGTGCACGCCTATGCGGAGAAAAAGGTGGGCAAGTTAGACCGTTATTTTAAGGCGGACGCCGAGGCCGCAATGGTTTTCAGCGTGGAAAAAGGCCGCAACAATGCGGAACTGACCGTCCGCTCCGGCGGCACCATCATCCGCGTGTCGGAGAGCACCTCAGACATGTTCGCCACAATTGACGCTGCGGTCTCTTCGGTGGAACGTCAACTGCGCAAAAACAAGGCCCGCCTGGAAAAACGCCTGCGGGAAAACGCCTTTGAGCGGACGGTGGACGCCGAGGAGGTCTCCTCCTTCGCCCCCGAGGCCGAAGAGGACGAGTTCAGCATTGTGCGCACCAAACGTTTCCCGATCAAGCATATGACGGTGGAGGAGGCGGTTTTACAGATGAATCTGCTGGACCACACGTTCTTTGCCTTCAAAAATGCCGAAGCCGATGGGGCGTTCGCCGTAGTGTACCGCCGCAACGACGGGGGGTACGGCCTGATTGAGGACGACATGTAAGACCCGCAGCGCGCCTGCCGGCGGAATAAAGGAGAGGAGTGAGTCCCGTGGATATCAAGGAGCAAATCAGCCATATGGTTGACAAGATTACCAAAGACAATACCCTGCGCGCCCAATTCCAAAAGGAGCCCATCAAGGCTGTAGAACAGGTATTGGGGGTGGACCTGCCCGACGAGCTGGTCGAAAAGATCATCCAGGGCGTAAAGTCCAAGATCTCTGTGGATAAGCTCTCCAGCGCGGCAGACGCTCTGAAGAAGCTGTTCTAAGGAGCAGAAACGCGTGGGGAGACCGGCAGGTACGTCTCTCCACGCGTTTTTTTATTCACGGGTTATGTATCAGCACATCTTCCAGCAGGGCGGATCCGATCAGCCCCGCGCCCAGCACGGTCAGGGCCATATCCTGGAACTGCTGGGCATAGAAATGAAGCCGCACGTTGCTGTAGGCGTACTCTCCCGCCCAGACCAGCACCACCAGCTCCGCGGCCAGAAGGGCACAGCATAGCAGCACCCCGCGCGAAAGCACATAGTAGCTCACAGGGCGCATGCGCCCCATCCACTGCAAAAAATTTATGATATCCACCGTCCCCTGGCTCTGCTATTGGGCCTAGCGCATCCATCTGCGCCCACCCCACCCGTTTAAACTGGATTGATTATAGCAAAGCCACAACAAACAGGCAAGCGCCAAATGTTGCCGCCGGAAACCGTTCGACCGCCTTTGACATGAAGTGTCAATTAGCGCGTGATTGGTTTACAGTAATTTCAGGAAATGGGACATAATGAATCTTCCCTGTCGAAAAAGGCGGAACGATTTTACTTCCCAAATCCACAAATACACAATATAATGAGTTCGTCCCAGAAAAAAGAGGGAGGTAAACACAAAATGAGGGAACTGCTGATAGTTTCCAAAGAAATGGGCGCGAATGGCCTCCGGCACAGTTGTGACTACTATATCGTCATTGACCAGATGGAGGGGAACGGCGTTTTCGCCTGTGAGAGCTATGGGGTCAAAATTGTTGGGCCTGACGGAGAAGAGGCTGTCATCCCCAATATCACGGTCAGTATCTCCAGAATTGACGAGCTGCTGGAGCTGTTGCAGCGAAACAGCGTCACCCCTGTGGCTCTGCGGGACGTAGTGGACGATTGGCTGTAGCCAAGGCCTAAACCCAAGCGCCGCTCTGTACGTTCAAATATCCCCGGGCACAGTGCTGATATTCAAATCAGTTCCAAAAGGGACCATTGGCATAAGAGACCCTTTCTTAGAGCCCGTATTCACAGCGGGAACTCGCAAAGCGGCTGTGACGGCGGATTCAATGCCCAGTGGCCCTTCCTTTTTGCGCTTTTCCCTATTGCTCTGCTTTTTCATGGGACACCGGACGCCCAAAAGCGTCAAATTCCGCCTTTGAGCCTTGAAACACGTTCAGGTCAATGCGCTCCTCGCTGCCGGAATATCCCTCCAGACGGGCGCTGTGGGAGTACTGCCAAAACTGCCAGCCGGGCGTCAGTGGAAAAATAATAGGACTGGAGCACCAGATGGGGTAGGCTCCATACTCCCCTCCGGCCAAATAGCGGTAATAAGAACGGTAGGTCACATAGAGGATGGGTTTGACGCCGTAATGCCCCTCCAGCGCCGTAAGCAGGGGATCCAAAATGGCCCGGACCTGCCCCCGTTCCAGAGGCTGCTTCAAATAGCTCCCGTAAAATTCTAGGTCCACCACTGGCGGCAGCATGTCCGGGTGGGCAGGTACTGTGCGGATGAAATTTTCCGCCTGGGTCAGACCGGGGCTGTCATAGCTGAAAAAGTGATAGGCTCCCGCCCGGATTCCGGCCGAGGCCGCGCCGGCCCAATTGGCGGCAAACCACCGGTCCTGCAAACCGCTGCCCTCTGTGGCTTTGATAAAGGTGAAGTCCACCCCCTGCTCCGCCAAGCGGACCCAATCCACCTCCCCCTGGTAAGCGGATACATCCACCCCAAAAACCTCCCACTGCTCCGGAGCGGCTTCATCGGGCAGCAGCAGCAGCCCCTGCCACCGCAGCGCCCCCAGCGCAGCCAGCAAGAGGGCGTCCGCCGCCAGCAGTACCAGCAGTAGCCGTTTTACCCCGTTCAGCAATCCCTTCAAATCCATCACCAAGGTACATAATACGCCCCTTTAGAGGGAAAGACAATCGAAATTTGCCTCCTGTTACCCCAGCGCCGCCCAGATGCGCTCCACCGCCTGAACGGCCTCCGCCCGGTCCCCCAGGGCGCTGAAGCGGACATACCCCTCTCCGCCGGGACCGAAGCCCGCTCCCGGCGTGGCCACCACCCCGGCCCGCTCCAGCAGCAGCTCAAAAAATGCCCACGACCCCAGGCCGCCGGGCGTCTTGGCCCACAGGTAGGGGGAGTGGACCCCGCCCCAGACCTCCAGCCCCGCTTGGGACAACCCCTCCCGGATCAGCCGGGCGGTATCCAAGCAGGCCGCCGCCGCCGCCCGGACCTGGGCCCAACCCTCCGGCGTATATACCGCCTGGGCGCCCCGCTGGGTGATGTAAGACACTCCATTAAATTTGCTGGCCTGGCGGCGGCTCCAGAGGGCGTGAAGGCTGACGCCTTCCCGCTCCAGCTCCCTGGGTATAACCGCGTAGCCGCAGCGCACGCCGGTAAAGCCCGCCGTCTTGGAAAAGGACCGAAACTCTATGGCACAGCCACGAGCGCCGGGTATCTCAAAGATAGACCGCGGCAGCTCCGGTCTGCTGATAAAGGCCTCATAGGCCCCATCGTACAAAATCACGCTGCCGTTGGCGTTGGCATAGTCTACCCAAGCGCTCAGCTGGGCCCGGCTTGCCATAGCCCCTGTAGGGTTATTGGGAAAACACAGATAAATCAGATCCGCCCGCTCTTCCGGCACGTCCGGGACAAAGCCGTTTTCCGCCGTGCAGGGCAGATACATCAGCCCGGTCCAGCGGCCTCGGTCTCTGTCGTACTCTCCCGCCCGGCCCGCCATGGCGCTGGCATCCACATAGACCGGATACACCGGGTCGCACAGAGCAACCGTGTTGTCCGTTCCAAACAAGTCTCCAATGCCGCTGCAATCGCTCTTGGCTCCATCTGAAATAAAAATTTCATCCGGTGAAATGTCTGCTCCCCGCTCCCAGTACTCATGTTCGGCGATAGCCCGGCGCAGGAAGGGATAGCCCTGTTCCGGGCCGTAGCCCCGGAATCCCTGGGGGCCACCCATCTCCAGGGCCGCCCTGCTCATGGCCTGCGCTACAGCGGGGGCCAACGGCCCCTTTACGTCGCCAATTCCCAGCCGGAGCAGGGAGCGGTCCGGCCGGCTTTGGGAAAATTCCGCCACCCGGCGGGCCACCTCTGAAAACAGGTAGCTTCCCGGCAGCTTGCGGTACTGCGGATTTAATTTTGTCATATGGACGGGCTCCTTTGCCAGCTTGCGTCATCAAACGGCCTGCACAGTGCGCAGATTGTTCCGTCTTATGGTATATGCGCATTCAAGGGCAAAAATACCCCCGGCTTCCGCATCCGGCCCCCAACGGCGCATCCGGCAAAATTTCTTGTCCCGTCCGTCCCTATTCTATCACCCCAAAGAGAGAATCTCCCCGGATTTCTGTTATTTTGGTATTGCAAACTACGTTGTGCAATCTCTCCCCCGCCGTCAGGACCTGTGTATAGCTGGGCGCATAGCCCCGCCAAAGTCCGTCCTTCTCCTCTTCAAAAAGCACGGGGAGCGTTTCCCCCAGCCACCCCTCCAGCCAGGTCCGGCGCATCCGCCGGGCGGTCTCCGCCGCCCTGTGAGCCCGCTCCTCTTTGACGGCATTGGGGACCTGGCCCGGCATCTCCGCCGCAGGCGTGCCGGGCCGGCGGGAGTAGGGGAAAATATGCATGGCGGAAAAGCCGCACGTTTCTATAAATTCCAGAGTCTGAGCAAACTCTTCCTCCGTTTCGCCGGGAAAGCCCACAATCAAGTCGGTGGTCACTCCCGGCCGGTCAAACTGCTTCCGGAGTAATTTTACGCTCTCATAATACCGGTCGGTATCATATTTCCGCCTCATCCTGACCAGGGTGGCGTCACAGCCGCTTTGCAGGGAGAGGTGAAAATGGGGACACAGATTCGGCAGGGCAGCGGCCCTGCGGCAGAACTCTTCCGTGATTGTCCGGGGCTCCAGGCTGCCCAGGCGTACCCGCAGCGCCGGCGCTGCGGCACAGACCGCCTCCACCAGGTCTATCAGGCCGCTCCCGTTTTTCAAATCCGTTCCCCAGGAGGAAATTTCAATGCCGGTCAAAACCAGCTCCCGGTATCCCTCCTCCGCCAGCCGCGCGGCCTCCGCCGCCCCCTCCGCCAGGGGCAGGGAGCGCACCGGACCCCTGGCGGAGGGGATGATGCAGTAAGAGCAGAAATTGACGCACCCATCCTCCACCTTGAGCATCGCCCGGGTGCGTCCCGCCAATCCTCCGGCTCTCAGCCGTTCAAACTCCCGGCGCTTGAGGGCCTCGTCCACCTCCACCCGCGCACGCTCCGGGCGCTTGGAGAGCAACTCCTCCACTGCGTTCAAAAAGTCCATGCGCCTATTAGAGCCCATCACCAAATCCGCGCCCAGCTCCACGGCGGCGGCCGGATCGGTTTGGGCATAGCAGCCGCACACCGCCACCACCGCCATCGGGTTCCGGCGGCGGGCCTGCCGGATAATCTGCCGGGATTTTTTATCGCTGACTGCCGTGACGGTGCAGGTATTGATGATGTAAGCCTCCGCCGTTTCCGTGAAAGGAACGGGCGTATGCCCCCGGCGCGCCAGCTCGGTTTCGATTGCCTGGGTTTCATACTGGTTGACCTTACAACCCAAGGTGTAAATAGCAAATCGCATAGGGATTCCTCCGGCATACGGTAAAATTGGTGAAAAGCGCTTGCGGCTTCCCCCTATCTGCATTATAATGGATGTATCTATTATAATAGGCCTTGGTCAGCTTGTACAGGGCCGGTTTTAGGAGGAGTTCCCTATGGCCGATTTTTCTGTCTGCCTGACCTCGGTGGACCAGGTGAAGGAATTTGTCAGCGCCGCCTGCCACTGCCCCTGTGAGGTGGACGTGTGCTGCGGACGCTATGTGGTAAACGCCAAATCCATCATGGGGCTGTTCTCCCTGGACCTCTCCGGCCCGGTTGAAGTGGCCGTCCACGGTGAAGCGCTCCAAAAGGAGGCTTTCCGGGCGGATGTGGCGGCGTTTTTGGCGCAGCCTCCCCAAAAAATGGTCTAATAGCGCAAGGAGCGCCCTTCCCATAGGGAAGGGCGCTCCTGCACGCAGTTCTTCTTAAATCAGGCAGATGACAAAGGTGACCACCATAAAGCCGATGGCGACCCACTTGGTCATTTTTGCCAACTTGGAGTCCCAGCTCTTGGCCTTGTTCTTTGCCAGAAAGGTGTCCGCGCCGCCGGCGATGGCGCCGGACAGACCCGCGCTCTTGCCGGACTGAAGCAGCACCACGGCCACCAGGAACAGGGCGGCTGCCACATCAATAATACTTAAAACCAGCTTCGGAATATCCACGCTGCATCGTCCTTTCGGCCCCGGTCTGGGGCGGTATCCATCTATTTTGGGGCGCAAAACCACCTGCGCCTCTCCAAACGTGGCTTTGATTATAGCATACTCCTTTTGAAGTTGCAACCCTTTTCCGCGATAAATTTCCCGCATTTTCGGGGGCGTGGGGAGAATTTGCGGGCGGCCGCTGTATTTATAGGTTGCAATTTCCGGCCGAAGCGGCTATAATTTACACTAGTTATGGAAACCAGCGCGCAGCAGCGGTGGAAGCTAAGACACACAACGGAGGTACTGCAATGAAAGGAAAGCGATTTGCGGCTCTTGCACTGAGCATAGGATTGGTCTTTTCCCTGCTGGCCGTGCCCGCGGGGGCGGTCAGCTTCACCGACATGGTGGGCCATTGGGCCAGAGAGGACGTGGAGGCCCTGGCCAGCGAAGGCATCGTCAATGGCACCGGCGCCAACACCTTTTCCCCCAGCCGCAGGATGACCGCCTGCGAGGCCCTGCTCTTCTGCTCCCGCACCACCGGAGTAAGCGCCGCGGACAAGGCAAAGATCTACGCCGACTGGCTGCCCGCCGCCCAGAGGCTGCTGCCCAGCGAAATGGTCTCCTGGGCCTCGGAAGAGATGTCCATCTGCCTGGCTACGGGGATTATTTCTGAGGCGGAGCTACAGGCCCTGACCACCTCCGGCAACATTTCCCGCTCCATCACCCGGGAAAACCTGGCCATGTATCTGGTGCGGGCCATGCAGCTCTCTCCGCTGGCCAATAGCCTGACCAGCTACAGCATGAGCTTTGCCGACGCCTCGTCCATCTCTGCCTCTCTCCAGCCCTACGTATACCTGCTGAATATGTACGGCATCGTCCGGGGGGACCAGTCCAATCACTTTATGCCCCAAGGGTCCCTGACCCGTGCGGAGATGGCCACCATGCTCCGGCGCGCCATCCGCTTTATGGACGAGAGGGGCATCTATGCCGAGCTGCCCCAGTACACCGACTTTGAGTGGCTGGGGGGCACCGTCTCCGCCGTGGCCCCCAACGCGGACGGCACCACCCTGCTGACCATCACCGGGCAGGGCGGCGGGAGCCGTTCGGTCTCTCTGCCCGCCAATGTGGAGATCTATGAGAATAACATGCTCACCAACGCCTCCGCCCTCAAGGTCGGCCAGTACGTGCGGGTGAACCTGAACAGCCGGGGCGCGGCCTACGCCGTGCGGATCGGCGGTGCGCTGACCACCTACAGCGGTACGGTAACCATTCTGACGCAGCAAGACATCACCATCAGCATCAGCGGCGTATCCAAGGCCTTTACCATCGACCGCTTTACCGAAATACAGGCCGGAAAGAACGCCACAGAAATTGATCTGGAGGCCGGATACACCGAGGCCGTCTGCCGGGTGGATGAGCAGGGCCATCTGGCCCAGCTCCAGCTCTCCGGCGGCGTCACTGGCGAGGAGGGCATTCTGGCCGGCGTGGAGGCCACCCTGAACGGCGGCCAGACCCTCTTGGTCACCAGTTTCAGCGGTATCACTAAGCGCTACACCCTGCCGGAGAATGCGGAAGTCACCGTAAACGGGGAGGACGCCTCTATGACCTCCCGCTACGTGGGCAACTATGTCAAGCTGCGTATTTCCGACACTGGCGTCAATCAGCTGGCCGGCGTGGCTGTGGACAGCGTGACGGAATACATCCAAGGCTCTCTGCGCAGCTTCAGCACCAGCGGGCGCTTTGACACCGTCACCATCGCCAGCCTGAACAGCGGACGCGCCTCTACCTATGACGTAGCCGTCAACGCCGCCATCCGCTACGAGGGAGAGCCCATTGCGGTTAGCGACCTGCGCCGCAACAGCTTTGTCACCGCCTGCCTGTCCGGCAACGAAATTGTCCAGCTGGACAGTTACCCCTCCTCCACCGAGACGGAGGGCGTGCTGGACTCCATCACCTATGGCGCTACCACCGTGCTGGCCGTGCGCGCCAAGGACGGTCAAATGATCTCCTTCAACATCAGCCTTACCGATTTGCCCGACGTGTACCGGGACGACAAGCTCAGCGCCATTGACCGTCTGCTGGTGGGGGACGATGTGGTCGTCACCGTGCGGTATAACGAGGTGGAGACCATTGAGGCCTGGTCCAAGAGCGCCAACCTCTCCGGCACCATCAGCCGCATCACCATGGAGAGCCGCGGCATCACCCTGGACATGACCACCGAGAGTGGGGAGAAGCTGTCCTACACCGTGGCGGAGGGCATCCCCGTCACCCAGGACGGCGCCACCATCTCCGTTTACACGCTCAAGCCCGACTATAAGGTATCCCTGGTTGTCAACGGCTCTACCGTGGTCTCCATTCAGGTGGACCGGGTCCCCAGCGACATCAACCAGGTCACCGGAACGGTGCTGATGACCGATACCACGCAGGAGATTATGACCATCGCGCTGGACAACGGCAGCCCCCTGCGAGTGGACGTGGCCCGGGCCCGGTTTACTATGGCCGACGGCACCGACACAGATCTGGAGTATATTCAGACCAACACCCAGGTCCAGGTCCACGGCAGCTACAGCGGCACCACCTTTGTAGCGACCCTGGTGATCGTACTCTAAAATTATAAGTGCTGCGGTAAAAACCGCTCTGGGGCTGGACTGTTGCGTCCGGCCCCAGTTTTTCTGCTTCTTACAGGGAGGGGAGCTGCCGTTTTTCTTTTTGCAAAGTATGCTTGACAAATGCGCAAAGCACACTATACTAAAAGCGCAAAGCGCGCTTAGCAAATGAGGTGAACCGATGCAGACGAAGCTAAGGCAGCTGCGGAAAGCACACAGGCTTTCTCAAGAGGAGCTGGCCGACGCGGTAGGCACCACCCGTCAGACCATCACCTCCATCGAGACGGGGAAGTATATCGCCTCCCTGCCCCTGGCCTATAAAATTGCCCGGTATTTCGAGCGGACGATTGAAGAGGTCTTTGATTTTTCTGAGTGGGAGTGATCTTGCATGGAGAAGGAATTAAAGCAGTACCGGCAGACGCTGGGCGTTCAAACCCTGTTTTTTGCCGGAGGCGCCGCCCGCCACCCCTCGCCCTGCTGATGCTGGGCTGGCTGGAGGTCTTTGTCCCCGTGGGCGGCGGCGCGGAGTGGGCCGCCGCATGGAACGGCTTTATCAGCGGATGCAGCGCATCCATGGCGGCGCTGGTGGCGGCGGGCGCCATACGCAACATTTTGGCCCTGCGCAGCGGGGAACGGCTGCGCAGGCAGTATATTAAAACCCACGACGAGCGCACCCAGCAAATTTTTTGCCGGGCCGGCCTGACCTCCTATTGGTTTGAGGTCATGGGGCGGCTGCTGGCAGCAGTAATCGCCGGATACTTCAGTATGGCGGTCTCCCTGGCCTGTCTGGGCTGCCTGGTCTATGTCTGCCTGACGCGGCTGGTTTTAAAGCTCCATTACTGCCGCGCACTGTGACGCGGCGTATCCGCTTCCGTACGAAGAAAGTGTGTTCTCCGGCACACATACCGCCGGAGAACACACTTTCTTCGTGCGCGCCTGCCGGCGCGTGCTCTGTGAGGTTTTTCTATAAACCGTAGCCGCCGGGCGGCTTGCGGCCTCCGGCATCTTTCATAAGTTCAGCCCTTCGGCTGATCCCCCGCTTCCAGCAGCCCCAGCCGCTCCAGAACCAGCGCGGCCTGTTCCCGGCTCAGCGGGGCCTGCGGCTTGCTGCCGTCAAATACTCCCGCGTGCACCGCCTTCTCCCAGGCCTCGCGGGCCCAGGGGGCGGGCTCCCGCCGTTCCACCGCCTGAAGGTTGGCGGCCAGAAGCGCGTCAAACTGCTCCTGTGTCACGGATGGCTCACCCCCCTCCAGCAGCGCTTTCACATCCGCCCGGAGCGTATCCATGCTCCTGCCGTGCTTAGGGAACCACTGCGCCACATCTGCATGGTTGCTGGCAATTCCCCTCCGATATCCCTCCTGGTGGTCTAAAATATCCTCCAAGGGCTCTAAGCCGTAGCGCCGGCAGAGATAGGCGCACAGCTCCACGGCGTTTTGGTACACTTCGGAAAAATATGCCGCATTCTTCTCCGCGTCATAGCCCACCATGGCGCCGCCGGCATAGGTGTGCCCGGCCGGCTCCAAAATTTCAAAGGCGATGTGGGTGCCATTGGCGGACACTCCGCCTCCCGGCGGCGTGCCCGCGTGCCATCCCCGCCAGTTCCAGGGCAGCGTCTCCACCACGCCTCTCCGGTGGACAAAGGCGTGGACGCACATGTCCACCCCCGGTCTGTTCCAGGCCTCTAAAAATACCGAGACATCCGGCTGCGCCACTCCGGTAGAGTGGACCATAATGCCCTTGGGCACAATGGTGCGCCCCGCCTTGTAGCAGTCGTTCTGCGTCAGAATATGCTCTGTGATCTGCATACGCCGTTCCCTCCCCCCCCAACCTATGCCCAGGCGGGGAAGAGCGCTACTGGGGCGGCGTATCCAACTCCCGCGCCGCGCGGAACGCATCCCTGGCCTGCAGAGTCTCCACCAGACTGCGGGGCGGGCGGGCATCAATGGTCTGCTGCCATTCCTCCAGCCAGGCGCGCAGCCGTTCCACTCCCTCCTCCGCCAAGGGAAACCGCCGCTCCTCTTCTATAGGGCTGTCGTCGCGGTTCCAGGGTCCCTCCCACACCTGCGCACACAGCGTCTCCCCATCCGGGACCACCTGGTAGCGCATCCGGCCGCTGCTGGCGGTCCAAAAATTCCCGTTTTGAAAGTGGGAGAGCACAGGTAAAAAGTAATCCATAACCAGCTCCTTCACAGCAAACGCGCGGTACCCCCATACCGCGCGTTTGCCGTATTCCTACAAAAATTTTTCGCTTTATGCCAAGGCGGCGGTGATAATCGCCATGGAGTAGACCTCCTGCGCGTCGCAGCCGCGGGACAGGTCGTTAATGGGGGCGTTCAGGCCCAGCAGAATCGGCCCGTAAGCGTTAAAGTTGCCCAGACGCTGGGCAATTTTGTAGCCAATATTGCCGGCGTTGATGTCAGGGAAGATGAAGGTATTCGCGTGGCCCGCCACCGGGCTGCCGCTGCACTTGGTCTCCGCTACCTTGGGAGACACGGCGGCGTCAAACTGCATCTCGCCGTCAATGGACAGATCCGGCCGGGCCGCCTTGGCCTTGTCGGCGGCGGCGCGCATCTTGTCCACCGTGGGACCCTTGCCGGAGCCATGGGTGGAGTAACTCAGGAAAGCTACCTGGGGATCGATGCCGAAAATCTTGGCACAGTCGGCCGTACCTGTGGCAATTTCCACCAGCTCATCCTCGTTTGGATCCAGATTGATGGCGCAGTCACCCATAGCCAGCACCTCGCTGCCGCCCACGGTCTCACGGACCATGATAAAGCACGAGCCCACAATGGAATGTCCCGGCTTGGTTTTAATCAGCTGTAAGGCAGGACGCACCGTGTCCGCCGTGGAATAGGTCGCGCCCCCCAGCAGGGCGTCCGCTTTGCCCATTTTCACCAGCATGGTTCCGAAGTAGTTGGCGTGCATCAAGGCGTCGGCGCACTGCTCCCGGGTCATCTTCCCCCGGCGCAGGTCCATCATCATGTCTACCATGGCGTCCATCTCATCGAATTTAGCGGGATCAATGATCTCCGCGCCGCGGATGTTAAAGCCCGCGTCCTCCGCCGCTGCATGGACCTCCTCCTCACTGCCCAGCAGAATCGGAGTCAGCCAGGTCCCCGCCAGCAGGCGGGCGCTGGCCTCCAGAATGCGGGGATCGGTGCCCTCCGTAAAAACAATCTTTTTGGGTGATTTCTTCAAGGTGTCAATCAGCTGCTTAAACATGTGCATGGGCATGGATATCTACCTCCGTATCATATTGTACTGTCTGGTTTGGATTGATACCCCATTATACACCCTTTGCCCTGTGCACCTCAATCCCCAAAATAAAAAACTTTTATAAAAAATTTGCTTTACATTTGGTATAGACACAGGTATACTATACACACTGTTTTTTAGTTGAGGTGATTTATGAGCTCGGATTTTTCCCGCTGCCTCTCCCTGCTGCGGCAAGAGAAAGGCGTGTCCCAGCGTTCAGCGGCCAAGGACCTGGGCATCAGCCAGGCTCTGCTCTCCCATTATGAAAACGGCGTGCGTGAGCCGGGGCTGGCCTTTGTCATCAAGGCGTGTAATTACTATAATGTCTCAGCGGATTTTTTATTGGGGCGCACCCTCTCCCGTGACGGCACCACCATCGTCACGGCAGAGGAGCTGTACGACTATTCCGCCGAAAAGGACAACGTCCTTCACGGCAGCATCATGGCCACTCTGAATAAAAAGCTGCTGGTCAATTCGGTGGGAATGCTCTTCGACCTGTTGGGCAAAACCAACCGTAAGGACGCGATCAACGCCGCCGCCCAGTACCTGGGTACCGCCGTATACACGATGTTCCGCCACCTTTACCGGGCCGGCGGCACTGAAAATGAGGATATCTTTTCCGTTACGCCCCGGAGCTTTTTGGCAGGACTTTCCAGCGCGGACATGATCTATTCACAGGCCGATTATGTAGAGGCCCTAGCCGCCCATGTGAAAGAGAAGGGGAGCTTCCCTCCCATGAACCACGACGCCTTAAAGGCGGACTATCCGGGACTGTACCAGTCCCTGCTGCAAATTGTCTACAGCACCGGCTCCCGCATCAACGGGCGCAGCGAAAAACCGTAAAAACCAAAGAACAGCCGCTGAGGGGTAGGTGTCCTATCTATGACTGACCAATCCAAAATTCGCAATTTTTCCATTATCGCTCACATTGACCACGGCAAATCTCTCTCCCCAGGGCCCTTCGGCCCCTGGGGTCCCCCTTTCCCTTTTTCATCCTCGACGCAACTAAATTCCGCCTGCGGCAAGAGTTTGACCGCCGGTCAAACCTCTTGTGCGCGGCTTAACGCCGCGCCCCGCGTAGATTTGCCCAGGGAGGTGCTGTGCTGTGACTGACCAATCCAAAATTCGCAATTTTTCTATTATCGCTCACATTGACCACGGCAAATCTACGCTTTCCGACCGGCTGATTGAGAAGTGCAACGCCGTCTCCCAGCGGGAGATGGCCAGCCAGCTGCTGGACAACATGGATCTGGAGCGGGAGCGGGGGATTACCATCAAGGCCCGGGCCGTGCGTCTGGAGTATCAGGCCCGGGACGGGCATACCTACCAGCTCAATCTCATCGACACGCCGGGACACGTGGACTTTAACTACGAGGTCTCCCGTTCCCTGGCGGCCTGCGAGGGGGCGGTGCTCATTGTGGACGCCGCCCAGGGAATTGAGGCCCAGACCCTGGCCAATACCTACTTGGCCATGGAGCACGACCTGGAGATTCTGCCGGTGCTCAACAAAATCGACCTGCCCGCCGCAGACCCCCAGCGGGTGAAGGATGAGATTGAGAATATCATCGGCATTCCCGCCCAGGACGCGCCGGAGATCTCCGCCAAGGCGGGTGTGAACATCGACTCCGTGCTGGAGGACATTGTGCGCAACGTGCCCGCCCCCAAGGGAGACCCGGACGCCCCCCTGCGGGCGCTGATTTTCGACAGCCAGTACGACGCCTACCGGGGGGTCATCGTCTATTTCCGGGTGATGGAGGGGCGTATACGCTGCGGAATGCGGGTGAAGATGATGGCCTCCGGCGCCAGCTATGAGGTCCTGGAGTGCGGACGGCTGCTTCCCCTGGGACTAGAGCCCTGTGAGGAGCTCATCGCCGGGGAGGTGGGATACTTTACCGCTTCCATCAAAAACGTCAAGGACACCCAGGTAGGGGACACGGTCACCGGGGTGGAATCCCCCGCGCAGGCGGCCCTGCCCGGCTACCGGCCCGCCCGGGCCATGGTATACTGCGGCATCTACACCGAGGACGGCAGCAAATACCCCGACCTGCGGGACGCGCTGGAAAAGCTCCAGCTCAACGACGCGTCACTGTCCTTTGAGCCGGAATCTTCCGCCGCTCTGGGCTTTGGATTCCGCTGCGGCTTTTTGGGGATGCTCCATATGGAGATCATCCAGGAGCGGCTGGAGCGGGAATTTGACCTGGACCTGATTACCACCCTGCCCTCCGTTATTTACCGGATCACCAAGACCGACGGCAGCGTGGTGATGGTGGACAACCCCCACAACTATCCCGACCCGGCGGTGATCGAGCGTGCGGAGGAGCCCTATGCCAAGGTGTCCATCGTCACCCCGCCGGACTACGTGGGCAACATCATGCCCATGTGCCAGGAGCGGCGGGGGGAGTACCGGGACATGCAGTACCTGGACACCAACCTGTGCGAGCTGCACTACCTGATGCCCCTGGGGGAGATCATCTACGACTTCTTCGATACCCTTAAGGCCAGAACCAAGGGCTACGCCTCCCTGGACTATGAGCTGGACTGCTACCAGGATTCCGAGTTGGTGAAGGTGGATTTGCTGCTCAACGGGGATCAGGTGGACGCGCTGAGCTTCATCGCCCACAAGGACAAGGCCTATCCCAGGGCCCGGCGGCTGTGCGAAAAGCTCAAGGAAAACATCCCCCGCCAGCTTTTTGAGGTCCCTGTGCAGGCGGCTATCGGCGGCAAAATCATCGCGCGGGAGACGGTGAAGGCCATGCGCAAGGACGTGCTGGCCAAATGCTACGGCGGCGACATCACCCGGAAAAAGAAGCTGCTGGAAAAGCAGAAGGAGGGCAAGAAAAAGATGCGCAGCCTGGGGACCGTGCAGATCCCCACAGAGGCATTTATGGCGGTGCTCAAGCTGGACGAGGAGTGAGGACTCCGCCCTTTGCGGCATGACGGGAAAATTGCAAAATCTTCGTTAACTTTTCCACAAAACCCGCCGGTATCTCTTGCAATCCCTCCAAAGGATGGGTATAATATCCGCGAAGCATTTGATTCTTATATAAATTGTCCCTATCAGAAAATTTTAGGAGGAATGTGAAATGGCACATAAGTATGTGTACCTATTCTCTGAGGGCGACGGCTCCATGCGGGAGCTGCTGGGCGGCAAGGGCGCCAACCTGGCGGAAATGACCCGCCTGGGTATGCCCGTGCCCCAGGGCTTCACCGTGTCCACCGAGGCCTGCACCCAGTACTATAACGACGGCCGGCAGATCAACGAGGAGATTCAAAAGCAGATCTATGAGGGTCTGGCCAAGATGGAGGAGATCTGCGGCAAGAAGTTCGCCGATCCCGAGAATCCCCTGCTGGTCTCCGTCCGCTCCGGCGCCCGCGCCTCTATGCCCGGCATGATGGACACCATCCTGAACCTGGGCCTGAACGACACCGTGGTGGAGGGCCTGGCCAAGTTTACCAATAATCCCCGCTTCGCTTACGATTCTTACCGCCGGTTTATCCAGATGTTCTCCGACGTGGTGATGGAGCTGAGCAAAAAGCGCTTTGAAGAGATCATCGACGCGCTGAAGGAGAAGCGCGGTGTCAAGCAGGACGTAGAGCTGGACACCGGCGACATGAAAGAGCTGGTGCGCCTGTTTAAGGACTTCTACAAAGCCGAGAAGGGCGAGGACTTCCCCCAGGACCCCAAGGTGCAGCTGATGGAGGCCGTCAAGGCGGTGTTCCGCTCCTGGGACAACCCCCGCGCCAACGTGTACCGCCGCATGAACGAGATTCCCTACGACTGGGGCACCGCCGTCAATGTGCAGTCCATGGTCTTCGGCAACTCCGGCGACAACTCCGGCACCGGCGTGGCCTTCACCCGCAACCCCGCCACCGGCGAGAAGGCCCTGTTCGGCGAGTACCTCATCAACGCCCAGGGCGAGGACGTGGTGGCCGGCGTGCGCACCCCCTCCCCCATCTCCAAGCTGCATGAGGAGATGCCCGCGGTGTACGAGCAGTTTGCCGACATCGCCAACCGCCTGGAGCAGCACTACAAGGATATGCAGGACATGGAGTTTACCATTGAAAACGGCAAGCTCTATATGCTCCAGACCCGCAACGGCAAGCGCACCGCCGCTGCCGCGCTGAAGGTGGCCGTCGATCTGGTGGACGAGGGCATGATCGATGAAAAGGAGGCCGTGCTGCGGGTAGAGCCCAAGCAGCTGGACTCCCTGCTGCACCCCCAGTTTGACGCCGAGGCCCTGAAGAAGGCCGCGGTTGTGGGCAAGGGTCTGGCCGCCTCCCCCGGCGCCGCCTGCGGCCGGGTGGTTTTTACCGCCGAGGAGGCCAAGCAGTGGCACGAGCGGGGCGAAAAGGTCATCCTGGTCCGCTTGGAGACCTCTCCCGAGGACATTGAGGGCATGCAGGTAGCCCAGGGCATCCTGACCGTCCGGGGCGGCATGACCTCCCACGCCGCCGTGGTGGCCCGCGGCATGGGCACCTGCTGCGTGTCCGGCTGCGGCGAGATCGTGGTGGATTACGACAAGAAGTGCTTCACTCTGGCGGGCAAGACCTACCGCGAAGGCGACTGGATCGCAATCGACGGCTCCACCGGCAACATCTATGGGGAGGCCGTGTCCACCGTGCCCGCCGACCCCTCCTCCGGCCCCTTCGGGCGCTTTATGGCCTGGGCCGACCAGTACCGCCAGCTCAAGGTATACACCAACGCCGACAACCCCAGGGACGCCAAGCAGGGCTTCGATTTCGGCGCCCAGGGCATCGGCCTGTGCCGCACCGAGCACATGTTCTTTGAGGGCGAGCGCATCAAGGCCATCCGGGAGATGATCGTGGCCGACAACGTGGACGACCGCAAGAAGGCCCTGGCCAAGATCATGCCCTACCAGCAGGGCGACTTTGAGGGCATCTACGAGGCTATGGAGGGACAGCCTGTAGTAATCCGCTTCCTAGATCCCCCGCTGCACGAGTTCCTGCCCACCAAGGAGGAGGACATCAAGGAGATCGCCGGGGAGCTGGGCATCACTGTGGAGCACCTGCACAACGTCATCGCCTCCCTCCACGAGTTCAACCCCATGATGGGCCACCGCGGCTGCCGCCTGGCGGTCTCTTACCCGGAGATTGCCGAGATGCAGACCACCGCTGTGATCCGTGCCGCCATCAACGTCCAGAAGAAGCACCCCGATTGGACCATGGTGCCTGAGATCATGATTCCCCTGGTGGGCGAGGTCAAGGAGCTCAAGTACGTCAAGGACGTGGTGGTCGCCACCGCCGACAAGCTCATCGCCGAGGCGGGCGTGTCCATGAAGTACGAGGTGGGCACCATGATCGAGATTCCCCGCGCCGCCCTCACCGCCGACGAGATCGCCAAGGAGGCTGAGTTCTTCTCCTTCGGCACCAACGACCTGACCCAGATGACCTTCGGCTTCAGCCGCGACGACGCGGGCAAATTCCTCGCCTACTACTACGACAAGAAGATTTATGAGTCCGACCCCTTCGCCCACCTGGACCAGAATGGCGTGGGCAAGCTGGTGGCTATGGCCGCCAAGCTGGGCCGGGAGACCCGTCCGGAAATTCACTTGGGCATCTGCGGCGAGCATGGCGGCGACCCCACCAGTGTGGAGTTCTGCCACAAGGTCGGACTGAACTACGTGTCCTGCTCTCCCTACCGGGTGCCCATCGCCCGGCTGGCTGCGGCCCAGGCGGCAATTAAGAACCCCAGATAACCGCTCAGACCGCGGGAACTGGCAAGGCATGGCCTTACTCCCTTCAAAATACAGGAGAGCGGGCTGTTTTTAACGGTCCGCTCTCCTGTAAAATGGTTTAGGCAGCGGGATATCCCGCTGCCTGTTCCTATTAGGAACAGGCGTATTTGACCCCAAGGACCGACGCGCCTCTATTGCAGCCGCTCATCAATCTTATACAGGAGAAAATCACTGCTATATGAAAATTGCAATTTATGGTGTAGCCGCCCGCGCAAAGCGCTATTTTTCCCTTAGTCGCAAAAACGCCTGAAACCGTTGTAGCTGTAGGAGAAATGCCCGTTTTGACTAAGGGAAAAAGGACACGCAAAACGCAACTGAACACACGACTAAGGGAATTTCCCCTAAAACACGAAAACCCCGCAAGTGCCTGATATCACAGGGCTTGCGGGGTTTTGTGCGCGTTGATAAAGGGAATTGACTAAGGGAAAAAGGACACACAAAACGCAACTGGATAAAAATTCACATTCAATGAATTAATATTCAAGTTATAACTTCATTTCTTCTCCGTACTTTTCGAGATAAACATTGATTGCATCTTTGACCGATTGATTGATGCGGTTTGTTGCAGCTGAGCAGGAATTCTTGAAGTCTACCCATCCCATTGCATCAGTCTTTGAGGGCAACACAGTAGATGATACCATCGTGCTAAGCTTTTCTAACTCATCTACAGTGGAGCAGAGAGCCTTTCTGTATTTTATGGTCTCCTGCAAGTCTAGCTTTTGAGCACCCAAAGCGCCGACAAGGTAACAAAATGCTTGTACCATGCAGGCAAGATCATCTCCAGTGGCAGCAAGGAGCATTTTTTCAAAAGAAACTCTTAAAGCATTATACTTTGCTATGGCCCCCTTATCTGTTGTTATATCCCATTCAGGCAATGGAGTTCCAGTACCCTCTAGCATCCATTCCTCACTAACTGAGAATTTCGCACATAGGAATTTGAGTAAACTCTTTGAAGGATTATCCCTTCCGTTTTCGATACCTGAGATGTGGGTTTGGGAAATACCTAACTCATAAGCAAATTGTTGCTGATTAAAGCCCAATTCTTTCCGGATATCCCTAAATCGCTCATTTACCGTTGGCATGATACTCCTCCTTATCGGAATCCCATAAATTCTTGTTGACAATATCGGTATCCGCTATTATAATAGAAGCAGACAACTAATTATATCGGAAACCGCTAAGGATTTCAAGGGGGTGAAGTTATGTCGAGAACAACAAACCTTACCAACAAGCCGCCATTGGGGACCATGATAGGCAAGCGCCTAAAAGAAATAAACCAACAGCAAAAGTGGTTGGCACAGGAGGCCCGGATATCAAAAACATATCTGTGTGCTATCATGAATGGCCGTGCTATCCCAACGTTGGCAGCACTCAAACAGATCGCCAAACCGTTGGGCCTTGACCCTTTTGATTTGGTTGCGGCCTTATTTGGCAAGGAATCCTAGGGATTCGGATTTGGCCAATGAAAATTTTCCTGTTTACATAGTATAAGTTTAGTTCGACAGGAGGTGATGCCCTTTGACATGGTTAACAGTACCAGACGTGGCTACTCTATGCAGAGTTACAGATAGCGCCGTCAAAAAAGCTGTTCAACAAAATAAATATCAGTACCGCTATGTCAACGGCAAGGGGCGAGGCGGCAAGCAACTGCGCATCGCCTTAGAATCACTTCCAGAGTATGCACAGGCCCGATATCGCGGGGAAGTACCTCCTCCTGTGGATATTCTGCAATTTACAGGAAAGCAGCGAGATGAGGCCAACGCCAAGGCGTGGGTTGTGGAGCAGTACCAGCAAAAGGGACTATCCCCGGATGATTTTGTATCTTGGTTCAATTCCCATAATCCGGCCGAGGACGCTATCACCAAAAGCAAACTGTTCCGCTGGCAGAGAAAGTATCAAGAAAGAGATGTTGCGGCACTGATCGACCAGCGCGGCGGACACAACCGGGGAAAGGATACCATTCCCGAGGAAGCGTGGGAGCTGTTCTATTCGCTCTATATGACTCAACAGAAGCGCGGCGTCAAGCTCTGCTATGATGTTACCAGGATGGAATACCCGGATATCCCCTCTTGCAAGGCATTTGAGCGCAAGGTCAAAACCATTCCCTATTATGCGGTTCTGTACTACCGGGACGGTCCGAAAGCATTCAATGACGCCCTTCCCTCCATGGAGCGTAGCAAGCTCGACATTGCATCAAATGATATCTGGTTCTCAGACCATCATCTTGTGGATGTGTTCGTCAAGAGTGCAGACGGAGCCAGGGCAATCCGGCCATGGCTGACGGTGTTCTTTGATGCCAGGTCCAACCGTGTAGTATCGTTCCTGGTCCGGGATGCCGACCCTAACGCAACAGCCGTAAAGAAGTGCTTCCGCCTTGGCGTAGAGCAGAACGGAGTACCTAACGAGGTTTATTTTGACAACGGCAAGGATTATAGGTCCAAAAGCTTCAGCAAGGACTATCCTATGTCTTTGGTAAACCAACTTGGTATAGGTCAAATATACGCAACGCCCTACCATGGTCAGGCTAAAACTGTGGAGCGATTTTTTGGTACACTTACCAACCGTTTCAGCCGTCGGTTCGACACTTATACGGGCTGTAACGCCAAAATCAGGCCCGAGTGTATGCAGATATCCAATAAAGAGATTGTGGCACAGGCCCCCACGCTGGATGAGTTTATCAAGTTGCTGTCTGCCTACATAGCGGAGTACAACCAGACGGCTAACGGTGGTGTAGATATGGACGGAAAGTGCCCAGACCAAGTATACGCTGAAAATCTGGCAGTAAAGCGGGTTGTCAGTGATCTGAATGCCCTACGCCTTCTCTGTGGCAACTCGGAGGAGCGTGTCGTCCACAAAAACGGGATTTCCATTAAGAACAACAACTATTACAACGATGCACTCCTTTACCATCAGGGCGAACGTGTCATTGTGGTCTATGACCCGGATAACATTGATAAAATAGCTGTTTTTGATATGGAAAATCGCGCTATCTGTATGGCAGAGGCTAAAATCCGCACCCCGTTCCGCCATACCAGTGAGGAAGATTACATCCGGGCTGCAAAAGAAAAGAAGAAAGCGCGGGCTATGGTTCAGAGGTACAAGCCCACCCGTGATGTAGACATCCATGAAATCATTGCCAGAAATCAACTCATGGAGAAGGTGTTCAGCGAATCTGGAGAGCCGGATATCGTAGAGCATATAACACCCCAGGCAGCTCGGAACGCTGCTACCCTCAAAGCCACAGACCGCGCCGAAACCGCCCGGCGCATTCGAGAGGAGGATAGTGTAAGCGCCACACTGTTAGATTTCTACCAAAAGCAAGCATAAAGGAGGGAATGAAATGCTTTCTGAAACCAGAGCCGCCCTTGCCGATTTTATGGAGCGCAGCGGCAAATCTCAGCGGCAGATATCCCGCGAAACGGGGCTTTCCACATCCGTTATCTCGCAGTTCCTGAATGGCTGCTATGCGGGGGACAATGAGGAAGTTGCCAAATCCATCAACCAGTATCTAACCATCGGTGAAGAGCGTTTAAACACTGTTTCAAAGACGCCTTTTTACCCGGAACTCTACAACACGCGGGAGGTTCTTTTTACCTGTCTCTATGCCCACCAGCACAACGATATTACCTTAGTGAGCGGTGACGCGGGAGCGGGGAAAACAACCGCCCTTCGCTACTACGCCGAAACGAATACCGGGGTTATCTTCATCACGGCCAATGCCTGTACCACATCGGCTACCGCCGTACTGGGCCTGATTTGTCAGCAGGTGGGGCGTCAGGTTCCGGGCCGGAAAGCGGCGCTCATGAATACGCTGGTGGAGCAGCTGGCTGGGACAAACCGCCTGATTATCATTGACGAGGCTGACCACCTGTCGCTGGACGCACTCCAGGCTGTACGCAATCTCAATGATCTGGCCGGGGTGGGTATCGTCCTATCCGGCAACGATAAGATTTACCGTCAGATGAAAGCCGGACGCCGGAGCTATGAGTTTGACCAACTCCGTACCCGGATCGTCATCCGCAAAAAGATATATAACGATTACAAAATCGAGGAAATGGAAGCCATATTCCCCGGTCTGAGTGAAAGCTGTATCGGCTACCTGCTGAAACTGGCCCACGGCGAGAGCCTACGCACCGCCAAAAAGCTGTATAACGTGGCAGCGGAATTTGCCGCCGCTCAGGGGGGCACCCTTACGGTGAAGCACCTTCGTGATACCCACCGGCAGCTGTTAGGGGAGGTTTGCACATGAATGCCCACACAATAGCGGACAGGATAAATGAGAAAAGGACGGCTGCTACCGCAAATAACAGCCGCCCAGGCGCTGGGGCAACTTCCTGTCAGAAGTCCCCTACAGTATACCATCTGTTTCTCAGTTTTTCAAGATAGGACAGGCCCATTGTTTGAAAGGAGTGTTTTTTGTGGCAGAGTTTAACTTTGACAACCTGGATATCAGCAGAGTGAACAATGAGACCATCGCGGAGCTGGGGGAAGTCCTTTGGCAGTATACCTCGGTTCACTGTCAGGAGGACATAGACATTGCTGAAAAATACCGTGATAGTGTCGATGCCTTAATGGATAGTCTCAATCCCAAGCAAAAGAAATGGTTCGAGGCTTACCAGGAAATGGTCTCTGATGAACTGGTTTTAGCGGAGCGGCGGCGCTTTGTCTGCGGATTCAAAGTTGCTATGCGGCTGATGCTGGAAGGCATGAAATAAGGAGGAACTACAAAATGTTGAGCAAAAAAGTTTTGGACGCTTTACGTGAGCAATTCCATGAGGAGTTCGGCGAGCTGAGTGAGAGGGACGGCTACATACAGCGCGTGAAAGCCGACGCTTTCGCGCTGATCGGCAGCATGGCCCCCAATGACAGGCGGTTGGAAGTTGAAGTCGATGACGCCATCACGGGCATTGTCTCCGCTTCGTCCCTGCTGGGCTTCTATATCGGCCTCAAAACCGGGGCCGATGTGGAGCGGTATATCTCCGATTCCAGGTTGCCGGAACAGATTTTGAAGGTGTATCAGGAACTTAAAGAATAACCTTGTTTCTACCCCCGTTATCTCGCGTGATAACGGGGGTTTAAGCGTTTGGGTGTATTGTTTGCTATCTGCGAGCAAAGACCGCTTATACGCCCTTTAAACGGCAATTTGAACGAGTGGCAAACAACAGGCGTCATTGCCAAATTTAAATTTTGCTTAGAAGCAATTCTAAGAATTGTTCGTGTAGAGAGTTCCAGAAAGTAATGCTACTGTACAATAGCAGTCTGCTACAAGGAAGGTGGTGCATAGTGTGCTTGAAAAATGGGTAGATGAACTGGTTCCCGCAATGCTATCAGACGAACTGCATAGAGAAATCGCTACAGAAATTGGTATGCACAATTTTCTAAAGCTTTCGCGGTTGGTAGGCGGCGGGGATTTCTACGTACCACGCCAAGAAAGCATATTGCGCCCATTGCGGAATCAGAAAATCCAAGAGGAATTTAACGGGTGCAACACAAAAGAACTTGCTCGGAAATATGGCGTTAGCCAGCGGTGGGTGTATCAGATTGTAAAGCGCAGCGCAAAAAAACGCACATAAAGCAAATAGGAGGTACATGAAAATGATTATCAACAGCGGCACAATCCGGGAAGCGTTTCAGAGCTTCAACACTGTATTCAACAAGGCGTTCCAGGAAATGGAGGCGCAGTACCCTCGCGTAGCTATGGAGGTTCCCAGTGAGACGCGGGATGAGAGCTACGCATGGCTGGGGGCCGTCCCCTCCATGCGGGAGTGGATTGGAGACAGGGAGATCAAGAGCCTGACCGCCTACGGCTACACCATCCGCAACAAGGACTTTGAGGCCACCGTGTCCGTCCCCCGGAACGATCTGGAGGATGACTGCATCGGCGTCTACAAGCCCATGTTCCAGGATTTGGCCTACAGCGCCCGGAAACACCCGGACAAGCTGGTGTTCGGCCTGTTTCCCCGCTCCTTTACTGAGCTGTGCTTCGATGGCAAGCCCTTCATCAGCGACAACCACACCCCAGCTATTGAGGGAAGGAAGGTTAAGCCTCAGAGTAACAAGGGGACGTATAAGCTTACGCCCGACAGCTACGGCGCGGCCCGCACTCAGATGATGTGTCTGGTAAACGACCAGGGCGAGGTTATGAACATCGTGCCCGACTTGCTGGTGGTAGCCCCTCAGAAAGAGGCCATTGCCCGTACCATCCTCATGGCAAGTGAGATCCACCAGGAAGTCAACATCTACAAGGACACCGCCGAGCTGCTGGTGGTGCCGGAGCTGGCCCCCAACCCGGAGCAGTGGTTCCTGTTGTGTACCAAGCGCCCGGTCAAGCCCTTCATCTTCCAGAACCGCCGCAAGGCCCAGCTTGTCGCGAAAGACAGACCCTCCGATGACAATGTTTTTATGAAGAAGGAATTTATCTACGGCGTGGACGCCCGCTGTAACGCCGGGTATGGCCTGTGGCAGTTGGCCTTTGGTTCCACCGGTGAGGCGGATATGCCCGCTAAGGCATAAGGAGGGCGCTATGGATATCAATTACATTATCCTGAGCAATTCCCTTCCTTTTGAGGAAAGCAGCTACAGCGCCCAAACGCCCTACAAGATGGTAAAACTTCTCCCCTTGGGGCTGGTTCACAGCACAAAAGGGGATTTCTTGGTGGACAACGAATCCTTCCAGGCTATCCGCTGTAAGTTTACGGAGCGGCAACTCCAAATTCCCATTGACTATGAGCACCAGACCTTGAAGGATATGCAGGCCCCAGCAGCGGGCTGGATCAAGGATATCATACTGAGAAGCGATGGTATCTATGGCGCTGTGGACTGGACGGAGCGGGCAGCAGAATATTTGAAAAATAAGGAGTACCGCTACCTGTCCCCGGTTGTCCTGACCCAGGGGAAGGAGCGGCGGGTGGTTGCGCTCCACTCCGCCGCCCTCACCAACACCCCCGCCATTGACGCCATGACACCCGTTGCCTGTAGCGAGAAACCCAGCGAGGGTGAGAGCGGCGCGGATCAGAGTGAGGCGGACAGCAGCGGCAGGGGTATGGAGGCACTGGCGGAGCTGTTACAGCTTGATCCGTCTGCCACCATGGAAGATATCTATCAGGCCATCGCCGCACTGCTGGAAGGGCGGGAAGCCCTGAAACTCAAAGCAGAGGCTTGCCAATTCGAGGTTGCCCGGATGAAAGCGGACGGCGTGGTACTAGAAGCGCTGAAAGAAGGGAAGGTGCTGCCCTTCCAGCGTGATTGGGCGTTCCAATCCGCTATAAATGATCTGGATAGCTTCACGCTTTGGCTTAAGACTGCTCCCCAGGTTGTGCCCATGGGTGAGGTTTGTGCCGAGAGGCTTCCCCAGATGCCGCACCATCGTTCCAGGGCGCATGAGTTGATGGGGCTGTCTGCTGAGGATGTCGCAAAGTATGGGAATATATAAGGGAGGGCTTGACTATGGATTTTGAGAAAATCGGCGGACATAATGCCGCCGTCCGGGGGTATATCCTCCGTATGCTGGTAAAGGGCTATCACAACGCTTTGGCCGTCCACCGCATCTCTAACAGTCTCGTCCAGGATGGGCTGGTGTCCGATCCGGATATTTGGGAGCCGTTGAAGTACCTCTATGATATGGGCTTCATTGAGTTCACCAACAAGAAAATTACCCCGGACACCGCCTATAGGCAAGACGGCGTGGCGCGGCTGACCACGAAGGGTGTCCACTTCATTGAGGGCGGCGGCGACCCGAAATCGGGGATTGATCTGTGATGGGGAAGGCTAGGAAACCGCGCTCGGACGCAAAGATATACCAGCTCCCTAGAGCTGTCTTGGATGGTGTCAACGAGCGGTTGGTGAACTACAATATGAGCTATGCGGATATCGTTGCATGGCTTGCAGAACAAGGCTACAAAGTCAGCCAGTCATCCCTATCCCGCTACGCCTTCAAGGTGTTTGAATCGGCACAGCGTGTCGCCGATGACCTGGAAAAGACAAAGTACATCATTGATGTTATCGGCAGAAACCCCGACCTGGACACCACCGAGGCTACCAGCGCCATTCTTAAAAGCGGGCTGTTGCAGAAGATTTCATCCGCTGAGGAAGAATTCAACAATATGCCTATTGAAAAGGCGGGGCGGCTGTTCGTCCAGTTGGCCAAGGCTGAGGCTGACCGCAAAAGGACGGACTACGCCACCAAACGAAAAGCGCAACTTGCCTTTGACCAGATGGAGGCGGACTTGCTGGCCCAGGTTCGACAGTACCCGGATTTGGCCGCACAGTTGAGGGACGTGCTCAATCAGGCCCGTACCCGAATAGCCAGTGCAGACCTTGAATAAAGCACAGCAGCGGCCCATCTCCATAAATGAAGGAGGTGGCCGCTGTGCATACTTATTCGATTTGCTTTCAGTTATTCCCATTTAAACATCGTTTAATTGCAGATAAAACCGTGTCTTTCAAGATTCTTCAATTACGTTTTGCGTGTCTCCCCACATATGGCATTGGAAATCTGGGGGAGGCTGTTTTAAGCAGCCTACAGCAGGCAAAATATCCTCCAGAAATCGTTTATTTTGTTAGGACAAAGAAAAATCAGGAGTTTTTTCACGGTATACCGGTCGTCAGCGTAGAAGAAATCTGCTATGACGATTTTGACTACCTGGTGCTCGCTTCCTTCACGAATACGCATGAGATGATCGCGGCGCTAAAAAAACTGCACAACGGATATGAGCGACACAGCTCTAAGGTCGTCAGTTTTGGCGAGCTCTGCGCCCGTCTGACTAAGAATATGCCCTATTATTCCTGTAGGGTAGAGCCGGATCTTGTTTATATTGGGCGGCAGGATGATCTGTGCATCCCGGCTTATATGAGCTTGACGGAGAGAAATTGGTCCGACGATATGATCGACGCCTTTTTTGAATTGACCAGAAAATACTATCCGAAAAGCGCCACGGAGACTGACGGCTATTTTTTGGATATCGGAGCGAACATTGGCACCACGTCTATTTATGTAGAGAAAAAGGTCCGCCAGCCGTTAAAAATAATTGGATTTGAGCCAGGGCAGTCAAATTATGACCTTTTCAGAGTAAATTGCATTTTAAACCATTCCTCACGCATCACGGCGGAGATGCTTGGCCTGTCAGACGTCACACGGGAGGCAACGTATCGCTATGTGGCGGCAAATTCCGGCGGTTCATCTATTATTGAGGACCACGACTTCGCCCCAGGCGACAGTGTTGTAAACGTGGTTCGGTTAGATGATTATCTGACAGACCGCCAGATTTCCCCTCAGCAGGTCAGCTATATCTGGATAGACGTAGAGGGGCATGAGGCCCAGGTGATTGCGGGCGCCATGAAAACCTTACAGGCAAAAAAAATCCCACTTTTGCAAGAGTTCAATCCGGAGGATTACCGTCTGCAAAATACCGGCACGGTTTACTTTGACAACATGAAAAGGGTATACTCCTCTTTTATTGATGTCTCCGATTATCTCGACGGCAAAAGCCAAGTCTATTCTATTTCAGAGCTTCCCAATATCGGCCGGACAAATTTGTTCTTTTTCTAAGCCTTGTTTGAAAAATGAAAATATACCCAAGGTTGCGGGATTTTTCAACTGGCAAGAGGTTTTGACGCAGGAATTCCGGCAGATTTTAAAGAGAAACCCCGCCGTTCAGGTGGAAAACGACCCGTCATTTTGTTTCTGCGCTCCATAAAAGCATACGGCCCTGTATCTGACGGCATAGGGCCGTATGCTTCACTCTCCAAGCAGTCCGCCACACACAGGCGCGTTCAATCCCTCACAAAACTTGCCGCGCTGACAGCCCGCCTGTTTCTTGTGCGGCACTTTTCTAAAGCTACCTCACATCCTTTTCAGCGCCAGCGCTGCCGCTGTTGGCCGTTAAAGCCGTGCGGGACGCACCCCAAATAAAACCGTCCAGCTCTTTCAAAAAAAAACTAAAAAACAGTTGACAAATGTAATATGTGCTGCTATAATAAACTGCGTTGACCGCTAAAGCAGCGAGTGAGCCGTGCCTAAGATCAGGGCATAAACATTCATTTGTTTTTGTTGGGAACAGCTAAAATTGAATAAATGCTCTTTCCCATATCTGGGGGTATAGCTCAGCTGGGAGAGCGCTTGAATGGCATTCAAGAGGTCAGCGGTTCGATCCCGCTTATCTCCACCATCTCAAGGGAAAGAGCCTTTTACTCGCCTCTTTTTGGAGGCGAGTTTTTATTGTGAAGAAGAAAGCAAATTGTGGTATGATAGCATGCTGCCATACCACAATTTAATATGCAAAAAATTCTAAAAGAGACGCGGCGGAAGCGCTCCTTGCGCCGCGTCTCTTTTTTATCTTGTCAAATTTTGTTTGCGTAAGATTTGTCCCTATGCCTAAACCCTGTTTGAAAAATGAAAATATGCCCAAGGGCGCGGAATCTTTTCAGCCGGCAAGGGGTTTTGACGCAGGAATTTCGGCGAATTTCAGGCAGAAACCCCGCTGTCCAGGCGGAAAAAAGTCATCATTTGGGCCGTTTTAACAATTTTCAAACAAGGCCTAATAGCCCGGATAGACCTCGCTTTTCCGGGGCAGGATGACAGCGGCTATGATATACAAAATAACGCCAAACCCCACGCTGCCCAGACTCAATGCCGCCCATACCAGCCGTACCAGACTGGGATCAAGGCTCAAATACTCCGCGATGCCCCCGCATACGCCGGAAACCTTGGCGCCTTCTTCGATCCGATAGAGCTTTTTTGTCTCATTCATGGATAACCCTCCTGTGTTGTGGTATTCTGGATCCAGAATACCACCAGAGTGCTTAAAAAGTCCTTCCCGCAGCTTTAAAATTAGATTAGGCCTTGTTTAAAAAATGGGAACGTGCCCAAGAGCGAGGGATTTTTTCGGCCGGCAAGGGGTTTTGACGCAGGAATCCTGACGGATTTCAAGGAAAAACCCCGCCGTCCAGGCGGAAAAAGATCCGCCATTTGGGCGTGTTAACAATTTTCAAATAAGGCCTAAAGCGTCAGCTCCTCCAGCTCCAGCGGCAGCCCCTCTAAATACCGCCGGATCAGGTCGAACGCATGACTGGCCGCCAGGGTACGGGCGCGCTCCCGGATGCCCCCGGCCTGGATGCGCCGCACCCACGTCCCCTCCGGGGCGCTCAGCGCCACAAAAATCAGTCCCACCGGATTACCCCGCTCGTCCGCTTCCGGCCCCGCCACCCCGGTGGCGGAAACGGCCAGGTCACATCCCAGCACCTCCCTGGCCCCCTGGGCCATGGAACGCGCCGCCGGGTCGGACACCGCGCCGTACTCCTCCAGCAGCTCTTCCGGCACGCCCAGCACCGTGTGCTTGACCTGAGTGGCATAGCTGACCACGCCCCCCCGGAACACGGCGGACGCGCCGGGCAGGTCGGTCATACGCTTTGCGATGAGCCCGCCGGTGCAGCTCTCCGCGCAGCCCAGTGTGCGCCCATGTTTTTTCAGCAGCTCCAAAACCACCGCTTCCAGGGACGGCACATCCGCGCCGTACACCAAAGGCCCCAGCGCTCCCCGCAGCTCCTCTTCTACCGGCGCAATCAGACTCTGGGCCTCCTCCCGGCTCCCGGCCTTGGCGGTGATACGCAGCTCCACCTCTCCCTCTTTGGCGTAGGGGGCCAGGGTGGGATTGGTCATGGCGTTCATTTTCTCCCGCAGCAGCTGCTCCACTGCCGCCTCCCCCACGCCGAACAGCCGCAGAGTTCTGGAGAGAATGTCCCCCCCGGCAAACCGCCGCAGATACGGGGCCGCCCGGTGCTCAAACATCGCCCGGCACTCCCGGGGCGGACCGGGCAGCATCACCACGCACACACCGTCCACCTCAAAGGCCACGCCCGGCGCCGTGCCCCAGTCGTTGGAGAGGACAGTGCACCCCTCGGGGAGCATGGCCTGCTGGGCATTATTTTCCGTAGGAATCCGGCCCAGGGCGGCAAAGTATTCCTCAATCCGCCGCTGAGACTCCTCATGGCGGACCAGCTTTTTCCCAAAGCACTCCGCCAGCACGTTTTTTGTCAGATCATCGCAGGTGGGACCCAGCCCGCCGGTGGTGATGATGATGTCTGCCCGGCTCTTTGCCAGCTCTACCGCCTTTCGCAGCCGCTGGGGATTGTCCCCCACCACCGTGTGGTAATACACGTTGATGCCCAAGGCGGACAGCCCTTGGGAGAGCATCTGCGCGTCGGTGTTGGCGATATTGCCCAGCAGAAGCTCGGTGCCTACGGCGATCAGCTCCGCGTTGTGAGACATAGAAAAACCTCCTTTGATTCTACCCTGCCTGCGGTATTATACCCGTACCCGCTCGATCCCCTCTACCGCCGCCTGGACCAGCTCCTCAATATCCAGGGCGGCCTCCGCCGCCTCCAGCTCTCCCAGGGTGGGCCGCAGACGGGGGTGGCGGGGGGTAAAGACGGTGCAGCAGTCCTCATAGGGGAGAATCGACGTGTCAAAAGTGCCGATTTTCCGTGCTATGCGCACGATTTCCTCCTTGTCCATCCCCACCACCGGCCGGAGGATGGGCAGCGCGCACACCGCCGTGGTGGCCCGCATGGCCTCCATGGTCTGGCTGGCCACCTGGCCCAGGCTCTCCCCGGTGACGATGGCCCCGGCGCCGCACCGCTGGGCCACCTGCTGGGCAATGCGCATCATGAAGCGGCGCATAAGCACGGTAAACAGCTCCTCAGGGCATTTCCGGCGCAGCTCCTCTTGGATGGCTGTAAAGGGCACCACGTGGACTACCATGTGTCCGCACCAGGGGGTCAACAGCCGGGCCAGGTTCAGCACCTTTTCCTTCGCCTCCAAGGAGGTATAGGGATAGGAGAAAAAGTGGACCAGCTCCAGGGCGATGCCCCGCTTGGCAATCATCCAGCAGGCCACCGGGGAATCAATTCCCCCGGACAGGAGGCTCACCGCCCGCCCGCCGATGCCTACCGGCAGTCCTCCGGCTCCCGGCGCCGGGTCGGCGTGGACATAGGCGGCATAATCCCGCACCTCCAGATGGACGGTCAATTCCGGATGGTGCACGTCCACCTGGAGATGGGGGTAGGCGTCATGCAGCTCTCCGCCCACGTATTGGGAGAGCTGGATCGAGGTCATGGGGAAGGATTTGTCCGCCCGCTTGGACTCCACCTTAAAAGTCCGCGCCTGCCGCAGCTGGCTGTCCAAATAGCGCCTGGCGGTCTCCAGCATAGCTTCTGCGGACTTTTCGCACGCCCTGGCCCGGGACAGGCCCACCACGCCGAAGAGCTTGGTCATGGCCTCCCATGCCCGGTCCATGTCGCAGCCGTCCTCCGCCGGCTCCACATACATGGTGGACTGCTTGGTATATACCCGGAATTTCCCTAAATCCTTGAGCCTGCGCCGGGCATTGCCGATGAGCTTGTCTTCAAAGCTGCGGCGGTTAAGCCCCTTGAGCACCAGCTCGCCTAATTTCAAAAGAATGATTTCGTTCATGCCTGCTCATTCCTTTCCCGCCAAGGCGGCGGCTTCTCGTTTTGATTCACAGGCTCTATTTTAACGCACAACCCTCTTTCGTGCAAGAGGGTGTGCGTCCGCCGCATTTCCCTCTTGACAAAACGGGGAAAATATAGTATGATTGCATCTGTTGTAAAGCGTTGCGACTTTACAAGGTCCAGAGTCCTGAGGGAGGAGGCGGCGCGGGTGAAAAACCAGGCCTACCGCATGGCCCTGCTCTACGATTTTTACGGCGATACCCTCACCCAGCGCCAGCGGGAATTTTACGACCTCTACTATAATGAGGACCTCTCTCTGGCGGAGATTGCGGAAAATTACGGCATCACCCGCCAGGGCGTGCGGGATGTAATCGTCCGGGCGGAGGCCGCCCTGACTGAGCTGGAGGACAAAACCGGCATCATCCGGCGCTTTCACCGGATGCAGGAGCAGCTGCTCGCGCTGGACGGACTGCTGAAAACCGTAAGCGCCATCAATGAGGCCCGCTGTCAGGACGATGAGCTGGAGCGCTGCTGCATCCAGATGAAGGGTATTTTAGAGCAGCTGAAACAGGAGTGAGTCATGGCATTTGAAGGACTGACCGAAAAGCTCTCCGCCGCGTTTAAGAAGCTGCGGGGCAAGGGGCGTCTCACCGAGGCCGACGTCAAGGAGGCCATGAAGGAGATCCGCATGGCCCTGCTGGAGGCTGACGTTAATTTTAAAGTGGTCAAGCAGTTTGTCTCCTCTGTCACCCAACGGGCCATAGGGGCCGACGTACTGGAGAGCCTGACGCCCGCGCAGATGATCGTAAAGATCGTCAACGAGGAGCTCACCGCCCTTATGGGAACCGACAGCGCCAAGCTGGAGCTCTCTTCCAAGCCCCCCACGGTGGTCATGCTGGCGGGCCTTAACGGCGCGGGCAAGACCACCAACGCCGCCAAGCTGGCGGGCTTTTTCAAGCGCCAGCAGGGCAAGCGCCCTCTGCTGGTCGCCTGTGACACCTTCCGCCCCGCCGCCATTACTCAGCTGGAGGTTGTGGGCGCTCAAGTGGACGTGCCTGTCTTTCAGATGGGGCAGGGCGACCCCGTCGCCATCGCGCGGGCAGGTATTGAGCACGCCAAGCGCCACGGCAACGACATTGTATTCATTGACACCGCCGGGCGGCTGCACGTGGACGAGGAGCTGATGGACCAGCTCAAGCAGATGAAGGCGGCGATCTCCCCTACAGAGATTCTTTTGATTGTAGACGCCATGATTGGTCAGGACGCAGTCAACGCCGCCAAAGCCTTTGACGAAGCGCTGGACATCACCGGCGTGATGCTGACCAAGCTGGACGGCGACGCCCGGGGCGGCGCGGCGCTGTCCATCCGGGCCGTTACCGGCAAGCCCATCAAGTTTGTGGGCGTGGGGGAAAAGCTGGACCAGGTGGAGGCGTTTCACCCGGACCGGATGGCCTCCCGCATTCTGGGCATGGGAGATATGCTCTCGCTGATTGAGAAGGCGGAGCAGAGCTTCGACGCCAAAAAAGCCGCCGAGCTGGAGCAAAAGCTGCGCAGAAACAAATTTACTTTAGCTGATTTTTATGACCAGCTGGTACAGCTCAAGGGCATGGGCTCTTTGAGCGATATTGCCGGAATGCTGCCCGGCATGAACGGCAAGGCCCTGGAGGGGGCCAGTCTGGACGAGAGCGCCTTTGCCCGTACCGAGGCGATCATCCTCTCCATGACCCCCGCCGAACGGGAGGACCCCTCCCTGCTCAATAACAGCCGCAAGCGCCGCATCGCCGCCGGCTCCGGCACACAGGTGGTGGATATCAACCGCCTGCTCAAGCAGTTTGGCCTGATGCAGCAGATGACCCGGCAGCTCTCCGGCAAGCAGATGAAGCGCATGGGGAAGCTGGGGAAGTTTGGAAAGATGCCCGGGCTGCCGTTCTAATTTTCTTGTTGGTAAGCGCATGGTACATGCGTTTCCATAAAAGCACAGGCCCAATATGGAACATTATATGGAGGTGAATATAAAATGGTCAAAATCAGACTGCGCCGGATGGGCGCCAAGAAGGCCCCCTTCTACCGTATCGTGGTGGCTGATTCCCGCTATCCCCGGGACGGCCGTTTCATCGAGGAGATCGGCACCTACAATCCTCTGATGAATCCCGCTGAAATCAAGGTAGACGCCGAGCGGGCCCAGGCCTGGATTAAAACCGGCGCCCAGCCCACAGAGACCGTGAAGGCCCTGCTGAAAAAAGCCGGCGCGATCTAACGGAGGGCGGGTTCAGGCATGAAAGAACTGCTCACCTACATCGCCCAAAACCTGGTGGACCGCCCGGAGGCGGTGACCGTCACCGAGCATGTGGGCGAAAACGAGACCGTCCTGGAGCTGCGGGTGGCCCCCGAGGACATGGGCAAGGTAATCGGCCGCCAGGGCCGGATCGCCAAGGAAATCCGTACGCTGCTGCGCTGTGTGGCCCAGCGGAAGGGGACAAGGGTCTCTGTGGAGATCGTAGATTGACGGAAAAGTGGGACCGCCGGAAGGCAGGTCCCCTTTTTCAATGGCTGAAAATATTGGGGGAGGCTGGAAATGAAGCGTCAGTTTTTAGAAGCGGGGCAAATTGTCAACACCCATGGCATCCGGGGCGAGATCAAAATCGTCCCCTGGTGCGATTCGCCGGAATTCCTGTGTCAATTCGGCGTCCTCTATCTGGACGGCGCCCCCGTCAAGGTCCGCGCCGCCCGGCCGCACAAGGGCAACGTCCTGGCCGCCCTGGAGGGTGTAGACACCGTAGAGGCCGCCATGGCGCTGAAAGGGAAAACCGTGTTTATCGACCGCACCGGCGTAAAGCTCCCGGAGGGCCGGCATTTCCTGGCCGATCTGATGGGCCTGCGGGTGCTGGACGCCGGGAGCGGCGCGGAGCTGGGCGTGATTGAGGACATCATGACCCCGCCCGCCCACGAGGTCTATGTAGTCCGGGGGGCGGGAAAGGAATACCTGATTCCCGCCGTCGATGAATTTTTGGCGGAGACCAACGTGGAAGAGGGCTTCATCCGAGTAAGACTCATCGAAGGGATGGGAAGCGATGTACCGTATTGATATTATGACCCTCTTCGACCTGACGGTGGGCGATATGATGAACGAGTCCGTTTTGGGCCGGGCCCAGGAGCGGGATATTCTGCGCATTGAGGCTCACCAGATCCGGGATTACACCCTCAGCCGCCAAAAGCAGGTGGACGACTACCCCTACGGCGGCGGCCGGGGGGCGGTGATGCAGGCCGATCCCCTCTATCAGTGCTGGAGGCATATCTCCGACACCTATGGTCCCGGACATACCATCTATCTCTCTCCCGCAGGAGTTACCTTCACCGAAGGCCACGCCCGGCGGCTGCGGGACGAATACAGTCATTTGATCCTTGTCTGCGGCCACTATGAAGGCATTGATGAGCGGTTTATTGACGAGTGTGTGGATGAGGAGATCTCCATCGGGGATTTTGTCCTCACCGGCGGGGAGCTGCCCGCCATGGTAGTGGCCGACGCAGTGGCCCGCCTGGTACCCGGCGTGCTCTCCGACCCGGAGTGCTTTGAAAATGAAAGCCACTGGAGCGGCCTTTTGGAGTATCCCCAGTATTCCCGTCCGGAGGAGTGGCATGGGCGGAAGGTGCCGCCGGTTCTCCGCTCCGGTGACCATAAGAGCATTGCCCGCTGGCGGCGCAAGCAGTCCATTCTCCGCACCCGCCGGCGCCGGCCCGACCTGTACGAGCGCTTGGACCTATCCTCCAAAGAGGACCAAGCCCTCCTGCGGGAGCTGGCGGAGGACGGCGCTTTTTGACCGTCAAGACCATCCGGATAACGGACGGCTCCGTCCCAAAAGGAAAGACCGCCTGTAGCGGTCTTTCCTTTTGGAGCAAGCGTCCACTTTCGATGCTCATTGTTTATGACAGATCAGAGCAAATAATGTATAATTTCCTGCAAGGTATTTCTCTCGGGCTTGCCGTTTCATCTCTGATTGAAGCCACTGGGCGTCTTCAACAGTATATCCCCAGGGTGCAAATAATCTTTCTTTTGTATGGGGATACCTCCCCTGCGTATTAAAGAGATTTCGCATCTAAAACTAAACCGCAACCCAGCAAAGCGGTTGCGGTTTAGAGAGGAGCCGCAACAAAATGAGTGAGACGTGACTTTTGCAAAAAGTCGCCGCGAACGATAGGACGTTCGCGGCGACTTGGTCCGAGTAGTGCGACTCGAACGCACGATCTCCACATCCCAAATGTGGCGCGGTACCAACTCCGCTATACCCGGATTTTTGATTTTCTGCCTGAGATTTAAACTTATTTCTCTCAATATTTGCTTTTATTCCTATTATATTCGAAGTTAACTTTTTTATGATAGCACAATGACAGAAAAAAAGCAAGCTTTTCCTGTATGGATTTGCTCTTTGGCATTGTGCCTTATTATCTGCAATAAACGTTTAAAGCCGGTTTTTCTTAAGTCCGCATCCAAAACCAAACCGCAACCCAGCAAAGCGGTTGCGGTTTGGAGCGGAGCCGCGACAAAATGAGTGAGACGTGACTTTTGCAAAAAGTCGCCGCGGACGATATGACGTCCGCGGCGACGTGGCGCAGCGGGAGGGATTCGAACCCTCGTGGGATTGCTCCCAAACTGATTTCGAGTCAGCCCCGTTATGACCACTTCGATACCGCTGCATCTTCCGTATTCGCCAAAACAGGCCATCCGTTCGTATTGGGGAGGCTCTTTTTAGGATACCCTATTTTATCCCGCTTGTCAATATTGCGGCTTTCTGAAAAATAAGATATAATGGCTCTACCGTATACAGACGTCGAAGGTTAAGGAGAGCGGTTATGGAAGAGCTCAAGCGGCGCATTCTCAGTCAGGCCCTAATCGGAGAGGGAGATATGATTCAAGTAGACATGTTCCTCAACCACTGTGTTGACCCGGCTTTGCTTCAGCGTATGGGCCGCACCTTGGCCGGACGCTTTAAGGGTGAAAAAATTACGAAAGTTCTCACCGCGGAGAGCTCCGGCATCGCTCTGTCCTGCTTTGTGGCTCTGGCGCTGGACGTTCCCGCGGTCTATGCGAAAAAATTTCAAACCGGGTACATTGATCCCCTGGTCTATTCCGCTGAGATCCACTCCTTTGCTCAGGAAAAATCATATACCCTGCGAGTCTCTCAAAAGTATCTCAGCGAAGACGACGCCGTGCTTTTGGTCGATGATATCCTCTCCAACGGCCAAACCCTTCTGGGCCTGCTGGAGCTGACCGCCAAGGCCCACGCCAGCGTGGCCGGCGTAGCGGTGGCCATCGAAAAAGCCATGCGGGATGGCGCCGGGCTCCTGCGCCGGATGGATCTGCGGGTGGAATCCCTGGCCGTGGTGGAGGGCGTGCAGGACGGCAGAATTTTGCTGGCATAAGGGAGGGAGCCTGTGATGAAAGAAGATACCCGGCGGCAGGCCGGCCAGATCAATGCTTTTGTCGTCCACAACCATATTCACGCCGCCACGCTCGGCCCCGACAGCGCCCAGGCGGTGCTGGACATCGTACCGGAAAGTCTCAACGCCTGGGGTGTGCTCCACGGGGGCGCATACTACACCCTGGCCGACGCCGCCTGTGGGCGCGCCTGCCGGGAGGATGGGCGCAGCTATGTAACCCTTAACGGCGCTCTCAGCTTTATGAAGGCGGCCCGCAGCGGCCGGGTCACCGCCCTTGCCAGAATTCTGCGCCGGGGCCGCAGCACGACCGTAATTCATGTAGAAATCACCAGCGGGGACAAAACTCTGCTGGCCTGCGGCGAATTTACTTTTTTCTGTACCAGCGGCTAGGCCTTGTTTGAAAACCGTAAAAACACCCCACACCCCGATAACGGATTTTTTACCTGGACGGCGGGGCGGCATCGCCGCCCCGCCGTCCAGATTCTATTTTTCTGTACGCTTTTACGTCCCCTGTTCTCTCTCCCCAAACGACCTAACCGCCATCCTCCCACAACGGGCACCTCCGCCAGGCAGGGGAGCTTTCCTCCGACTCATTCCGCTCCTCATACACATACACCGCCCCGCCGTCCGACGGGTCCTGGAACACCTGTCTGCCGTCAAGGGAGCGCCCGTAATTGTCCCATTCGCAGTTGGTCTGCAAATCGCCGGCGGGCACCCGGGTTGCGCCGATGAAAACCAGGCTCCCGGCGCTGACGCAGCCCTCTGGCAGGACCTCCAGCGGAGCGTCCTCCGCTTCTCCTTCCGCCGGGAAGCGGTAAAGGCTGGCGTTGAACCAAATCAGCCGGCTGTTTCCCAGCTTTTCGCTGTCAAAGCGCACATAACTGCCGACAAACCACGGACTGTCCATATAGGCATAGACCACGTCGGGCTCCTGTCCGCTGGCATATACCGTGCCGCTGGTCGAAAAACCCGCCTGTAGCTGAAGCTCCTCCTCCGGCTCTTCCCGGGTAACGGAAGAAATTGCGCCGACCGGCTCATATCCGGCGGGGAGCGCCGCGGTAAAGCTGCCCCGTCCATCCGCCTCCTTCCGGCTTCCCCCACCCTGGCTCTCAAAACAGTTCCCCTCGCTCCAGAGATAGCGCACACCATCCACCAGCAGCACCGGGAGAACTCCCTCCGGAAGAGCCGTACACTGCGCCGCCCTCGGCACGGGCAGCTCCGATGTGCCGATGGAACAAGCCCGCGGGGCGTTATTTTCCCCGCTGCCCATCTCTGCCGAAACGGTATCGTCCTGCGCAATACCGTCTGCCTGCGGCGCCGGCTCGTCCGCCGGCATGGCCTCGGCCATATAGGCCGCTGTCTCAGGCAGCGCTCCTCCCGTCGCCATGTCCGCATCCTTCTGGTTCTGGCCCCCAGGGGCCAGAACCTCCGGGGCCGGTCCGGCCCCGGCCGCCCCCATTCCGTCCCACAGGTTCATCGCGCTGCCGCCAATCACCGCCAAAACCAGCACCGCTGCCAGCGCGCCCCAGCCGCGCCGGACCCAGCGCCGTTTTCCCGCCTGTAAAGAGAGGGGTTTTTCACGCTCGATCCGCTTGAGCACCCGCCGCTTTAAGTCCTCTGGAGGCTCAGCCTGCCAATGGGCCGCGGCCTCCAGCAGCGCCTGGTGCAGCCGCTGAAAATCCGCCTGGAGATCTCTGCACGCCGCACACTGGGCCAGGTGCTCGTTCAGCTGGACCGCTTCCTCTGAACTGAGCGCTTCATCCAGCTCAGCGCTGATGAGCTCGGCCGCCTTATCACAGGAAATCATGCGCGGGCGCCTCCTCTCCTTAAAATAATCAAACAGCTTGCGCTGTCCGACTATATGGTTTGACGCAATTGGCGTTCTCTCCTCATGCCTTTTGGAATCCGAACCGCGGGCTCCATCCGCCTATGTCAGCCTTTGGACGCAGCGCCCGGGGAAAAGTTCCCTGCCGCCACCAAATAATTTCGCAGAGCCAGCCGTCCCCGGGCAATCCGGGACTTGACGGTTCCCTCCTCCAGCTTCAGCATCTGGGCAATCTCGTGGTAGGACAGCCCCTCCAGCTCCCGGAGTACGAGCACCTGCCGGTGTTCCGGGTTTAAGGACTCCAGTCCCGCTCGGAGCGCTTCCCTCAGCTCAGCGCGCTCCAAGGCCCGCTGGGGGCTGTAGCGTTCGTCTGGAATCTGAGCCTGCCGGAGCTGTTCCTCATCCTCCAGGGAGACCGTCATAGAGATGTCCCGCCGCCGCTTTTCCTTGCGCAAAAAGTCAATGCATACGTTGGCCGTCAGGCGGTAGAGCCAGGTGGAAAAGCTGCTCCCGCCCTGAAAGCGCCCCAGCCCCCGCCACGCTCTGAGGAAAGCCTCCTGACTCAGCTCCGCCGCGTCATCCGGGCTGCCGGTCATCCGCAGGGCCAGGTTGTATACCCGCGTCTGATGATCCGTCATCAGCGCGGAAAAGGCCTCCTCGTCCCCCTTCTGGGCCAGCGCGATCCGCTCAGCCTCACCCTGCACACTTTCTCACCTGCCTTTCCAAAGGGCCGCGGGTCCCTATTTCAGGTCCCGCTCGATCCCCGCCGTAATGGCCTCAATATCCGCCATCGTGCTGATCTGGCTGATCCGCTGTTTGTAGTACCCCGCATGGGGCACCCCCCTGAGGTACCAGGCGTAATGCTTTCTGGCCTCCAGGCAGGCAATGTGCTCCCCCTTCTGCTCCGCCGAAAGGCGGAACTGCCGCACTGCGGCGGCGCACCGCTCTCTCAGCGGCGGCAGCGGCGGAATCTCCCGCCCCTCCAAGGCCGCCTGAGCCTGCTGAAAAATCCACGGGTTTCCAAAGCACCCTCTGCCGATCATCGCCATATCCGCCCCGGTGTATTGCAGGATATGGACCGCGTCTCGGGCGGAAAATACATCCCCATTGGCGATCACCGGAATGGATACCGCCTCTTTTACCATCCGGATATAGTCCCAGTTGGCTCTGCCGGAATACATTTGGGCGCGGGTGCGGGCGTGCAGCGCCAGAGCGCAGGCGCCCGCCTGCTCCATGGCCTTGGCAAATTCCACGCAGTTGATGCTGCCCTTGTCCCAGCCCAGGCGGAACTTCACCGTCACGGGCCGTCCGCCCGCCCCCCGCCGGACCGCCTCCACCACTCGCGCTGCCAGCTCCGGGGTCCGCATCAGTCCGCAGCCGTCCCCATGCTGGGCCACCTTAGGCACCGGGCAGCCCATATTAAGGTCGATTATATCCGCGCCCGACCGCTCCGCCGCAATGCCCGCCGCCTGCTCCATGCAGTGCGCGTCGCTGCCGAACAGCTGCGCCGCCGCCGGGTGTTCTCCCTCCCCCAGCTCCAGCAGGGGGAGGGATTTTTTATCCTGATAGCACAGGGCCTTGGCGCTCACCATCTCCGTCACCGTATAGCCCGCGCCCAGCTCCCGGCAGAGGGTCCGGAAAGCCCGGTCCGTCACCCCCGCCATGGGCGCCAGGGCCAGCCGGGAATTGACCGTTACGCCGCCAATTTTCATGGGGCGCCTCCTTTACCTATTGTCTGCGGGCCTGCCTCTTATGAAAATATCCCCTGCGCGGCATTTTCACCGCAGGCCCGCCGGTATGCTATAAAAAGCCGTAAATACAGCTTTTTATAGCATACCATAAACCTTGTGCGCCTGCAAGGTATGATTCCGGAACAGCCGGGGCATACTGTGGCGTAAATACTGGAAAAGGAGCCAAAAGAAATGGACCGGTATATCTGCGATGTGTGCGGTTATATTTATGACCCCGGCGCGGGGGACCCGGCAAACGGCGTTCCCCCCGGCACCCCCTGGGAAAGCGTGCCGGACAACTGGGTCTGCCCCTTGTGCTATGTGGGCAAGCAGCAGTTCTCCAAGGTGCAGTCCTGAAAAATATGCCCTCCGGCGGATCCGGAGGGCATATTTTTTTGCCCCTCTGGCGGTTTTTTCCTTAAAAACTGGGTAAACTAGGGCCAAATCACGCGGCGTTTCTGGAGGCGGTATTATGCGGCGAAGGACAAAGGCGGGCCTTCTGGCCGGACTCCTGGCTCTGCTGGCGGGCTGCGGCAGGCCCGCCGGGCAGGGGCTGTCCGGCGTAGTGAATACCGCCGGCTCCACCTCTATGGAGCTAGTAACCGGGGCTTTAATCGAGACCTTCTGCGCTCAGCAGCCCAACGTCACCGTCAATTACAGCGGCGCCGGCTCCAGCGCCGGAATTCAAAGCGCGGCGGACGGTCTCTGCCACATCGGGTTGAGCAGCCGCCCCATGAATGAGAAGGAGCGCTCCCAAGACCTGCTGGCCTATGTCATTGCTCTGGAGGGCATCGCGGTCATCGTTCACCCCTCCAACCCTGTGCAGGAGCTGACCTCTGAGCAGCTAAAACTGCTGGCTGAAGGCCAAATCTCTAACTGGACCCAGCTGGGGGGCGCGCCCGCCCCGGCGGCCTTCATCGGGCGGGAGGCCGGCTCCGGCACCCGCAGCGCCTTTGAGCAGGCCATCGGCCTTTCCGGCCTGTGCGCCTATACCAACGAGCTCACCTCCACCGGCGACGTACTGGCTAACGTGTCCTCCAATCCCAACGCCATCGGCTACGTCTCCCTAGCCGCTTTAAACGACACGGTGAAGGTCCTCCCAGTAGACGGCATCCTCCCCAGCGCCGCCTCCGTCCAGGACGGCAGCTACCCCTTGCAGCGGCCCTTCCTCATGGTGATCCGCTCGGACGTCTCCCTCCCTCCTGGCGCCCAGGCCTTTTTGGACTACGCCCGCAGTCCTGGCGCCGCGGCGGCCATTCAGGCCGCGGGGGCGGTGCCGCCCGCTCAGCCCCCCTCTTGAAACGTGGGAATAGAAAGGAGCCGCCAATGATGAGACGAACCCCGCGCCCCTTGGAGCGTCTAATGGGCCTGTTTTTCTCCGCCTGCGGCCTGACCGCGGTGGCCTTTGTGCTGCTTATCAGCCTGTATCTCATTCTTGCCGGCGTACCCGCCCTGCGGGAAACCGGTCTGCCGGACTTCCTGCTGGGGCGGCAGTGGAGCCCCACGGCGCAGCGGCCGGAGTTCGGCATTGCGCCGTTTCTTCTCACCTCGGTCTACGGCGCAGCCGGGGCCGTTCTTCTGGGCGCACCTATCGGACTGCTCTGCGCCGTCTTTCTGGCAAAAACTGCGCCGCCCCGTCTGGCCGCGGCGGTGCGTCCGGCGGTGGAGCTGCTCTCCGGCATCCCCTCGGTGGTGTATGGCCTGGTGGGTATGCTGGTGCTGGTCCCCGCCGTACGCAGATGCTTCCGCCTGCCCGACGGAGCGGGACTTTTTTCCGCCATCCTCGTGCTGGCGGTGATGATTCTCCCCTCCATCGTCAGCGTGTCGGAGGCGGCCCTGCGCGCCGTGCCGCCGGAATATGAGGCCGCCAGCCTGGCTCTTGGCGCCACTCAGATCGAGACGGTCTTCCGCGTCACGCTCCCGGCGGCCTCCGGCGGCGTCGCCGCCTCGGTGGTACTGGGGGTGGGCCGGGCGATTGGCGAGGCCATGGCCGTTCTGATGGTGGCGGGCAACGCGGCCAATATGCCTTCCCTGTTTAAAAGCGTAAAATTTCTCACCACCGCCATTGCCAGCGAAATGTCTTATTCCTCCGGCCTTCACCGGCAGGCCCTCTTCTCCATCGCCCTGGTGCTCTTTTTCTTTATTATGCTGGTCAATGTGCTTCTCAACAGACTGCTCAAACGGAAAGGAGGATGATCTCCCATGTCCACACAGACGCTCTCCCGCGCCCGTTGGGTCCGCGGATGTATTCTCCGCCTGCTGCTCTGCCTGAGCGCGGCTCTGGTCTGCGCCCTGCTGGCGGGATTGACCGGATATATCCTTCTGCGGGGCCTGCCCCATGTAACCTGGCAGCTGCTGTTCACCCAGAGCAGCGTCCTACGTGGAACCCGCGGCATCCTGCCCAACCTGCTCAATACCCTCTATGTTGTGCTGGCGGCTCTGGCGTTGGTCCTCCCTTTGGGGGTGGGCGCGGCCATTTACCTGACGGAGTACGCCGCCTCCCCGCGCCTGGTCCGCGCCGTGGAGTTCGCCGCCGAGACGCTCGCCGGCATCCCCTCCATCATCTACGGTCTGGCGGGTATGCTGCTGTTCTGCCAGCTTCTCGGCCTGGGGACCTCTCTTCTGGCGGGGTCTCTGACCCTGGCGGTCATGACCCTTCCCATCGTCATCCGCACCACGCAGGAGAGCCTGAAATCCGTCCCTCAGTCCTACCGGGAGGGAGCGCTGGGCCTGGGCAGCGGGAAATGGCATATGATCCGCACGGTGGTGCTCCCCCCCGCTATGGACGGCATCGTCACCGGCTGTATTCTCTCCGCCGGGCGCGTTGTCGGGGAATCCGCCGCCCTGCTTTTTACCGCCGGCATGGGCATGTCTCTCAACCGCTTTTTTGCCTCCTGGGAGAACTTTGCCCACAGCTCAGGGGCCACCCTCACCGTGGCTTTGTACGTCTACGCCAAGGAGCGGGCGGATTTTGACACAGCCTTCGCCATCGCCGCGCTTCTCATGCTCTTCACCCTGGCGCTCAACTTCACCGCAAAATGGGCGGGGCGGCGCCTGAGACGGCGGAAGGGGGAGCGCAATGAGTGAACCCGCACTGCTGAGCGTTCGAAATCTGGAGCTCTGGTACGCTCCGGCGGTCCAGGCACTCCGGGGGGTAAACATCGACCTGCCGGAACGGCAGGTGACCGCCCTCATCGGCCCCTCCGGCTGCGGCAAATCTACGTTCTTAAAAACGCTGGACCGGATGTGCGACCTGGTCCCCGGCGTGCGCGTCAGCGGCAGCGTCCGCTACCGGGGAAAGGAGATCTACGACCCCTGCGTTGACGTAACCTGGCTGCGCAAGCAGATCGGCATGGTTTTTCAAAAGCCCACCCCGTTCCCCATGAGCATCTATGACAATGTGGCCTATGGTCCCCGCACCCATGGCGTCCGGGACCGGCCGCGGCTGGACGCCGTGGTGGAGCGCTCTTTAAGAGGGGCCGCCATCTGGGATGAGGTAAAGGACCGGCTGAAAAAGTCTGCCCTGGCCCTCTCCGGCGGGCAGCAGCAGCGGCTGTGCATCGCCCGCGCCCTGGCGGTGGAGCCGGACGTGCTCCTGATGGACGAGGCCACCAGCGCCCTGGACCCCATCTCCACCTCTAAAATTGAGGAGCTGATCGCCGCTCTCAAGCAGCGCTATACCATCGTCATCGTCACCCACAACATGCAGCAGGCCACCCGTATTTCGGATAAGTGCGCCTTTTTTCTGGCGGGGGAGCTCATTGAGTTTGGGGACACCACCCAGCTCTTTTCTCTGCCCCGGGACAAGCGCACAGAGGACTATATCACCGGGCGCTTTGGATAGGCCGGCGCGCCCACCTGTCCTGGGGCGCGCCCGGGAAGGAGAAGATCGTTATGAGAAAAGCCTTTGACGCCCAGCTCCAGGAGCTCAATTTTGAGCTGATCGGCATGTCCGCCGCGGCGGAGGACGCCGTAAACGTAGTCACCAGCTCTCTCTCCACCGGGGACAGGCAGGGAGCGTTGTCCGCCATTGAGCTCACCCGCAGCATGGAGGGTATGGAGCAGGATATTGAAAACCGCTGCCTGCGGCTTTTGCTCCAGCAGCAGCCGGTGGCCAGCGACCTGCGCACCATCTCGGCGGCGCTGAAAATGGTCACCGACCTGCAGCGGATCGGCGACCAGTGCGCCAACATCGCGGAAATCTCCCTGCTGCTCCAGCGGCAGCGGCAGGACCGCTGCCTAGCGGATATCCGCGCCATGAGCCAGAAGGCCGCGGCCATGGTCAAGCGGGCCATTTTCTCCTATGTGAACCGGGACGCCCAGGCCGCCCGCCAGGTCATCGCCCTGGACGACGAGGTGGACACCCTCTTTCAGAACGTCAAGGGGGAGCTGGCCTCCCGCATCGCGGACGACCGGGACGCGGCAGACCAGGCCATTGATCTGGTCATCATCGCCAAATATCTCGAGCGCATCGCCGACCATGGGGTCAATATCGCCCGCTGGGCCATTTTCTGCGTGACGGGCGTGCTCACCCCAGAGGATCCGGCAGAATAAGTGTGCAACACAGGGGAGCGGAAACTGATGTTCCCGCTCCCCTGTGTTAGGTTCTATGCCGGCCCTGTCTCACGGAGTGGAGCAGTCAGCGCTCTTCCATCTCTTCCCGTTTGCCCTCCGGGCCGAACTCCCCGCTGTCCAGGGGGGCGGCTGCACCGCCGCCCTGCTTCTCCTGGCTGACGCTGGGGATGTGTTTCTCCCCCCGGCGGTCCGGATCGGGAAAATTGTCCGCCTCGGCCGGGTCCCGGCCCTCCAGAATGGCCACCATTTCCGCGCCGGTGATGGTCTCCTTTTCCAGCAGATAGGCCACCACCCGGTCCATCTCATCCCGGTTGCCCTTCAGCACCTCTACCGCCTGGCGGTAGCATTGGTCCAGGATCTCCTTCACCGCCTGGTCCATGGCGGCGGCGGTATTCTGGGCGCAGTCCATGCCGTAGCCTCCGTCCAGATACTGATTGCGCTTAGAGGCCAGGGCCATCATGCCGAACTGACCGCTCATGCCGTACATAGCAACCATGTTTCGCGCCACGTTCGTGGCGTCCTGAATATCCTGGGCCGCGCCGTTGGTCATGGTGCCCAGCACCACTTCCTCGGCCGCGCGCCCGCCCATGGAGACGGTGATTTTCGCCAAAAGCTCATCCCGGGTGCGCAGCTCGGTCTTGTCCTCCTCCGGCATCAGCAGGGTATAGCCCAGGCTCCCCTGGGTGTGGGGGACAATGGTAATCTTCTGCACCGGCTCGGTGTTTTTCTGTCGGTAAGCCACCATGGCGTGGCCCACCTCGTGATAGGCCACCAGCTTTTTCTCAAACTCTGTGAGCACGCTGCCCTTTTTCTCGCTGCCCGCGATGACCAGCTCAAAGGAGACCAGCAGATCCTCCTGGTTGACCGCCTTGCGGCCCAGGCGCACCGCCCGCAGGGCGGCCTCGTTTACCAGGTTCGCCAGATCGGCCCCCACGGTGCCCGCGGTGGCGATGGCGATTTTCCTCAAGTCCACGTCCTCCGCCAGTCGGATGTTGCGCGTGTGCACCTGGAGGGTGGCCAGCCGGCCGGCCAGGTTGGGCCGGTCCACGATAATTCTCCGGTCAAACCGTCCGGGGCGCAGCAGAGCCTGGTCCAGCACCTCCGGCCGGTTGGTCGCCGCCAGGAGGATGACCCCCTTGGTGGGGTCAAACCCGTCCATCTCCGCCAGCAGCTGGTTGAGGGTCTGCTCCCGCTCGTCGTTGCCGCCCATGCGGTTGTCCCGGGACTTGCCGATGGTGTCGATCTCGTCGATAAAAACGATACAGGGGGCCATCTTGCTGGCCTCTTTGAACAAGTCCCGCACCCGGGACGCGCCCACGCCCACGAACATCTCCACAAAGTCAGAGCCGGAGATGGAGAAGAACGGCACGTTCGCCTCCCCGGCCACGGCCTTTGCCAGCAGGGTTTTGCCGGTGCCCGGCGGGCCCACCAGCAATGCGCCCTTGGGCAGCTTGGCGCCGATCTCGGTGTATTTCTGTGGATTATGGAGGAAATCAATGATCTCCACCAGGGACTCCTTGGCCTCGTCCTGACCCGCCACGTCCTGGAAGGTGATCCCCGTGGAGCGCTCCACGTAGACCTTTGCGTTGGCCTTGCCGACTCCGCCCAGACCGCCGCCCATTTTCCCCGCCATGTTGCGGAACAGGAACGAGAGCAGCACCACCATCAGCACCATGGGCAGCACGTAACTGATGAGCAGGCTGACAATGGGAGACAGGGGTTCCTCATAGGGGGTGCCGTATTGGACCACGCCGTTGGTCTCCAGCAGCTCAATCAGACCGTCGTCCCGGACGTTGGCCTGGGTGAGCGGGGCGCAGTAATAGGTTTTGCGGCCGCTCTGGGGGCTGCCGTTGAGCTCCTCCAGCGGCGGCAGATTCATCTGCAGCTGGGATTGGAGCTCTTCCAGCGGATCTGCTTCGGTGTCCGCCGTCTGGGGCGCTCTGGTGGGCTGCGCGCTTCCCTCCGGCGGGGCGTCTTTGGTTTTCGGATAGATGATGTACCGGGTCGCAGACAGCTCCACCGCCTCCACTTCTCCGTCCATCACCATCTGGCGGAACTGTCCGTAGGTAATCTCCTCCGTATTGGCGGAGCGGGCAATAGAGGTCATATAGTTGAGGAAAACCACAATGACCAGCGCCCATAAAACGGTAAACAAAATGGCGTTGATGTTGCGCTTTCCGCCGGGGCCTTGGTTGTTTTTTTTCTCGGGCATAAAGTAATAAAGCCTCCTTGTGGCGTTATGGTTTCAACGGCTCTCCCGCCCGCCTCCGGCTCGGGGGCGGCGGAAATAGTTACGATAGCAATCATAGCACATACCGCCTGGAAAAACAAGAAAAGCCCTTAGAAAAGCTGTAAATTTTCTATGAAATCCCTTCCCGCGGTTTTTCTGCAGCCAGTCCCGCCTGACGATTGATCTGCCGCGCGGCGGGGGCGGACGCCGTGCATTTTTCTGTATCTCCACGGCGAGCCGGCCTTTTCCCCTTTCCCTTGCGTTTTTTCCTAAAGCGCGGTATAATTCCATCCATATCCCGCAGGCTTGCGTAGACAAAGGAGGATTCCCATGGAAAAGATTCAAATGACTACCCCCCTGGTGGAGATGGACGGGGATGAGATGACCCGCGTGCTCTGGCGGCAGATTAAGGACCAGCTGCTTCTGCCCTACATCGCCCTTAAGACGGAATATTACGACCTGGGCCTGCCGGAGCGGGAACGCACCGGGGATCAGGTGACGGTAGATTCCGCCGGGGCCGCCAAAAAATACGGTGTGGCCGTCAAATGCGCCACCATCACCCCCAACGCCCAGCGGGTGGAGGAATATAAGCTCTCCCAGATGTGGAAATCTCCCAACGGCACCATTCGGGCCATTTTGGACGGCACGGTGTTCCGCGCTCCCATCATGGTCAAGGGCGTCTCCCCGGTCGTGAAAACCTGGAAGCGGCCCATCACCATCGCCCGTCACGCTTACGGGGACGTATACCGCGCCACGGAGTACCGGGTTCCCGGCCCCGGCCGGGCGGAGCTGCTCTATACCGGCGCGGACGGCTCCCAGTTTTGTCAGACCATCTATGATTTTGAGTGTGCCGGCGTGCTCCAGGGGCAGTACAATAAGGACACTTCCATCCGCTCCTTTGCCCGCTCCTGCTTCCAGTACGCCGTAGATACCAAGCAGGACCTGTGGTTCTCCACCAAGGACACCATTTCTAAGCAGTATGACCACACCTTTAAGGATATTTTCCAGGAAATTTTTGACGCGGAATACAAGGCCAGGTTTGATGCGCTGGGTATTGAGTACTTTTATACGCTCATTGACGACGCGGTGGCCCGGGTCATCCGCTCTCAGGGCGGCTTTATCTGGGCCTGCAAAAACTACGATGGGGACGTGATGAGCGATATGGTCTCCACGGCCTTCGGCTCCCTGGCCATGATGACCTCCGTCCTGGTCTCGCCGGACGGAAAGTATGAGTACGAGGCCGCCCATGGCACCGTCACCCGCCACTATTACCGCTACCTGGAGGGGGAGCAGCCCTCTACCAACCCTATGGCCACCATTTTCGCCTGGACTGGCGCACTGGCCAAGCGCGGAGAGCTGGACGGCCTGCCGGCGCTGGCGGACTTCGCCCGCAAGCTGGAGCGCGCCTGTATTTCCACCATTGAAGGCGGCGTCATGACCCGGGATCTGGCCGGCCTGTGGGAGGGAGAGCAGCCTGCCCGGGCGGTTACCAGCGTGGAATTCCTCCAGACAATTCGCGCCAAATTGGATGAGCTTCTGGCAGGCTGACGCCGTGCCGGCGCCGCCCCGGTCAGAAAACAAAGCTTTCCCCGATTCGCGTTCAGCGGCGCGAACTCTGCGAGGCTTTTTTGACAAACTGAGGAGCGCCGCCCTTATTAGGGGCGGCGCTCCTTTTTGGTTTTTGTGCCGCGCCGGACCGGCACGGGGCGGATCAATAGGCCACGCCCCAGTATACCATGTGCTTGGCGCTCTTGCCGCAGACGGCGCAGGTGTCGCCCAGATGCTCCTGCTCCAGGGGGATGCACCGGGAGGATACCCCGGCCTCCTCCTTCATGCGGATCTCGCACGCCTCATCCCCGCACCACATGGTTTTGGCAAAGCCTCCCCGCTGTGCCATCTTCTCCTTGACCTCTTCCAGCGAGGCGCAGGCGTAGGTGTTCTCCTCCAGGTTCCTCGCCGCCTTGGCGTACAGCCCCTCGTGGATCGCGTCCAGCATGGTTTTGACGGCCTCCTCAATGCCGTCCAGGCAGACGAAGGACTTCTCTCCGGAATCCCGGCGCACCAGTACGCACTGGTTTTTTTCTATGTCCTTGGGCCCCAGCTCCAAGCGCAGGGGCACGCCTTTCATCTCGTATTCGGCGAATTTCCAGCCGGGGGACTGGTCGGAATCGTCCATCCTTACCCGCAGACCCGCGGCCCGCAGCCGGTCTGCCACCGCCTGATTGGCGGCGAGGACCCCCTGCTTATGCTGGGCCACCGGGATGACCACCACTTGGATGGGGGCCACCCTGGGGGGCAGAACCAGGCCGTTGTTGTCCCCGTGGACCATGATGATTCCGGCGATCATACGGGTGGAAACGCCCCAAGAGGTCTGGAAGGGGTGGTGAAGCTGGTTGTCGCTGCCGGTAAAGGTGATGTCGAAGGCGCGGGCGAAGCCGTCGCCGAAGTAGTGGCTGGTGCCACCCTGAAGCGCCTTTCGATCGTGCATCATGCACTCCACCGTATAGGTGGCCTCCGCGCCGGAAAACTTCTCTTTGTCGGTCTTGCGGCCCTTGACCACGGGGATCGCCAGCACGTTTTTGTAAAAGTCCGCGTAGATGTTGAACATCCGCTCGGTCTCCGCCATGGCCTGCTGGGCTGTGGCGTGCATGGTGTGCCCCTCCTGCCATAAAAACTCCCGGTGGCGCAGGAAGGGGCGGGAGGTCTTCTCCCACCGCAGCACAGAGCACCACTGGTTGTAGAGCTTGGGCAGATCCCGGTGAGAGTGGATGATGTTGGCATAGTGCTCACAGAACAGCGTCTCGGAGGTGGGACGAATGCAGTAGCGCTCCTCCAGCTTATCTCCGCCGCCATAGGTCACCCACGCGCACTCGGGCGCGAAGCCCTCCACGTGGTCCTTCTCCTTTTGCAGCAGGCTCTCCGGAATCAGCATAGGCAGATATACGTTTTCATGCCTGGTCTTTTTAAACGCGTCGTCCAGAATGCGCTGGATGTTCTCCCAGATGGCGTACCCATAGGGGCGGTAGATGAACATCCCTTTAATGCTGGAGTAGTCGATCAGCTCCGCCTTTTTGCACACGTCGGTGTACCACTGGGCGAAATCAGCCTCCATATCGGTAATTTGTTCCACCTGCTTTTTGTTTTGTGCCATGTGTATCTCAATCCTTTTCAGCAGAATACGTAGGGTTCTTTGCTATTGTATGCATTCCTGCGGCAAAAGTCAAGGACTATCGTCCTCTCCCGTTCCGTATAAAATGGCGCGTTTTTCCACACACTTTTGATGTCTTAGGAAAGGCGGTGTATGGGTTGTTTCAGGTGGGAATCTGGACTCAGGACGGTGGAATTCTGCCCGCGGTGCGGGAAAAGCTCCCGCCGGGCCGCGCCTGGCTGAAAACGGGCCGCCACCCAGCGGAGCTGGCGGGAGCGCCCTTGGACCTGCTGGTCGTAGCGCCGGGGGCTACCGCCTGGGCGGGGGCCGGAGCGGTGAGCAGCCGGACGGTTCTCCTGCCTGGCTCTGCGGGGCCCCTGGCGCGGGCGCTGCGCTCCGCCCAGGCGGTGAGCTATGGTCCCTCTCCCAAGGACACTCTCACCCTCTCCAGCCTGGAGGGGGACAGGCTCTGTCTGGCCCTTCAGCGGGAGGTGGCCACCCTGGACGGGACTGTGCTGGAGCGGCAGGAGCTGGTGCTCCCTTTTCCGCCCGGCGGGGAACCCCTCCCTTTTTTAGCGGTCATGGGCACTTTGCTGCTGCTGGGCGTCCCTCCGGAATCTCTGATGCAATAGCACCCGCCGTAATAGCCCGCCCGCCTCGCGCATGAATTGTCCGATTTGAGCGGACAATTCATACACTTACAGGCTGAGATATGTTTTCTCTGACGCACATGTCGCCAGAAAAAACATATTTACATTCAATTCGTGTCTAAGGGGGCGCGAACTTTCTGAGAGCTTTTCAGCACAATAGCCCGCCCGCCTGCTTGCAGCAGGCGGGCGGGCTTGACTGTTGTTCAGCTCAGATAGGCCAGCGGGTTGACAGAGGTCCCGCCGATTTTCACTTCAAAGTGGCAGTGGTTGCCGGTGGACCGCCCGGTGCTGCCTACCCTGGCAATGGTCTGGCCCTGGTAGACGTGGTCTCCGGCGGAGACCAGCACGCTGGAACAGTGCCCGTAGTAGGTTTGCTTTCCATTGCCGTGGTCAACAATGACCAGGTTGCCATAGCTCCAGTTGTACCCGGTGGCCCGGCCCGCGAAGGTCACGGTGCCGCCGTCGGCGGCGGCAATTCCCACGCCGTAAGAGGTGGCGATATCAATGCCGCCGTGATAGCTGTAAGAGCCAAAGATAGAGCGATAGCCGAAGGAGGAGGTAATCCGCCCATATACCGGCCAGATGAAGTAGCCGTTGGGGAACCAGGAGGGCCGCTCCTTGGTGCCCACTGCGATTACCCGGGTCGTAGGTGCGCTGAGCGTCTCGCTCTCCAAAATTTCCCGCTCCTGCTCCTTGCCGTTGAGATACGTCACGTCGGCTGTCACCCGCGCCTCGCCGGGCACGCCCGCCTCAATCACCCGCGACTCGCCCTGGTACATGGAGTCGTCCTTCACCTGCTCCACCGGGCACTCAATCGGTTCTTGATAGGTCACATGCTCCACAGTTTGGACCGACAGGAAGGGGATCTCCTCCCGGATGTTCAGCAGCTGCCCGATATAAATCCGGTCAATGTTGATGTCCGGATTGAGCTCTTGCATCTCCCGGACGGTCATCCCGTTATCCAGGGCAATCTGCATAAAGGTATCGCCCTTTACCACCTCGTAGGTGGTCTGTCCGTTGGTGTTGACCGTCAGCTGGGAGAACATGTCCTCCAGATCCTGGTTTACGTCGGTGGGGGTGTATTCGTGAGAGATCGCCACGTTGGCGGTAAACCCGGAGGCAGTGGTGTGCTCGGTCACATAGGGGGCTTTGATCTCCTCCAGCATCCGCTCCAGGCTGCTCTGATCCGCCGCCGCGCCGATGAGCTTCCCGTCTACCTTGAGCACATAGTTCAGCTCCACCTCGCTGATCTGGTTGAACAGGTACTCCTCCAGCTCCTTCTCATCGGAGAGCTTGCCCCGTTCTGATAAGGCGAACTCGTAGCTGGCCTCGCCCCCCAGCGTGTACTCACGGCCTAAGATTCTGCCGGCCCTAGCCTCTACCCGGTCCACCACTTCCTCAAAGGCCTCCGGCGAGCGGACTGTACCCAGAGGTATCCCGTCCATGGATACCGCATAGCTGGGGGTGTATACCGTGCTTACCACCGCTATGACCCCGACCACGGCCGCCGCCGCAAAAAAATTTACCGGGCTGACCAGCCGCCGGCCGCCGGCCGTGGCCTCATCCAGCCTGTGCTGAAGCGTCTTCCCTGTCTGCCGCAGAACCATTCCCGCCCCGCGCAGGGCCTCTTTGCCCTGCTCCAGCCGCCGGGCGACGGCCGGTGTGAACGCCTCCCGCTCCCTGCCGGAGCCTTTCGGCGCGTGTAATATTTCATCCACGAGGGATTCCTCCCATTCTCTTGTGCGTTAAAGTCCGTTTGATGTCTCACCGTGTGCGGATTACGGAGCGGCGCCCAACGGGCTCTTACTGTCCAGCGGGCGTTTCCCCGGCCCGCTGGAGCGCTGTCTCTTTCTTTTGTAACACCTCTGTAATAATGATTACAAAAGGTTACAATCCATATATTACACGGAAACGGCCGCTGCGTCAAGTCTTTTCTCTCTTTTCCCGCCGGAACGGTCTCTCCTTTCGCGCCTGTGCGCGTCAACACGACATCTTGTGCCAATTTTCTGGAAATTCCCGCCGCTGCCCCCAATAAGACATGCGGCCGGCTCCTCTTTCAAAACCGGAGGCGGAAATTTTCGGCCTTTTGACAAATGACCGCCAGAGGGAGCCCTCCGGCGGTCAAACTGCCCGCTGCCGCTCACGGCCTTTTCCCCTGCGGGGCTATGCAGTAGCGGGCCTCTATCCAAAGGTCTTTAGGTGCCGGAAGGGGAAGAACACCATCTCTGCCTTTCCCAGCACATAGCGCACGTCTACCGTACCCAGGGTCTCGTCCCGGCTGTCGTTGGAGTGGTTGCGGTTGTCTCCCATGACAAAGATGCTGCCCTCCGGCACCGTCACTGTGGTAAACCCGCCGTAATAGGGGGGCAGCATCGCCTCCTTGATGTAGGGCTCCTCCAGCGGCTGCCCATCCACATAGACCAGGCCGGCGCTGTAGTCGATGTCTACCTGCTGGCCGCCTACCGCTACCACCCGTTTTACAATGGGGCCCACGGCGGCGTCAAAGGCCTTGGTGAGCACTACTATGTCCCCGGCCTGGGGCGTATGGTAACCGATGTCCCGTACCAGCATGAGGTCCCCATGCCAGAGGGTGGGCTCCATAGACTGTCCGTCCACCGGGGTAATGCGCCCCAGACAGGTGAAGACGCTCACCATCGCCACCGCCACGATTACGAACACCTGAAGCCACTCATAGGCCTCCCCTGCGGCTTCTCTCTTTCTTTGATCCGGCAGCTTTTTTTCTCCCATGGCAGTACTCCTTATCATGAGGCAACAGGGGGCCGCGCGTCCCCGCGCCGCCCCCTGCTTGACCGTTTTTTGTACGCTTATTTCAGGCGCGGCTCGCTGTGTGCCTGCTCCGGGCGCTGCGCGCTTCTTACTTCGCGTACTCGATGACCTTGGTCTCCCGAATCATGTTCACCTTAATCTGACCGGGGTACTCCAGTTCCTCTTCGATCTTCTTGGCAATTTCACGGGCCAGCAGGACCATCTGGTCCTCTCCCACCTTCTCGGGGGCCACCATAATGCGCACCTCACGGCCCGCTTGGATAGCAAAGGACTTCTCCACCCCGGGAAAGGAGGAAGTGACCTCTTCCAGCTTCTCCAGCCGCTTGATATAGTTCTCTAGGTTTTCTCGCCGGGCGCCGGGCCGGGCGGCGGACACCGCGTCGGCGGCCTGGACCAGGCAGGCCACGATGGTACGGGGCTCTACGTCGTTGTGGTGCGCCTCAATGGCGTGAATAATGTCGTCATGCTCCCGGTATTTCCGGGCCAGCTCCACGCCAATCTGCACATGGGATCCCTCCACCTCATGGTCAATGGACTTGCCCAAGTCGTGGAGCAGGCCGGCCCGTTTGGCGGCTGTCACGTCCGCTCCAATCTCGGCGGCCAGCAGTCCCGCCAGGTGGGACACCTCAATAGAGTGGTTGAGTACATTCTGCCCGTAGCTGGTGCGGTAGCGCATACGGCCCAGCAGCTTGACCAGCTCCGGGTGCAGGCCGTGCACATTGGTCTCAAAGATGGCCCGCTCTCCCTCAGCCTTGATGGTGGCGTCCACCTCCCGCTTGGCCTTCTCCACCATCTCCTCAATACGGGAGGGGTGGATGCGCCCGTCCTGGATCAACCGCTCCAGGGCGATGCGGGCGATCTCCCGGCGCACCGGGTCGAAGCAGGAGACGGTGATGGCCTCCGGCGTGTCGTCAATAATTAAATCTACGCCGGTCATGGTCTCCAGCGTGCGGATATTACGGCCCTCCCGGCCGATGATGCGCCCTTTCATCTCGTCGTTGGGCAGGGGTACCACTGAGACGGTGGCCTCCGACACGTGGTCGGCGGCGCAGCGCTGGATGGCCAGAGAGAGAATCTCTCTGGCCCGGCTGTCGGCCTCTTCCTTGAATTGGGCCTCAATCTCCCGGACCTTCATGGCCGACTCGTGCGTAACCTCCTCCGCCAGCTGGTTAATCAGGTAATCCTTGGCCTCTTCGCTGGTAAACCCGGAAATCCGCTCCAATACCTCTAGCTGGGACTTCCGCAGGCGCTCTACCTCTCCGCGGACCTGATCCAGTTCGTTGAGGCGGCCTTGCAGCACATCCTCCTTGCGCTCAATATTCTCGGTTTTGCGGTCTAGATTTTCTTCCTTCTGCTGTAGGCGGCGTTCCTGCTTTTGTAAGTCGCTGCGGCGCTCCTTGACTTCTTTTTCGTACTCGTTTCTAGCCTGAAGGATCTCCTCCTTCGCCTCTACCAGTGCCTCACGCTTTTTGCTCTCCGCGCTTTTGATCGCCTCGTTGATAATCCGTTTGGCCTCCTCCTCCGCGCTGGAGATCTCCTTTTCCGCCACATTCCGGCGGTATTGGTAGCCGGCCACAAGTCCAATGGCCAGCACAGCCAGAGCTATGATCACTGTGATCCAAATTGGCAGCATAAGCGGTGAATACACCTCCATCCTTTCTTAAAA
>CANAAV010000013.1 GCA_947346365.1 uncultured Flavonifractor sp.
CGGATGTGTCTCACTATGGATGCGAACCGTGCGCTCTCCCAGCTGAGCTACAGGCCCAAATCGGCACTTTTTATGCGAAAAAAGTTGCGAATTTTGGATTTCTCAAATATTCGATTTTCAGGGGAAAGTCCAACAAATCGGACAGGAAAACGGGAAACGAAAAATCGGGTCGGATGTGTCTCACTATGGATGCGAACCGTGCGCTCTCCCAGCTGAGCTACAGGCCCAAATCGGCACTTTTTATGCGGAAAAAGTTGCGGAATTTGGATTTCTAAAATATGCGCTTTTTAGGAAAAACCAACGGATTGGACTGAAAAACGGGGCCACAAACCTGGGTCGGATGTGGCTCGCTATGGATGCGAACCGTGCGCTCTCGCAAGGTGGTAAGTTTTCTGCTAATGGACTGCGGTGTATGGTTTGACAAAAATATTGGACGAGTGGATATCATACTCCATCTCACGGGAATTTCAAGGGAAATAGAGTTTGTCCCAGATAGAGATTGAGTTCTTCTGTTTCGGTATCTATTTGGGCCAGAACAAGACCACCAGAACAAGACCATCCACAGGAAGATCTTGTCCCTGTGGATGGCTATGTTGAAACACTGCTTTGTGGAAAGTATTTCCAGAAGAGTAGACACAAAGTCCAAGTTGGCCTCAGCCTGTGGGTAGAGAGAATTGTCCATCTCTTCGTCCGGCCACCAGAGCGCGTTGCATTCGGTGAAGAGCGTGCCATTTCCGCAGCTCAGGCATAGGTCTCCTCGAGCCAGTCGGAGATCTCCCTGGCGTCAGGATAGGGGAACGAACTGAACCCTGAGGGGCGCTACCGATACGGAACACATGAAACAATTGCAGGGCTACTCCAGATAAGGACATTCTGAGAGTTATCCAAGAAAAGTCGCTTGCGAGAGGCTCAAAGATGTTTGCCAGAAGATTAGAATAAGAAAAATGGGGCTGTTGCAAAATGCAGTTTTCAGACTTGGGAATAAAATTTGTGCATTAAAAATTGGCAATAACCGTCAAAGCGTCAGTTCTTGCTAACTTTTTCTTTTGGTTGATTTTTCAGGACTCTATTTTGCAACAGACCCATTTTATAGCAATATAATATCCAGTCAAGTTCGTACCAACATAATTTTTCAGTAGAAATTTGGTGACAGACCAGAAAGGCAATTGGTCCGATGTTTCCAATGTAATTGTCCCAATCAGCCAGAGGCACGGCGTTACAACAGTAAGTAAAATGGAGGCTGCCCCAATCTGTACCAACTGAATTATTAAGCGCATTTCAGAATCGGCGGCGATGCGAGATTGTGCTGGATAGCCTAAGGTTCTTGACATGGAAGATTATTTCTGCTATAATCACATCATAAATAAATTGTCTGGGTTCATACCATATGGACAGCCGCGGAATTGGGTGCAAGTCCCAGCGAGTCGGTCACTGTGAAACCCGCTATGTCGGGGTAAGTCAGATACGCGCCAGGCAAATAAATGCTCCTGCCGAAACCGGGAAGTATTCTTGTTTTATTGCCTGTCACAGACAGCGAATGAGATATACAGCCTGCCGTTCCTTCGGGAGCAGCAGGTTTTTTGCGCTTTGGGGGGATTGAAACATGCGCCGCAGCCGCTATCTGTTAAAGCGATCCATTGGCTATCTGGCCACAATTTTCCTGATCCTGCTGTTTAACTTTGTCCTGATCCGGGTCATGCCGGGAGACCCGATGCTCTATATCCTGGGGGAAGAGGACTACTATGATTTCTACTACAACAATCCGGAGTACCTGGAGCAACTGTGCCAGGAATATGACCTGGACGGATCCATCCTCCACCAGTTCGGGCTTTACTGGCGGAATATTTTGCATCTCGACTTTGGCACCAGTTACCACTACGGGCGGCCAGTCCTGGATCTGATTTTGTTCCGGGCTTCCTGGACGTTGCGCCTTGTCCTTCCGGCGGTCCTCCTGGCCGCACTGCTGGGGGTCCTGCTGGGACTTCCGGCAGGGTGGTTCTCCGGGCGGTGGGGGGAACGGCTGGGCACGCCTGTCCTTACCATTCTCCACACTATACCGACCTATTGCTTATCGATTATTCTGCTGTCTATTTTTGCTTACCGCCTGGGATGGCTCCCACTGGGAGGAATGGTATCCGGCGGAAAGAGCGGGGCGGCCTATGTATGGGATATGCTCTGGCACATGACGCTGCCCTTAATCGTCCTGGTCCTCTACAGGGTCTCCTACGACTATTTGATCCTGCGCTCCAGCGTTCGGGAAATCCGGGAAGAACCCTACATCACGACGGCATTTTCCAAGGGCCTCTCCCAGAGGGTCGTTCTCTTCCGCCACGTCCTGCCCAACGCGCTTCTGCCGTATGTCACAGCAGTCTGCCTCCAATTTGGGGCGGCGGTGGCCGGGACAATGACCATGGAGGTCATTTACAACTGGAGCGGGATGGGCAGCCTGATTTATGACGCGGTCAACAACCGGGATTTTCCTGTTTTGCAGACCGCCTTCTTGGTGATTGCGGTCTGCACGATCCTGGCGAATCTTTTGGCGGACGTCCTCTATGCCGCAATTGACCCACGTCTGAGAAGGGAGGTGCCGTCTCGGTGAAACAACGTAATCTGTTGCAGGGCCGCGCCGCCGCTGTTACCGGAATGGTCCTGTTGCTGCTGATTCTCCTAGTGGCGGTCTTTGCCCCGGCTTTGGCACCCTATGACCCTTGGGCTATGGGTACCCCGTATTTGCCGCCGAGTTCGGAACACCTGCTGGGGACGAACGATATTGGACAGGACATCCTCAGCGAATTGATCTATGGCACCAGGGTATCCATGTTTATCGGCGTCTGCGCCGCCCTCATCACGACTATCATAGGGACGGCGGTCGGTGTATTGGCCGGCTATTTTGGCGGCATTGTGGACCACATCCTCATGGCTGTGACCAATGTCGTCATCGTGGTCCCAAGCCTCCCGCTGACCGTCGTATTGGTCGCTTATCTCCAGGCCGGGCTGTGGAATATCATCATTGCCCTGTGCGTCACCGCATGGGCCGGAACAGCCCGCTTGATCCGTGCCCAAGTGATGCAACTGCGTCAGCAGCCTTTTGTTCAGTTGGAGCGGACACTGGGCATGGGAAATGGGTATATTATGTTAGTACACATTCTGCCAAACGTCTCCGGCATCATCCTGACCCGCGGGGCGTTGTCCGTAGCCTCTGCCATGCTCAGCGAGGCCAGCCTCAGTTTCCTGGGTCTGGGTGCGCTGGGGCAGAAGAGTTGGGGCGCCATTCTCAACAATGCCTTTTTCCGAAACGGCGTGGTCAACAACTGCTGGTGGTGGTACTACCCCCCTATTTTGTGCATTTGTGTATGCGTGGTGGCGTTTATGCTGATCGGCTCCTGGGATGACCGCCGGAGCCGTGGGCAAAACTTGCTGGCCATGTGAAGGCGTAAAGGGTGGTCATATGCTGGAAATTCAAAATCTGACTGTCCGATTCCAACTGCCGCAGGGCACCATCACAGCGCTGGAAGGAGTCAACCTCACATTGCGCGATGGCGAAAAACTCTGTGTGGTAGGGGAGAGCGGCAGCGGGAAAAGCGTTCTGATGCTGGCGGTTTTATGCCTTCTGCCAGAAAATGCCTGCGTGTCCGGGAGTATCCTGCTGGATGGGGAGGACTTGCTGCAAAAAAGCCAGAAAGACCTGACTGAAATTCGGGGGATGAAACTCTCTTATGTCCCCCAGGGGAGCGGCAACAGCCTGAATCCCCTTTTGAGGCTTGGGTTTCAGGTCAGCGAAAGTTTGGTGGCACACCGCCGCCTCCCCCGCCGCGGGGCCGACCAGCGGAGCATCCAACTCCTGCAGCAGTTCCATCTGGGGGACGAAGAGCAGTTGGTGCGTTCCTATCCGCACACACTCTCCGGCGGCATGCGGCAGAGGGCCCTGCTGGCACTGGGGATTGCGCCGGAGGCTCCTTATCTGGTGGCCGACGAGCCCACCAAAGGTCTGGACAGCGACCGGGTTGGTCTGGTGGTTGACTGCTTCAACAGCCTGGAGGGATGCTCTCTCCTCTGCGTTACGCATGATCTTACCTTTGCTCAGCAGGTAGCGGACCGGGTTGCCATCATTTATGCCGGGCAGATGATTGAATACGAGACGGCGGAGCGGTTCTTCGGTTCTCCACGCCACCCCTATTCCAAGGCGTTGCTGGATGCCGTCCCTGAGCGGGGGCTCAACGCCATACCCGGTTTCAGCCCCGGTCATGAGGATTACACCGATGCTTGCCGTTTTTATAACCGCTGCCCCTGCCGGACCGCGCAGTGTCAGACGCAGCCCAAAGACCGCTGGGACGGTGAGAGGATGGTGAAATGCATTTATGGCGCTCCTTGAAGTTGTATCGCTTAGAAAGACTTACCGCACAAGTATGCGCCGGGTAGAGGTCCTTACAGACGCCTCCTTCACAGTCGAGGCCGGGGAGACCATTGGGATTTTAGGTCCCAGCGGCAGCGGCAAGAGCACCATCGGGCAGATCGTTACCGGTTTGATCCGTGCCGACAGTGGAACGATCCGGTATCGGAATGAAGAACTCCACTACCCCCTGCGCAGCTATCAACGGAAGGAGATCCAGATCCTTTTTCAGCACCCCGAGGTCTCCTTCAACCCGAAATACCGGTTGGAGCAGGGCTTTCAGGAGATCTGCCGGCATTATGACCTGAGGATGACCCGGCGGGAACTGCTGGACTATCTGGCGGATTTCGGATTGTACCGGGAACACTTGGAGCGGCATCCCATCCAACTCTCCGGCGGTGAATTGCAGCGGGCAATGGTAGCCCGGGTAATGCTGCTGGATCCCAAACTGATCGTGCTGGACGAGCCGACCTCCATGTTGGATACCATCAGCCAAGCACAAGTCCTGCGCATGCTGGAGGCTTTGCAGCGGCAACGGCAGGTGTCCTATCTTTACATCACACACAGCCGGTGTTTGGCGGATCATCTGTGCCAGCGCATTTACTATTTGGACGGTGGACAACTGCGGGAAGAACCGTTTCCCGCGGAGATCTGTCATCAATCATCACAAAAAAAAGAAGGAAGGAAGTTCTATCATGAAACGCATCACATTATTCCTGCTGAGCATGGTGCTGCTGCTCCAGCTGACCGCCTGCGGCGGGAATCCCAGCCCAAATGAATCTACTGGCGGTTCGGATCCCGCCAACCAGGAAACGGCGACGGACGGCAGCGTACTGCGCATCGGCTGCACCATCGCCCACACCACTTTCAACCTCTTCGACCAGGGCGGTGCCTATGGCAAACTGAACCTGGAGCGATTCGGCCAGCAGCCCCTGGTTGGGATGGATGAAAACGGTGAATTGACGCCCGGGTTTTTTGAAACGTTTGAGATCAACGACGCCAACGACACCGTAGTTTTCACCTTCCCGACAGACGCGAAATTCCACGACGGCACGACCATCACCCTGGAGGATGTGCTGTTTTCCATGGAGTCTTGGATGGATAAGTGGAAGGGCCGGGGATACAACGTGACAGTCACGGACTCCGCCGAGGGGGCCATCACCTGCCAACTGGATACCCCCTCCGCCTATGCCTGGCTGTCCTATGGCGCCGGTCAGTGCTACATAGCGCCCTACCACGTCTGGGAGAAGGTGGAGGGCGACTACTCCAGTTACGTTGGCGAGGACGCGCATATCGGCGCGGGGCCTTACCGCTTTGTCTCCTATGATGAGGCTGCCCAGGTTTCCTACTACGAGGCGTTTGAGGACTATTACTGGGGCGAGCAGACCATTGAAAAGGTGGAACTGCACAGTTATTCCAGCCCGGAAAACCTGGTCATGGCAATCAAAAACGGTGAGATCGACGCCATGTACACCTATGCCTCCCCCATTGCCTCCACCTTGATCGGCACGTTGGAAGGTGCAGAGGACGTGGAGACTGGGGGTAGCAACTACAGCGGCAATTATCAGTTGACTTTCGGTTTCAACGCTTATCCCACCAATGAGCAGAGTTTTCGCGAGGCGGTCTATTATGCTCTGGACTACGACCTGCTGGCTACGACGATCGGCGGTAATGAGGCGGTGCCCGCCCACAGGGGCATGATCCCCCAGGGGAACAAGGGCTATGTGGATGGCTACCCTGTCAACGAGCGGGACTTGGAGGAGGCCGGTCGGATCTTAGACGAGGCTGGATATTTGGATGTGGACGGTGACGGGATCCGTGATGATCAGAACGGGCAGCCTATGACGGTATCCATCCTTCCGCAGAGTGGGAAGAACGAGATGATGAGCCGCCTCGCAGAGGTCATTATGAACAATCTGGCGGATGTGGGGATCCAATGCGCGATGGATGAGGACGCCATGCGCAACGAGGACATCTTTGATCAACGGACCCAAGTGGATAAGAATTACCAATTATATGTGGGATATACGACCCCTGGCGTGGCGGACTATCGGACTTCAGCGTTCTACATCCTTCCGGAACCCTACTACCAGTCCGGGACTTTCGATGACTCCGACTATGTGGCAGCATATCAGGCCCTCCAGAACGCGAAAAACACGGAGGAATATGGTATTGCCGCTGCAGAGATCCAGGCTATCAACGCTGAAAAATTCCCCTTGATCGCCCTGGCCTGGGAGCAGGCATACTTCCCTTACCGGACAGACCGCTTTGCCGGATGGGAGAATTGGCCCTCCACAGGGGTCATCAACCAGGATACATGGTTCCAGGTGACCTTACAGTAACGGCCATGGAAAAGATAGCAGTACTTGCCTGCCGCAATCACGTACAGCGATGCACCATGGCCTCCTGCCTTTCCGCCTTGCAGAAAGGAGAGCAGCAGTTTTCCGGCCATGCGGGAGCGGAGTTGGCTGCTGTGCTGGATTGCGGCGGATGCCAGGATATTTACGACCCGGAGAACATGGCGAAAAAAATGTCGCGTCTGCGGGCGGAAGGCGTACACACGGTCGCCCTGACCGGGTGCGTCAAGCCTGATTGTGTCTGCTGGGAGAGAATCATCGGCGTCTTGTCGGCGGAAGGGTTGCAGATCCTCTCGAAAGAATCGATATAGAATAGCCTAAGTTGCAAATCTAAGAATCAAATAAGGAAAGGAGCGGCAAGTCCATTTTGGGACTTGCCGCTCCTTTCCTTATTTATAAGAGGAATCTTAAGGTGTCAAATAATATGTGAGAATCATGATAAACTGTATATCCGAAGGTTTGCCATAAATGGAGCATCCTGTAAGTTGTTGTGATCATGGGCAGACACACTGTGAAAAGAAGTGCTGGAGGAAGTAAAATACTACGATGTGACCGATGAAGATCGCAACTATGCCCATATTTTCAGCAGCGGTAAATAGATAAAAATAATGGAGGTATCAGTTGGCGGAGAGGTGATAGACGCGAAACAGAAACGATCGGTATCTGCACAGACCAAATCCGGACTCTGAGCGCTCCAGAATGGCCTCCGGGATTTGTTTCAGGTACTTCCGCCCAAAGCTGGTGGTGCCAAAGTACGCGTCAAAGTTGGCCACCGGCAGCACCACCCAGTCTGAATCTTCCGGTTTGTTGAGAAGGTAGTAGGCTGCCAGCGTCTCCACCATCTCCACGGGAACGCCCTTGGGCGTGAGGCTGTGGAGCTGCTCCACCAGCGCAGGCGGCAGCGACCGCTCCTCGCTGCGGAGCGGCCCCAGTTCCAAAGCCTGGGCCAGAAAGTTGTCAAACCGCAGGCCCCACTGTCCCTTGGTGGTGGGAGCAAACAGAGGGATCTGCATTTGGATTACCTTGTCCCGCCAGGCCCGGTCAAAGCCCTTCTCAATGGCAGCACACTTCTTCTGGGCGCTGCTGGATACCCGTTCTGGATTTTCCCGCACAAAATCCACCACTTGATGTACATGGCGGTGAAACCATCCGCTGCCATTTTCGTCCACAAGGCCGGGAAACTCCCCATGGAGTTTTCCGAAATCATTGCCAAACTGCCACGCCTCCCGAGGCGTGGCTTTTTTACTGTCCGGCACACTGCACCAGGCGCACAGGCCCCGCTTGGCATAGTCGATGCGCTCCCGGGGCGCTTCGGCTGGGCTGCCATCCTCATTATGAAACAGAAATCCTCTTGCCAAGATGGTCAGCACCCGGTTGAGTCCCTCAAAGTCCAGGATGGTGTCGAAGGTGAAGCGGCCCAGATAGGTGGTGTCCTGCTTGTTCCGAGCGGTGTAGTTTACCACACCGGTGTAGTCCTGAAACTCGTTCCACTCATTCAGCATGATCCACCTCCAGAACATGTTCCTCAATGTGATCCGGCAGCAGATCCCACAGCAGGTTTCGCTTGCCCAGGGCCACCACATAGGGCACCGCCAGGCTGGGCCGGACGATCTTGTCCAGCAGCTTGCGGCAGACCTTGGACACCACGGCCCGCTCGTTGCCGCTGAAGGGGGCAGACAGATAGGCCTCCATCATCTTCTGGAAGTCCGGGGAGTCCGCCGGGCGGCGGAGCTGCTTCCGCTCCCGGGCAGACTCCAGATCGTCGATATCGCAGACCAGATCACCCAGCAGACGGAACCCGCCGTGGCGGAAGTCGGTCAGGAGATCGTAGTAGTCGGCTCCCTCCGGCAGCCACTCCCGCAGGAATGTTTCTCTCTGTGCTTCTGTCATCAGGTGCCACTGCTGATCCACAATCGCCTTTCTCAAAGTAGAAATACGCTCCGATGAAAGCTGCTGGAAGAAGGCGTACAGCTGGTCGCTGTCGTAGAGTTCCTCTTGTCCTCTGGCATAGAGCATACGGTCAATGTCCGTTTTTCGCTGCTGCCCCTTGGCGGGGGTACGGCAGGCCCGGATGCGGGAGAGACAGTGCTCGTAGTCCCACAGCAAGGCAGAGACAGAAGAAAGAATGTTCTCATTCAGCTGTTTCTTCCAACTTCGTTCTTGGGCGAAGGTGAATAGTTCGCTATCCTTCGCCGGTTTCTCCTGAACCTTCGGCGTGTTGCGCTCCAGCTGGCGGGCCAGCCAGGGTAATCGCTCCACCGGGGAGTCCACCATGTCCCAGTCGATCCCGGCAAAGAAGGTCTCCAGCCGCTCCCGGTGGGTGGGCTCATACCAGGCGCGGCGGCGCTCCTCCGCACGCTCCAACAGATATTTGTACTGGAGGAAAGGAGTGCGCTTTACCTTCCGTCCGCCCAGAAATTCATCCAGATTGGGCCGCACACCGGTCTTGGCCGCATCGATCTCCAGTCCGCTGTAGATGGCCAGGGCCTCCAAGTCCCGGCGGCACCGCTTTCGCTCCTCCGGGTCGGCGTGGTCATTGTAGGCGATGACGCTGCGATCCAGGGCGGCGTTGCAGATCTGTCCAATACGGGCAGCAAAGGTGTTCTCCACTATCTGAAACCGGGCCTGCCAGTCGTTGGCGTCGGACTTGGGTGCGGACAAGGATGGAATTTTCAGCAGGGGCAGGTTGGCGTTGTTGGAGAGCTGCTGATGGACATCGTAATCATAGTTCCGCTTCACACAGCGGTTCAGGATGGGATCGGCAATGGTCTTGATGAGGTCGCCGTCATAGTCCGCGCCGCCCAGCCGTTCCGCGGCCAAACTGTCAGCGGACACCATGACCACATCGGTGAGGTGGCCCAGGTAATGCTGGCGCAGGTTGTCTCCCTCTGGATACACGGACAATTGCAATTCCTCGTTCCGGGCGATGTGGGGATTGCGGAGCAGAGTACAGCTGTCCTCGTGGTCATAGGCCGCACCGGGTGCAAAGAAGCTGTCCTCCGCAAAGAAATCTCCCATCACCTGATTGCAGAAGTCCCGCTCACCGGGCAACTGGAACACAGGGGGCGCAATTAACTGCCGCAGCAGTTCCAGCAGGTCACCTGAGAGGAAACGGTTGTCCCCTGGCACCAGCAGTCGCCCAACGGCATATCCTCGGAGGATCTTCCGGGCCTGTCCGTCCAGCTGTTCCACGTAAATAGGCTCGCGGATAAACTTCGGATTTTTCTCCAGTACCCGGGCCATGATGTTCGCCCGACTTCCCCTGGGCTGGCTCAGGCCCCGGCAAAAGTATTCCTGCTGATATGCCTCATTGGCACGAAAGTTATAGTAGGCCGTCTCGGTGGACTTGGTCAGCCATTGCCGGGGATCATCCGCTGGACTGTGGTCCCAGCCCTCCGGCAGGTCGGCGGGGCGGAACTCCTCCGGCTGAATGGAGAGGGTGGAGAGAAATTGATAGTTGAGCTCTACCAGTTTCTCCGGCTCCGTCTTACCAAGGTTGGTGATGTACAGGGCGTGGTTGTAGTCCCGAAAGGCGTCCCAGTAGTCCTCCCAGGTCATACCGTTCTCCCGCAGCCAGCCATAGGCTTTGAACTGACTGCGGGTGAGGATAATGTCCACACTGCGGACAGGGTGCGCCTTGCCCCAGATGTCCACAATGGTCTGGGTGCCGCTTCTCTTCAAGAAGTCCTTGAAATCCACCTGATGGAGCATCCCCTTGATGTAGGGCATCCGAATCTGGAAGGAGGTGTGGGTGTGGCTGCCGCTACAGGCCTTGTCCACCACCTGGGCGTACTCTTTGGAGATGAGGCCCACGCCGTCAAAGCAGGTGATGTCCAGATCTTCCAGTGTATCTGCCCGGTAAAAGGTTCCCGGCTCTCTGCCTTCCCGCAGGGTGATGACAGGGGCTCGCTCCACTCTCTTTGATGGATTGTCTATGACAATGACCCGGTGAGGTTTGTCAATGCGGATGCCGTCCACCCGGGTTCCGCTGGAGAACATGAGGCCGTTGTAGGCGTAGAGTTTACTGAGCTGGCAGCGTCTCAGTTCCATATTCAGCATGATCCGCTGGCGCATGGGCTCGTACAGTTCCGCCCGGATAAAGGAGAGGCGAGACTGGCGGCTCATGCTGGCGGAGCGCTCGAAAGCCACATAGCGGTGTGGGCCGCTGCCGAAGTCCAGAGTGATCCCCTCGGGACGGAACATGTCTCTGGCCTTCTCCCGGCGGGCCTGCTGCGTCCTTCCGGTTCCACGCCGGTCAAAGATCCCGGCGAAGTCCATATAGAACAGCACATCGGAAAGCGCTGTGACTTTCTCATCGCTACGCTCCCGCCAGCCCTCTCCGTGGAGTTGGTATATCAGCTGGTGGAACATAGCGCAGCTGTCCTGCTCGTGCCTGGCTCCCGGTACCTTGCAGTGCTCGGTGGCGCTGCGGTTCAGGGTAAAGGTGAAAACGCCGTCTTGCTCCGCGGCATAGCTCATCACTGCCCGGGCAGAGAGTTCGTAGATCTGATAGGTAGCCATTGGCTCACCTCCGTTTGCTCTATTCTACCACAAACCATTTCAAAATCAAAAAGAATACTACTCCCACTTCTTTTGAGGTGGGAGCTTTTTGTATTCAAATTCTTGAAATGGAGGTACCAAACATGAACAACAAAATGAACCATCCCCTGATCACAGTGGACGGCAGAACCCTGATGGATCGTCCGCTGGAGCCGCCCAATTTTGTGGTGGATACCCTGATCTCTCAGGGTCTGCACATCCTGGCTGGCTCACCAAAGGTGGGCAAGTCCTGGCTTGCTCTATGGCTGGCGGTGACAGTTGCCAAGGGAGAACCGGTCTGGAACATGACCACCAAGCAGGGCACCACCCTCTATCTCTGTCTGGAGGATTCCGTCCTCCGCATCCAGAATCGGCTCTTTGAAATCACGGAGGATGCACCAGACAGCGTCCACTTCTGTACCGAGTGCGCCCACATCGGCCAAGGGCTGGAGGAACAGGTGGACGCATTTATCGCCGCACACCCCGACACCGTGCTGGTCATCATTGACACCCTGCAGATGGTCCGTCCGATCCACGATGCCACCTACGCCAATGACTACCGGGATCTATCTGTGCTCAAGCGGCTGGCGGACAAGCACGGCATTGTCATCCTGCTCATCCACCATCTGCGGAAAGAAAAGGCGGAAGATGTGTTCCACCGAATCTCCGGGACCACTGCCATCAGCGGCGCAGTGGATTCCAGCTTCACACTGGTGGAAGAAAAGCGGGGCAGCGGCAGAGCCAGACTGACCTGCGTAGGCCGGGACATCGAATACCGGGAGCTGGAGCTTCGACGCAGCGAGGAAAATGTGTGGGAGTTGGTTTCGGACAGCAGAGAAGAACCCGTGCTGCGTGAGGATCGGATCGTCGTTCTCCTCTCTGCATTTATGAGCAGCAGAACAATCTTTATCGGCACTCCCACGGAGCTCTCTGAAAAGATCGACCCTGATAAGTCTGAAGGGGTAACGCCCAAAAAGATTTCAAGGCTGATCCTGCAAAGCGTTGAGGCCCTAAGAAAAAACGGCATTCAGGCAACGGTTCGCCGCAGCAATGGAAAACGAGTAATTGAGCTGCGTCGTGCCGATAGTGTCGATTTGAAGGGTGCCGGAGAAATCGTCCCTATCGACCCTGTCAAGGCGCTGTGCGGCGATTTGCGGGCGGTTTCCGGGTGCGGCGAGTAACTCCCGCAAGGCAAAAGAAACGCCGTGTTGGGCCGCTTGTGGCCGAAGGAGGAGTGCGGGTGTTCGGCGCGGGAGAATCACCTCCTTGGAGGTGGCCAGCATCGCGTTTGTCTGGTCACCGGCAAAGCCGCCGCCCGCCTTCCGCATAATTTCCGGGCAGAAGCCCGGACCCACTTTATCTGCGGTTTGGAGGAAACGACATGAAAAAAGATATCAAGTTCAGCACCCGGATGGCATCCGCAGACCGGGAGGCCATCAAGGAATTGGCAAAACGCTCCGGGATGTCCATGAGCGACTATGTGACGGCCTGCTGTTTGGGAAAGCAGGTAGTGGTCATTGACGGACTGAAAGAAGTGCTCAAGGAGCTGAAGTCAATCGGCAGAAATCTGAATCAGCTTGTCACCCTGGCGCACATGGGGCGTATCACGGTGATCAACCTGGACAGTGTACGCCAGGCGTTCTCTGAACTCTGCGCTGTTGTCCGGCTGATTCTGGAACGAAAGCGGTGGTGAGGATGGCCATTATTAGCTTCACTAACTACAAGCGAGGACAAACCACCGGATGCATGGGAGCTGTGATGCGGTACACCATGCAGAACAAGAAAACCGAGTGTGACGGTCAACAGTTGGTCACAGGCATCAACTGCCAGCCGGAATCTGTCTACGCGGACTTCATGACCACCAAGCGCCTGCATCACAAAACCGACGGCGTACTGTTCTACCACATGGTGCAGAGTTTCCCGAAAGGCGAGACAGTCGATCCGGTCACCGCTCATGCGGCGGCACTGAAGCTGGCTGAGTACTATGAGGGATATGAAGTCCTGGTCTGCACCCATACAGACCGGGAACACATCCATTCCCACTTTCTCATCAACTCCGTCAACTTTGATACGGGAAAGAAACTGCATATCGCAAAGGAGCAGCTCCAGGAACTGCGGCAGCGCAACGATCAAGTCTGCATGGAATTTTCTCTCCCTGTGTTCAACCCCACGAACAGGAAAGAGAAGACCAAGACGATGTCCATCGGCGAGTATCACACGGCCACCCGTGGCCAGAGCAAAAAACTGCAGCTCATGAATATCATCAACGACTGTATGCGCCACGCATCCAGCCGGGAGCAGTTCATTGCGCTGATGGAGAGCGAGGGCTACAAGGTACGCTGGGAAACCTCCCGGCGGAATATCACCTACACCACACCCAGCGGCTGGCAGTGCCGTGACCGCCTGCTATTCGGAGACAAGTATTTAAAGGAGAATATGGAATATGAGTTCAGGATCAGAGAAGAAATTATCTATGGACGAACTGCTGGAGAAGAACCGACCTGCGCAGATGGTACAGATCACGCCGCAGCTCCCGGCACAGGAGCTGACAACGCCTCCCGAAGTACATCCCACGAAAGCGGAGTGGGTGGAACTGCTGAGCAGCCTCTGTACGCTGGGGTACCACACCGAGAGACAGACTGGCTATCTCAAGAAAGTCAGCGAACTGCTGGCGCAGCTCCCGACCCAGACGCAGATGGACGAGCTGCTGAAAGCGGTGAAGCACCTGGAGCAGATGAGCGAACAGGCTGGGAAACAGAAAGAGAGGCATTTTTCTCTGCCCAGCATCAGACTGCCCAGACTGAGTCTGCCGGACATTCCATGGACCAGTCTGCTGTTGGGACTGGCGGCCCTGGCGCTGACTGGGCTGGTGCTGTGGGTGGTGTGGTCCAGCTTGGATACGCTCTGGAGCGCGGCCAGGGGCCTGCTCCCGTGAAGGACGCCACCACCACGCACTACCACGCAGACAGCAAAGCCCTTCGAAAGGAACGGCAAAAGAAAATCGCCCAAGGCCACGCCGAGGACGACCACGAAGAAGAACAAACTTGGCAGCAGACTATGTAAAGGAGGATGATCACATGAGTTATCAGCAGGCGATGTATGATCGGGAGCATCCCCGATACTCTGAGCCGACAGAATATATCACGATGGAAGTGGACGGACTGATTGTTGCTCTCCGCTTCAAAAACACCATCACAAAGCCTGACACAGTGTCTGAAATTGAGCAGACGCTGTTGATGGCACAGGACTTTGAAAACCTGAACAAGACTGCTTGATTCAGTAGACTTTTTACCAGTGGTGTGGGATACTGTGTGTGCATATGAACCTTGACAATTTAATCTGAGCAAACCATATGCACCGCAGTCCTATACCAGAAAGGACAAGGTGCAATCATGGAAAAAAACAAGAGAGTATATTGCCTCTATCGAGTCTCTACCAAAGGACAGGTAGAAAAAGATGATATCCCGATGCAGAAACAATACTGCCGTGAATTTGCGGAAAGCCAGGGATGGACGATCATCAAAGAATTTGCGGAAAAAGGTGTCTCGGGTTTCAAGGTGGCTGCTGCTGACCGCGACGCGATTCAGGAGATCCGTCAGGACGCCGAGGAACGGAAGTTTGACATCCTGCTGGTGTTCATGTTCGACCGCCTGGGACGGAGAGATGATGAGACGCCCTTCGTGGTGGAGTGGTTCATCCGCAACGGAATCGAAGTGTGGAGCGCAATGGAAGGGCAGCAGAAGATGGATGATCATATCGACAAACTGCTGAACTATATCCGTTACTGGCAGGCCTCCGGTGAGAGCCTCAAAACCTCCGCCCGCACAAAGACCCGTCTGTCGCAAATCGTGCAGGAGGGAAGGTTCCGTGGCGGGATCGTCCCCTATGGATACCGCCTGGAAAAGCAGGGGCGCTTCAATAAAAAGAATCACGAAGTCAACGAGATTCTGGTTGACCCGGATGAAGCTGCGGTGGTGCGCATCATCTTTGAAAAATATGTCTATGAGGGGTTCGGCGCACAGCGGTTGTCCCGGTGGTTATATAACAACGGCTATCTCAATCGAAAGGGGACCAACTTCGCCAATACCACCATCATCAAAATGCTGAAGAACATCATGTATGTGGGAATCCTGCGCAGTGGGGAAACACGCTCAGAAATCTTTCCGGAGCTACAAATTGTTCCGCTGGATCTGTATGAGCGGGCACAGGAGTTGATGGAGGCCAGGACAATGCACCACAATGAAGTGCCCTTTAACTCCAAGGGGAAGGCGCTGCTCTCCGGGATGGTCTACTGCGCCCACTGTGGTTCCAAACTGGTGCTGACCACCAGCAGCGGCAGAAGAGCCAAGGGTGAGCCCAAACGGGAAACCCATATCCGCTACGCCTGCCACTACAAGATCCGCCATCCTCAGGACTGTGATGGTCAGACCGGATACTCCGGTGAGAAACTGGACGGCATTATTGATAAGATCGTCATCCAACTCTTTGAGCGGATGAAGACTGCACCCAGGAGCCAGCTCATTCAAAAGCAGCGGGAGAAAGAACTCCAACTGGCAAACAGTTCAGTAGCAAATCTGGAGAAACTCCACGCCGCCGCAGAACGGGAACTGGAGAGCTACAAGAAAGAGATCATCAAGACCATCAATGGGACTGGCAGTTTTGGAGCGGACATCCTCGGCGAGATGATAGAGGACACCCGAAGCAAACTGGCGGCGCTGGCACAGGAATTGGAACAGGCCAAGGAAAAAGCGGCTGATCTGAAGAGCTCTGCCGTTGCCGTCCAAAAGGAGTATGACAAGATTATGTCCTGGGCCGACCTGTATGCGGGGAGTAGTATCGAGGGAAAGAAGATGATCCTGCGGCAGCTCATTGAGCGGGTGAATATCGGGAGGAACTTTGAAATCGAAGTGGAATTCAAAATCAGTGTCACACAGTTCTTCGACTTCCTGCATCCGGAAGGGGACAAGAGTGTGTACTATCGTGCATCCTGAAAGCATGAAAAAAACTCGGGAGATCTCAAAACGAGATCTCCCGAGTGTGGTGGACCTAATCGGGATCGAACCGACGACCTTACGGATGCGAACCGTACGCTCTCCCAGCTGAGCTATAGGCCCAAATCAACAGTTCCAAAAGCGGAACAGAAGAATAAAGCAATATGAAATTAATAGATGTGGCAGAAAACCGAACCCTTTGCGCTCCCAGCTGAGCTACAGGCCCAAATCGGCGCTTGTTTATGAGAAATACTTACAAATAGAACAAACGCTTTTAAAAGAGAGGTAATCGGCGATAGCTTTTTAAGTATAGCATAAATTTTTTAATTGTAAAGCCCTTTTTGAAAATTTTTATTGGTTTGCTGAGTGGGGGTGCAATATATACTAGACGTGGGGAGGAGAGGAGTGGAAGGATGCGGGCGCAACAATTGAAATTGCGTTGCTGTGCCCTAGTATCTTATCAAGTTAGTAAATAGAAGTAGCGTAAGCGTAGAGACTATGGTAAACTGTCGTCGGGTGATGAAAAGTGAACCACAAATATATCGTGACATTAGGCCTTGTTTGAAAATTGTTAACACGTCCAAACGGCGGGTCTTTTTCCGCTTGGACGGTGGGGTTTTTCCTTGAAATCCGTCAGGATTCCTGCGTCAAAACCCCTTGCCAGCCGAAAAAATCCCTCGCCTTTGGGCATATTCCCATTTTTCAAACAAGGCCTAACTGAATAAAATGAAGGCTGCATCTTTTATGAGCAAGAGCATAATTGCAGGACATGGGATACAGGCAGTCCGTGATGAAATACGGCGTATGGGTTGGGTATATTTCCACAAAAGCAGGTCCGGAACACGCTCTGGAAAATAGCGGGAAGGCTGCTTTTATGTCCCTGCCCTGACTGCCGTCTCTACAGAATACGGCAAAATGACGATTTTGCGCTGAGAACCTTTCGGTTTTAAAATAAAGGTACTGAGATTCAAAGATAAATCTATTGACAGGCTAACTTCTTAGATACTATACTAAGTAATAGTAGTAAATCACCTGGATGGATCCAGAACAAAGAATCAGAGGTGAGAAGGGATGAAAAGCATTCGCAAGAAAATTACAGTATGCCTGATTGCAACGGTGTTGGTTGCATTAGCCGTGGTGGGGGCGGTCAGTATGGCGCTGAGTTATAGGAGCACGGTCGCCACGGTGGAGCAAATGATGAGCGAAACGGCAGTACTGGCGGCAGAACGCGTGGAACAAGAGCTGACAGCCTACAAAAATGTGGCTATGGATACGGGCTGCATTCCCCAGCTGTCTGACAGTGACGTGCTGCTGGGGGATAAACGGGCGATTATTGATGAACGGGTCAGCATGCACGGTTTTCAGCGGGGCAATATCATTGGCGCAGACGGCTACAGTATTTTTGATGGAAAGGATTATTCGGACCGGGAGTATGTGAAGCAGGCCATGCAGGGCAGGGTTTACGTATCTGAGCCGCTTGTCAGCAAAATTACGGGTGAGTTGTCTATTATGGTGGCCGCGCCGCTCTATGCCGGCGGGAGCCGCAGCGGAGAAATCATAGGCGTGGTCTATTTCGTCCCGCCGGAGACCTTTTTAAACGATATCGTTTCGTCTATCAAGGTCAGTCAAAACAGCCGGGCATATATGATTAACAAGTCTGGCGACACCATTGCCGACGTTACGTTGGACACGATTACGACCCAGAATGTGGAGCGTGAGGCTGAAAGCGACGCTTCTTTGAAGGAGCAGGCCGCCATTCATGCGGGAATGCGGCAGGGGAGTAACGGATTTGGCAGCTTCCATGACTCCGACGGCCCCCGCTATGCGGCCTATGCGCCGGTGGGCGGCACCGACGGCTGGAGCGTGGCGGTTACCGCGATGAAGAAGGATTACTTGGCAGATACATACTTTGGAATGCTGGTCAATGTGCTGGTGGTTGTAATTTCCATTGTGGCCTCTATCGTGGTGGCGCTGAAGCTGTCCAGCAGCATCAGCGTGCCGATGCAGGCCTGCGCCGCGCGGATGAAGCTGCTGGTGGCGGGCGATTTGAAGACTCCTGTTCCTGAGGCCTCCGGTCAGGATGAGACGGCGGAGCTGACCCGCTCCACGGCGGAGATGGTGTCGGGGTTGAATACCATTATCAACGACATCAGCTATCTGCTGACAGAGATGGCGAACCAGAATTTCGATATCCAATCCTCTCACCGGGATGCCTATGTGGGTGAATTTCAGGGCATTTTGCTGTCTATGCGCAATCTAAAGGTAAAGCTGAGCGACATCATGCGCCAGATCGACGCCTCCGCCGGTCAGGTATCCGCTGCCAGCGGCCAGGTTTCTACCGGCGCCCAGACACTGAGCCAGGGTTCCATGGAACAGGCCAGCGCTGTAGAAGAACTGGCGGCCACCGTGAATGAGATCTCCGCCAGCGCGAAGAAAACCGCCGCCGCGGCAGAGGAGGCGGGTCAGTTCGTGGATCAGGCCGGAGCGCAGTTGGGCACCAGCGTGGAGTATGTGAAGGACTTGAACGCTGCCATGGAGCATATTTCCAGTTCTTCCGAGGAAATTTCTAAGATTATTGCGGCCATTGAGAATATCGCGTTTCAGACGAATATTTTGGCGCTGAACGCCGCTGTTGAGGCTGCCCGGGCGGGCTCTGCCGGCAAGGGGTTCGCGGTAGTCGCCGATGAAGTGCGCAATCTGGCGTCTAAATCTGACGAAGCGGCCAAGGCCACCAAGGAGCTGATCGAGAGCTCCATTGCCTCAGTGGCCGAGGGTGGAGTGGCGGTGAACAAAGTCACCGAGTCTTTGGAACAGACCAGCGTTATTGCCGGTAAAGTGGCGGCGAAAATGTCTGTTGTGGTAGAGGCTGTGGGAAATCAAACGGCTGCCATTGTCCAGGTAACCGAGGGAATTGAGCAGATTTCTTCCGTGGTACAGACCAACAGCGCGACCGCACAGGAGAGCGCCGCCGCCAGCCAGGAGCTGTCTGCGGAGGCGGCGGGATTAAAGCAGCTGGTAGATGAGTTCACGCTGGCCAGGGCTTGAGCAGAAAAGGGGAGCACAGCTGCGAAAATTTGAGCGGGGAGAGCGGCAGCGTCTGCGGCGGAGGAAAAATACGGGCTGTGCGCCGGTTTTCTCCCCCACGCTGTAGCCATATCACGACGAAAAAAGAGGGGGCGTCCGGCTGAAGAGAAGGCCGGACGCCCCCCTTTTGTGCGCTGTGAATAAATAAAGAGCAGCAGCCGCTTTCTATTCGGCGGCTGCTGTACGGCCCCCGGCTTTTGCGCCGGGGGCCGCTGGCGTTAGAGGTTCAGGACAATTCCGAAGCAAAGAAAGCGTCGATTTTTTTCTTGATTTCCGCAAGTTTTAAGTATTTTAGTAAATATCCGGCCGGTTTTAAGAACATCACTTTTTTTACGCTCTCCGGGTCGCTCCGGCTGGTTAGAAAAATGACCGGAATATTCGTAAAAGACTGCTCAGAGCGGAGCATTTCAAGGGTCTGCCTTCCGTCGCAGACCGGCATTTCATAATCCAGCAGGATCAGATCCGGCCGGTTTAGGGTAATGGCCCGGATTGCGGCAATACCGGATTCGACCAGAGAGACCTCGTAATCCTCGCGCAACAGCTCTTTCATACCCTGTCGGATGGTCATGGAGTCATCGACCACAAGAATTTTCCGCTTTGGGGCGACCTTCTGCTGCTCTTCGCGATTCATGAGGTACTTTTCGACCTCTGTCATGGCATTTTCCACGACGATGGGCGTTCCAACGCCGGTTTGGAGCTGATGGGAGGCAATGATGCAGAAGGAAAAATATCCCGCGCCGCCGGTATTAAACAGCAGGCTGAGCTGAGGCTTTTCGGTTTCAAATACCTTTTGGAACTGCTCATAAGAAAGGAGATTTTCTTCCTTCAGCTCATAGAGCTCCATCTTTGGGAAATGCTCCATGATGCGCTCCACAAACTGCCGGGCAGTATACCGGGCGGCGTTGACCAACATGGCGTCGAGCTTGTTTGTCTGAATGCCCATGATTTTTCCGACCGTGTTGATCAGGAGCTTTTCCTCCAGAACCAGAAGGATTTCCTGTCTTTTTTCGTCCTGCCTGGTCCCATAGACTAGACGGTAATAGAAGCCGTTGCCAAATCTTTCCCCGCCGTAAACATCGCTGATCATTTGGGATTCCAGGTGGAACATGTCAAATACAAGCTGGGTGATGATTTTTTTTATCGCGTTGACCTCTTCGCCGGGAAGGAGGTTCTCCCACTTTTGCATTTGCTTACCAACGATGGAGAGGTCCTCCGTCAGGGTATGTCCGATCAGCCAGCCGGCGCAGACGCCCAGAAAATGATCTACGGCGTCAGGGGAGTATTCCGAGCGCTCCAGCTCTTCCTCCAGCGCCGGGAGGGTGTTTTCCCGGAAACCCTTGTGGACCCGCTTGTGCTGCTCAAGTCCCTGGTAGCCGATTGACGCCATATAAGCCTCTTCATCCGTAAAGTGCTTGAGGGCATGGGATTTAAAAAATTTAATTCCCTCCTGGCAGGCCCATTGGCTGTTTTTCTCTTCTTCTTTAAATGTAAAAAGCTTATTGATGATCTTAAAAAGCCGCTGATGCTCTCGGTCGATAATATCGACTCCGATATTAAATTCGTCCAGCCATACAAATTCAGTATTCATACGATGTCCTCCCTAACAACGGGCAATTCTATGTCCTCCGCGCTGTTTTGAGCCGTTTTTTGGAGAGCGTTCGGGAAAAAATAAGGCTCAATAGCCATAACGGCGCCCATTTATATTTTATGCTCTGAGTATACCACAAGATTTTGGAAAATTCCAGATATATTTCCGGCGGCAGGGAGAGCGCATACGCGGCAATTCGGATTTCACTGGAAGGCGGCCGCTTGCTGCGGGCGGGCAGCGGGCAGGCGCCGCACTGCACTGCAATTCCCACAAAATGGAGTGCGTGCGGCGGCGGAAGTTCCTATAGAGAGTAGGTGCAGCTGCGTACATTTGCTAGAACAAACGTTTTTTGCTGAAAACCGGGAATTTTAGGGGGAAAACAAAAAGATTTTTCTTAAAAGCAAGCGAAAAAACTGTTGCAATTCTGTTGCGGAACCGTTATACTGGAAAATGATAGTGGAGCAAAGTGGATTAAAAAGCCAGAATAAAAAAGTGAAGTGGGGCGAAAGAGCATGACCGGCACCTATGAGCATACTATAGACGCTAAGGGCCGGCTGTTCATCCCCGCTAAGCTTCGGGAGGAGCTGGGCGTTACCTTCTATCTGGCGATGGGAGTAGACGCATGCCTGGCGATCTATCCCCAGGCCACCTGGGACCGCTTCACAGAAAAATTTGCCTCTCTGCCTATGAGCCAGTCTAAGGCGATGCGTCCCCTGTTCGCCAACGCCGCTAAGTGTGAGCTGGACAGTCAAGGACGTATTGTGGTGCCCCAGAAACTGCGGAAATACGCCGGACTGGAAAAGGACGCGGTAATCATCGGCGTCAATGACCGGGCGGAAATCTGGAGCGCCGGCGCGTGGCGGGCTCAGGAGGAGGAAGAGATGACGCCGGAAAAGATGTCGGCCTGCATGGAGGCGTTGGGATTCTGATATGAGTGAGAGCTATACCCATGCGCCGGTGCTGCTGGAGGAGTGTATCCAGGGCCTGGCGATAAAGCCGGAGGGCATATATTTGGACGGCACGCTGGGCCGGGCGGGACACGCGCTGGAGATTGCCCGACGGCTGAAGGGCGGAAGACTGATCTGCGTGGACCGGGACCAGGCGGCCTTGGCCGCGGCGGAGGAAAGGCTGGCCGGGATGCGGGACCGGGTGGAGCTGGTTCACCGAAACTTTGAAGAGCTGGATAAAATCTTGGAAGAAGCGGGCGTTGACGCGGTGGATGGGATGCTGTTCGACCTGGGCGTGTCCTCTCCGCAGCTGGACGACCCCGCCCGGGGATTCTCCTACCAGGCGGACGCCCCGCTGGATATGCGCATGGACCAGCAGGAAACCCTGACGGCCCGGACGGTGGTAAACCAGTGGCCCCAAGAGGAGCTGCGGCGCATTCTCTACCAATATGGGGAGGAACGGTATGCCCCCGCTATCGCGGGGGCCATCGTCCGGGCCAGGGACAAGGGGCCGATTGAGACCACTGGAGCCCTGGTGGAAATTATTCGGGCGGCAATGCCGCCCCAAGCCCTGCGGGAGAAGCAGCATCCGGCAAAACGGAGCTTTCAGGCGGTTCGCATTGCGGTCAACGACGAGCTGGGCGCGGTGGAGCGGATGCTCACCGCGGCGGCGCCCCGGCTGCGGCGGGGTGGGCGGTTGTGTGTCATTTCTTTCCATTCGCTGGAGGACCGGCTGGTGAAAACCGCGTTGGCGGAGCAGGCCAGAGGCTGCACCTGTCCGCCGGATTTCCCGGTGTGCGTGTGCGGCAAGCGGCCGCAGCTCCGCCTGGTGCACAAAAAACCCATCACTGCGTCTGCGGAAGAGCTGGAGCGCAATCCCAGAGCCCGCAGCGCTAAGCTGCGAATTGCGGAAAAGCTGTAATGACAAAAACTGACGTGCCATGGCACCATCGGGCGCGGAAACAAAGGATAGGAGTGACCGCACCCATGGCACAGACGAACAGACGGCGAAAATATAGCAGCAACACTTATGAGCGGCTTTCTTACGGGGCGTATGACGGCTCTGCCGCCCGCCAGCTGGAGCAGGGGGCGGAAATACGTCAGCCCAGACCTGCGGTTCGGCCCAGGAAGCCGCCGGTATCCCGGCCGAAATTTGAGGTGCGGGAGGTGGGGAGTATCTCGGCCTTTGCCATTGCGGGTTTTTTTGCCATCGGGGTGTTTGCCGTGCTGCTGTTGTTCAGTTATGTGCAGCTGCACAATGTCTCAGAGGAGATCGTCTCCCTGCGCAGTGAAATGGGCGAGCTGCAGACGCAAGAGGCTGTACTGCGGGCCAAATACGAGCAGGTCTATGACCTGGGAGCCATTGAAGAGGCCATGCTCTCTACCGGAAGAATGGTCAAGCCCCAAAACGGACAGATTATTTATATCGACCTGTCCGAGCCGGACAGCGTGACGTTTTTTGACCGGGAGACCGCCGTTTCCGGGGCGGAAGGGGCGGTGGAGAGCTTCCGCTCCATCTGTTCACGCATTCTGGAATATTTTAAGTGACCGCCGCCATATACTGATTTGCGGCGGGGCGGACGGTGGAGCGCTTTCCCGCGGGGCGCCGTGTCGTGATTTGTCTGACGCCTGTTTCCCTTTTTGACGCGTATTCAAAAACTGTTGTAAAATAGAGAAAAAACCGGCATCTCCGGACGATAAGGTCCGGGAAGCGGAATGAGAGAAAAGGGAACCGTGAGGGTTCCCTTTATCTCTAGCATTTAGGAAAGCGGAAGGAGATACGGCCTATGGCCCCGATCAGGAGAAAAAACAGAGTTGTACAGCAGCAGCCGGACCACCGGGCCAACCGCACAATTTTAATGCGGACGCTGGTGCTGCTGGTGGTTTTTGGAGTAGCGGCTTTTGTGCCGCTGTTTGTCAAGCTGTATGAAATTCAGATCACCAAGCACGACGAGTATCTGGGGCTTGCCATTGACCAGCAGACCAGAGATTCAGAGGTCACCGCCAACCGGGGAACTATTTATGATTCCAGCGGCACCCCGCTGGCCATGAGCTATACCGTGCATAATATCCAGCTGTCTCCCCATGGCGTGCAGGAGTTGCAGAAAAATTATACTGAAGCGGTGGAAAACGCGGAGGAAAAAGGGAAAAAGGGCCCTGATTATCCAGAACCTACGGATCAGTTTATAGCGGAGGGCCTCGCCGCCATTCTGGAGGGAGTGGAGGTAGAGGACGTGCTCAAGCGCCTGGAGAAGGTGAACTCGCAATATGAGATCATCAAATGGCGGGTGGAGCAGGAGGAAGAGCAGGCGGTGCGAGAATTTGTCTCCCAAAACCACCTCAGCGGCGGTATTTTCGTGATGCCTACCACGAAGCGCTATTACCCCAAGGGCTCCCTGGCCGCCCAGGTAATCGGCTGGGTCAACTACAACAACGACGGCAAGGGCGCCTATGGTATGGAGGCCGTCTACGAAGAGGAGCTGGCAGGGGAGACCGGGCGGGTGGTCACCGCGAAAAACGGCAGGGGTACCGAGATGCTCTACCGGTTTGAGGACTACTACGACGGCTCCGACGGCGACAGCTTGTATTTGACCCTGAACTCCAATATTCAGTATTACTGCGAGCGGGTGCTGGAAAAAGGGGTGGAGATGTTCGAGGTCCAGGACGGCGCGTTTGCCATCGCCATGGACCCCAACACCGGGGCCATCCTGGCCTGGGCCAGCTCCCCCACCTATGACTTGAACGAGCCCCGCAGCATTGTGGACCCGGTGCTCGCCGAGTACCTTGAGACTGTGCAGAACGACCCGGCCGCCGGTGAGGAGGCCTATTTGAAGGCCCTGGAGGAGGCCCAGTACCGCCAATGGCGCAACAAGGCGGTGAATGAGACCTACGAGCCCGGTTCCACCTTCAAATCCATCGTACTGGCCGCCGCATTGGAGGAGGGCGTGGTCCATGAAAACGACCATTTCTACTGCTCCGGCATAGCCCAGGTAGAGGGCTGGAACGGCGACCCTATCCAGTGCTCCAAGCGGGAGGGACACGGCGATCAAGACCTGGCATTGGCGGTGGCAAATTCCTGCAACCCGGCCTTTATCAGCATCGGGCAGAGGCTGGGGGCGGAAAAATTTTATAATTACTTAGAAAATTTTGGCTTCCTGGGTCCCACGGGAATCGACCTGCAGGGAGAATCCCAGATTAACCCGGTCAGCGCCGGCATTATCTGGAGTCGGGATAGATTCAGCAACGTGGACTTGGCGGTGGCCTCGTTCGGGCAGCGCTTTAAGGTCACGCCGATCCAACTGATTACCGCCGCCGCGGCTGTGGTCAACGGCGGACATCTGATGCAGCCCTATATTGTTTCCGACATCATCGACGCCGACGGCAATGTGGTAAGGCATACTGAGCCCACCGAGGTGCGCCAGGTGGTCAGCGAGCAGACCAGCGAGCGTTGCCGCACCATCCTGGAGGGCGTGGTAGATGGGGGCACCGGTAAGAATGCCCGTGTGGCGGGCTTCCGCATCGGCGGAAAAACTGGCTCTTCCGAGACCGGAGTGAAGGACCACACGATCGTCTCCTTTGTAGGTTTTGCTCCGGCGGACAATCCCCAGGTGATTATTCTGCTGGCCTATGACAACCCAAAGCCGGTGACCTCCGGCAGCAACTATACCGCCGGAGGTTGGTACATCAGCGGCGGCAATATGGCGGCTAAGATGGCCGGAGAGCTGCTGGGGGATATCTTGGAGGAGCTGGGCGTGGAGAAAAATTACACGGCTCAGGCCAGCGTCCTAGTGCCCAACGGCGTGGGGCAGAGTCTGGCGGAGGCTGCCGGCCGGATAGAGGGCGCGGGCTTTACCGTGCGCACTGTGGGCAGCGGAGAGACGGTCACCGGGCAGATTCCCGTGGCGGGCGCCGCGATCCCCGGCGGAAGTCAGGTGGTTCTCTATCTGGGGACGGATGTGCCCACCGACCTGGTAGAGGTGCCCAACGTGGCGGGCAAGGGACCCACCGCGGCCCAGCAAGCGCTGGAAAATGTGGGGCTGTACATGCGCCCCACCGGAGTGGCGGAGTATAACTCCAGCACCGTGGCGCTGAGCCAGTCAATTTCGGCAGGGGCGGCGGTACCCCGCGGGACAGTGGTGGAGGTGGACTTCATCGACAACACTGGCGGCGGCGCCGGATGGGGCTTTTAGAAGCGGTACCTATAAACGGATGCTTTTTCTGTAATCGGGGTGGAATGATGCAGCTTGAAAAGTTACTGGACGGCGTGGCATATGAGGGCCGGGCTGCCAAGGACATGGAAATTTCAGGAATTTGCTATGACACCCGAGAGATGTCGCCCGGCTGCCTTTTCGTGGCCCTGCCGGGCTATAAGACCGACGGACACCGGTATATCCGCCGGGCAATGGAGCAGGGGGCCGCGGCGGTGCTGTGCCAGCGGGAACCGGAGTGGGAGGGCCCTTGGCTGAAGACGTCGGATACGCGCGCGGCGCTGGCAGTGGTATCCGCCAACTGGTTTGGGCATCCGGCGCAGGAGATGACCCTGCTGGCGGTCACCGGCACCAACGGGAAAACCACCACCACCTACCTGCTCAAGCAGATGCTGGAGCAGGCGGCAGGGGCAAAGGTGGGACTGATCGGCACCAATCAAAACATGATTGGCGGTCAGGTCCTTCCCGCCCACCGGACCACACCGGAATCCTGGGAGGTCCAAAAGCTGCTGCGGGAGATGGCGGACGGGGGATGCACTCATGTGGTGCTGGAGGCTTCTTCCCACGCGCTGGTGCTCCACCGGCTGGACGCCATCCGGTTTCGGGTGGGGATTTTCACCAATTTGACGCAGGACCATCTGGACTTTCACGGAAGTATGCAGGCCTACCGGGACGCCAAGGGGCTGCTTTTCCGGCAGAGTGAGAGAGCGGTGCTGAATTTGGACGACGAGGCCGGGCGGTATTTTGCCCGTGTGGTCCCCTGTCCCGCCGTGACCTATTCAGAGAACAAAGACAGGGCGGACCTGACCGCCAAAAATCTGCGGCTTTTTCCGGAGCGGGTGGAGTTTGAGGCAGTGGCGCTGGGACAGATTGCCAGAGTGCGCCTGCCCATACCCGGCGGGTTTACAATCTATAACGCTTTAGGGGTTCTGGCCTGCGCGCTGGCGATGGATCTGCCCCTGGCGCCCGCCGCGGCCGCCCTGGCCGGAGTGCGAGGAGTAAAGGGCCGGATCGAGGTGGTGCCGGTTCCGGCAGAGTACACAGTCATCATCGACTACGCCCACTCGCCGGACGCTTTGGAGAATATTCTCACCACGGTGCGGGATTTTACCTCCGGACGGGTGATCTGCCTGTTCGGCTGCGGGGGGGACCGGGACCGGAGCAAGCGCCCTTTGATGGGGGCGGTGGCGGCGCAGCTGGCCGACCTTGTGGTGGTTACATCGGATAATCCCCGTACCGAGTCCCCGGAGGCGGTCATTGCCGATATTCTGCCCGGGGTGGGGGAGGCGCCCCACAGGGTGGAGCCAAACCGCCGGAAAGCCATCCGCCTGGCCCTCTCCCAGGCGGAGCCGGGGGATACGGTGGTGCTGGCGGGCAAAGGCCATGAGACCTATCAAGAGGTAGGCGGCCTCCGGCTTCATCTGGATGAGAGGGAAGAGGTCGCGGCCTATTTTGCGGCCCAGTCTGGCGCGAAAGGCTGAACAAGACGCTTCTCCTGCTTTTTGGGGAGGTGGAGCGGGGTTTTTTGGTGGTATTTCGAGTGGAAGCGGCCCCGGTATTGTGGTATGATGGAAAGCTGAGAAAAGGAGCCCAGAGGGGCTTGGAAGGGTGCAAAAGATATGGTAAGGATTGTGATCAGCTTTATAGCGGCGTTTGCCGCGGCGGCCCTGAGCGGACGGGTTATCATACCGGTCCTGCACCGGATGAAGGCGGGCCAGTCAATCAAAGACATCGGCCCCACCTGGCACATGGCGAAGCAGGGGACGCCGACCATGGGCGGGCTGATCTTCATTTTTGGTATCGCCGTATCCATCCTCCTGCTGGGATGGCGGGATTTTGCCGACGGGCGCTTTGGAGGGACGTTTGTCTTCCTGTTTGCCCTGGTATTTGGGGCGATTGGATATGTGGATGACTATTTTAAAGTAAAAAAGCACGAGAACACCGGCCTGACTGCCTCGCAGAAGTTCTTGCTGCAGCTGGCGGCGGCGATTTTGTTTCTCGTGCTCATGCGTGGACACCGTTACCTGTCCAATGTGCTCTACATCCCGTTTTTCAATATCTCGGTGCTGATTCCGTGGCCCGTGTACATGGTGTTTGCGGCCTTTGTCATAGTGGGGGCGGTCAACGCGGTGAATATCACTGACGGCATCGACGGTCTCGCCACTGGAGTGACAATGCCTGTGGCCCTGTTTTTTCTGGCGGTGTCCGCCTACTGGAGTCATTTTGAGCTGGGCGTTTTTTCAGCCGCTCTATTTGGCGGACTGTGCGCGTTTCTATTATACAATTTTTATCCCGCCAAGGTTTTTATGGGAGACACCGGCTCTCTCTTCCTGGGAGGAGCGGTGTGCGGGCTGGCTTTTGCCCTGGATATTCCCCTGATTTTACTGCCGGTAGGGATCATATACGTAGCGGAGACAATGTCTGATATTATACAAGTGGGATATTTTAAGCTCAGCCACGGCAAGCGGATTTTTCGCATGGCCCCGCTGCACCACCACCTAGAGCTGGGGGGGTGGAGTGAAATTAAGCTTTTTTGCGTGTTTACGGGAATCACGGCGGTGATGTGCCTGGTTTCCTTTTGGGGAATTATGGACCGTTACCCCGTGTGAAAATCTGCGTGTTGAAGCGCTGAGCCGGTCCTTGGGAGGTAGATGCATGGCAAAAAAACTCAAGCGTGACCTGACCATGGAGGAGCAGCTGGCCCGCGGACCGGTGGACCTGCCCTTTTTGATTCTGGTGGTGCTGCTTACGGGTATCGGCGTGGTGATGGTCTTTTCCGCCTCCTATGCCACAGCCTATTATGACAGCCGTGTGGCGGAGAATGACCCGGCCTACTATTTTATCCGGCAGCTGGCCTTTGCAGGGGTGGGAATGGGGGCTATGTGGGTGGTCTCCCGGTTCAATTACCAGAATTGGCGCTGGGCTTCGGTATTTGTTCTGGGGGTGTCCTTCATCCTGCTGGTGCTGGTGCTGGTGCCCGGAATCGGCCAGACCCGCAATCAGGCCACCCGCTGGATTAAGCTTCCCCTGCTGCCCCAGTTCCAGCCCTCGGAGGTGGCAAAGCTGGGGGTGATCCTCTACTTTTCCTCCCGCCTGTCAAAGCGAAACCAGGAAAAGCCTTACCGGCTGAATCCCCGTTCTGTGTGGAGTGGCCCTATGGCCTTTTTGGAGAAAATCGGTTTTTTAGAGTTGGTGCCCTATGTAGTAATTTTAGGCGCGGTGGTCCTGCTGATGATGAAGGAGCCCCACATGTCGGGCACTCTGCTCATTCTGGCGGGCGCGGCGGCAGTCCTTTTCGCGGCGGGCATTCATCTGGGGTGGTTTGCCGCGGGAGCGGGGGCATTGGGGCTGCTGATTGTTTTTATGATGAGCGGTTATCAGTCCACCCGCATCCAGGTGTGGCGGGACCCCTGGGCCTACCCCAAGGACGGCGGCTATCAGATTATCCAGTCCCTGTACGCCATCGGTTCCGGAGGCTTGCTGGGGCTTGGATTAGGAAAGAGCAGGCAGAAATTTCTCTATCTGCCGGAGCCGGAAAATGATTTTATTTTCGCCATTGTATGCGAGGAGCTGGGGCTGGTGGGGGCATGCATTGTATTGGCCCTGTTTGCCCTGCTGATTGTCCGGGGGTACTGGATCGCCCTGCACGCCCGGGACCGGTTCGGGGCTCTGGTGGTGGTAGGCATTACCACTCTGCTGGCGGTGCAGGTGTTTTTGAACATCTCGGTTGTAACCAACTTTCTGCCCACTACGGGCATCTCCCTGCCCTTTTTCAGCTACGGGGGCACGGCGCTGATGATCCAGTTGGCGGAAATGGGAATTGTTTTGGCGGTGTCCCGGCAGATTCCAGCAGCGAAGCAGGGGTAGCGGCCTGTTTTGGCGGCGGCTGCCGCGGATTTGAACTTGCCATTAGGAGTGTGGACGATGAATATCCTCTTTACCTGCGGCGGAACCGCGGGACATATCAATCCGGCGGTAGCCCTGGCGCGGCTGTTTCAGGAGCGGGAGAGCGGATGCGGGGTGCTCTTTGTGGGGGCGGATGGCGGGATGGAAGAGCGCCTGGTGCCCAAGGAGGGCTATGAGATTGAGACGGTGACCATCACAAATTTCCGCCGGTCGCTGACTCCGGCCGCCATTGGGCACAATGTAAGGACTCTGCTCAACATGAATAAATCCAAAAAGCAGGCCAACGGCATTCTGGACCGCTTCCAGCCGGATCTGGTGGTGGGTACCGGCGGGTATGCCTCTTTTCCGGTGGTCCATGCGGCGGCTGCGCGGGGCATTCCCACTGCGGTTCACGAGTCCAACGCCGTACCGGGACTGACGACAAAGGCCCTGTCAAAAGTGGTAGACAAGGTAATGGTAGGCTTTGAGGAAAGCCGGGCCCACTATGAGGATCCCTCTAAGGTTATTGTTACGGGTACGCCGGTGCGGGGGGAGTTTTTCCGCTATACCCGCAAGGAGGCGCGGGCTAAGCTGGGGATCGACGACGGGCGGGCGCTGGTGGTGTCGGTGTGGGGGTCCCTGGGCGCACAGGCCATGAACGCGCAGATGGTGGACTGCATAGCCCTGGAGTGGGCCGCCGGGGTCCCTTTCCGGCACATCCACGGGGCAGGCCGGGATTATCAGGCGGTGCTCAGCGGACTGAAGGCAAAAGGAGTGGATCTGTTCCAGCGTCCGGAACTGGACGTGCGGGAATACATCTATGACATGCCGTTGGTCATGGCGGCGGCGGACCTGGTGCTGTGCCGGGCGGGGGCCTCGACTATCGCGGAGGTGGCGGCCCTTGCGCGGCCGGCCGTGTTGGTGCCCTCCCCCAATGTAGTGGCGGACCACCAGACGAAAAATGCCAGGGTGCTTGCCAATGCCGGCGGGGCGGTCCTTCTTCCAGAGGGGGAGTCCTCCGGAAAGAAACTCTACGAGACGATTGAGGGCCTGCTGAAGGACCGGGAGGGCCGGGAAAATATGAGCCGCGCTTTGCGCGAGATGGCCTCGCCCGACGCGGCGGAGCAGATCTATACAGTTTTGCGGGGGTTGGTTCGCGCTTAACGCTTCGGCTTCCCCGCGCATAGGATGGTTTATGGGAAGCTCCTGTATTCACAGCCGGCATGGCGTGTGCAGCCGGAAAATCCTGCACAGGAGAACTGGGCGGACGGTGCATGGCAGCTGTGAATATAGGTCCTAAGACCAATATGCTGCGGAGGAAGGACCCTATGAGTGCTTATATCGTGGAGGGTGGGAACCCTCTAGACGGCTCCGTGCGGGTACACGGGGCGAAAAACAGCGTGCTGCCCATTTTAGCGGCCTGTCTGCTCTCGCCGGAGGAGTGCGTCATACACAACTGCCCGGACCTGTCCGATGTGACGGCGTCTCTGGACATTCTGCGCCATCTGGGGTGCCGGGTGGCCCGGCAGGGGGAGATGGTGACGGTAGACGCCGGCGCGCCCACCGGCTGGGATGTGCCGGACAATCTGATGCGGGAGATGCGCTCGTCAGTGATTTTCCTGGGGGCGGTGCTGGGGCGCATGGGCCGGGCGGATCTGTGCGCCCCTGGCGGATGCGAGCTGGGCCCCCGGCCGATCGACCTGCACCTAGCGGCTATCCGGGCCATGGGGGCGCAGATTGATGAGAGCGGAGGGGGACTGCACTGCACAGGGCCTTTAAGCGGGGCCGATATTGTGCTGTCCATTCCCAGCGTAGGAGCCACGGAAAATATTATGCTGGCCGCCGCCGCCGCCCGGGGCACAACTACGATCACAAACGCCGCCCGGGAGCCGGAGATTGTGGATTTGCAGACATTCCTGCGGCAGCTGGGGGCCGATGTAAGGGGAGCGGGGAGTTCGGTAATTGTGATCCGAGGCGGCCAGGCGCTCCACGGCGGAGAACACACCGTGATAGGAGACCGCATTGTGGCCGCTACATACCTGACCGCAGCTGCGGCGGCGGGGGGACAGGTAGAGGTTACGGGGGTGGACTACCGCCACCTGTCCACTGTTACCGCCGTGCTGAAGGAAGCGGGGTGCGCGGTGAAAAGCGGGCCGGACCGGGTCTTTTTGCACAGCGCGCCTCTGCGGGGGGTGCGCCCGGTGCGCACGGCCCCCTATCCGGGCTTTCCCACCGATGCTCAGGCGCCGCTGATGGCGGCGCTGGCGAGGGGGAGCGGATGTACGGTATTTGTGGAAAATATGTTTGAAAGCCGTTACCGCCATGTAGATGAGCTCTCCCGCATGGGCGCGGATATCCGGGTGGAGGGCCGGGTGGCGGTGGTGTACGGCGTGCCCCGCCTTCACGCGGCCCAAGTAAAGGCCTCCGACCTGCGGGGCGGAGCTGCGCTGGTGGTGGCCGCCCTGGGAGCGGAAGGGGAGAGCCGGATCACCGGACTGCATCATATAGACCGGGGTTATCAGGACCTGGAGGGAGCCTTGAGCGGCTTGGGAGCGCGCATCCGGCGGGTCTGAGGTCTTTTGGAGCCGCAGAGAAATTTGTAAGGAATCCTTAACGATTTCTTGAAAAGAACCTGATACAATAATAGGAAAAAAGATAGGAGCATTACAGGATGGCGGCAAGAAGGAGCAGGCACACACGGCGGCGGGATAGGGGACGCTTCGGCTTTCTCTATAAACTGCTGTCTGTGCTGCTCATTTTTTCCGCTATTTTGTTGGGCTGCCTGGTATTTTTCCGAGTGGATACCGTCCTGGTTACCGGAAACAGCCGGTACAACGAGGCGGAGATCATTCAGGCGGCTGGGGTTGAGCAGGGGGACAACCTGTATGGCCTGAATAAAAACCGAATTGTGGACCGGATTCTGACCCAGCTGCCCTATGTGGATGAGATTGCGATCAGCCGCCGGCCTCCGGATACTCTGATTATCGAGGTGCGGGAGAGCGGCGTCATGGCCGCCATCTACACCAGCGGCGGCAGCTGTTTGTTGGATGCCCGGTGCAAGGTGCTGGAGCAGGGGGACGCCTCCCTGGCGGAGGGCCGTGCGGAGGTGTTGGGGCTGGAGCCGCTGGAGCCGTCGATAGGCGCTAAGCTGGAGGTGCCGGAGGAGCAGAAGGCCAAGCTGGAGTGCCTGAGCGCATTTTTAATGGCCGTCCGGGCCCGGGGTATGACGGGGAGCCTGACGGGTTTTATTGACGTGAGCTCCTCCAGCAAGATCCGGTTTGGCTATGGAGCGGAGCTGACGGTCGTTATGCCCATGAACGGGGACTTTACAGAGTTGACTTATCAGCTCAAATTGGCGCTGGAGACGATGGACCAGCGGGGGTTGGCGCGTACGGGCACGTTGGACCTGAGCATTGGCAGCCGCCAGGGAAACCTGCAGCCGAACCGGTGGCTTCCCGGCAGCGGCAGTCCGGAGGCGGAGCCGGAGCCCGTACCCGCACAGAGCCCGGCACAGGGGGAGGGACCGGCATGACGAAGACAGGAAAACGGGGCCAGCTGGCGGTCATGGCGGTGTGCGCAGTGGTGGGTTTCCTCTTGGCGGCACAGCTGCGCAGCGTGAAGCTCACAGCCGCCGCAGACGCAACCAGCGCCGCCCGGCTGGAGACGCTGCAGACCCTGTATAACGAAGAGGTGGACCAGAACCGGGATTTGGAGCGGCAGCTGGATCAAGTCCGGCAGGAGCTGGCGGCCTACCGGGAGGAGGCCGCCGCCAGCGGCGCGGTGAGCGAGACCCTGCTTGGGGAGCTGGAACGGCTGTCTATAGCGGTGGGATTGGTAGATTTGGAGGGGCCGGGAGTGACGGTGGTGATGGAGGATTCTGCCGCCGCCAATATCACCGGGGATGAGTCAGACTATGTGATCCACGACAACGACATCATGTCGGTGGTGAACGAGCTGCGCTCCGCCGGAGCAGAGGCCATCTCCCTCAATGGGGAACGGCTGCTGGCCACCAGCGAGATACGCTGTGCCGGCGCGGTGGTCACGGTCAATGGAAAGCGCTACGCGGCCCCTTATGTCATTATGGCCATTGGGGATGGCCCGACCCTCTATGGCGCGCTGACCATGCGCAACGGCGTGGTAGACGTGCTGGGGCAGTGGGGGATCAGTGTGCGGGTGAGCATAAACGATCTGCTTTTTCTGCCCAAATACGGCGGCAGCCTGGAGCCGCGCTATGCTGTCCCGGCCCAGCCGCTGGAAAGTGAGGCGGTGGGCTGATGCTGGAACTGATTGGACTGTTGGCGGGATTGACGGTGGGCACTCTTGTACCGTGGACAATTCCAAGCCAATATTCCCTCTATGTGGCGGGGGGACTGCTAGCGGCGCTGGATTCCGCCCTGGGCGGCCTGCGGGCCCGCCTGAAAGGGGAGTTTGAATTAGGCGTATTTTTATCCGGCGCCATAGGGAACGCGGTGATTGCCGCGTTTCTCATCTGGATTGGACAAAATTTGGGAATTCCGCTTTACTTAGCCGCCGTAGTGGTTTTTGGAACGAGGATGTTCCAAAACTTTGCGGAAATCCGTAGAGAGCTATTGACCTGGAGAAAAAATAGGGATAAAATAAGAAGACGTGTACAAACAGGGGAGCAGACGGTAGAGCCGGAGAGCAGCGGAGAGAGACCCGCTTGAGGCAGGTGCCCTGTTGGGATAGAGAGAGAATGCATGAATTGTTTACATAGGAGGAGCAGTTATGGCGATAGGACTGGATACCGGGCCGAATAATTTTGTAACAATTAAGGTAATCGGCGTCGGTGGCGGTGGAAATAACGCGGTCAATCGGATGGTAAAGGCCGGGATTAAGGATGTAGAATTTGTGGTGGCCAATACGGACAAACAGGTTCTGCTGGCCTCCAGCGCGACAGAAAAAATCCAGCTGGGCGAAAAGCTCACCGCCGGCTGGGGTGCGGGGGGCGACCCGGAGGTGGGGCGCAAGTCCGCCGAGGAGAGCCGCAGCGCCATTTCTAAGGTTTTGGAAGATGCGGATATGGTCTTTATCGCCGCGGGCATGGGCGGCGGCACCGGCACCGGCGCGGCACCTATTGTGGCGGATATTGCAAAGGAAATGGGCGTTTTGACCGTGGGCGTGGTGACCAAGCCGTTTAATTTTGAAGGACGGCACCGAATGGTTCAGGCGGAGAAGGGGATTGAGGAGTTGCGCAGCCGGGTGGACAGCCTGCTGATTATTCCCAATGAGCAGCTTAAATATGTCACCGACCAGAAAGTCACCCTGGCCAACGCCTTTGAGATTGCCGACGATGTGCTGCGTCAGGCGGTGCAGTCTATCTCTGAGATCATTAAGGAGACGGGCGCCATCAATGTGGATTTTGCCGACGTAACCTCCGTGATGAAAAACGCGGGTATGGCCCATATGGGCATGGGCCGGGCGGCAGGGAAGGACAAGGCCGACGAGGCGGCCAAGCTGGCGATTGCCAGCCCGCTGCTGGAGAGCTCCATCAATGGGGCAAAAGGCGTGCTGCTTAATTTTACCTGTCCCATGGACATCGGCCTGGACGAGGTGGACGCCGCCGGGGCTATGGTGCAGAAGGCGGTGCATCCGGACGCCAAGATCTATATGGGCGTGATTTACGACGAGACTTTGGAGGACGAGGTGTGCATCACTATCATCGCCACGCAGTTTGACGAGATGGAGAATGGGATGCCGGCGAAGCCCTTCACCGCCGCCGGGGAGAAGAAGGAAGAGGAGGAGAAGCAGGCCGCTCCCGCTTCGGCCGCGCCGGTGGAGGAGGACCCCTTCGACGATATCTTTAAAATTTTTAACCGGGGAAAGTAAGCGAAAGATTGCAGGTAAAACAGCAGCCCCAGATGATCTGCCGTGCAGATCATCTGGGGCTGCTGTTTCGCTGTGTGCGAGGGGAAAATCATGTAGCGCGCCTGCGCTTTTCCTCGGAAAATTCCCACGCTTCCCGCAGCCAGTCCAGGAATTCGCGGTCAATCTGCGCCTGGGACGAGAGAAGAACGTGATGGGTCCAACGGCCGGGATAAGGCTGTGTTGCCGTGGAAATGCGGGGAGAGTCCACTCTGCGGCCAAAGCCAAAGCTCACAAAAATGCCGGCTTCACATTTGCGCCGGGGCAGGGATACCATTGCGAACAGATGCATGCCGTAAAAGCTGATCTGACTTTTCTGGACGCGGACGGATAGGGTGGGGAAAATGCCCCGCATACGCGCAAGCAGTGCCTGATACAGCGAAAGTGCGGCGGGCCTGCCGTCGAAAAAGAACAGCGCGTCAGACTGGCAGTGTTCGGACGCACTCGCATAGACGCCTTTTTTGGAGTTATCAGCAGTCATAGAAGGCCTCAATCTCCCGGTCGTGAAAGTGCTTCTTACAGCAGGGGAAGTGCAGTTCGGCAATGGGATGATGGCTGGAATAGGGATAGACCAGCCCGCACACCGGGCATCGATATACCTTGGGGTGTTTTGCGCAGGAAAAGCAGAAGCCGGGCAGGATATTTTGGTTGATGGCGATGTTGAGATGGTCAAAAATCACCGTGTGCTCTGATTGGCACAAGGGACAGTCGGCATAACCCGCCATAAAGACGTCGCCGCAGCTGACGCATTTGGAGAAGCCGTCGAATACGTCCAGAAACAGGGTTTCCCTGCCGCAGCGGGAGCAGGTATAGCTGTCGGTTTGGTAGGCGTCTGCGGCGAAGTCGTACAGGCTGTTCATAAAAAGACTGTTTTGGCGCAGAGCCGCCATAGCGGAAAGGGAGAGGTGCTTTTGAAGAAGATCCATCGGTGTCTGCCACAGCATGTCGCCCCCCACGGAGGATAGAGTGCTGGAATAATCCGGCACACCGTGGGCGGACGAGCGATCCAGCGCGTCGATTTCCCGCAACAGCAGGGAGATAAACAACGTCAGCATGGAGAAATAGTCGGCTTCCAGCCACCGGCTGTCCGCGTCGGAGGTCTCAATGCCCAAGTGAAAAAAGGCGTTTCGGATGGACTGGAATTTGTCGAAACAGCCTTCAAGATAGTCGTACTCCAGACCAAAACAGGGGCAGCAGCCCTCGTCAATCACGGGAGAAAAAATGTCGCCCCGCTCTCTCAAAAACTGCTTGAGCTCCTGAAAGCCTATGGTTTTGACGCGGCCGGCGGCCAAATCCTGTAAATACAGCGTGGAATTTTTTCTGCGGACACTCTGGGATTTTGGCAGGAGAATGTCTTCGAAATGGTACAGGCGGCAGATGTAAGATTTCAGCAGCAGTTCCATGGCCGTCTGCATATTGGAGACGGAGAGAAGCGCAGCCGGTCTATCCTGCGCTGTAAAATGAATAATTGAGTTATTCAGAAGATAGATTCCAGAATTGGTCAGCGTCTGCACGACGCGCGCTTCAGCGGCGCTCAGCTTGTCCTCTGGCATGGCGGCGCCCGTTACTGCTGAAGTTTTTGGATGCCCGCTTTGGCGGCCATCTGCTCGGCTTCTTTTTTGCTGTGGCCCCGGCCCTGACCAATGGGAGCGCCGTTTAAATCCACCTCGACAGAGAAAGTCTTGGCGTGGTCGGGTCCCTCGCTTCCGGTAAGGCGGTAGCTGAGCACCTGGCCGCTCTCCCGCTGGACCAGCTCCTGCAGGGTGGTTTTAAAGTCCCGGCTGGTGCCCTTTTCGCTTTCGCGATCTAAAATGAAACGGCGGATGATTTTCCGGGCAGAACCGATCCCTCCGTCCAAATAGACTGCCGCCAGCACGGCCTCCACGGCATCGGCTACGATGGAGGGCCGGGTGCGCCCGCCGCCGGCGTCCTCGCCGCGGCCCAGTTTTAAAAAGAAGCCCAGCTGAAGCTGTTGGGCGACCTCTGCCAAACTGCTTTCACACACCAGAGCGGCCCTGGTACGGGTCAGGTCTCCCTCCGGCAGGCCGGGATGGGTCCGGTACAGGTAGTCCGCCACCACCATGCCCAGCACAGAATCACCTAAAAATTCTAACCGCTCGTTGCTCTGAAGCCCCTTTGCTTTATTTTCATTGGCATAGGAGCTGTGGGTCAGCGCGTTTTCCAGTAAAGCGGGATTTTCAAAATGGTAACCTAACTTTTTTTCCAGTTCCTCCATGGCCTTTTTCCTCCTTGGTTGCGTGCCTGGGAAGCTCCACATTTACGGCCGGAAGCCCCGCTCGCCAGCGGGGCTTCCGGCCGTATGCAGTTTTTAATCTTCCAGTTTTGCGCTGATGAAGCGGACCAGGTCGGCCACGCAGGAGATGCCGCTTATATCCTCTTCCTCCATCTCGCCGATACCAAAGGTTTCATCCAAGGCCATAGTGACCTCAACTACATCCAAGGAATCGGCGCCCAGGTCCTCAAAAGAGGTCTCCATCGAAATGGTGTCCGCATCTACGCCAAACTGTTCCGCCAAAATGGAGGCGATTTTCTCAAAAATCATGCTCATCTTCTCCCATCACTCCCCGCGCATTCAAACGGGATCATGCTTGCACTATGATAATAGGCAAGTTTTACCGCCGTGTCAATAGGTATCTCAAATTTTTTCCGCTTTCTCTACAGGAAGGCGCATATAAGACACATTTTCTGTGATGTCTTCGATTAGGCCGGAGCCGGCAAAAGCCATGGCCTGCCGGATGGCGTTTTTGATAGCATAGCTGTCCGATGAGCCGTGGGCCTTGATGACCGGCCTGGAGATGCCCAGCAGGGGAGTGCCGCCGACCTCGCTGGAATCCATGAGCTTTTTGAAATCCCGAATGCCGTCAGCGACCATCACCGCGGCCAGCTTGGTCATCAGGTTTTTCTTGAACATGGATTTGAGCTGTTTTCCCATAAAGCTTCCGGCGCCTTCCATCGTTTTTAAGAAGATGTTGCCGGAATAACCGTCGGCGACGATCACGTCGGCCGCGCCCTTCACCGCGTCATGGGCCTCCACGTTGCCGATGAAGTGGATGCGCCCATCCCGGTGGGCCTGCTCCAGTAAAACGTAAGCCTGCCGCTGGAGGTTGGCGCCCTTGGTGGGCTCCGCGCCGATGTTCAGCAGCCCTACCCGGGGCCTGGGGCGTTCCAGCACCTTTTTTGCGTAATAAGAACCCATGAAAGCAAACTGAAGCAGATATTCCGGGGTACATTCTGCAGTGGCGCCGCAGTCGATGAGCACGGCCGCGCCGTTTCCGGTGGGGATGACGGGGGCCATAGCTGCCCGGCGGATACCCCGAATGCGTTTGGCCAGCAGGGTGGCGGCGGAGAGGAGCGCGCCTGTGCTTCCGGCGGAGACAAAGGCGTCCCCGCCGCCGTTTTTCAGCAGCTCCAGCCCCACGGTGAGCGAGGAGTCCTTTTTGGCGCGGAAGGCGGTGGCGGGGTCGTCCTCCATATCCACCACCTGGGATGCGTGGGCGATTTCCAGTCCGGCGGGCAGATCGTCCAACCCCTCCTGCTTGAGCAGGGACAGCAGCTGCTCCCCCCGGCCCACCAGGACTACCTGAGCTCCCAGCTCCTTGATGGCGGCCAGAGCGCCTTGGATATTGGATAGGGGGGCGTGATCGCCGCCCATGGCGTCTAGGATAATTTTCATGCGTATTCCTTCTTTCTGCGGGAGCCCTAAGAAAGGGCCTGTTCCAGGGCCTCCAGCGCCCGCTTGGACAGCGCGGCGTTTTTGTTCCGCTTTCCCTTTACGCGGCAGTCCAGAGGCGGGATGATACCAAAATTGATGTTCATAGGCTGAAAATCGGTCACACTCTCGTTGCTGATATAGAGGGCCAGCGCACCGGTGGCGGTCTCCTGGGGGAGGTCCAGGGGCGGCCTGTCCGCCAGCCGGCGGGAGAGCTCCAGAGCGCAGAGCAGGCCTGAGGCGGTGGATTCCACATAGCCCTCCACCCCGGTGATCTGTCCGGCGAACATAATCCGGGGTTGGGCCTTGAAGCAGTAGTACCGGTCCAGCAGCCGGGGAGAATCCAAATAGGTATTCTGATGCATGACTCCATAGCGGACAAATTCTGCGTTTTTCAGGGCGGGAATCATGGAAAACACCCGCTTCTGCTCCGGCCATTTCAAGTGGGTCTGAAAGCCGACCAGATTGTAAATAGACCCTTCGGCGTTGTCCCGGCGCAGCTGTACGACAGCAAAGGGCTCCGCTCCGGTTTTGGGATCCCGCAGGCCCCGGGGCTTCAGCGGGCCGTAGCAGAGGGTCTGCTTTCCCCGCCGGGCCATAACCTCGACAGGCATGCAGCCCTCAAAGACCTGCTTGTCCTCAAAGCCGTGGACGGGGGCCTGTTGAGCGGTGCACAGCTGCTCCCAGAAAGCGTCGTACTCCTGCTCGGTCAGGGGGCAATTGATGTAATCCGGGGTTCCCCTGTCATACCGGGAGGCGAAAAAGGCGCAGTCCATGTCCACGCTCTCAAAGCTCACCAGGGGGGCGGCGGCGTCAAAAAAGTGCAGATACCGCCCTTCGGGAAAGAGCGCTCCGATCGCCTGGGATAGGGGCTGGGAGGTGAGGGGGCCGGAGGCCACGATAACCGGTCCCTGCGGGGGAAGGGCGGTAACCTCCCCCCGGATGACGGTGATGAGCGGGTGAGAGCAAATGTGCCGGGTGACGGCCTGGGCAAAGCCATGGCGGTCCACTGCCAGGGCCCCGCCGGCCTCCACCCGGTGCTCATCGGCACAGGAGAGAATCAGGGACCCCAGGCGGCGCAGCTCCTCCTTCAAAAGGCCCACGGCATTTTCCAACTGGTCGGAGCGCAGGGAATTGGAGCACACCAGCTCCCCAAACCAGGGGGTGTGATGGGCGGGGGTCATTTTTTCAGGCTTCATCTCCCGCAGGCTTACGGGAATGCCCCGCTGGGCCAGCTGCCAGGCGGCTTCACACCCGGCGAGACCTGCGCCAATGACGGTAACAGCTTCCATAGACTTCTCCTATCAGACTGCCCACGGTGGGCGGCGCAATGGCAGATTTACGGCTGAGCCGTTTTTTTCGCTGTAGTTTTCTTTGCCGGAGTGGATTTTTTAGGGGCGGATGCCCCTTTCGCGGCAGTTTTTTTGGCGGTGTTTTTTTTCGCCGGCGTGGATTTGGCGCCTGCTGGGGTCTTTTTGGCGGCGGTTCGTTTGGCCTGCTTGGGCTCCTCCTGAGGAGGAGCGCCGTCTTCCGGTGTTTCGGCGGCGGCCTTTTTCCGGTAGCCCCGCTGGTCCTCCGGCAGGAAGCTGGGACAGCCGGGATTGATGCAGAAGGGTTTTTTAAAGCCGCGCCCGGACTTCTTGAACAGGGTATGTCCGCACTCCGGGCAGTTGTCTTTGACGGGCACATCCCAGGTCATAAAGCCACAGCGCCGCTCCTCGTCCTTATTGGAGTTGTTTTCACAGCCATAGTAGGTATACCCGCGTTTGGAGGTCTTTTTGAAAATTTTTCCTCCGCACTGAGGGCATTTGCCGGGCATTTCGATGACAATCGGCTGGGTGTGGTCGCACTCCGGCCAGCCGGGGCAGGCCAGAAAGCGCCCAAACCGGCCCGATTTGAATACTAGGTTTTTCCCGCATTTGGGGCAGATCACATCGGAGACCTCGTCGGGCACTTTAATGCGCTCCCCATCCAGCTCGCTTTCAGCTTTCTTTAGTTCCACGGAAAAGCCGCCGTAGAACTGGCCCAGCAGGCTTTTCCACTCCACCTTGCCGGTTTCCACCTGGTCCAGCTGCTCCTCCATCTGAGCGGTGAAGGCGGTGTCCACAATATCGGTAAACTTTTCCTTCATCAGGCCGTTGACGACCTGGCCCAGGGGGGTGGGGCGGAGATTGCGGCCCTCTTTGACTACGTATTCACGGTCCAGGATGGTAGAGATGGTGGGCGCGTAGGTGGAGGGGCGCCCGATGCCCTTTTCCTCCAGGGCGCGGATCAGAGTGGCCTCGGAGTAGCGGGGGGGCGGCTGGGTGAAATGCTGCTGACGCTCCTCACCCAAGAGCTTCAGGCTCTCCCCCTCTTTCAGATCGGGCAGAGGGGAGTGCTGCGCCTGCTCCTCCTCGTCCTTGCCCTCCACATATACGGCGGTATAGCCGGAGAATTTCAGGGCCGAGTGGCTGGCGTGGAAGGTGTATCCGGCGCTTTCTACCTGGATGGATACGCTGTCGTACACGGCGCTGGCCATCTGACAGGCCAAAAACCGGCTCCAGATGAGCTTATAGAGCTTATACTGCTCAGCGGTCAGATCTTTTTTAATCTCCTCTGGGACCAGACGCACATCGGAGGGGCGGATGGCCTCGTGGGCGTCCTGGGCGCCGGACTTGGTCTTATAGACGCGGGGCTTGCCGGGGTAGTAGTCTGCGCCGTACCGGGAGAGAATAAATTCTCTGGCGGCGGCAGTGGCCTCGTCGGACAGGCGCAGGGAGTCGGTACGCATATAGGTGATCAGACCCACGGCGCCCTCTCCGGCGATGTCAATTCCCTCGTAGAGCTGCTGGGCAATGGACATGGTGCGGCGGGGGGTCATGTTCAGCTTGCGGCTGGCCTCCTGCTGGAGGGTGGAGGTGATAAAGGGTGGGGCGGGATTGCGCAGCTTATCCTGCCGTTTGACGCCCTTGACCGTGAAGGGCGCGTTTTTGACGGCCTGAACTACTGCCTCCACCTGCTCCTCACTGCCCAACTCCATCTTTTTCTCCCGGCCGTGAAAGCTGGCCTTAAAGCGGCCCAGGTTGGGGGCGATGCGCTCTAAATCCACGTCCAGGGACCAGTACTCCTGGGGCGTAAAGGCGCGGATGTCCTCCTCGCGCTCGCACACCAGCCGGGCGGCCACCGACTGTACCCGTCCTGCGGACAGCCCCCGGCGGATCTTTTTCCACAGCAGAGGGGAAATCTGATAACCCACAATGCGGTCCAACACCCGCCGGGCCTGCTGGGCGTTGACCAAGTCCATATCAATGGAGCGTGGGTGGGCGATGGCGTCCCCCACCACTTTTTTGGTGATCTCATTAAAGGTAACCCGGTAAGTCTTGTCGTCGGGAATGTCCAACAGCTCCTTCAGGTGCCAGGAGATGGCCTCTCCCTCCCGGTCCGGGTCGGTGGCGAGGAAGACGCGCTCGCTCTTTTTAGCGGCCTTTTTCAGGTCGGTGATAATTTCTTCCTTCCCTTTGATGGGCTGATAGTCCGGCTGAAAGCCAGCCTCTACATCTACGCCCAGCTTGCTCTTGGGAAGGTCCCGCACATGGCCCATAGAGGCCTTTACTTCATAGCCGGGACCCAGGTATTTGCCGATGGTTTTCGCTTTCGCCGGTGATTCCACGATCACCAGATTTGATTTTGCCACAGCGATTGCTCCTTCACTTTACTTGCTCAAAACGGACAGCAGCACAAAAGCGCCTGCCCGGAAGCTCTTCAATATAGCCGCTGGCCTGTAAGACGGTCAAGGCGGCGTTCACCCGGCGGGCGGGAACGCCGGTCAGTTCCACCAGTTGGTCTGGAACCAGGGGATGCTGGGAGAGCTGCAAAAAGATATCCCGCTGTTCGTCTCCCAAGGTCTCCAGCTCCCGCTGGGGGCGGAGGGGGAGGGCCGGCCCGGCAGACGCCGCGGCCTCCGGCTTCACACGTAAGGCGGGACTAGGCACGGAGGCGGCTGTCCGCCGGCGGTCTGCACCCTCTCCGGACGGAGGGACGTCAAGGCGCAGCCTGTGGGGGAAATTTCCGGTGTATTCCTCTAAAATATCCCGCGCGGTGCGAACGAGCTTGGCCTCTCCCCGGCTGATGATGCCGTTGGTGCCCGCACTGGCGGGAGCGTCTACCGGACCGGGGACGGCGAATACATCCCTGCCCTGATCCAGGGCCCGGCGGGCGGTGATAAGCGCGCCGCTGCGCTCGGGGGCTTCCACGACCACCACGCCTAGGGACAGGCCGCTGATAATACGGTTGCGAATGGGAAAGTTAGGGCCCTGAGGCCGGGTGCCGGGAGGATATTCAGAGATGAGTGCTCCCGCGGCGGCCACGTCCTGGTAGAGCCAGCGGTTTTCTGCGGGATAGATGACGTCGATACCGCCGCCCAGCACAGAGACGACCCTTCCGCCGCTTTTCAGCGCACCCCGCAGGGCGCAGGCGTCGATTCCCTCGGCAATGCCGGAGACCACCAGGGCCCCGGCGTGGGCCAGCTCCTGCCCGATGCGTCCGGCGAGCGCTTCGCCGTAGGGCGTGCAGGAACGGGTGCCTACGATGGCAATGGCCGCCTCTTCATCGAAGCGGAACTGCTTTCCTTTGCCATAGAGCACCAGGGGATAGTCCTTGAGCTGCTGAAGCCGCTCGGGGTAGGCTGCGTCCTGGTGGGTGATGATCCACAGGCCCAGCCGGTCGCAGTCGGCCAAAATGCGTTCGGCGCTGTCCATAGACTTGTCCCGCAGACCTTCTTTCAGACCGCGGGGGAGGCGCAGCATATCATATTCCGCAGGATCGGCAAAATAGACCGCCTCTGCGGAACCGAAATGCGCGATGAGCGCCTGGGCCGTGCCGGGTCCCAGATAGGGCCGGGTGGTGAGCCACAAAAGACAGTTCAAAACGGCCACGCCGTCCACCTCCTTTTTATTTGATATCCGGTCGATGGAGTTAATATGCAGAGTTTTGCGCGGCCTATAGGGTTTTGCGGTATCCCTCCCAGAGGACCACCGCCGCCGCGACGGCGGCGTTCAAGGACTCGCACTGGGGAGACATGGGAATTTTAATGGTTTTTTCACACAGAGCCAGCGCCTGAGGAGAGATTCCACGGCCTTCGCTGCCGATGGCGACGGCGGCGTTGGACAGGTCTGTGCAGAGCAGATCCACCGTGTCCTCCCGCAGGGCGGCGGCGTAAAGGGGAATGCCGGCGCGGGAGAGAAGAGAAGCGGTTTTCTCCAGGGTGCAGTGCCAGTGGAGCGCCCGGAAATGGGCTCCCATGGCGGCCCGCAGCGTCTTGGGATTGTAGAGGTCCGCGCAGCCGGGGAGAAGAAACACCGCTTTGCAGCCAAAGGCGTCCGCCGTGCGCAGAATCGCGCCCACGTTGCCGGGGTCCTGAACGCTGTCCAGCACTAAGTACCGGCCCGCTTCCAGGGTGGGCGGAGGGGCGTTGTCTGCCATCCGGCAGGAGAACACTACCCCCTGCGGGGCCTGCATGGGGCTGACAGCCTCCATGACGCTGCGGCTGACCTGGACCAGGCGTACCGCGCTGTCCAAGGGCGGCAGATGGACTCCCTGGGTGAAAAGGACCGTACGCACGCCAGTGCCCCACAGCAGCGCCTCCTGGAGGAGCTTGGGACTGTCGCATAGAAACTCCCCGCATTCTTCCCGGTAGGCGCGGGAGGCGGCCAGCTTGCGGAAGTGGGCGCACAGAGGGTTGTGCCGGCTGGTGACTTGCTCCATGGAGCCCTCCTATTCCAAATCCTGGAGCCGGTTGACGTCCTCGGTCCGGCCCAGGGCTACTGCGGCGTCGCCGGGCTCCATCACATAGTCCGGCCCGGGGGCCACATTGAGGGCCCCGTCCTTGCCCTTGCGCATGGCGATAATGTTGACCCGGTATTTGGCCCGCACGTCCAGTTCCTTGATGGTCTTAAAATGCCAGGCTCTGGGAATGGCGGTTTCAACGATGCCAAAATCCTCGCTGAGTTCAATAAAGTTCAGTACATTGGAGCTACTCAGCCCCTGGGCCAGCTTAACGCCCACCTCGTGCTCGGGAAAGACCACCCGGTCGGCGCCGATTTTTTCCAGTACCCGGCGATGGACATGGCTTTTGGCCTTGCAGATGACCTGGGAAACCCCCAGCTCTTTCAGGTTGAGTGTAATTAGGGCGGAATTGCCCACGTCCTCCCCCACAGCCACAATGGCGCAGTCATAGTTGCGCACCCCCAGAGCCCGCAGCACCGCCGGGTCGCGGGCGTCCCCGGCCACGGCGTGGGTCACATGGCTGGCTATGGCTTGTACATATTCCTCGGATTGGTCCACCGCCAGCACCTCGTGGCCCAGATCAGACAACTCGGCGGCGACGGCGGAGCCAAAGCGGCCCAGGCCGATCACGACAAAGGTTTTCATGGGATCACTCCTTGTTTTTTGGGTGGCGGGTGGCTCGCAGCAGGGCGGCTCCCACAGCGCCGCGGCGGAAGATGCGCGCAATTGCGGCATACGGCCGATCTCTGTCCGGAGGGTATCAACCGATTACAATGTCCATTTCCGGATACCGCAGCTTAGCGGGATAGCGGGTACGGGTGGTGAAGGCAATGGAGAAGGAGAGAATGCCGACCCGGCCCAGGTACATCAGCAGGATAATGAGCCCCTGGGAGGCCGGGGAGAGCCCCGGTGTCAGGCCGCAGGAGAGGCCCACGGTGCCCAGTGCGGAGGCCGCCTCATAGGCGCAGTCCAAATAGGGCAGTCCCTCCATAGTGGAGATGGCGATAGACGCGCCGAAGAATAGAAAAAGCACCACCAGAACCAAAGTCATGGCGTTGAGGACCCGGCGGTAAGGGATGGCACGGCCCCGAAAGACGACCTGCTCCCGCCCGGTAAGTCCTGCCCGCAGGGCCAGGAGCAGCACCGCCGCAGTAGCGGTCTTAATCCCCCCGGCCGTGGAGCCGGAGGAGCCGCCGATGAGCATGAAGATCAGGGAAAAGGCTTTGCTGCTCTGGGTAAGCCCCCCCTGTCCGATGGCGTCGAATCCCGCTGTGCGCAAGGTGACGGACTGAAACAGAGCGTTGAGCAGCTTCTGCCCCAGGGGCATCTCCCCCAGAGTGGCGGGATTGTGGAATTCCTCCACCAAGAAAAAGGCGGCCCCCGTGAAAATCAGCAGGCCGGTGAGGATGAGCACCAGCTTACTGTAGGCGGACAGGCGTTTCCAGCTGCGGTGAGTCCATATGTCCTCCCACACGAAAAAGCCCAGGCCGCCTATGACGACCAGAGCTGCGGCGGTGCACAGTACAATCGGGTCGCTGTTGAAGGGGGTCAGGCTGGCAAAGGGCCCGCCCCGGCCGCCCAGCAGGTCAAAGCCCGCGTTGCAGAAAGCGGAAACCGCGTGAAATACGCCGTACCACACGCCCTGAGCCAGTCCGAATTCCGGAACAAACCGGGCAGACAGCAGCAGCGCCCCGATTCCTTCCATGAGAAACGTGCCCATCAGAGCGTGGCGGACCACCCGCACTACCCCGTCCATGTCGTTGAGGTTGAGGGTGGAGACCATAATCAGCCGTTCGGACAGGCCGATTCTCCGCCGCAGGGCGAGGGAGACCAGGGTTAGAACAGTCATGAAGCCCAGCCCACCCAGTTGGATCATAACCAAAATAACGGCCTGCCCGAACAGGGACCACTGGGTCCAGGTATCGACCAGTACCAGACCGGTGACACAGGTGGAAGAGGTAGCGGTGAACAAGGCGGTGAAAAATCCCGCGCTCTCTCCGCAGCGGGATGCGGCGGGGAGGGTGAGCAGTAGCGCGCCGGTCAGAATCATTACGGCAAAAGAGGCGGCCACGATACGGGTGGCGTTGAGGGTTCGGCTGCGGATCAGCCGGTCGCGCAGCCACAGGGAAAAAGCGCGCAGCACAGGACGCACCTCCTGAATGGCAAAAGCCGGAATTTTAAACGCAGAAAAGCATACCTGGGGGATTTCCCCCAGGTATGCTATCTCTTTTTAATCCAGGGGCTTCATCGTGGAGAATTGTTTTCCTATTATCGCATACCGTTACATAAGTTGTCAAATCGTTGCTATTCATGTGGGTTTCTCAACTTTCTCGGCATATCGTTGCTTAGTGTTGCACAGTACATCCTATGGTTTGTGGTAAAGTTTCAGCTTATCTTGATTTTGCCCTCAAGGTTAGCGAAGGATTCGATTTTCTTTTCCTTCTCCATCTGCTTCAGCCGCTCGGCCAACAAGGTTCGCTTCACATCGTTGAACATCGGAATGATGCGGATGCCCGCCCTTGTCTTCGGTGTCGTGACATGCAGCTCCATGTCCCCTGCTTCTGTGGCTCGGTAGGCAAGGCTGTGATTGACGTTGATGATTTCCGCTTAAAGTTACAATGCTATCTCGTCTCTTTTTTCTGACACGGATACCCCTTATAGAGAAGGACATGGTAAAGTGAAAAATATTATACCATTCCTTTTCGGTGATTTCAAGTCAAATAGAATCGCATTCGTCTTTTCCGTGAATATTTTGTGTTCTCTCTTGACATTCTGTTGAAGTGGTATATAATGAGACGCAAGTTTGGAAATTTACAATTTTATATTATCAGGCATGTTACATTCCATGCCCGCTGTCGGCGGGCGTGGAGAGGAAACTGGTTTAAATCCAGTACAGCTCCCGCTGCTGTGTTTGCAGGAGTCTGTTGTCGAAGCAGAAAGCAGCCATTCGGGACGACCCGGAGAAGGCATGGCAGCAGGCGTAGGTATAGGCATACCCCAATGCATGAGTCAGAAGACAGGTGACATGGTTATTCCCCCAGACCGGGAAGGTCATGGGGCGAAATTTAGTTATAGGTTCACGCAAAAAGCGGGGCGTGGCAGACATTGGTCTGCCACGCCCTTTCCATTTTTCCATGGCGCGTGCGGCATGGTTTGACTGGCTTCAAGACGCCGCTTTCGGCGCAAGGTCTGCATCAGCAGACTTCACTTCTTTTGCCGGAAGCGTTGAAGCGCTCTTTCCCTTTTGGGAGAAAGCGGCCCGGCAGGGCAGTAGGGGGCCCTGCCGGGTGCGCTCCTCCGTTATGATGCCGGAGCAATTCCTATTCTTTTTTCGAAAAAATATGCAGGCGGGAAACCTGCTCCCATCATACCTCCATGCAGCAGGTTCGCCGGACCCTTATTTCTATTGCTTTGAAGTCCTAGGCCCGGACATCTGGCGAGAACAAAATGACAAGGAGAAATGCTCTATGGACCATCCATATCCGTTCACCGCAATCGTGGGTCAGGAACAGATGAAGCTGGCTCTGATCCTCAATCTTATCAACCCAGCCTTAGGAGGCGTCCTCATCCGGGGAGAGAAAGGCACCGCCAAATCCACCGCTGTCCGAGGCCTCACCGAGCTCCTGGAGCAGGTAGAGGTGGTGGAGGGGTGCCTTTTCCACTGCCGTCCGGACAGCGGAGCGCTGTGCGAAGAATGCGCGCAAAAAACACAGTGGAAAACCGTTGTGTATACCCGCCGGGTGGTGGAACTGCCCGTCAGTTCCACTGAAGACCGGGTGGTGGGCTCGCTGAATATGGAGCAGGCCATCAAAAAGGGGGAGAAGGTCTTTGAGCCAGGGCTACTGGCCCGGGCCAACGGCAACATCCTCTACGTGGACGAGATCAATCTGCTGGACGACCATATTGTGGACGTGCTGCTGGACAGCGTCGCCATGGGGGTGAACACCGTGGAGCGGGAGGGAGTCAGCTACAGCCATCCCGCCCGGTTTGTGCTGGTCGGCACCATGAATCCGGAGGAGGGAGATCTGCGGCCCCAGCTGCTGGACCGGTTCGGTCTGGTGGTGGAAATACGGGGGGAGCAGGACATCTCCCTGCGTTCGGAGCTCATCCGCCGCCGCGTGGACTACGAGAAAGATCCCGCCGATTTCTGTCGGCGGTGGGAGCGGGAACAGCGGGAACTAAAGGAGAAGGTCCGCGCTGCTCAAGCGCGGCTGAACGCCGTGAATATTCCGGATAAGCTGTATTGGGACGCGGCTAAAGTCGGCGTAGCGCTCCAGGTGGACGGGCACCGGGCGGACATCACGCTTTTGAAAGCGGCCTGTACCTTGGCCGCCTTCGAGGACGCGGGAGAAGCGCGGCGGGACCACCTGATCCGGGTGGCTCCCATGGTGCTTGGCCACCGGATGCGCCGCCTGCCTTTTGACACCGCCGACGGCCTGCCCCAGGATTGGGAGCGTGTGCTGGATGAATGAACGGTATCCGTTTTCCGCCGTCGTAGGGCAGGAGCAGGTAAAACGCGCCCTCATCTATAACCTGATTGAGCCCCGCATTGGGGGCGTGGTCCTGTGTGGAGAGAAGGGGACGGCAAAGTCCACCATCGTCCGGGCTCTGGCGGAGCTGACGGAGCAGAAGGTGATCGACCTACCCCTCAGCGTTACCGAGGACATGCTGGTGGGTTCTATCGACTTCGAGCGGGCGGTGAGGGAGGGGGTCCGGACCTTCTCCGGCGGGCTTCTGGAGCGCGCGGACGGCAATATTCTCTACGTAGACGAGGTGAACCTGTTGCCTGACGGGGTGGTGAACACGCTCATCTGTGCCGCCGCAAGCGGAAGGAACCTGGTGGAGCGGGAGGGAATCTCTTTCCGGCATGACAGCCGTTTTGTCCTGGTTGGCTCCATGAACCCGGAGGAAGGCAGGCTGCGCCCGCAATTTTTGGATCGCTTCGGCCTGTACGTAAGTGTGGCCGGAGAACCGGATGTGGAGCGGCGGGCGGAGATCATCCGCCGCCGCATGGCTTATGAGCGGGATCCGGCGGCCTTCCGCGCCCAATGGGAGGGGGAGAGCGCCGCGCTCAGCAAACGAATCGCCCGGGCAAAAGAGCTGGCGGCGCAAATGGAACTTGACGAACCCGTTCGCCGCCTGTCCGCCCAGTACGCCGCTCAGGCCGGGGCGGAGGGCAACCGCTGCGAACTGGTGCTGGCCCGCACCGCCGCCGCCGCCGCGGCCTGGGCGGGCCGGGCGCATATCACCACCGAGGACTTGAAAGAGGCGGCGCTCTATGTTCTGCCCCACCGGAGGCGGGAGGATGCGCCGCCGCCCCAGCCTCCCACTCCGCCTCAAAAGCAGGAGAAGCAGGACGGACCGGAGGATAACGGCAGTCAGGAAAAGCAGCCTCCGCAGAATGGAGCGCAGACCGCTAAAGACCCGATGCCTCCGATGAAGGAACAGCCGGGAAACGACGGCGAAGAGCTGGCACCTCCGCCTCCGGCGGAGGTGCCGCAGGGCCCCGCAGATGAGGAGTGGCTGGTAGAGGGCGAGCAGTTTGCGCTGTTGTCCCTTCTGCCCGTTCCGCCGCGGGACCGAATGCTACGGTGCGGGAGCGGGAGAAGGAGCCGAACCAAAAGCGGTTCAAATAAAGGCCGTTACGCCTCCTTTACCGCCTATCCCCTACCCCACCAACGGGATTTGGCGCTGGACGCCACCCTCCGGGCCGCCGCGCCCTATCAGAGCGTCCGGGACCACTCGGAGTGCGCCGTGGCTTTGACCGATCAGGACCTGCGCTTCAAGGTGCGGGAGGACCACACTGGGGCAACGGTGGTGTTCTGCGTGGACGCCAGCGGGTCTATGGGAGCGGGTAAGCGGATGAAGGCGGCCAAGGAGGCCATTTTATCTCTGCTGCTGGACTCCTATCAGAAACGGGACCGGGTGGGGCTGGTGGCTTTTCGGGGAGAGGGAGCCAAGACGCTGCTGGACATCACCGCCAGCGTAGATCTGGCTGAGAAGCAGCTCCAGCAGCTTCCCACCGGCGGGCGCACCCCTCTGGCGGCGGGGCTGTACCAGAGCTGGCAGCTTCTCAAAGCCCGGAAACGGAAGGACCCGGAGCTGCTGCCTCTACTGGTGGTGGTTACCGACGGACGGGCCAACCGGCCGATGTGGACGGACGACCCGGTGGCGGACGCAATGAAAGCCGCGGCGCTGTTCCGGCAGGAAAAGGTGCGCGCTGTGGTCATCGACACAGAGCGGGATTTCATTTCTCTCCACATTGCCGAGCAGACGGCGCAGGCGATGGAAGCGGACTACTATAAAGTGGACGAGCTGAAGGGGGAGCAACTGCGCTCTATTGTCAAGGGACGAACTGCCTGGATGGGACAAGAGAACTGAGGAGGCAGTAAATGCGCATATTGGTAGTTGGAGAATTGCTGCACACAGCCGCCGTAAAGCAGGCGGATACTTTGACGCACTCAGATTTTTCCGCGTTTTGAGGACTGATTATGATGAAAATCTTATTCCTGGCAATGAACGAATACCGCCTGTGGGCCGCCCTCAGGGCAGCGGAGCTTCTAGAGCGCGGGTGGCCTGGCCAATTTGCTCTGCACAGCTATCGAGTGCAGGATATAAATCGTGATCCTGTCCTGGAAAACCGTCTTATGGAAGATGAGAACTGGGCGGATTTTGTCATTGTGTCCGCGTATGGTTCGATTCAGGCATTGAACTGCTTTTCCCGGCTATGGCCCAGGCTGGCGGGGCGCAAGCCTGTATTTTTCACGACTACAATGGCGGACGAATTTGCGGAATTGGCCCCCAATCTGGGGATATCCCTTTCGGTCTGCGCCCAACTGGACGCCTATTATCAGTCCGGGTTGCCGGAGGACCTGGCTCAACTGGCGCTCTGCGCCGCCAACGCCTGCTTTGACGGACGCTATCCGCTTCAGCCGCCTCATCCCCCGCGGGGGCAGGGCGTCTATACCGGACAGGGCTTCCTGCCGCCGGATGCGGAGGACGCTTATAAAGAGCAAATGGAGAGAGAAACATGCCCGGTCATCGGGGTGATCGTCCACGACCACTATGCCAAGACCCGGAATTTGGCCCATGTAGACGCGCTGCTGGCAGCTATTGAAGCGCGGGGCTGCGTTCCCTACGCCATTGCGGATTCCTTTGCCGCCGACCCGGAGGAAAAGACAGGCCTGACGTACCGGATGGAACGGAGTTACCGCCGCCCGGACGGAACGCCTATCCCCACGGCGCTGGTGGTTACATACGGCTTTTCCATCACCACCCTGTCCGGACGGGTGTTCCGGGCGGGACAGCCGCCCCGCAGCGTCTTTGAGGACTGGGGACTGCCGGTGATCCAGGCCCTCACCACCTATTCCAGCCTGGAAGAATACCGCCGGGATATCCGCGGGCTGGACTTGGTCAGTCTGCCCATGTGCATCTATCAGCCTGAATTTGACGGGCAGCTCATCTCCGTTCCTATTGCCGTCACAGAGCGCGGCGAACAGGGGCGGAACATGCTGCGCCCCCTGCCTGACCGGGTAGAGCGGATCGCGGAAATGGCCTGCCGTTGGGGAACGCTGCGCCGGAAGCCCATGTCCGAAAAGAAAATTGCAGTCATCCTCCACAATATGCCCCCCAGAAACGACACCATCGGCTCCGCCCACGGCCTGGACACGCCGGAGACGGTATACCGGGTAGTGCGGGCCATGGAGGAGCGGGGATTGAAGCTGGCGCGGCGTTTTTCCAGCGGGGCGGAGATTATCGGCGAGGTGCGCAGCGCCGTCACCAACGACACCCGGTGGCTCCCTGCCGGGACTATGGCAGAGAGGGCGGCCGCTGCGGTGGACCAGGACCTGTACCGGCGCTGGTTCGGCCGGCTGAACCCAGAAACCCAAAAACAAATGGAGGACAGCTGGGGCCCCCCTCCCGGCACGGTGATGACGGCGGATGGAAAAATTGCCATCACCGGCATCCTGAACGGGAATCTGTTTATCGGACTCCAGCCCCTGCGCGCCGCGCTGGAGCTGGCGGAGGAGCTCTATCACAGCACGGACGCCACGCCGCCTCACTCCTATCTGGCCTTCTACCGCTGGATAGACGAGGTGTTCGGCGCTGACGCGGTGATCCACGTGGGCACCCATGGTACGCTGGAATGGCTTCCGGGAAAGGAGACCGGCCTGTCCTCTGGGTGCTTTGGGGATATCTGCATTGGCGGCGTTCCCCATCTGTACCTCTATATCATCGACATACCGGGTGAGGGCATGCAGGCCAAGCGGCGCTCTTATGCCTGTATCGTGGATCATCTGATCCCTTCTATGGACGAGTCTGACGCTTACGGCGGACTGAAGGACCTGGACGAGGCCATTGAGGACTTCTACCACGCCAAGCTCTCCCGTCCCGCCCAGCTTCCCGCCCTGGCAGAGCGCATTTTCTCTTTGGCAGAGGAGCTGGAGCTCACCCGGGACCTGAAAACAGACCGGGAATCCCTGGCGGCTGATCCGGAGGCGGGGATTGCCCGGCTCCATGAGTGGGTCAGCACCCTCAAGACCTCTCTGGTGCGGGACGGCTTCCACATTTTTGGCCAGCCTCCGGAGGGAAAACTGCTGGATCAGCTGGCCCGCGCTCTGGTGCGGATCCCAAACGGAACCGTTCCGGCCTTAAACGACAGCATTCTCACCGCCCAGGGCTGGGATCCGGAGGAACTGCGGCAGGAGCCGCAGCGGCTTCTCCCGGACGGGCGCACCGCCCGGCGGGAGCTGGAGGAGGCGGCGGAGACCGCCCGGCGCATATTTAGCCGCCTGTCCGCCGCAAGCTACGACCCGTCCGACGCAGGGTCTGCCCTGTCCGGCGAAGGGTTTTCCGGAGATACCGGCCCCCTGGAGCGCGTGCTGGACTACGTGTGCCGTGAGGTGGTCCCCAGGCTGCGGCAGACCACCGACGAGATGAAGCTGCTGCTGGACGGTTTGGATGGGAAATTTGTCCCGCCGCTGCCCGGCGGGAGCCCCACCCGGGGAAATGTCCACATCCTGCCTACAGGCAGGAATTTCTACGCCATCGACCCAGCCGCCGTTCCCAGCCGGGGAGCCTGGCGTATCGGGCAGACCTTGGCGGACCAGGCAATCCGGACCTATCGGGAGCAAAAGGATGGAAGGTGGCCGGAAAGCGTGGCGCTGGTGGTCTACTCCGACGCCTGCATGAAAACCCACGGCGAGGATATCGCCGAGGCGCTTTCCCTTATGGGCGTCCGCCCCATCTATTTGGGACAGAGCAACAAAGTAGTCGGGGTGGAGCCCATCCCTCTGGCAGAGCTGAGCCGGCCCAGGATTGACGTGGTGCTGCGCATCAGCGGGCTGTTTCGGGACGCTTTCCCCAATGTGGTGGAGCTGGTGGGCCGGGCGGCGGTGTCGGTGGCCGCGCTGGACGAGTCCCCGGAGGATAACTATGTGAAAAAACACACGGACCAGGAGATGGTCCGGCTGACGGCGGAGGGGCTGGACGAAAATACGGCGGCGGACCAGGCCGCCCTGCGGGTGTTCGGCTGTCCGCCGGGAAGCTATGGCGCAGGGGTCTCAAAGGCGATCCACAGCCGGAATTGGGAGAGCTGGGAGGACCTGGCGCAGGTTTACACCCTGTGGAGCGCCCATGGCTACAGCGCTAAATTTTATGGGCAGGCTATGCCGGATTTATTCCGCTCCCGGCTGTCCACCGTGGGAATCACCGTGAAAAACCAGTCCGACCTGGAGATTGATATGCTGGATAGCGATGATTTTTACAGCTATCACGGCGGGCTTGTGGCCTGCGTACGCGCCAGCAGCGGCGAACAGCCCATTGCTTTGGCGGGGCAGACGGCCGATCCTGAACGTCCGGAGACGTGTACTGTGGAGCGGGAACTGGCCCGCGTGATGCGCAGCCGTATTCTCAATCCGAAGTGGCTGGCGGGGCTGAAGCGCCACGGCTATAGGGGAGCGCAGGAGATATCCACGACCTTCGACACACTGTTTGGGTGGGATGCCTCGGCAGGGGTCGGGGAGAAGTGGATGTATGACGGTATGGCCCGTCAGTTCCTTCTGGATGAGGAGACGCGTAAATGGATGGAGGAGGTCAACGACGCCGCAGTCCACCAGATGAGCGAACGGCTGCTGGAGGCCCATCAGCGTGGAATGTGGCAGGCGGACGAGGAGATGCTCCAGGCGGTGCGGCGCATTTACATGAACGCAGAAGGACTCATGGAGGACAGCGTTTCGTCAAACGGTTGAAGCGCGTGGATCGATATACGCTTTAAATATATCAAAGGATGTAAGGAGAGATCGCAATGAAAAAGAAATGGAACCGGCTGGCTGCCACGCTGCTGGCCCTGACTATGCTGCTGGCCCTGGCCGCCTGCGGACAGAGCGGCACGGCTTCTACGGGGCAACCCACGCCCGCGCCTGTGTCCCAGGCGCCGGAGACTCCCGCGCCTACCAGCAGCCAGCCCGACCCAGACGACCTGACCGTAGTGCGCAGTATGCAGCTGCAATACGCCGGCAACTTTGCGGTGGACTATTGTGCCAACGGCTGCAAAATCATCACCGACGGCGGCGATCAGAAATTCCTGTGGGTGCCCGACGGGGCTCCGGTCCCCCCGGATACCGGAGGTATGACTGTGCTCCAGGCCCCGCTGACCAAGCTGGGCTGTTTCTCCACCACCCATGCCACCCTGTTCCACGCCATCGGGGCTCTGGATAAGATCAACCTGGTCACCACCGCCCAGGACAAGTGGTACATTGAGGAAGTGGCCCAGCAGATCGCCGACGGCAGGACCATATTTGTAGGCAAGAACTCCGAGCCGGATTACGAGCTCATCAGCGCCGCCGCCCCTCAGATCATCCTGATCTCCACCAATACCCTCCACGGCAGCGACGAGGTACTGGCCAAGCTGGATGAGTTGGGCATCCCCTATATCGCCGACAGCCAGCACCTGGAGAACCACCCCCTGGGCCGGGTGGAATGGGTGAAGTTGGTAGGCGCTCTCTTGGACATGGAAGAGGAGGCCGACGCCTATTTCAACGACGCGGTGGCCAAGGTAAACGCCGTGGTGGAGCAGGTGAAGGGCGAGAGCGCCCATCCCACCATTATGCAGACTTACATTTTCAAGGGCACGGTATATGTCCGCAACGGCGGCGACTACGTAAACAAGATGCTGGAGCTGGCCGGCGGCACATATCCCTTCGCAGAACTGGAGCCCGACAAGGGCGGCAACACCAAAATGACGGTGGAGGAGTTCTATAAGGACGCGGTGGACACCGAGATTCTCATTTACGACAACACCAGCGACGTCAGCGTCTCCACTGTGGCGGACATTCTGGCCAACGGCGACTATCTGGCAGATATGAGAGCGGTTAAAGAGGGAAATGTCTGGGGCATCAATAAAAATTACTGGCAGTCTGCCGATGATGTGGCCACCATGATTGAGGACATCGCCACGATTATCTATCATCCGGAAAACGCGGACAGCCTGTACTATTTCTATAAGCTGCCCGCTGAATAAAACTGGCGGGGGTCCGGCTCTGCCGGACCCCCGCAGCCGGGAGACCAGCCGCGGGGAGGGAGAAAGGAGAGAGGATGCGGCGATGAAAAAACACGTGCGCTATGCGGGAGGCTTTGTGGTTTTGGCTGTCCTGATGGCGGTAATGCTCTATTGGAACGTCAACACCGGGTCGGTCCATCTGAGCCTGAAACGGATTGCGCAGCTGCTCCGCTTCGGCAACGACGGGAGCCTGGAGGGAAACATTCTCTGGAAAATCCGCCTGTCCCGGATGCTGGGCACGGTGGTGCTGGGGGGCGGGCTGTCCATTGCGGGCTTTCTGCTCCAGACCTTCTTTAAAAACCCCATAGCCGGCCCCTTCGTGCTGGGTATTTCCTCCGGCTCCCGGCTGTTTGTGGGCTTTTTTATGCTGGCGACGGCTCCAATCGCCATGGGGAACTTTTCCCCCTATGCCATCTTTATCGCCGCCTTTGCGGGGGCCCTGCTGTCCATGGCGCTGGTGCTGGCGGTGTCCAGCCGGGTGCAGAATCTGGCCATGCTGCTGGTGATCGGCATGATGATTGGCTACATCTGCGATGCGGGCACCAACTTCATGATCACCTTTGCCGAGAGCAACCAGCTGCGCAACTTCACTATCTGGTCCATGGGCAGCTTCTCCGGTATCACCTGGCCCACTCTGGCGGCGACCGCAGTCATCACACTGCCCACGGTGGCGGTGGTGTTTTTCCTGTCTAAACCTCTGGAAGCCTATCTTTTAGGAGAAAACTATGCCAAAAGCATGGGGGTGAATATCAGGAACTTCCGGCTGGCCCTCATCATCCTGTCCAGCGTGCTGGCGGCCTGCGTGGTGGCCTTCGCCGGTCCCATCTCTTTTGTAGGCATTGCGGTGCCCCACATTACCCGTCTGCTGTTCAAAACCTCCCGGCCTATGGTGCTCATACCGGCCACCTTCCTCACAGGCGGCGTGTTCTGCCTGCTGTGCGATCTCATTGCCCGCACTGCGTTCGCGCCCGTGGAGCTGAGCATCAGCACGGTGACGTCAGTGCTGGGCGCGCCGGTGGTGATCTGGCTGATGATCAAGCGGAGGAAGGGCGCATGATGTATTTTGAGACAAAGGATCTGTCGGTGGGCTACAACGGCAGGCCGCTGATTGAACATATCGACATCGGCATACACAAGGGAGGCATTCTGTGCCTCATCGGGCCCAACGGTTCGGGAAAATCCACCATTTTGCGCAGTATTACCCGCCACCTGGCCAAGCTGGGCGGCGTGGTGACGATTGACGGCAAGGATCTAAGCGGGATGAACAACCGGGAAATGGCAAAACAGGTGTCGGTGGTGCTCACCGACCGGGTGGACCCGGAGCTGCTGACCTGTTGGGAGGTGGTGTCCGCCGGGCGTTATCCTTATACGAACCATTTTGGCAGGCTGTCCGAGGAGGATGAGGCCGTCGTCGCCCAGTCCATGGAGCAGGTCAACGCCTTGGAGCTGCGGGACCGCCGCTTTTCTCAACTCAGCGACGGGCAGAAGCAGCGGATTCTGCTGGCGCGGGCCCTGTGCCAGCAGCCGGAGGTGATGGTGCTGGACGAACCCACCAGCTACCTGGATATCCGCCACAAGATCGAGCTGCTGAGCATCCTGCGGGAGCTGGCGGTGAAGCGGCAGCTGAGCGTGGTGCTCTCCCTCCACGAGGTAGATCTGGCGGTGAAGCTGGCCGATGTGGTGGTGCTGGTGAAGGGAAGCGCCATCTTTCGCTGCGGCGCGCCGGAGGATGTGCTGGATGAGGAGACGCTCCGGACCCTGTACGATATCCACGATGGTACGTTCGACCTGCTGCTGGGCAGCGTGGAGCTGTGCGGGGCGGCGGGAGAGAGCCGGGTATTTGTGGTGCCCGGAGCGGGGCGGGGCGCTCCCTGCTTCCGCAGCCTGCAAAAGCGCGGCATCCCCTTTTCCGCGGGCATCCTTCAGCCCGGCGACGTGGACAGCGCGGTAGCGCGAACTCTGGCGGCGCGAACCTTTGAGTCAGAGCCGTTTTCTCCACCCTCCGGCCAGGTCATAAAGTCCGCTCTGGCGGCGGTGCGGACGGCCCGGTGTGTGGTGGACGCCGGATCCCCGCTGGGGCCCTATAACCGGGAGAACCTGACTCTGCTGCAAGAGGCGGATAAAGCGGGCGTGCCGGCGCTTTGCCTGCGGGCAAAGCCGCCGGAGGGCTTGGGGGCCGTCCGGTGTTTTGACACGGTAAGGGAACTGATGGACGCGGCGGCGGAGCTGTGCCCGGCGCGGGAAAAGAAATGAGCCGGGCGGCGACGGTCTGGCGCTGCCTAAAGCCGTACGGCTGGCTGTGCCTGGGCGCGGCGGCCATCGTTTTAATCGAGGCCAACTGCGAGCTGCTGCTGCCCGCGATGATGTCCACAATCATTGACGAGGGAGTCCGCCGGCGGGATATGGAGCTGATCCTGCGCACCGGCGGGAAAATGGTCTTGGCGGCGCTGGCGGGTATCGCGTGCGTGCTGGGGCGGAATGTCTGCTCCGGAACGGCGTCCCAGCAGTTCGGGGCAGGACTGAGGCGGGAGCTGTATGCCAAGCTGCTCCGGCTCACTGAGGCGGGAGCGGGACAGCTTGGAGACGCCTCTGTGTCCACGCGGGTGCTGAATGACAGCGACCAGCTGGCAAAATCCCTCAACTCCGCCCTGCGCATTGGGATCAAGACGCCCGCGCTCTGCCTTGGAAGTATTTTTTACGCCATGCGGATGGATGCGGGGCTGAGCGGTGTGGCGGCTGTTGTGGTGTCGGTGGTGCTGGCGCTGATCGTATGGTATATGCGCTTGAGCGGACGGCGGTTTCATCGGGTGCGTTCCGCTATGGACCGGGTCAACACGACTGTCCAGGAATTTTTGCGGGGCGTCCGGCTGGTGAAGGCCCTGGGGCTGGAGCAGGAGCAGGACGGCCGGTTTCAGGAAGCGAACCATGAACTCACCCAGTCCGGTATTCAGTTACAGCTTCTGTCCGCGTGGTTTGCGCCTTTGATCACCCTGACCGTGAACGCCGGCATCGTAATCCTGCTCGGTTTGGCGGGGCTTTGGAGTGTGGAGGCGGGTAAGGTATCCGCGCTGGCGACCTATATGACACGCCTGCTCACCTCGCTGATGACCCTCATTGATGTGTTCAAGTTGCTTATCCGGGCAAATACCGCCGCCGTCCGCATCCAGGAGGTGCTGGAGCTGCCGGAAGAGCGCAATCCCGACCACCCGTCTGCCTTGAGAGAAACGGGCCCCACACTGGAATTTCAATCGGTGCGCTTCAGCTACCCAGGGTCCGGCGGCAGGACGGCGCTGGACCATGTGAGCTTTTCCGTGAACCGGGGGGAGGTGCTGGCTGTCGTAGGCCCTACGGGAGCGGGCAAGTCCACGCTGGCAAAGCTCTGCGTCTGGCTCTACGCGCCGGACGTCGGCGCTGTTCGGCTCAATGGACAGCCGATGGAGGTTCTCTCCAGGGAGGATATCCGCCGGCAGGTGTCTGTGGCCGGCGGGCAGGGATGGCTGTTTTCCGGGAGCGTCCGCCGGAACCTGAGCATTGCGGCGCCGGACGCGGCGGAAGAGGACCTGTGGACCGCCCTGCGGGATGCGCAGGCGGACGGTTTTGTCGCGCAGGCCGGCGGTTTAGACGCCGTGCTGGAGCAGGGCGGCGTAAATCTCTCCGGAGGCCAGCGCCAGCGCTTGGCGCTGGCACAGGCGCTGGCGCGGAAAAGCGAGGCGCTGATTTTGGACGACTGCACCAGCGCCCTGGACCCGGCAACGGAACAGGGTGTGCTGGCGGAGGTGTGGAAACGGCGGGAGCAGGCCGTCGTGCTTATCACCCAACGCCTGCGCAACGCCCGCCATGCAGACCGCGTTCTGGTACTGGAAAACGGACGGGTATTGGGTCTTGGCAAACACGACGAGCTGTTGGAGTCCTGCCCGGTTTACCAGGAGATGTGGCGTGCTCAGATATGGGAGGATGAGCGTGATGAAGCGCAGCGGTGAACCACAGCTGCCGCCCCAGCGGCGCAGCCTCCAGCAGCGATTCAGCCCCCACGCAAAAGCCAAAGACGGCGCGGGGACGCTCAAGCGGCTGCTGGCATTATACGCGCAGTGGAAAAAAGATTTAATCTGGGTTGCCGCGTTTACCCTGCTGGCCGCAGGGTCTTCCTTAGCCGCGCCCTACCTAATGGGACGCGCGGTGGACTGTTTTCGGTTGGAGCCGCCCTATGCCGTGGAGCGGGGAAGGCTGTGCCGGATGCTGGTGCTGCTGACGGCCTGCGTTCTGCTTCAATGGTTGGGAAACCAGAGGCGCAGGAGCCGGATGGAAGAGGTGTCCCAGCGCATGGTGGGGCGTATCCGGGCCGATTGCTTTGCCAAACTGGAGCGGCTCCCTTTGTCTTATTTTGACCGGCATCCCCGGGGAGATATCATGAGCCGCCTGGTCAACGACGCGGATAATGTGAGCATTGTGGCGGCGGAAACGCTCACGCAGCTGCTCCACAGCGTGCTGATGGCTGTTGGGGCTGTGGCGGTGATGCTGGCGCTCAGCCCGGTCCTTACGACGGCGGTCTTTGCCACTATGCCCGCGTCGGTCCTTTGCACCCGGCTCATCTCCCAGCTCAGCCGGAGGCTTTATCAGGAACAGGCGGCGGAGCTGGGCCGGATGGGCGCTCTGGTTCAGGAGACCGTCCAAGGCAGGCAGATGATCAAGCTGTTTGGCCGGGAAGCAAAGGCGCTGGACGAGTTCGACGGGGCCAACCGCACCCTGTGCCGGCTGTCCGTGCGGGCGCAGGTGTGCGCCGGTCTGCTCAGTCCCCTGGTCCATATGATCAGCAGCCTGGGCTTTGCCCTGATAGCCTGTGCGGGCGGCTTTCTGATCCTCCGGGGGCAGGCCCGGGTGGGACTTGTGGTCGCCTTCCTGGGGTATTCCCAGCAGTTAGGCAGGCCGTTTAGCAGTATCGCAGCGATCTTTACCAGCATTCAGCAGGCCGTGGCCGGTGCGGAGCGATTATTTGAAATCCTGGATGAACGGGAGGATGCGCCAGACCGGGACGGAGCTGTGAAACCCGTGAAAATACGGGGTGATGTGGAATTTCAGAATGTAACGTTTTCTTACCTGCCGGGTCGCCCGGTGCTGAAGGATGTGAGCTTTTCCGTAAAGGCGGGAGAGCTCGCCGCGTTCGTAGGAGAGACCGGCGCAGGAAAGACCACCATCGCCAATCTGCTTACCCGGTTTTACGACCCGGACAGCGGGCGGATCTTGCTGGACGGCATTCCGCTGACGCAGTATAACCGGAGCGGGCTGAAGCGGTGCTTTTCCGTTGTGCTTCAGGACGCCGTTTTTTTCTCCGGTACAATCCTGGACAACTTGCGCTGCGCTCGCCCGTCCGCTTCTGTGGAAGAAGTGGAGCAGGCGGCGGCGCTGGCTCAGATCCATGAATGCATTACCGGTCTGCCTCGGGGATATCAGACCTGGATAAGCGGCGGGGCGGAGCTGTTCAGCCAGGGCCAGCGGCAGCTTTTGTCCATTGCCCGGGCGCTCTTGCGCGACACTCCGATCCTTATTTTAGATGAGGCCACCAGCAGCGTGGATGTCACCACCGAGGAACGCATCCGGCAGGCCATGAACCATGCTGTGGAAGGACGTACCTGTTTTATGATTGCCCACCGACTGTCCACGGTCCGCCGGGCGGATAGGATCTTTGTCGTTGGGAATCAGAGAATCCTGGAGGCCGGCACACATGCGGAACTGATGGAGCGTCATGGCGCTTATTGGCGTATGGTCAAAGGATATTCGAACGAACCGGAGGGGGGATAAAACGGTGGAAGGAATCCGGCTGCTGGTGCTGCGCCTGACGGAGCGCTGCAATCTGCGCTGCGCCGCCTGGAAGAGAGCCATTGATATGTGGAAATTCGGGCCTTTGAAAGCCGCTTGCCACAAGTGATAACCTTTAAGGGGGCACAAAGTGAACCGAGGGTATCAAGTCGGTACGGAAACAATCAGCAGAGGGAGGAAAACAGACGTTTTCCTCCCTCTGCTTAGTCTGTCAAGGTTTAGTTATGATTGATTTGTGGTTAATAGTGATACTTTTTCCGCTTGACAATCAGGAACAGCGTGGAAAAAACAACTGCCATCACCTCGGCAACTACAATGGAAATCCAAATACCGTTAATCTCCCAAATGATCGGCAGAAGGATAACGGCAGCCGCCTGAAAAAGCAGCGTTCGCAGGAAGGAGATAATTGCGGAGGTGAGTCCATCGTTGAGGGCTGTGAAAAACCCTGAACTGAAGATGGCAAATCCCATAAATATAAAAGACAGTGCGAATATACGGAATCCCGATACCGTCAGCTCCATCAGTTCCCCATCGTAGCCCACAAAAATTTTTGCAAGCGGTATTGCGAGAACTTCCGCCGCGAGAACCATGCCGATTCCAAAGCAGCCGATCATGACCAGGCTCTTTTTCAGCAGGCCCTTTAACTCGGAATAGTTTTTTGCGCCGTCGTGATACCCGATGATAGGCGCGGTTCCAATGGAATAGCCTAAAAACGCCGCCGCGAAAATCATGCTCACATACATCATAACCCCGTAGGCGGCCACGCCGTTCTCACCTGCGTATTTCAGCAGCTGGATATTATAGAGCATAGACACAAGGCTCATGGAAATGTTGCTCATAAATTCCGAGGAACCGTTTGTCACCGCTTTGAGAACCGCCCTGCCGTGAAACGCCGTTTTTCCTATCCGGAGAATGCTGCTGTTCTCCCGTCCAAAGTAAATCAGCGGGACGATACCTCCCACAACCTGGCTTAGCGCGGTCGCTATAGCGGCGCCCGCCAGCTTATATTCCTGGGGAAGGGAGAGCACGAGGACGGCATCCAGCACCATATTGGTGAGCCCCGACATGACCGTGACGATCAGCCCCATTTTTGGTTTTTCAGCCGTTACAAAGAAGGACTGAAACAGAAATTGAAGGGTATTGAAGGGCAGTGCCAATAAAATGATGCGGCCATATACGACGGCGTTTTCCAGCATATCGCCCTCCGCGCCGAGCAGGGCCGCAACCGGACGGAGAAAGGCAATGCCCAATATGGCAAACAAAACCCCTAAAAATCCCGCAGTGTAGGTGAACAGCGCAAAATATTGATTTCCTTTTTCTTTGTCGCCCTCACCAAATGTTTTCGCAACGATGGCAGAGCCGCCCGTTCCAAACATCAGCCCTATGGTGGACAAAATCATTAAAACGGGCATAATCAGATTGACGGCTGCAAAAGGCGTTTTCCCCGCAAAATTAGATACAAAGAAACCATCCACTACGCTATACACAGACGTACATATCATCATGCCGATGGTCGGCATTGTAAAGCGGAGTAAGTGTCTGTAAGTAAAGTGGTCTGATAATTGAATTTGCTGTTTCATAACTTCCTCCTAAACCAAAGTGCCGCATAATCAGCAATAACAGGCACTAATTCTTTGATGTTCCATTCGGTTGTATTGACTGTGATATGGTAGGCATCCCTTTGCCCCCAGGCGGAGCCGGACATCAGCTCTCTTGTCTGAGAACGCACCTTGTCAATTTGTTTCATTTTGCGAAGCAGCTCCTTTTCCGTCAGCGTTTCACCTTCCGGCGCTCTTTCCATACACCGGGCTAACTTCGCTTTTTTTGAGGCGCAGACAAAGACATTGAATGGGTGGCAGTCACGCAGAATCACATCTGCGTTTCGCCCAACAATTACGCAGTCCTTTCCCATTTTGGCGATATCTTCGATCACCTTCTTCTGTTCCAAGAGCAGGGCAATCTTAGAGTTTTGAACGTAAGAGGCGGAGGAAAGCGTTCTCCGAAATGTAATCACTTGGTTTTTCCAGTCGTGATTATTCAACGTGTTCTCAATATAAGCGGCGTCCATTCCGCTCGCTTGTGCCACGGCAGAAATAATCTCGCTGTCGTAATACTCGTAGTTCAGCTGGTCAGCAAGCCGTTTCCCAAGTTCACGTCCGCCACTGCCGAACTCCCGGCTGATTGTAATAACATTCATAACTTGTCTCCTTTACATTTTCTCAATTTGCTGACGGAAGTCGTTGTTGAACTTTTCCATAAAATACAGGTATTGGCGTATTTCTTCCGTCGTCCATCCAGTAAAAACATTACATTCGGCAGTAAATAATCTGGCAACGGTATGATCAACATATTCCGTCCCTTTTTCTGTAAGACAAACCGTTTTCGCTCGGCCACTTTTTTGTTCCAAATAAATGATTTCCTCGTTTTCTAATTTCCGGATAGCAGAATTGAGCGTCTGTTTACTGATGCCGGTTATCTTGCGGATGTCATTTAGCAGGATCCTTCCCTGATTTTCATATAAAGAATAGAGCACAAACATGACGCTGTCTGATACACCGATTTTCTGTGCTGCCTGATGATATAAAGAGTCCAGGTCTGAAGCCAGGCAATTCATCCGATACATCATATCACTATAATTACTTGTCATATCCTTATCTCCTTTTGGTATGAAATCGTACCTATACAGCATAGTACGATTTCATACCAAAGTCAACACCCCAATTACATTTTTTCAAGAGACAAGGGATAAGGTATGTTCATATTTACGAAAATTAGAAAGGAAAAAAGTTTTGCCCTCTTACCCAAATGATAACCCTTAAAGAGACGCAAAATGAGCCGAGGGTGTAAGTTGGTACGAGAAAATCAGCAAAGAGAGGAAAGCATCTACTTTTCTCCCTTTGCTGATTTTCTGTTTTACCTGTCCAGTATTGTACTTGAACTGTTGAAATTGATGTAAGGAACTTCTGGAAAAGTTATACGATCGAGTACGGAAAAATCTAAAATTTACTATTTGTTTTTGATTTATTTATATCCTGGTACTATACTTTGAGCGCTTGTAGAACGTTTCAATATTGATGACAGGGTTAGAAACTTGTGAAAAAATATACTATTAGGCCTTGTTTGAAAAATGGGAATATGACCAAGGGCAAGGGATTTTTTCGGCTGGCAAGGGGTTTTGACGCAGAAATCCTGCCGGATTTCAAGGAAAACCCCCGCCGTCCAGGCGAAAAAAGACCCGCCATTTGGGCGTGTTACCAATTTTCAAACAAGGCCTAGTATAGCAGTTCGCTTTTCCTTCGTGAGAATACACCACTGCTCCAATATCTCCTCATAATTGCGGCCCAACCCGTCGATGCTCTTGATAACAAGGGTGCCGCCCGGTTTTATTTTTTGCATGAGCCACTTATATCCTGGTCGTTCAAAATTTTTACCTGATTGCTTATCCATAAATACAAAACCATCAGATATGCCGAACTCTTGCATAGCAATTTTTTCCTGTCCTCATTTCCGTCACACCAGTATACACTTTTTGTACACTGCTGCAGGATGCGGAAAGCAGACTCGTAGGGAATCAGCTCAGCGTCATATTCTACAAGAACCTTGCGAACCACCTCATTCGAACCATGACCTATATTGTGGCGGCTCATGGGAAACATCTCCTGACTCGAAACTATTATAGCATAGAAAAGACAGAAAAGAATAGTATCTCTGAGAACCGATCAGGACGATACCGGTCGAGAATTTCTCTTCGACCAGGCGAAGAGAAGCGTACCGCAAATGGCATTGACACACATCCCGAAGCCAAACAGGTAACAAATGAACTCGATGCTGGCGGAAAACACACCAAACCGGTAAAGAGAATACATGATCCCATAGTATCCAATGTTAACAACGACAGAAATCGCACAATTATACGCTGTTTTTCCTACGGCTGTGAATATATTACCAAAAATGGAACTTATGGCATAGGCAGCGTAAAACGGCAGCAGCGTGAAAACGATGCGGCAAATCGGATCCGGGTCTCCAATTCCCATCATGTACTGGAAGAATGGCTGCCATACGGGCTTGGATATAACCCATAGAAGAACAATGACGGCGGCAGCTTTGAAATATTTTCTGACCTGATCCGGCGCGTTTTCCTGTTTTATGATCTCCGCAAGGGCCAAAATGGGAATGAGTAAAAACCCCCAGATAAAATTGTTTGCCACCCAATAGTTCCTCTGTTCCGCCACATCATTGGCCATTTTACAGACGATCAGCGCGTAAATGAGGTTATCCAACAGGATCTGAGCGCCGGAAAATACCCCCATCACAGCCCATTGCCGGAGCCACCCGTATCCATTTGCGGACGGCTGTACAGACACCTGCCGGAATCCTGAATGCTCCACCAGTGCAAAGCAGATCGATCCCGCGAAGAGATTGAACGCGATATTTGAACATGCAGCCCCGTTTACTCCGAACGCCGGAATGAAGAATGAATCCGTCGCAATGGTCAGAATGGTCCTCCCAACCGTCAGAGCCATGATATAGGACGGCTTTCCTGCAACAACAAATACCACCACAGCAAAGCTGGAAATATGCCCTGCAATGAATGCAATCGTCTCCAAGCGCAGATAGCTGATGATTTCGGCTCTCGTGCTGCCTGTCATAAACTGCGTGATATTTGAGCACAAGGCAAAGCTATACAATCAACCTACCACGACTTTTACGCCCTTGGAAACGGTTCAAACTGGGGCGTGTACATATAAAATAT
>CANAAV010000014.1 GCA_947346365.1 uncultured Flavonifractor sp.
CTGGAGAGCCAGACCGCCAAAACGGCCAGCAGCCCGTGGAGCAGCCAGAGGGCGGACTGTCCGGCCAGCGTTCTGGCCCTCAGAAAGTCCTGGGAGCGGAACAGCACGCCCATCCATGCCGGCAGGAGAAACGACCAGAAAGAGACACCGATCTCATAAAAGATGCCGGCAAACAGGCCCATTCTCAGTTCTGCCCTTTGCAGCTGGTGGGTGCAGGCGGCAATCAGAACCGCCTCCAGAGCCATTTGGTAGAAATCCGGCGCATGGAGCAGGAATAGCAAAACCGTGAGGGCCAGCGCCCCGGCCAGTCCCGCCGCAATGCTTTTTCGGTCTGGCCTCTTTATGGACAACAACCGGTGAACGAGCGCCAGGCCCACCAGAACACGCACCGCCCCGGTCAACATGCTGGAGAATAGCAGAAACATGTCCGTCATATGTGCGCCCCCCAGTAGGCGTTGATCTGCGCCTTCACCTCTTGCAGATGGGAGCGGCTGATGGGGAGGGCGGCGCCGTTTTTCAGGACGGCCATGCCCTCCTTGACCTGCATGACGTGGATCATGTTGACGATGCAGCCCCGGTCGATAAAAATAAATTCCTCCGCGCCCAGCTCCTCATAGACCTGCTGTAAGCTCTTTCGCACCTTGGCTACCCCACCCGCGGTGGTGATGCTGGTGTTCTTGCCGTCCCGGGAAAGGAAAAGGATTTCCTTATACGGGATTTTCTCCAGGCGGCTGTTGGTCTGGATGGTGTAGAACTGCCCCTCCTCCAACTCAATCAGCCGGATGGCGTCGCAGATTGCCCCAGGGAGCCGCCGGGCGATGTCGTCCTTGGGGACATACCGGAAGATGGACAGCTCAAAGGCGTCGATGGCGTACTCCACATGGGAGGTGATGAAGATGATCTTCACATTGGGCAAAAAGGGCCTGATCTTCCCGGCCAGCTCCATCCCGGTGCTGCCGGGCATTTCAATATCCAGCAGGATCAGGTCAAAGTAAAACCCATCCTCAGTGATGTCGTAGAGGAGATTTTCGCTGTGGGTGTAGGCGGCGATCTCGCCGGCGCTCCCGCATTGCTTCAGGCAGTCCTCCGCGATGTCTCGATTGGATTGGACGGCGGCGCTGTCATCGTCGCAGATGGCAATACGCAGCATGGAGTAATCTACCTCCCTCATTATTATGACGAAACATTATACTACGGCTGCCCTGCCCTGGCAAGCCGCCATCCGCCTGTTTGTTATGAAATGCTTTTTAAATGTCTCGAAATGTTTTGCAAGGGCCACTCCGAACCGTCCAAAATAAAAAGAGATAAATATTTCTCATCTTCCTATTGACACGAAGAAAAGAAAGTGATATATTTGTCTTGCAAAGAGACAAATATATCTTATTAGCAGGAGGCACACCATGAAAAAGAATCAGGTAAAAATCTGGGTTGGCTGCGGGATCTTCTGCATCGCGGCCGTGCTGCTCTCAGTCTGGCACGCTGTTACATTTAACGATTCCCGCCTGGTCGCCCCCATGGACTTTGGAAGCTACTCCTTCAACGTGAAGGATCTGCCTATGCTTTTATCCATCTCCCTCACCTGCGTCTATGTGCTCGCTCTGTTGATCCAGCTGTTTATCAGCATCGGGAAGAGCAAGAGGAACGCCGCAAAGACAAACATGACGCGCAAGGTCAATCCTAAGCTGGGGTTCCTGGGGCTGCTGGGACTTTTGGGTTTTGCGGGCTTTTGGAGTTATCCTGTCAGGGGCGATATCACTCCCTTTGTGTTCTTCCTGTTTTTCGGATTCTTCGGATTTTTCTATGAGGGAAAGCTATCCGGGACTTTTATGGATGAACGCTTCCGCGAGAATACCGCCCGCGCCCAGCTCAACACTTACAAAATCACGTTCAGCATCACGCTGATTGCGTTGGTCATTCTCTGTCAGGGGAGGCTGTTCGGCAGCCTGGAATATACCCTGATCGCCACAATCATCGTGCTCTCCCTCACGCTGGCCCTGGGCATTTTCCTCCCGGAGTATCTGCTCTACCGCTATGACCACGACGGTCAGACGGAGGAGGGCGGGGAATAAGAAATGGCTGAGTTTACGTGCAGGTTAAAAAAGTACCGGCAGCTGAAGAATTTGACGCAGGAGCAGCTGGCCGCGCAGGTAGGCGTGCGCCGGGAAACCATCATGCGGCTGGAAAAGGCGCAATACAATCCCTCCTTGAAACTGGCCATTGACATTTCAAGGGCGGTTGAGGCCCCAATCGAAGAACTATTTGTTTTTGATTGAGGGGCCCATTCCGCCGCCTGTATCTGTTCTTGAGGCGCTATAAAATAGCAGATGCGCCGGCACAGCGGTAAAGCGGCGCGCCCCAGGTAACCTCATAAAGTTACCTGGGGCGCGCCGTTTTGCTGATTTTGTTTTAGATTACCGGGGAAGCTGGACGGTCCAGTGCAAGTTTTCGTACTCATAGCTGCGCGGGAAGCTCCTGACCCACTGGGGCGCGCCCGTGTCGCTGACGCTCTTCTGGAAGAGCATGGTCTCCAGCACCACATGCCCGATCTCCACCGCCGACACCGGCTCGGTCATCTCCGGCGGCGCTGCGTACTCAATCAGCATATAGGCCGACGAGGTGCGGTCATAGCTGGGCTGCGCCGGGTAACGTGTGCCGGAGGCCCCTATAAAGGACACCTCCTTGGCCCGGACGCTCCAGAGGTTCCCCTCCGTGGCGTTTACCGCCAGGGTGCGGTCCGCGTAGAAGGAGAGGCTGCGCCCGTCCTGACTGACCAAAGCGGCCACCTCGCCCTGAGGGAACCGACGCACATCCTTGGTGTAAGAGAGCTGTGCCGGAGGGACCAGGCGAAGGGTAAACTCCCACAAAGCGTCATCCTTCCAGTCGTTGATACGGAAGGTATAGCCCTCCTCCGGCTGCTCTCCCACCCGGAAGGTGGCGGAGACGGTGCCCGCGCACCACACATCGCCCAGCTCCGCATAGCCCGGCAGAGTCTCCCCCGGCAGGAGCCGGGCCAAGTAGGTCATAGCCACATCATTCACATGGAAGTGATCCGGCCCCAGCCAGCCCTCGATCTGCTGGTCGTTTACCCAGAGATCCCCTTGGAGCGCTCCGCGCTCCTGGGGAACGCCCTCCGCCAGAAGCTGGAGATTGTAGTAAACCGCATCATAGCGCTGCCGGCCCTGTGTCAGCAGCGGATTTTCCGTCGCTTGCCAGGTGTAATACGGGTGGCCCAACGATTCTCCCGCCTCCAGGGCGGCCACACGGCCGGGCAGGATGGTCTCGGTTTCCGGGTACTCCTCCAACGAGAAGTGGTCGATGTCCACGGTCAGATACTCGCCCTCTTGAATGGCTTTTACCTGGAACATCCAGTCCCCGCTGGTCCACTGGATGGGCTCCTCCAGCACCAGAAGGGCGGCGTCCTCCTCTGCCGCGCCCATTCCGGCCAGATACCGGATGAGCTGTCCTGCTCCGGCGGCAATGGCTCCGGCGTTCATCACGCAGGCCAGCAGCGCGGCACAGGCGGCGGCGGCCCCCAGCTTCCTCCAGCTCCAGCGCCGCCGGTCCGCCGGGCGCTCCGGCAGGGCCTCTCCGGTCAGCTGGAGGAGGTCCTCCTCGTCCAACAGCTCCGTCCAATCATAGTGTCTCATCTTCCCGCTCCTTTCCCATGCCCAGGCCCTGGCGGGCCAGCAGGCGCTTCAATTTCTTCCGCAGCCGGGCGGTCCGGGCGTCCACCGCTCCGGCGCTGAGGCCCATGGCCTGTCCAATCTCCTGGGACGGCCACTGATACAGAAAGCGCAGGGTAAACAGCCGCCGCTCCTCCCGGTTCAGCTCGGCCAGCGCCCGGCGCAGGCCGTCCCGCACTGCCTCCCGCTCCATCTGATCCCCGGCGGTGAGATAGTCCTGGTGGTCCGCAAGGGGCTCCTCCCTCCGGGCGGACAGCCTGCGCAGGCGGTCCCTGGCCCGGCTGCGGGTCAAGACACACAGATAGGTCTGCTCACTGCCCCGCTCCGGATTCCACTTGTCCGCCCCGGATACATAGGCCCAAATGGCATCCTGTACGCACTCCTCACAGTCCTCAGGATGCTGTGCCAGGATGGAGCGGGCCACCGTGTCCAACAGACGGCGGTACTGTCTGTAAATGCGGGCGGCCTCCGCCTCCTGGTCCCGGTCCCATACCATATCCAATGCTCTCCCCCCTTTCATGAGACAGTACGGCAGCACGACGAAATTTCTGACGGGAATTCTTAAAAAATTTTTTGCAGCAGCGGCGGCGGCGCGGAGAAGCCGTCCCTGCTCTGCTGAAGTTTTCTGGGCAATACCCCCTATAAAACCTCCAATATAATAGGGTGGCGTAACGATATCACAAAATACCCTCACCGCTGGCCGTCGTCTATGACCCCAAAAAGGACAGTCTGATTTCCAGCATGTCTCCTGTAATCCGCGCGCTTACCTGCCCGCCCATCCGCTCCATCAGTTCCCGCACGATGGACAGGCCCAGACCGGCCCCGCCCTTTGCCCGGGCGGGGCTGCTCTGGTAGAAGCGGTCAAACAGGTGCTCCGGGTCCGGCCTGGGACCGGGAGTCAGCGGGTTGAAAAAACAGATCGCCCCGTCCCGGCCGGAAACGGTCAGCCCCCCGCCCCCGTGGCGCAAAGCGTTGGCGATCAAGTTCCGGTACACCCGGCCCAGGGCCTCTGGGCTGGCCCAAACCGCCATATCCTCCCGGTCAAATTGCAGCTTCGGTTCCACCCCCGCCGCCTCCAGCCGGGGGTAAAACTCCGCCAAGGCGTCCCACAGAGGCGGCAGGGCCGCCATGCTTTCGCATTCCAAGGGAATGGAACTGCCCTGGAGGCGGGTGTAGAGGAACAGCTCCTCCAAGAGCGCCTCCAACTCCTCCAGCCGCTTTTGCACAATGCCCAGATACTCCGTCTGACGCTCCGGTTCCCCCTCCAGCAGCTGTAAGTAGCCCATAGCCCCGGCCAGGGGGGTGCGGATATCGTGAGAGATGCAGGCCATGGTGTATTTCAGCTCCTGCTCCTGCCTGGACGTCTCCAGACGCAGCCGCCGCCCCTCCTCCAGCCGCTTGTTCACCGCCTGGCAGAGCCGCCGGGGCGCCGCGCCGGACATATTTACTGTCAGACGCAGATTGCTCTGCGCCGGGGTCTCCTCCAGCACCCGGGCCATCTCCAGCAGCTGGGCGCGGTAGGCCCACAGGCGCAGCAGGGCGGGGGCCAGGGCGGCAAGGGCCAGAATCAGGGCAGGCAGCACGGAAATTCCTCCTTAAATATCCCGCTTCTCCATAGACAGCAGGCTTCCGATTCCATAGAGGGCCGCCCAAGCGATGGTGCAGGCTAAGACCATTCCAATCGGAGTGATTCCGCTCTCAGGCGTATAGACGCCCTTTACCACGGCGGCAAGAAAATACTGCTCCAGAGCAGGCCAGCGCAGCAGCCTGCCCAGCGTCCCCACCAGAGCGACCGTCAGCCCGCTCCCGGCTACCAGGGACAGAATGATGCCCGGCGTGGTGCTTCTGCCCAGCAGGACCAGAGCCAGGGCCATCAGCCCAAACGCCCAGTGGGGCAGCCACATCCAAAGGGCATAGCGCAAAACATGCGAAATCGAATCGGGCGCCGGGTACATGTGGATCAGCACAGGGGACAAGAGCATCAGCAGGACGGATAAAACGGTAATCATTGCGCTGTAGACGCCCGCCAGCAGAATCTTTGAGAGCACATAGTCCCGGCGGCGGGGCTTGGCAGAACAGATATTTTTAATAAAGCCGCTGGAGAAATCGCCGTTGACAAACAGCGTCATTCCAATCCCGGTCATGACCAGTAAAAAGCCGCTGCCTAAGGTTTCGTGCATGAGGTCCAGCTGTGACATATTGTGGATATACTCGCTCATCATGCGGTCAGATTCTGTAATTTCCGCTCCCTGCGCCTCCATCGCGTCCATCATTTCCGAGTCCGCCACAGCGTAAGCCATGACCGTCACCATAACCAGCAGCACAGCCGTCACGCCCAGGATCATATAAAAGCTCCGGCTTCTGAACAGACGCCGCAAGTCCATTTTCAGCAGATTAAACATGCTCCGCACCTCCCATCCGCTCCAGGAAATAGCCCTCCAGGTCCTGGCTGTGCATCCCCATTTCCTCCACCGCGATGCCCGCCTGAGTAAGTATCTGCCCCACGGTTTTGGCATCCACCGCTTCGTAAATCCGAAGCTCTCCCTCCGGGCGCATTTCCCAGCGGGTCAGGTGGAGTTCCCGCTCCAGCAGGGCCGCCGCCTTCTGAGGCTGGCCGGCTTTCAGGTGCAGGTAGTCGGTGCATTTCTGCGCAAGCTCCCCGGCGGTGACCTGCTCCACCAGCCGTCCCGCCTGGATAATGCCGTACCGGGTGGCGATTTTACTCAGCTCGCCCAGAATGTGGGAGCTTATCAGCAGGGTCAGCCCCCGCTCCCGGTTCAGCCGCAGAAACAGCTCCCGCATCTCCCGGATGCCCTCCGGGTCCAGGCCGTTGATGGGCTCGTCCAGCAGCAGCAGGTCCGGCCCGCCCAGCAGGGCCAGGCCCACCCCCAGCCTCTGCTTCATGCCCATGGAGTAGTGCTTCACCGGCTTTTTCTCCTTCGGGGACAGGCCCACCATCTCCACTGTCTCGCTCACCTGCCGCTCCGGGCTGTCCAGCCCCAGCAGCGTGGCATGGAGCCGCAGGTTCTCCCGCCCGCTCAGGTCGGGATAGAGCCCCGGCTGCTCAATCAGCGCCCCCACCCGGCGGCGGGCCACCGGGTCCCAGACGGGCTTGCCGAAGATCAGCGCCTCCCCCTGGGTGGGCCGGGCCAGGCCGCACAGGAGCTTCAGGGCGGTGGACTTGCCCGCGCCGTTGCGGCCGACGAAGCCGTAAATGTCCCCCCGCTCTACCGATAAATCCAGGCGGTCTACCGCCCAGTTGTCCTTGTAGCGCTTGGACAGCTCCCTTGTCTGTATAACTGCCATAGGAAAACCTCCTTTTTGGTTTGCAGGGTCAGTTTAACAGACAGGCGCCCAAACATCGCAAAGGAAGGGTAAAGAAAGTGCAAAGTTTACTCACTGTCACACTTCTACCAGCTTAAACCCAATGCCCCACACGGTCTGGATGTAGCCGTGCGTGCCGCTGGGCCGCAGCTTGGAGCGGATGTTGCTGACGTGGACGGTGATGGTCTTGTCCTCCACGGCGTACTCCTCCCGCCAGACCGCCTCGTAGATCTGCCGCTTGGTGAACACCCGCTTGGGACGGCCTGCCAGCAGCTCCACGATTTTGAACTCGTGGGCGGTGAGGTTGACCGGCTCTCCGGCGGCGGTCAGGGTCATCTCCTCCAGGTTCAGCACCCAGTCCCGATAGCGCAGAAGCGCTCCTCCGGGGGCGGCGCTGGCGTGGCGCAGCTGTACCAAAATCCTGGCCCACAGCTCCTCCAGCTGATAGGGTTTGGTCAGGTAGTCGTCCGCTCCCAGGCCCAGCAGCTCCACCTTGTCGGACAGCTCGTTTTTGGCCGAGAGCACGATTACCGGCACTTGACTTGCCCTGCGGATTTCCCCAATCAGCTCACCGCCGGACAGCCCCGGGAGCATCAGGTCCACCAGCAGCAGGTCAACGCCGCCCGCCTGCCAGAGCAGCCGGCCCTCGGTGCCGGAAAATGCCTGTGCGCACTGGCAGCCCTTCCGCCGCAAGTACGCAGCGGTAGAGTTGTTGATGTCGGTATCATCTTCCACAATCAGGATATGGGGCATGGGACGGCCTCCTCAGTCAGTTTTAGAAATGATAGCACAGACAGAGACAGAAAGAAATACCCTTGCCCGCCAATATTTTGCTCAATAGCCGTACCGCTTCCGGTATTTCAGCAGCAGCGCCGCCGCCATGACTGTCCCCAGCAGCTCGGCCACCGGCGTTGCCAGCCACACGCCGGTGACGCCGCCCAGCAGGACAGGCATGATTTGAATACTGGCAACCGTGAAGAGAAACGACCGTGAGAAAGCCAGCACGGCGGACACCACGCCGTTGGACAGGGCGGTGAACATGCCGCTGGCAAAGACGTTCAGCCCCACAAACAGCAGCGCAATGGAACACAGGCGGTTGCCCGTCACCGCCAGCTCATACACCGGGCTGTCCGGCCGGGTGAAAATGCCCACCAGAGGGACGGTCGCCAGAATAGAGATTACCGTGCAGACGACGGATGCCCCAACGATGAATTTGACACTGAACCCCACCAGCTTTTTCAGCTTTTCGTGGTTCTGCTCCCCGTGGTAGTAGGAGATCATGGGAGCCACGCCGTAGGAGTAGCCGATGAACAGGGCGCTGACGAACATGAGGACATACATGATAATGGTGATGGCCGCCACGCCGTCCTCGCCTATGTATTTCAGCATCGCCAGGTTAAAGAGCAGAGTGGTGATGCCGGACACCAGGGAGGTCGCCAGCTCCGACATGCCGTTGGTGGAGGCATGGAACAGCACGCCCCCCCGGAAGACCGGCCTTTCAAAGTGGAGCAGGCTATCCTTCTTCCGAAACACCAGAAAGCCCACCACGGCGGTGATGGAGTAACCCAGGCCGGTGGCGATGGCCGCCCCCTGGATGCCCATGTCGAACAGGGCGATGAGCACATAGTCCAGGATGATATTGGTCACGCCCCCCGCCACGGTACAGATCAGGGACAGCTTGGATTTATCGGCGGCAATCAAGTACAGGGAGAAGTTATACATCAGCAGGATGGGGATAGTGAACAGCAGGTAGTTGCTCAGGTAGGTGTGGCAATAGCCGAACACCGCCGGGGAGAGGCCCATCGTCCCCAACAGGGTATCCATAAACGCATAGCCCAGCGCCATCATCACCGCGCCCACCACGGCGTTGGTGAGGATCAGCAGGGTAAAGTCCTGCCGGGCCTCCTGTTCCCGGTGTTCCCCCATCTTCTTCATCACCACAGCACTACCGCCGGTGGCCAGCATCCCGGAGATTGCCGTAATCAGGGCGATAGCCGGGGCGGTGAGGTTGATGGCCGACAGGGCCTCCATGCCAATCAGATTGGAGACAAACAGCCCGTCCACCATGGTATAGAAGGTGTTGAACACCGTCATAACGATGGTGGGGAAGGCGAATTTCAGAATATTTTTACCGGTTACAGGCAAATGATAAGAGTCCATCTTGTCCATGTCCTAATTCCTCCAGTCAATGTCCTGGCCGTCTCCCAGGTCAAAATACTGTATCTCCGTTCCCTGTGCCGGGAGACGGACGGCGGAAATGCGCCGGTTCTGGGCGGGGGCAAAGTAGTAGACGCCGCTCTCGGCGCACATGACGCTGGTGCAGAGGGTTTGCTCATACACATCGTAATTGGGATCGGCCTTCGCCAGCCCCTCTGGGATGTCCACTGGGGCGAAGGCCCGAAACATCCGGGATACCCCGTCCATCTCGTCTTTCCCTGGAACAGCGAACTCCTTCATGAAGGCCAGCCGCACAAAACGGGAGGGTGAGGAGTAATCCCCCGGCAGGCCGGAGCCGCCGCCCAGGCGCTCCCCGAACTCCCGGATCTCATGGCCCGCGATGGTCTGAGGGGCCTTGGGCAGATTGGTCACTCCCACGAAGTTGCGCAGGTTGGTCCGCTGCCAGCGGTAGCCGGGGCTGTTAGTCAGCACGCCGATGGTATCCCGGTGGATGGACAGCCCGCCCTCCTCCGGCTCGAGAATAACGGCCTCGCCGCTCTTGTCGCTGAGAATATAATGGGCGGGCAGGGGCTTGCCCTGGATGGGCTCGTCCACTAAAGTGATATGGCTCATAGCCTCCACCGCCTCCTCTACGTTGGCGCACCGGCTGAGCAGCCAGGCCGGCAGACGGCCGGGATGGACGGCTGTTCTGCCCGGTCCGGCACTTTCCTCATAGACCGCGTACCCCGGGAAGTGGAGGAGCGCCCCCATCAGGCCGGCAGAGTTCACCCCGTCCACCAGGATAGGCTCCCCAAAGCCCAGCACCGCCATGCCGGTGTAGCCGTATCCGCCGGGGACGGCCCCCTCCCCGTGGAGCCCGGGGGCACAGGGCGCTCCCGGTGGTAGGCTGAGAATACGATTCGCCGCCAGGTCGCCGAACTGGTCATAGGTCCGGCCCAAAAGGTGCCGGCCGTCCTCTGTTCTCCAGGAAAAACTGCTGCATCCAAAATCCATCGTAAAAACCTCCTGTTTTCTTTTATTGTTGTCCCATGGGCTTGCAATTATTTCTGACAAAGGGTATCATAAACCGTGTGGCTGCCACACAGTCAATCGGTATTTTGCAATTTGAGGAGAAACTTTTATGGAGCGGAAAAAAGGCTGGCTAACCTCCGGGGCTTTCGCCGCTCTGTGCGGCGCCACCAAGGAGACCTTGCGCCACTACAGGGACGTGGGACTGCTCCTCCCAGCCCACCGGGGGGACAACGGCTATTTTTACTACGACGTAGAGCAGTTCTATGATTTTTACGCCATCTCCATCTTCCGCCAAACGGGCACGCCGTTAGAGGAAATCCGCCGCTGTCTCCGGGGACAGGATACCGCCCAAACCTTGGAGCTGTTGCGGGAACAGCGCAGCCGGCTGGAGGCGGAGCAGCAGAAGCTGGAGCACATGGATTTTGTGCTGTCCAGCGCCCTGCGTAATCTGGAGTTTGGGCCGGGTTCGGACCTGGTTCCCCAAACCGCCTGGTTTGAGCGGGAACATCTGCTGGCGATTCCCGCTGGGGAATTGGAGGGACTGGTGACTCCGGCAGCCAGTGAGGAAGAAATGCTGATTGCTGTATTGGAGCGCTGCCGGGCGTTGTGCGACCGGTATAGGGTACAAACGGATTTTCTATTGGGGGCTATCCACCCCACCGTAGAAGGGGGCGGGCCGGGGGCCATCAGCCATCTTTACACCCGGATCAAGGAAAAAGCGGACTCCCCCTACTACATGGAGAAGCCCGCCGGAAACTATTTATATGTCTGCTGCCGGGGCCGCTGGGATATTTCAGAGGGGTATGCCGCTCTCAATCGCTGTATTCTGGAACAGGGCCTGGAAACAACCGGAGATTTCTATGCCTGCGATTTGGCGGGGTTCATTCTCAATTCAGTGGAGAAGAACGCGATGTCTATGATCTCGGTGCGGCTGTCGGACGGCGATGAATTGAGCGGCGAGAGCTTTTCGATCCAGAATCAAAAATCCATGAAGGATATTGACAAAGTCATCGCGTTCTCAACCCTGCAAAACAGTATCTCTCCCATTTCCCCAGACGCAGTTGATAAAATAACTCAAACTATACAAAGTGGTAACGGTAAAAATCATTGCCCCTGTTATCGCGAAGCTCTAAAACATCATTGCAGGCCAGAGATACCTCTATAATTCCCTTTATGCGCCGATACTGTTTTAAATTATTTGCATAGAGATATAAAGATGCTGTATTGATAAGCAGCACATGTTCTGTTCCACAGGCGAGGCCAACAGCCATTGCTTCCAGTTTGCAGGCCGTCTGACTCGCTTTTTTCTCAAGTTCTGCCATATCCGCCCCCTGCTCCTCCAGCAAGAGAAAACTTGCAATCAAATCGTTATTGTCCAATTTTCCCTTCTCAAGACCTTTGATATTGTGTTCCCGCATTTTTTGTAGGCTTCCACATAAAATTCAACTGCTGCTGCGGCCGCCCGCCTGCTTTTTCAGCGCGATACATATGTAAATTAAATAATACTTGCTTGCGGCAGGATGCGTCTTGTGATATACTACAAGTAGAAACAACTGAATGCTTTGTCTTCAGGGTGGGGCGAAATTCCCCGACTGGCGGTATAGTCCGCGACCAGCTGCCTTTGGGCGGTTGCTGACCCGGTGCAACTCCGGGACCAACAGTATAGTCTGGATGGAAGAAGACGAGTGTGGCAAAATCGTGTGCCTGCAAGGGTGCGCTTCTTTGTTGACCGTTCACCTGGGAGAAGTCAAAGGATCCAGGTGTTTTGAGCCTTACAAAGAGGCGTATTTTTGTTTTGAGACTCTCTACAAGAAATACCTCCGGGGAAGCTACAACAAATATTCCCACGAGGACACGGAAATCATCATTGCGGTGACCGCCAAATTTGCGGAGATATGGGATACCAGCGAGGACAACTATGCCTATCAGATTTTCCCGGGTTTTGATAAAGAAATTGCAGAAGTCAAGCAGTATGACCAGGAATAGCCCCTCAGACCCTTCCTGGGCTAAAACAAACGTGTTCCAGGCCGGAAAATCCGGCCTGGAACACGTTTGTTTATCCTTCCATATCTGCTGTTGTCACCAATGCGTCTCTTTGCAGATACTGGATTGCTTTCAGGGCATAGTTGTGGGCTTCCTCGCTGGAACCAGCCACGGCATCGGTCACCACCCGGATGTGGTAGTCATGCTGGTGCGCGTCCACCGCCGTATAGTGGATGCACACATCCGTCAAGCCGCCCACCATATAGAGAGTATCCACATGAAGTCCCTTCAGAAGAATTTCCAAATCCGTTCCAAAGAACGCGCTGTATCTCCGCTTGGAAATGAGGTAATCCGTCTCAATGGGATAGGTCAGTTCCGCATAGTCCGTCAGCGGGGATGTCTCAATGCAGTGGACTCCCTCGGAACCGTCCAACTCCCGGCCAAAGTCCACCATATTCTCCCTGTGAACCTCCTTGATTTGGATTACGGGGAGTTTTTTGGTGCGGAACACATCCAGCACCCGCTTTGCATTCCGGATACAGTCCCATGCGGGATCATCCGGGGAGTTTTTCATTTCCACAAAGTCTTCCTGCTGGATGTCGATCACCAACAGGGCGCAGTTCTTTTCCAATGTCATGGCAATACCTCCCTTTTTTATTTCCCGAAATAGTCCCTCAATATGGCCATACTCTCTTCCCGCAGCACCCCCGCTGTCACCTGGGGCTTGAAGGGGGAATGTTCAAACACCATGCGGCTGCACGCGCTGCCCTCTTCTCCCAGGATATTGCACAAGTCCACGTTGCTGGCGGCATACACCAACCGCCCCAGCTTTGTCCAAACCATAGCGCCGGAACACATGAAACAGGGTTCGCAGCTGGAATACAGTGTATACTCGCTCAAGTCCGTAGTTCCCGTCTCTCTACAGAACTGCCGGAGCAGGCCCAATTCTCCATGGAACGTGGGGTCACTGGCGGTGTATATCTGGTTTTCGTTGGTCTAAACAATTTTCCTGTCCTTCACCAGTACAGCCCCAAACGGCTCGTTGCCATGCTCGACAGCCACAGCAGACAGCTCAATCGCCTTTTTCATAAAAATCTCATCTGTGTTCATTGGTAAACCTCCATTCCTTTTTGTTTCTGCAACAAAAAACGCCAGCCCTCCTATCTTCAATGGCCTACTGATAGGAAGTCTGACGCACAACCCTTTACCCGGCGGCAAAGAATTGTCAATTCAATTTTTCTTTTTTAGAATAACACAGGAAGAGTAAAAATGCAATCCCCAAATTTCTGCCTTGACACAGCGCCTCCTGTTTGCTATAATGCAGAAAAATCAAACGAAATTGCCGCCGGGCAGCGTCTTGCATCCATTCCGTCAGGCCAAAGAAGGAATGGTTTGCAGGGCGTTTTTTGCGTTTATAGGAGGTTATACCATGTATGAAGGTAAGCCGCGTCAGCTCTTTTTCCGCTACGCCGTCCCCCAGATGGTGGGGCTGCTCTTTAATTCCGTCTATACCATTGTAGATGGCGTTTTTATCGGCAACCGGCTGGGGCGGGAGGCCATGGCCGCCGCCGCTGTGGCGGTTCCTCTCATGGAAATTCTCATTGCCATGGCGCTGGCCGCGGCCTCCGGCGCGGGGGTGCTGATCGCTGCCCGTTTGGAACACCGTAAGGAATGGGAAGCCCGGAACATCTTCAACACCGCCGCCTGGATGCTGGGATTTACCGGCGTGTTCATCGCAGTAATGGGGAATCTGTTTCTCCGCCCGCTGGCAAGCCTGTTGGGCGCCACTCCGGATATCCTAGAGCAGTCAGCCACTTATCTGCGGTACATCGTCACCTTTGCCCCTTTCCAGCTTTTTAGCTTTCTGCTGGGCGGCATGGTACGCAACGACGGACGGCCCCGGCTGGCTATGGCAGCTATGCTCCTGGGCGCGGCGTTCAATGTGGTGTTGGACTATGTGTTTATGTACCCGATGAATATGGGCATCGGCGGCGCGGCCTTGGCCACCGCCCTGGGGCCTATTTTCAGCGTGGCCATCCTCCTGCCCCACTTTTCGCGTAAACAGGGCGCGCTCTATTTTCAGAAGTGCCGTCCCGCACGCTCTGATGGGAAAGCCATCTTGATCTGCGGGTTCCCATCCTTCATTATGGAATTTACCATCGGCATTGTGACATTCTTCTACAATGTGACGATCACCCATTACGGCTACGGGGAAATGGGGCTGGCGGCCTATCTGCTCATCGGCTACCTCATGCTGATTTTCCTGACCCTGTTTTTAGGTATGGCGGAGGGATTACAGCCCGTGTTCAGCCATTTCATGGCGGCAGAAAAATCGGAGCAGAACCGGGTGCTGCGGCGATTTTCTATTGGCGCGTTTCTGAGCGTTGGGATCTCGGGCTTCCTTCTGATCTTCTTTGGCTCCTGGTATTTCTTTGCTGCCTTTACTCCGGGGGACTTGGAGCTGGTCAGGTTCACCGCCGGACAATCTCCTTTTTATTTCTGGGGTTTTCCGCTGGCGGGATTCAATATTTTAATGATTTCCTTCTGGCAGTCCACAAAGCAGACCGGCTCGGCCCTGGTGATCTCTCTGCTTCGCAGCATCCTGCTCCTGCCGGTCCTGCTGGTGATCTTGCCGGCGCTGTCTGGCCGGGAAACGGTCTGGCTGTGTCATTCTACCTCTGAAGCACTCACCGCCTGCTGCGCGGCTGGAATCCTGCTTATAAAGAAAAACGAAAGGTAGCAGTTGACTTTAAAAATGGTTCATGCTACAATCAAGGCGCTTGTCAGAGGACTTGCAATCAAATAAGATTGTTGAAGTGGGATAAGACCGTAAAAAGTCCTTGACAACGCGTCACAGGACTAGGCCTTGTTTGAAAAATGGGAATATGCCCAAGGGCGAGGGATTTTTTTGGCCGGCAAGGGGTTTTGACGCGGGAATCCTGACGGATTTTAAGGAAAAACCCCGCCGTCCAGGCGGAAAAAGGCCCGTTATTGGGGCGTGCTAACAACTTTTAAACAAGGCCCAGCCGAAAGACTTGTTATAAATGACAAGGATAAAAACGCAACGCACATCTGACAAGATGTGCCAGAGCCGGTAGGTAGCCCGGCCGTCTCGTTATACTGACGAGGTAAGTAACCTGCCCTTCCTGGGTTGTCCATTCTTTGTCCATAACGCACTTTAGGAGGGAATGTTATGGACGCAGAAAGCGAAAAACTGACCGTATTTTTGGAGGGACCGTTCTGGGTTGGGGTTTTTGAACGAATATCAGACGGCAAATTGTCCGTGTGCAAGGTCACGTTTGGAGCCGAACCAAAGGATCCCAACATCTGGGATTTCATCCTCGAACATTACTATGAGTTGAAATTCAGTCCGGCAATTGAAACCAAGGTGAGGCAAACCGCAGATAATCCAAAACGCAGACAGCGCAGCGCCAGAAAGCAGCTGGAAATTCCCGGCGTAAAAACCAAGTCACAGCAGGCCTTGCAGATGCAGCGTGAGGCGATAAAGACGCAGAGAACGCAAACCGGCAAAGAACAGCGGGAGGCTGAGAAGCAGCGCCGGTTTGACTTGAAACAGCAAAAACGAAAAGCGCGGCACAAAGGCCGCTGACCCTATTGTCATACGGCTTCCAGCTTATTCGGAGGGATTTCATCTTTTGGTGAAATCCCTCCTGAGCTATGCCCGGTCTGGAGCGCCGCGGCCCCCCTTCAAAATATCGCTGAATTCCTTCAATTCTTTTTTTCTTGCCTTTGGAAGGCTGTTAAACTCCACGCCTCGAATTGCGCCCTCCAGTGCGTATAAATGCACCAGGCACACCTGGGGCCAAACCTCTTTCAACTGAAAAAAGACCTGCTCTGCCCCTAATTCCAACAGTTTTTCTGGAGAATCAACTCCAATGGTCTTTAGTTTCCGCTCCATCTCTCTTCCGATATTTGCCATAGATATCAAGTCCGGCATAAGTTTTCCCCACCTTTATGGAATTTTCCGTGTGAAAAAATCTGCATCCAGCTCCACGCCGCGCTGAACACAGCCCCGTGAAGCCGGATGCAGGCTTTTCCATTTTTAGCTGACTTACCGTCCGTACAGCTGGGTAAACTCCCGCAGCCGCTGCGCCAGCTCCGGCGGGATATCTCCGGGCGCCATGCGCCACTGCCAATTGCCCCCCAGCACCCCAGGCGTATTCATCCGGGCCTCTCCGCCCAGACCCAGACAGTCCTGCATCTGGGCGATAAACAGACGGGCGCCGGAGCTCATGCCCCCCCGGAGAAATCCCCAATGGAACCCCTCCTCCCGGTTGAGCCCGAAATAGCGCCTGGCCATGTCCGCATCCTCCGGGTCGGCCTCCTCCAGCCACCCCAGGATCGTACTGTTGTCATGGGTTCCGGCGTAGCATACACAGTTCTCCGGATAGCGGTACGGCAGGTAATCCCCGTTTTCCCGGGCGTCAAAGGCAAATTCCAATACCTTCATGCCGGGAAAACCCGAGTAATCCAGCAGCTCCCGCACCTGCCGGGTCACATAACCCAAATCTTCGGCAATCATCAGCGTGGAAGGGAATTTTTCGTGAATCATCCGGATAAACGCCTTGCCCGGCCCCGGCTCCCAGTGTCCTCCGGCGGCGGTCTTAGCCCCCTGGGGCACCGCCCAATAGCTCTCCAGCCCCCGGAAGTGGTCCAGCCGGATCACGTCAAAGCGCTCCAAATTTCCCCGCAGGCGGCGCTCCCACCATGCAAAGCCGTCCGCCTCCATCCGGTCCCAGCGGTAGAGGGGATTGCCCCACAGCTGGCCCTCGTCAGAAAAACCGTCCGGCGGCACGCCGGACACGGCCCGCGGCACGTTGTCCTGGTCCAGCTGGAACTGCTCCGGGCAGGCCCACACATCGGCGGAATCCATAGCCACATAGATGGGCAGATCTCCGATAATGGAAATCCCCTTTTTGTTGGCATATGCCTTCAGGGCCGACCACTGGCGGTCAAAGAGAAACTGCAGATAGGTGAAAAACCGCACATCCCGCTCCAGCAGCGCTTCCGAAACCGCCTCCTTAGGCCACTGCGTCCACGATCGCATGCCGTAAAAGCGCTTACGGGCCATAAACCGGGCATAATCGGGCAACCAATCTCTGTGCCGCTCTGCGAACTGCTCCACAGCATCCCGCTCCCGCTTCCAGCCCCGCTCAAAAGCCTGCTCCAGCAGGGGGAAGCGCCCCCGGTACACCGCGCCGTAATCCACCCGCCGGGGATCGTCTCCCCAACGGACCTCCTCCACCTCTGAGCGCAGCAACAGCCCATCCTGTATCAGCAGCTCCAGGTCAATGTAGTAGGGGTTGCCCGCAAAGGTGGAAAAGGACTGATAGGGGGAATCCCCGTAGCTGATTGGGCCCACCGGCAGCATCTGCCAATAGCTCTGCCCACTCTGGGCCAGAAAATCCACGAACTCGAAGGCACAGCGGCCCAGGGCGCCGATCCCGTAGGGGGAGGGCAGCGAGGACACCGACAACAGCACCCCCGCCGCACGTTTCATCTCCGCCCCGGCCATCTCAGCCCTTTACGGCGCCGGCGGCCACGCCTTTGATGATATATTTCTGGCAGGACAGATAGAAAATAATAATGGGGATGACCGCCAGCACCAGCGAAGCCATAATCGCGCCCATGTCCACCCGGCCAAAGGAGCCCTGCATCCGCTGAATCACAATGGAAATCGTGCTGTACTTGTTCAGATCCAGGGTCAGATAGGGCAGGAGGAAGTCGTTCCAAATCCACATGGTCTCCAGAATGCCCACAGAGATGTAGGTGGGCTTCATAATGGGCAGCACCACCGAGAAGAAAGTGCGCAGAGGCGTGCAGCCGTCGATCATGGCGGCCTCCTCGATCTCAATGGGAATGGACTTGACAAAACCGCAGAACATAAATACCGCCAGCCCCGCGCCAAAGCCCAGGTAAATGACAATCAGACCCCAGGGCGTATTCAGCCGCAGCCGGTCAGTGACCAAGGACAGGGTGAACATCACCATCTGGAAGGGCACCACCATGGAGAATACGCATAAAAGGTACAAAAACTTGGTGGCCTTGTTATTCACGCGGGTAATGAACCAGGCAAACATGGAGGTGCACACCAAAATCACCACCACAGAGCCCACAGTAATCACCAGCGTCCACAGTACCGCCTGCAAAAATCCATACTTCTCGATGGAGTTGGCGTAGTTTTCCACTCCGATCCAGTTCCGCGCCGTGGGCAGGTTGAAGGGCTCCAGATTGATGAACGCCTTCTTTTTAAAGGAGTTCATCAGCACAACGAACAGCGGAGATACATAGAATACTGCCACAATGGTCAGGATTATCGTGGCAATCCAGCCCTTTCTCGCTTTTTTCTGTTTCATTACTGCTGCACCTCCCTGGAGCGGGTCATTTTCAGCTGAATCAGGCCCAGCGCCACCACCAGCACAAAGAAGATCACAGCCTTAGCCTGCCCCACTCCCTGATAGCCTACCCGGCTGTAAAACGTATTAAAGATGTTCAACGCCAGCATTTCCGTCTGCTTCATCGGCTCGCCCGCGGTGAGGGACAGGTTCTGATCGAAGAGCTTAAAGCCGTTGGTCAGGGTCAGAAACAGGCAGATGGTGATAGAGGGCATCATGTTGGGGATCGTCACGCTCCACAGACGCTGCCAAGAGTTGGCCCCATCAATGGCCGCCGCCTCGTTTAAAGAGCTGGGGATGGATTGTAGTCCAGCGATGTAAATAATCATCATATAGCCGATCTGCTGCCAGCAGATCACCACCACCAGGCCCCAGAACCCGAACTTCGCGCTGATTTTCAGGGCCAGGTCATAGCGGGACAAAATGCCGTTGAACACCAGCTGCCAGATGTAGCCCAGCACGATGCCGCCGATCAGGTTGGGCATAAAGAAGGTCGTGCGGAAGATGTTCGTGCCGGGCACATTGTTGGTCAGCACCATCGCCACCGCGAAGGCGAGCACATTGATAAGGATCACCGTCGTCAGGGTAAACAGCGCGGTAAACACAAAGGCATGGAGAAACTCCCCGTCCTGGAAAGCCTTCACAAAATTCCCCAGGCCGATAAATTTCGCGTCCGCCGCCGTGCGGAAATCGCACAGGGACAGGTAAAGCCCCATGAGAAAGGGAACAATGAAGCCGATGATAAAGGCCAAGAACGTTGGGCCAAGGAAAATGGGAAAATAGCTCTTGATTGATTTTTCCATCGCTGGCGCAGACCTCCTCTTCGTAATGGGAAGGCTGTACTCATAACGCTGAAACGCCCAGGCGTTTCAGCGTTATGAACACAGTCTCCGCTGTACTTGCCGGAAAACCGGGGCGGGCGGGGTAAGCCGCCCGCCCCGAAGGGTCTTTGTTGACTTCTCTGCGCTAGACCGGCTTATTTGGCTTTTTCAGCGGCCCAGTTGTCCACGAACGCGGCGCGCACGGTCTCCCAATTGGCGTCGGTCTGGTCGGCGGCATAAGTGGTCAGGGCGGAGCCCAGAACGTTCTTCCATTCCTCGGAGGGCATGGTGGGGAAGCACCACTTTACGCTGGTTTTGCCGGAGGAGACATAGTCGTTGGCGATATTTACCAGGTAGTTGCTGGACTCCAGGTTGCCCTTGAAGGGGATCACAAAGCCCATGTGCTCGCCGGAGCACAGATACTCCAGGCCAGTCTCGGAGGTAACGCACCAGTACATAAAGTCCAGGGTGGCTTGGATATCCTCTGGAGCGGCTTTGCTGTTGACGCACCAATAGTTCTCGGTGCCGGTGCACAGGCCCTGGTTGGCCTCGTCGCCTACGCCCAGATAGATGGGCAGCATGCCCAGGTTTTCATCGCCCAGGTCGGCCACGTCGCCGTAAGCCCAGGTGCCGTTCTGATAAAATACGGCCTGCTCGGTTACAAACTCAGCCACGGAGTCGTCGCCGGTCTTGGCGGAAAGCAGCGTGGGCGCGCAGGTGCAGTTGTTAATATACAGGTCCCACATGGCGCGGTAGTTGTCCAGATAGGTGCCCTTGATGGCGTCGGTGTCGCCGATGCCGTCGGCCTCATACTCAAAGTAGATGGGCAGGTTGGCCAGATGGGTCTTAAAGCGCCAGTCGGAGGAGCCGTCCATACCGGCGGAAGTGAAGGCGCTAAAGCCCAGCTCGTCCTTCCGGGCGGTGATGTCCTCGGCCACCTTCTTCAGATCCTCAAAGGATTTGATATCGTCCAGGCTGTAGCCGGCCTCGCCCAGGAGCTTGGTGTTGACGATAATGCCGTAGGTCTCGATCACGTAGGAAATGCCCGCCATACTCTCGCCGTCCATCAGGGCAAAGTCGTCGCTGCTCAGCTCGCCGGCCACCTTGGAGCCGGTCAGGTCATAGCAGTAGTCCCTCCAGTTAGCCAGGCCCACCGGGCCGTTGACCTGGAAGAGGGTGGGGGCCTCGGTCTTGGCGATCTCGCTCATAAGGGTGGTCTCATACTGGCCGGAAGCGGCGGTCTGTACCTTCACCTCTACGCCGGTCTCAGCGGTATAGGCGGCGGCCAGCTCCTGCCAGGCGGCGTCGGCCTCGGGCTTGAAGTTCAGATAGTAGACGGAGCCAGCAGCGCTGCTTCCGCCGGCGGGTGTGCCCTCCGGCGGAGGGGTGGCGCCCCCGGGGGCGGGAGTCCCAGTTCCGCCGGTTCCGCCGCCGCCGCAGCCGGCCAGCGCACCAACGCACAGGGCGCCCGCAAGGACCAGGGATAGGGTCTTTTTCAGTTTCATCGCAAATTCTCCTTTTCCTTTAATAGTTTTTATTTCACGCGGCGAAATTTCCTCGTTCCTTCACCGCAGTGAGATAACTGAATCTCCCTGCCGCAGCGTGGTCTCCAGCAGCAGATGACGGTGGGAGCCCCTGCCCTCCACCAGCTCGATCAGGGTCTGAATGCTCTGCCTGGCCATAGCCCCTGCGGGCTGGCGCAGGGTGGTCAGAGTGGGAATCATATATTTAGACAGCTCCAGTCCGTCGATGGCGATGACCGAGCAGTCCTGGGGCACCCTGTGCCCCCGGTCCACCAACGCCTTCACCGCGGCAATCGCCATGGAGTCGGAAATAGCCAGCAGGGCGGTAAATTCTGCTCCCCGCTCCAACAGCTCGCAGGTCCCCCGGTAGGCGTCTGGCATGTCATAGCCCCCGGAAAACTCCGCCAAAGCCGGGTCGAAGGGCAGGCCGCATTCCCTCAGCGCCCGCCGGTAGCCCTGCCAGCGCAGCTGCCCGATGGAATTGTCCGCCGGGTCGTCCAAAAGCACGGCAATTCGCCGGTGTCCGTGTTCATACAGAATATGCACCGCCCGGCACGCCTCGTCCTCGTCCCGGATGCTCACGGAGGAATAGGCATCCTCCCGCAGGTTTCCAAAGGTATTTGTATAGGTACAGCAGACAAACGGAACGCTGAGCTGCTGCAGCTCAGCCTCCGTATAATTAAAACGCCCCCCCAGGAATACTACGCCCAGCAGCCGCTTCTCCCGCTCCAGTACCGCGGCCTTTTGAATCTCGTCGTCCTGCACATTGATCTGGTGGAGCACCATGGTATAGCCCCGGCGGTCAATTTCTTTTTCAATGGTGGGGATCAGCTCAGAAAAAAACGGATTCCCTACGCCGCGCACCACTACGCCCACGGCGGTAGACCGGCTTGCCACCAGGCTGCGCGCGCTGTTGTTCGGCACATAGTGACACTCTTGGATCGCCCGGCTCACCCGCTCCCGCACGGCGGGGCTCACGTCTGGGTGCTGGTTGAGGACTCTTGACACTGTGCTCACACTGACCCCGCAGTAGGCCGCCACATCTTTGATGGTCAAGTGTCCTCCCCCCTCCCCTTGCGGGGCTGAAAACCTTACCGGAAACGTTTCCAGTCCTTCTGTATTGAAATATACGATAAAATACCGTAAAAGTCAAGGCGTGATATTAGACAAAATACCGGTTCCATTTTTGGGAAAATAGCCGAGACCGCTTTTCAGAGACCGCACATTGGAAAGCAAATCTCTGCCGGTTCTATTGTAAGCGCCCGGTTGCAAAATTTGACCCTTTGCTGTATAATATCATATAATTTTCTAAACGTCGTACCAAGGGGTGGATTCTCTTTTATGCTGTTTCATTCTTTTCGCTTTCTGATTTTCTTTCCATGTGTTTTCTTCCTCTACTATTTACTGCCCTTTCGTTTTCGAAACTATATGCTGCTCGCCGCCAGCTACTATTTTTATATGTGCTGGAAGCCGGAGTTCATCGTTTTAATTTTGATTTCCACTGCCATCGACTACTTTTGCGGCCTGGGTATTGCAAAATTCCGCAAAAGCAAGCGTGTCTCCCGTGCTCTGCTATCTGTCAGCATGTGCATGAATTTAGGATTACTATTCTTCTTTAAATATATGAATTTTTTCGGAGAAACTTTAACCGCTGTCTGCCGCAGTATTTCTATTCCTTTTTCCGCCCCAACACTGGACCTTATCCTGCCAGTCGGTATCTCATTTTATACCTTCCAAACCATGAGCTATACTATTGACATCTATCGGGGCAGGATGAAGCCGGAGCAAAATTTTATCACCTTTGCCTTATATGTGTCCTTTTTCCCACAGCTGGTGGCAGGGCCCATAGAAAAAGCTGCCAATCTACTGCCTCAGCTGCGCCAATCTCATCCTTTTTCTTACGACAACGCCACTTACGGCTTAAAATTGATGGCTTGGGGATTTTTCAAAAAACTCGTGATAGCAGACCGGCTGGCAGCGTTATTGGTAGACCCGGTCTATCAAAATCCTTCCCACTATTCTGGCGGCGTGTTTCTATTATCGTCCGCCGCCTTCGCTTTGCAAATTTACTGCGATTTCAGCGGCTACTCCGATATCGCCCGCGGCTGTGCCAAAACAATGGGAATTGACCTGATGGTAAATTTTAAAGCCCCCTACCTCTCCGCTTCTATTCGTGAATTTTGGCAGCGTTGGCACATTTCTCTGACCAGCTGGTTCCGGGAATACGTCTATATTCCTTTGGGCGGAAACCGCAAAGGCCCCTGGAAAAAAGTCCTTTTTGTAACCATCACCTTTTTCCTCAGCGGACTGTGGCACGGCGCAGGCTGGAATTTTGTCGTTTGGGGATTGCTGCACGCCGTTTATCTGAACGCAGATTTTCTGTTTGCTCTTAATAAACAAATGTCCCCCCCCCGCGGACGTTTTGCCGAAGAATCCTTCACCGCTTCTCTTCCCTGTGCTCTTTGCCGCTGACCTTCGCCTTGTGCTCTTTCGCCTGGATTTTTTTCCGCGCAAATTCTGTGTCCGCTGCATTCTATATTCTCCGCCACTCTATCACCGGTATTAAAACTCCCCTGCGCTATATAAAAGCTGCGCTGCTGACCCTTTATCCCGGACCAGTTCTGACCGCAGCGGTTCTATTTTCCCTGCTGCTGCTGCTGCTTTTTGATGTCGTCAATGAACGGCAAGATCCCATTCGTCTCATTTCTGCCTGGCCCGTTTGGCTCCGCTGGCCTATCTATCTGGCTTTTCTCCTCCTGCTCCTCCTGCTGATTCCCAGGGAGAGCACCACTCCGTTTATCTATTTTCAGTTTTAGTAAGGAGAACCGCCATGAAAAAATTGATCTTCAAGTCTGCGCTGCTTCTTTTCCTGGTCGGCACGGTTTTATATGCCGGAGGTGCGGCCTACCGCGGGACAAATACCTACAAAAACTTAGAGCACAGTGATGATACCGAGCGCTACCATGCTCTGCCCGATACCGTTGATATCGCGGTTTTTGGCTCCTCTCACGGGCGGGATTCTTTTCAGTATTATCCGGAGGGGAAAACATTTTTCAATTTCTCTATCACCTCCCAAACACCGGAATACAGTCTCCGCGTCATGCGGGAATATCGGCGGCATATCCGCTCCGGCGCTCTGGTCATTATCGTAATCAGCCCTATGTACCCTTTCTTTCAACAGCGGGAATCTGATTTCTTGGCTCAACAGTCCCGGTACTACCGCATTTTATCCCCCGGCAATATTATAGACGTAGATATGCCGCGGTGGCTCTGCGCCCGTTTTTCCCCTCTATTGACGGAAGACCTCCCGCAGATCATTTCCGCTTTTTCTCAAAACGTCGAGCTCTCTCCTACATCCGATGCGCTCTCCGGATACCGGCAGTTCTCCCCCGAGAATCTCCCGGCGGAGACAAATCGGATCAAGCACAGTCATATTGCCGAAGACCTTACCACTTTCCCGGCGGAGAGCCCCAGCATGATGCCTGCTTACCGGGAAATGCTTCTTCTGGCCCAAGAGCAAAATTGGAACGCCGTACTCGTCACCCCTCCATACCTCGAAGAATATCTCTCCTGCTACTACGACTTTTCTGAGCAGTACTTTGATGTATTCCGCAAAACAATTACAGCGGTCAGCGAAGAGTTTAACGTCCCTTTTTGGGACTATTCTCATAATTCTGCCTACACCGCACGTTATGACTTATTTCAAGATATCGACCATTTGAATTTAGCCGGTGCCGAACTGTTTGATCGGCAGTTTTTCTCCGATATCCAATCGGAAGCATACTTTTGGTCAAACTAGCGTTCTTTCCAGTCGTATCATGGCGCTCCTTATTCGCCAAATCCGGGAAATCTGTCATTTCCTCTTCTATTTTGCAGAATCTTATGTTATATTATCGTGAGAAAAGCAAATGCCCGCGCTGGCGGTTATCCGGCGGTGCGGCACAGAAAGGCAGATGCTCTTTATATGCGTCTTTTTCGCAAACAAATTCTTTTTTTGTGCGACAGCTTGATCTTGGTGTCCGTAACCGCTGTTTTAGCCCTTTTTTCCTTCCGCTACTCCTGGCTGGAGGATATTGTCAGTCAAGGCCTGCTGGTTACCCACATTGCCCTGCTGTTGGCGTGCACCACCGCGTTTCAGCTGTTCTTCCGCAATTACGACAGTCTGTGGCGCTATGCGGAAGACCGGGAGTACCTTTTCCTCCTCGCCTCCGCTTTTTTGGGCTTTCTCGCCTATGAAATACTCAGCCGTTTTGTCCTGCGGGGCGGCGTCATTCCCTTCCTGCTGCTCACCTCAATCGCCGGCTTTTGGGTCCTAGGGATGCTGATGGTCCGTTTTTCCTACCGCTTTTACCGCCGGCAGGTGCTGCACCGAAAAAACGCCCGCCAAGTCCCCGTAGCCGTGATCGGAGCGGGCTCCGCCGGCGTGCAGCTTTTGGAGGAGCTTCAGAACAACCCGGACAGCCGCTACTGCGTCCAATGCTTTTTTGACGACGACCCCAGCAAAATCGGCCGGCGCATCCACAATATCGACGTAAAGGGCAGCATCAAAGACATCCCCGCCCGGCTGCGGGCCATGGATATCCAAGAGATTATCGTCGCCATCCCCTCTATCTCGGAGCACCGCCGCCACGCGATTTTGAAAGAGCTCGCGGGCCTGGACCGGGTCAAAATCACCGTTCTGCCCAGCACGCTGGAGCTGATCGGGCAAAAGCCCATTCGCACTCAGCTGCGCGACATCCAGATTGAGGACCTGCTGGAGCGGGAGCCCGTCCGTCTGGACAGCGCCCCAGTGGATTCCTTCTTAGGCGGAAAGGTCGTGATGGTCACCGGCGGCGGCGGGTCAATCGGCTCGGAACTCTGCCGCCAGATTGCCAAGCACGCGCCTAAAAAACTGATCGTTGTAGATATCTATGAAAACAACGCCTACGATATCCAGCAGGAGCTGCTGTACAAATACCGGGACCGACTGGACCTGTGCGTAGAAATTGCCTCTATCCGCGACGCCGGACGGGTGCGCCAGCTGTTCGCCCAGTACCGCCCCGAGGTTGTATTCCATGCCGCCGCCCACAAGCACGTCCCCCTGATGGAGAACAGCCCCCAGGAGGCCGTACGCAACAACGTATTCGGCACGCTGAATCTGGTGCGGGCCGCCGACGAATACAGCGTCTCCAAATTCATTCAGATCTCCACGGACAAGGCCGTCAATCCCACCTCTGTCATGGGGGCTACCAAGCGGTTGTGCGAGATGATTCTGCAATCCATGAAGGGCAGCAGCAGCACCGACTTTGCCGCCGTGCGCTTTGGCAACGTTTTGGGCTCCAACGGCTCTGTCATCCCCCTGTTCAAGCGGCAGATTGCCGCAGGCGGCCCCGTCACTGTCACTGACAGGCGCATCATCCGCTATTTTATGACCATCCCCGAGGCCGCCCAGCTCGTGCTCCAGGCGGGCGCCATGGCCCGCCAAAACGAGCTGTACGTCCTGGACATGGGACATGCTGTAAAAATATGGGACCTGGCGGAGAATCTCATTCGCCTGTCCGGCGCCACCCCCGGCGTGGATATCAAAATCGTGGAAACCGGCCTTCGTCCCGGAGAAAAACTCTATGAGGAGCTGCTTGTTGCCAACAGAGATATCATAAAAACGGTAAACGACAAAATTTTTGTAGAGCACCAGCCCGCCATCACTCCCCGCGAGCTGGAGGAAAAGCTGGCGATTTTAGAGGCCGCCCTGGCCATGGACAACCCCGGCATTATCCGCGACGCCCTGCACAAGGTGGTGCCTACCTTCCACGAGCCGGAAGAGCTGAATACCAAGCAGGGCGAGGTTGTACGCATCCCCGCCCAATAAGCCGCGTTCCCGCTGTCTGAATTTCCCCCGGCCCTCCCCATTTTCGCTCCGCATCAACCCCGGAAAAACGGGCAAACTGTCTCTGAATTGCGAAAGGGAGGCCGGGCAAAGTGGACGAAATAAAAAGCGGCGAAGAAAGCACCTGTGAGGACAGCCGCCAGCAGATCATAGACATGGGCTCCGCAACCATCACAACCGCACGCGGAACCATCCATACGTTGACCATTGTAGGACAGATTGAGGGCCATCAGCTCCTGCCCCCCAACGCCAAAACAACAAAGTACGAGCATGTAATGCCGTTGCTGGCCGCCCTGGAGGAGAGCGATGAAATTGACGGCCTGCTGGTGCTGCTCAACACCGTGGGCGGCGATATCGAAGCGGGACTTGGGATCGCCGAGCTGATTGCCAGCATGACCAAGCCCACCGTCTCCCTGGTATTGGGGGGCGGGCACTCTATCGGCGTGCCTCTGGCCGTCTCCGCCAAGCGCTCCTTCATCGCCCCGTCGGCGGCTATGACCATTCACCCGGTGCGCCTTAACGGTCTAGTCATCGGCGTCCCTCAGACCTTCAACTATTTTGAGCGCATCCAGGAGCGCATCATCCAGTTCGTCACTCGCAACAGTTCTATTCCACGAGAGACCTTCACCCGCATGATGCTTCAAACCGGGGAGCTGGCGGCGGACGTAGGCAGCGTGATTTATGGGGAGGAGGCGGTCCGAATCGGCCTGATTGACCGAATCGGCGGCTTATCCGCCGCTTTGGAGAGCCTCCACGCCATGATAGAGCAGACCCGCGCGGGCAAAGCCCCCTGTGACGAGGTTCCATAGCGCCAGCAAGGCGCTGCGGGCTTGCGCCTGCAGTGCCTTGCCTTTACTTAGGGTGCGGCGGAGTTTGCTTTCACTGTCTCCCGCCCATGGACAATTTACATTTTGTTTACGCTTTCGTCCTTGACGTTGCGCCGCAGCAGCGCTATAGTTATATGTAACGCTGGTTTTAACGCTATTAAGTGCCTATTTACCGGTATTTCTCCCGCCACTCTCCAAATTTTGGTTTTTTCATTGAGGCCTTCCCTGCGCGGTTTTCGTTTTATCCACCTCTATAGACTAAGGAGACGACTGTTCCTCCATGAATATGCTTAGACGTTTGATGTATGGCCGGTATGGCAGTGATCAGCTTTCGTTTTTCCTGCTTGTGGTCTATCTGCTGCTCAGCCTGCTGTCCTCTCTGCCCCATCTGGCGCTGCTGAGCTGGGCAGCCCTGGGCGTACTTTTGTGGGACGTGTACCGGATGTTCTCCCGTCGCATTGACCGCCGCCGGACGGAAAACGCCAAGTTCCTGGCACTGGCGGGCCCCGTCATCCGTCAATTTAAGATGCTGCGCACCATCCGCCGGGACAAGGAGCACCGCTACTTCAAATGTCCCAACTGCGGGCAGTATCTGCGCGTACCCCGCGGCAAGGGAAAGATCACTGTCAACTGCCGCAACTGCGGTGTGAGTTTTGAGGAAAAAAGTTGAAAAGCTCCCTCCATCACAATTCAGCGAAAAGGCGCCCGGCGTAAACGCCGGGCGCCTTTTCATATTTCTTTGTCTCAAAACACCTTCTCAGGCAGCCCCAGCAGGGCGGCGCTCCCCTCCGGCCTACCCCTGTCCTCCGGCAGGGACACCGCAGCCTTAAACAAATCCCCGTCAATGTCCAACCGGAATGTCCCCCCCTGCAGCTCCGCCAGACTGCGGGCAATGGACAGGCCTAGGCCGGACCCTTCGGTGCTGCGGGATTCCTCCCCCCGCACAAAGCGCTCCATCAGCCGCTCGGCGGGTATGTTCAGCTGCTGGCGGGAGATATTTTTCACCGAGAAGATAACATTCCCCTCCCACCGGGTCAGGTCCAGGTAAACGCGTGTACCCGCCATGGCATACTTGTTGCAGTTGGACAGCAGATTTTCCACAATCCGCCACAGATGCCGCCCGTCTGCCTGCACATACACCTCTTCAGGCGGGAACGTGGAAACCAAAGTCAGACCGCTCTGCGCAAATTTTTCCTCAAACTCTCCCACTGCCTGCTGCACCAGCTGCACCATGCCCAGGCGCTCTGTGTTCACCGCCAGATTCCCAGTGGAGGCCTTAGACGCCTCCACCAGGTCTTCGGTGAGCTTTTTCAGGCGCTGGCTCTTCCGGTCCAGCACGGCGATATATTCCACCGCTGCGGGATCTTGAATATCTCTCTTTTTCAGCAGATCCACATAATTGATGATGGATGTGAGCGGGGTTTTCAAATCATGGGAGACGTTGGTAATCAGCTCTGCTTTGAACCGCTCGCTTTTCAGCTGCTCCTCCACCGCACTGCTGATAGCCCCGCCCAGGTCGTTGATCTGTTCGGCGTGCTCCCGCAGGTCCCGGTACATGTGCCCGCCCGTGTCAATCCTAAAGCCGGGCTCCCCGCCCATGATCCGTGCGCTTCCCTCCCGCACCTGCCGCCACTGAAGGCACCAGCGGCACAGGGCAAAGAGCACCATCCCCTGGTACAGGGGGATCAGAAATACGGTAACGGCGGTCAGAAACGTCCCCGCCAGGTAGAGCACAAAGCCCGCCGCCGCCCGCCAGACCAGCGGCCAACTGGCCACAGCCTTCTGGAGACTCAGGCCCAGCCAGTGCCACAGTTTCCACACCAGGGTATTGGAAGCGAGCGTTTTGGTCTTATACCGCACCGCTAAAGTCAGCACGCTGGCTAACACGCAGCCGCATATCCCCATGGAAACCAGCAGCAGCCCCACCAGGGTCTCGGTGTGCACCGCAGCCCCCACGCTGCTCTGCCCCAGAGCATAGCCCATAGAATTTCCGGCGGCCAGCAGGCACATTATGGCAAAGCACATACCCACCGCCAACAGGTCCAGAGGAACCCGGTCCAGCCAGCCCAGCGCCAGCTCATCCCGGCCCCGCCGCCAGCCGGCCCCCGCGCACAGGAAAGCCGCCGCCAGCACTGCCAGTATATCCAGTCCCACCGCCGACAGGGCGACCGCCGGCATATACTGGGCGTAGCGCCCGTACTCCCGGTAGCCCTCCATGAATATGTCGTCCGCCCGCATGGGATCGGTCACACCGTATTCCAGGGCCAGCTCCACCGCTTTGATGCGGCTGTCCTTCTCCTCACGGTAACTCCACTCGCCGTACTCGGACAGATACCTCCAGCCATACTCTTCCGCTCGGACAGCCTGCTCCGGGGGATAGACTACCTCGTCCCAGCTGGGCAGAAAAACGTGCAGCAGGTTCACCTGGTTCTCATCATCCCAGCTGGTGTAGTCGTTTTCCGACATGCCCGCATTCTGGCGCAGGGTCCAGGAGCTGTATACGACCCCGTGCACCGCACTCTCCAGGGCCTCCCGGGAGGTCGTCAGGGGCAGATTGGTATACAGCAGCTCCCCGGTGGTATTGTCCAACAGGCGGACGCGGAAATTGGTGTTCTCCGGCTCCAGATTCTGCTGGAACAGGTTCAGCCGCTGCTCATCCAGGTAGGAGAGCTTGCCGTTCCATTTCTGGCTTTGGAGCAGCGCCGCCATCTCCCGAACCTGAATGCTGGAATCATGCATACCGCTGTAATAGTCGTTGCTGCTGTAGTAGCCCGCCCCGGTCCAAATGTCGTCCCACTTATACAGCGTGACCAGGGTGGCCCAAAAGCCCGCCGCGCCCGCCGCCAAAACCAGCGCCAGGGCCAGGGCCCGCAGAAACGGATTGGTGCGCCGCTTCTTCATGGCGGAACATCTCCCTTCACAACAAATGCCAAACGCCCAACGGGCGTTACGCCTTCTCCATTTTATAGCCCAGCCCCCACACCACCTTGATGTACCTGGGATTGGCCGGATCGATCTCAATCTTTTCCCGCAGGTGGCGGATATGCACCGCCACCGTGTTTTCCGAGCCTAAGGACGGGTCGTTCCACACCATCTCATAGATCTGAGCGGTAGAAAACACCCGCCCGGGGCTCTTCATCAGCAGCAGGAGGATGTTGTACTCAATAGGGGTAAGGCTGACCGGTTCCCCGTCTACGGTGACCGACTTGGCCGCGTCGTTGAGGGCAATCCCTCCATTGTGCAGGGTCACCGCGCTCTCCTCCGCCGCGGAGCGCCCGCCCAAGGTCGTATAGCGGCGCAGCTGGCTTTTCACCCGGGCGATAACCTCAATAGGGTTAAAGGGCTTGGTTACATAATCGTCCGCCCCGATGTTCAGCCCCAGCACCTTGTCGGAATCCTCGCTCTTGGCGGTAAGCAGGATGATGGGGATGTTGCACGTCTCCCGCAGCTTAGCGGTAGTGCGGATGCCGTCCAGGCCGGACATCATCACATCCATCAGCACCAGATCCACGCTCTCCTGCTCTACCAGGCGCAGGCACTCCAGCCCGTCATAGGCCTTTAGGGTCCGGTAGCCCTCGCTGGAGAGGTAGATGTCCAGAGCGGAGACAATGTCCTTATCGTCGTCACAAATCAAGATCGTATGCAAAGCAGCCACCTCATTTTAATAATAAGATAGCACCGGCAGTTTAAGGCCTGTGCTGGGATATCTTTAAAGTTCTATTAAGATATCAGGAACATTTTACCCCAAGCCCCGTCTAAAAAGCAAACTCTTTTCCAGGCCGGCTGAAAAAAGGAGGAACCCGCCATGAAACGCGCCTCACTGTCTTTTGCACTGCTCCTCTCCCTGCTGCTGTCCGGCTGTTCCGGGGGCGCCGTCACCGCACTGAAGGCCCAGTCCTCGCTTCCCCCGGTGCAGGCCGTCAGGGACGAGGCTTTCGACCTGGCTCTGGGGGACTTCGGTCTGGAGCTGCTGCGGCAGGTCCGGAAAGAGGGGAAAAACACCCTGCTCTCCCCTCTGAGCGCGCTTTTATGCCTGTCCATGTGCGCCAACGGCGCCCAGGGGGATACCCTGGAGCAATTTCAAACGGTGCTCTGCGGAGGCGGAAGTCTGGAGACCCTTAACGGCAGCTGCCGCTCCCTGCTGGAGACCTGCCATGCCCTGGAGGCTGGAAACGCCTCCCTGTCAGAGCGCTACGGCGTTACACCGGGAGAGAGCGCCCTCTCCATTGCCAACAGTCTTTGGCTGGACCCCCGGGTGCGGGTGGAGGACGGCTTTACCGGCCGCTGTACCGGCAGCTATGAGGCCGGGCTTTTTGCAGCTGATTTTACCCAGGACGCCGCCCGGCGGGAGGTGAACCGCTGGATTGAAACGCACACCGGCGGGCACATCAAAAACGCTCTGGCGGAGCTGGACCCGGACACCATCCTGGTCCTGGTGAACGCGGTGTACTTTGAGGGCAAGTGGACGCAGAGCTTTGACCCGGAGGACACGCGGGAGGCGCAGACCTTCTACTTGGAGGACGGCTCCTCCGGCCAGGTGGACCTGATGAACTCCTGCGGGCGCACAGACCTGTGCGTCACAACGCAGGCCGAACAGGGGGTGCTGCTGCCCTACAAGGACGGACGGCTGGCCTTTCTGGCCCTGCTGCCTCAGGCGGGAACCTCCCTGACAGAATATCTGGAGACCTTGGACGGCCAGCGGCTGACAGAGCTGATCCGGGGCGCGGAAGAGACGCATTTTACCCTGCTCCTGCCCAAATTCACCGCTGCTTGGCGGAGCTCTCTGGCAGAGTCTCTCCAAGCTATGGGGCTGGAGCTGGCCTTCGACCCGGACCGGGCGGACTTCTCCCCCATGGGAGCGGATGAAAACGGCAATCTCCTCTATCTCACCGCCGTAGAGCACGGGGCGGGCATTGAGGTGGACGAGCAGGGAACCCGGGCCTTTTCCTTTACCTTTGCCGGTATGAACAGCGCGGGGGCCGCTCCCCTGGAGGTCCTGCGCTTTGACCGGCCTTTCGTCTACGGCATCGTAGATTTAGACCGCGGGATCCCCTTGTTCCTGGGAACTTTTGAAACACCGTAGAAATCACATTCACTTAAAATACAAGGAGGAATTGCTGTGAACTGGTACCGAATGATTGCAGCGGGGCTGTCGCTGGCCCTGCTGGCAGGCTGCGCCGGGGGGACCCAGGCCGCTAAGTCTCTAACCCCCTCCACCGGCGGGAGCGCGGCGGTAGAGCCCAAGCTGGTCCCGGAAGCGGACCGGGCGCTGGGTAATTTCGGCGGAAAGCTCCTCTCTCAAGTGCGCAAGGAAGGGGAGAATACCCTCGTCTCCCCCCTGAGCGTGCTTTTGTGCCTGTCTATGTGCGCCAATGGCGCGGAAGGAGAAGCGCTCCAGGAATTTCTGGATACTCTGGGCGGTGGGACAGACCTGGACGGGCTCAACGCCAACTGTGCCAGCCTGATGGAGGACTACCTCCGCCTAGGCGGCTCCACTCAGTGCAGCATTGCCGGAGGGCTGTGGGCGGATGAACGCCTGCGCGTCAATGAGGATTTTCTACAGCGGTGCGCGGATATTTACCGCTCCGGAGCGTACCAGGCCGACCTGGACACTCAGCAGACCATGGAGCAGGTCAACGCCTGGGTTAACAAGCAGACCCGCGGCGTCATCGGCCGTATTCTGGACCAGCCCCCCTCCAGCGACACCGTACTCCTGCTCCTCAACGCCCTGTACCTGAAAAACACCTGGCGGCACGAGTTTGACCCCAACGACACTTATACCCGAAGCTTCTATCCGGCCTCCGGCGGGGAGCAGACTACGGACTTTCTCCACAACGGCGTGCGCACCGAGCGGTATTTCTCCACCGAAGTCGGACGGGGCGTCATCCTGCCCTACGACGACGGACGGCTGGCCTTTTTCACCCTCCTGCCGGAAGGCGGGGATCTGTCCGGCTGTCTGGCCGGCTGGGACGCAGAGACGCTGCCGGGCCTGCTGGACGCGGCGGAGGACACCATGCTCTCCCTGAGCATACCGAAATTTGAGGCGGAGTGGGGCGGTTCTCTGGTTGACGCCCTCCAGGCTCTGGGGCTGACCGCCCCCTTCGATCCCCAGGGCGGCGGACTTTCCGGCATGGGGACGGCGGACGGTTCCCTGACCCTCAGCGACGTGGTCCACAAAACCCGGATCGAAGTCAACGAAAAGGGCACCGAAGCCGCGGCGGTGACCATGGCCATGGTGGCAGAGTGCGCCATGGCCATGGACGAGCCGGAATATCTGGTGCTGGAGCGCCCCTTTCTCTACGGCATCGTAGACCTGGAGCGGCAGGTTCCCGTTTTCCTGGGGAGCTTTGAGACGGCGGAATAAGGACCTGTATTCATAACCGGGGAATGCTGTCTTGCCGGGTTGTAAATACAAGTTCTAAGCCTTGCCACGGGGAGTAAAACCGGGTAAACTAAGACCAGAGCGCGGCTCGCCGCGCTCTGGTCCTTTTCATCGGAATGGGGGAAAGCAACATGGTCTTATGGGCGGCCCGTGGGCCCCGGGAGCGGGCGTACAAGCTGCTATCAGAGCTGCTTAGAGCGGAATACGGGCTGTCTCCCCTGCCGGAGCTGGCGCGTACCGGCAGGGGCAAGCCATGGCTCCCCGCTCACCCCGACGTGCACTTCAATCTCAGTCACAGCGGCGGACTGCTCCTGTGCGGAGCGGGGAACACCCCTTTGGGGGTGGACATTGAAGCCGTGCGCCCCCGGCGGGAAACTCTGGTCCGGTATGTACTCAGTCCCAGCGAATACGCCTGGTACGTCCAGCAGGGAGGGCGCTGGGAAACCCTCTACACCCTGTGGACATTAAAGGAGGCCCGGTGCAAATGCACCGGAGAAGGCCTGCGCCTACACCCGAAGGCCATCGCCGTGCCTCTGCTGCGCCCCGGCCTGTCCGGAAAACTGGAGGGGCTGTGCTTCCGCGCTTATGGGGGAGCAGGCTGGCGGGCCGCCGCCTGTACGCCGGAGCCCGGAGCGCTGCCGGAGCACATTTTCTGGCGGGACGGCTTCAGCCCCCCAGGGTAAGTCCCTGCCCACCGGACAGGCCGTCTTTTTCCAGCATCCGTTCCAATACCTCCACATCGGTGGTGATGTCCATGGCGTCATTCTGAAACAGCCGGTCCAGCTGCTTCTCAAAGCCCTCCACCACCTTGTCCATCATCCCCTCGATGCGGGCCTTGGCGGCGCGGATATTCTCCCCCTCGATCCCTTGCGCCTCCATCTGGGCATACGCCCGGAGAATTTTCAGGGTTGTGGGCAGGTAATAGCTCAAAAAACTGCGCAGCTGGGTGTCTTTGCCGGGATTCTGCTTCTGGTAGGCAAAAATTTTGCTGGTAATCTCCCCAATGCGGTCGATCTTACGGCTCATGGTCTCATCGGCAATGGCGTCGTTGACCCGGCGGATCTCCGCCAGCACCGCGTCATCGTCGTTCATGTCCAGGGTCTCTTCCTCCGGCTGGGGCTCCGGCACGGTGGGAATGGGGATTTCCTCCTCCTGAATCCCCTCGTCGCTGAGGATCAGACGCCCGGTGCCCATGTCCAGGTAGCCGGTGGTGAGAATGCCACTGTCCAGCATCTCCTGGAGATCGTCGCACGCCTTATGCACCGTAGTGGGCATGGCCTGGGCCAGGGTGGTGATGGAAATGCTGTCCCGCTTGCCAATGAGAGCCAGGTATTTGCGAAAGCGCTTGGCCTTTTTCGTGCGCTGGACTCCCGCCCAGGTCATGGCCACGCCTCCTCCAAAGAAGCCCGCCACAGGCGAGCACAGGGCCAAAGCCGCCCAAAGCCCCTCCTCCATGAGAATAAATGGAAAGCTGGTAAGCAGGCCCAGCCCAAAGACGGACATCAGCACAATCCCCGCAATGGTCAGCCCCTTGCCCCACTTTAAATTGACCGGCTTGCCCTGATGGCGGCTGGACGAGGTGTAAAAGGCGCCCAGGCCGCCGGCAGGCGGCGTCTGGCGGCGCTGGGCGGACATACCCTGGGTTCCAGGGGCGGCGCCCTCCCGCCGCTCCCGCTGGATATCGTAGGGATGCCGCACCCGGCCGCTGGAGCCGGATTTCCCCGTGAGCTTGCGAAACAGCATGATTAAGCCCACAGGCCAAACCGGGCTGACCAGCAGGACCAGGGTGACGATCCATGAGAGCAGATCGTTGGAATTGTCGTTATTTTGGTAGTTTGCCATGGACAGCACTCCTCCCAATTGCGTCTACCTGCCGCCGCGCTTTACACAGCGATTGCTGGTATTATAACACAAAAATGTTAAAGATTCGATGGATAGTTTCTTTAAAAAAGATGAAAGATGAAATTACCCTGCCGTCTTTTTATCATACCGCGAAAACACCGGTATGTAAAGAGGGAGGCGCGGGATATTTCCGCCTCCCTGCGCCCCCACGCTCTGCGGATGCAGATTCTCACGATGTAACCGTTCTGTAATTGCTTTTCTCGTAAAAGCGTTCTATAATGTATGTTGTTATTTTACGTGTAAAAGCGGGATTTCCCTCCCACAGTCCCTCCCGTGGGCCGGGAATCCCAGGCTTTGCTTGGGAGTGATCGAGATGGATCGTCAACCAGAGGGAAAACGCGTCGCTCAGGGCAGCAGCATGTCCGGCGGCGCCAAGGCCGCCATCGCCGCGGCGGTGGCGGCCGCAGTGCTGTTAGTAGGCGGATACACCGCCCTGAGCGTGTACGTAAGCCGTTCTGACACATTTCTGCCCAACACCGCCATCGCGGGGGTGCCGGTCGGAGGCATGACCCAGACCCAGGCCGTCCAAACCCTGGAGCAGCAGCTGCCCGCCCGCCTGGCACAACTGTCCGCCCCCTTCCTGTGCGGCGGAAAAGAATACGCCGTCTCCGGCAGCGAGCTGGTCTTTGACGCCGCCGGGGCCGTCCGTCAGGCGGCCCAGGAGCAGCACGGCAGCCTGCTCTCCGGCGGCGCCCAATATCTGGCCGCTCTCGCCGGGGGCGCGGAATACCCGGTCTCTCTGGAGCTCAACGGCACCCCGGCCGTGGTGTCCCAGGCGGCACAGGCCGCTTCCGACACGGAGGCCCACACCACTTGGGAATTGACCGGCAGCGGCTCTTTGCTGTTCCACAAAGGGCGCACCGGGCGCACGGTGGACGTGCAGGCCCTGAATACGGCCCTGGCCCAGCGCTTTAACGCCCTGCTGGCGGGGGACGCTTCCGGCAGCGGCTTTATTGAGGCCCAGATTACCACCGCTCCTCCGGTAGATCCCGACTTTCAGGCCATTTACGACCAGGTATATGTGGAAGCTGCCGACGCCTACTTAGACCCGGAAACCAAAGAGATTGTCCCGGCGGTCACCGGCGTCAGCTTTGATGTAGACGCCGCGGCCACCGCCCTGGGCCACACGGAAGAGGGCGGCGACTGCATCGTACCCTTACAGTACGCCACCCCCGGCTTGTCCACCGAAGAACTCACTGAAAAGCTCTTTGCCGACGTGCTGGCCACAGCCACCACCAAATGCGCCTCTCCCGCCGCCCGCTGGCACAACATCGACCTGGCGGCCTCCCGCTGCAACGGAGTGATCCTCATGCCCGGCGAGATATTCTCCTATAACGATACCGCCGGCCCTTATACCAAGTCCAGCGGCTATCGGGACGCGGGGACCTATCAGAACGGACAGAGCGTAGACGCCACCGCCGGCGGCATCTGCCAGCTCTCCTCTACCCTGTACTGGGCCACTCTGCGGGCCAACCTGGAGATCGTGGAGCGCAACAAGCACCAATTCCACGGCGGCTATATGCCTGTCATCGGCACCGACGCCACTGTCTGGAGCGACCAGCTGGATTTCCGCTTTAAAAATAACACTCAGTTTCCCATTAAGCTGGAGTGCTACCAGGACAACAGTCACAATCTCCATGTGACCATCTTAGGCACCGACACCACGGGCATCCACGGGGAGCCCTACCACGTCATCATCTCTACCGTACCCTATAAAAACACCTATAAGGCGGACGCCAGCAAGGTGCCCCCCGGTGGGGAACCGGTGCGGGACACCAACTACTCCCGCTATCCCGGCTACACGGTGGACCTTTATCAGAAGCTGGTAGATAAAAACGGTAACACTGTGGACACCATTTTCCTTTACCGCAACACCTATAAGGCCTCTAACGCGGTGTACTATTATAACCCCGCCGACGCGGCGGCTCTGGGCATCGACCCCGCCACCGGCCTGCAAACCCTGACCCCGGTGACGCCCACGCCAGCGCCCTCCCCACAGCCCACGCCCAGCCCCACCGGCCCGGATGTTACCCCGCCGCCGGACGTTCCCACTCCGGCGGTTACGCCAGAGCCCACGCCAGAGCCCACGCCAGAGCCGTTTGTCACACCCATGGTTCCCACGCCAGCGCCCACGCCGGAACCCGCCCCGGAACCCACGCCCCAGCCTGATCCGGGACCCGGCCCCGGCATGGAGCCGGAGGACGTCCCTCCCGCCGCCCAGTCGGTGCCCGAGGAATAATACGCTGTCATTTCCGCGCCCCCCGCTCAAGCGGGGGGCGCTCCAGCCTGTAGAGAGAGAAGGTCGGTATCATGTTCCAAGGCTTTTCCCAACAGACGGTGGACTTCATGTGGGGGATCCGCTTTAACAACGAGCGCACCTGGTTTGAAGCCCACAAGCAGGAGTATCTGTCCTATTTTTACCAGCCCATGCGTTCTCTGGCCGACGAGGTCTATGAGCGCTTTATGGACCATCACAAAGAGCTGGATCTAATTTGCCGGGTCTCCCGCATTTACCGGGACGCCCGCCGTCTCCATGGCCGCGGGCCCTATAAAGACCGCCTCTGGCTGAGTATGGAGCGCCCCAGCGACCTGTGGACCACCCAGCCGGTATTCTGGTTCGAGCTGGAGCCGGAGGGGTATTCCTACGGTATGGGCTATTGGATGGCCTCCGCCCTGACCATGGCAAAGCTGCGGGCCCGCATCGACCGGGATGCCAAACCCCTGGAAAAGCTGGTCCGCGCCTTAAACCGGCACAGCGGCCTGTCGCTCAGCGGTCCGGACTACAAACGGCCCCGAGGAGCGTGCTCCCCGCTGCTCGCCCCCTGGTACAATAAAAAAAGCTTCAGCGTCGGCTTTGAAGGGGCCCATGAACCGCTACTGTGGTCCCACGCCCTGGCAGACAAGCTGGTGGAGGAGTTTGAATTTCTCCTGCCCCTTTACGGGTACATGCTCTCTTTGGAGGGCGACCCGGATCCCAGAAGCTGACGCCGCCTTTTGCAATCATTACCGCCTATATCCCCGCCCCCGCTGCGCATACTAAGCCAAACAAAACCGGAAAGGGCGGCGGGCGGATATGGGAAGCGCTGGAAAAAGGCGGATACTGTGGCTCTTACCTCTCCTGGCGCTGGGCCTTTGGACCCTGCGCCCTGCGGCGGTACCGGCCGACGCCGCCCTGCCCGGCGTGCCCGCTCCTCAGCCCGGCGCCAGGCAGCCGGAACGGAAATATATCGCTCTCACCTTTGACGACGGTCCCCGGCGCTCCACCACCACCCGCCTGCTGGACGGTCTGGCGGAGCGCGGAGTGAAAGCCACCTTTTTTCTCATCGGCGCACAGGTGGAGGACAACCAGGATGTGGTCCGCCGCATGGACGAGCAGGGACATCAGATCGGCCTGCACACCTATGACCATGTGCTGCTCACCGGCCTGAACCAGGCCGATTTTGACGCCCAGGTGAAACGCTCCCGCACTCTGCTCAAGCAGGTCCTGGGCCACAATGATTTTCTGCTGCGCCCGCCCTACGGCATCTTGGACGAGGCAGTCAAAACCAGGGCGGAGTGTCCCATCATCCTCTGGTCGATTGATCCCGAGGACTGGAAATACCGGAACGCCCGGCAGGTGGCCGCCCATATCACCGCCAACGCCCAAGACGGCTCTATTATCCTCCTCCACGATATTTTTCCCGAATCGGTAGACGCCGCCCTTCAGGTCGTGGACGAGCTCCACCGGCAGGGTTATCTCTTCTGCACCGTTGACGAACTGTTCAGCCTGCGGGGTATCCCTTTAAGGGCGGGCGAAACCTACTGCAGCGCATATCCCTGAGGCCCCGTCCCTGTGGGCACACAGAGAAAATCACCATCCGCGCGTACAGCCGCGGATGGTGATTTTTTATTCGGCTTTTTTGAGATATCTGCGGGGCAGATGGTATTTTTTTTCTTCCGTACCAGGGTGGAGATATTAACGCCCAGACTGTCCGGAACGCTGAGACCCCGAACTTCCGCAGGCAGGTAGTCCGCCTCCAGCACCGGCGTAGGGCACAGCACATACATCCGCTCCACCACATTAGCGCGCCAAATAGCTCACTGCGCATAGACCGGCCTCTCTTTTCCGCCGCTTTACAGCAGCCCCAAAATCCGCCACCAGCTCATGTAAACAAACAGCCCGTAAAACAGCGTCACCAAAGTGAGCGGAAGGCCGAAACGGATCATATGCCGGCTGGTATAACATCCGTCCCCCTCTCCCAGCAGCAGCACATAGTGGAAGGGCAGGACAAAATGACCGCAGATGCCCAGATAGATCAGCAACAGCAGCGCCTCGTCTGCAACCACGCCCGCCCCTACCGCCATAAGGCCCGGCGCCACCACCGACATCGTGGTCACATTGCTGCCCAAAAGCATGTGCATCGCCATAGCGATGACCAGCACCAGCACCGCATACCCCAGAGAAAAAGAGCCGGGAAACAACTGGGCCAGACGCTGAAACAGCACGTCTGCAATCCCCGCCTCTTTCAACACACCGCCAATGGCAAAGGCGGCCGTAAGAAAGACCACCGGACTGCTCCGTACGCCACCCGGCCAGTTCTTTGCGGAAGACTACAAGAAACAGCCCCGTAGACAAAAAGACCAGCACAAGAGTAGGCGGCACCCTGTAGGCCGTCCACATCCGCTCTGTCATGGGCACCCCGCCCATCGTAAGCAGGGCGTTGTTTAAGATGATGTCTCCCCTGAGCATCATCATGTTCAGCAGGGTGCTGTACGCGAACAAGCCAAACTGCAAAACACAGCGCGTCGAGCTGTCAAGATTTATCTCAGCAAAATATCCCTTAACTATCAATGAAAGAACGATGATCCGGGAAAACGGCTGCGGAATGATGAAGATCATCAAAAAGACGGACAGTGCCATCAGCGCCATCAGCCGCCCCAGGGTCTTGGCAAAACGAAGCAGCAGCGGCTGGAGCAGCCGCTCCGCCAGACCGCTGTTGGCAATTCCCTGTGAAAACAGGAAGGCCAGCACAATCATCAGGAAATTTTCTGACCGGGGAAAGGTCAGCACGGTGGCCGCAAATAGACCTTGGGCGTATTCTGCGAACTGTTGATAAACCCGCCGGGGCCGGTGCACCGGGCGCCAAACTTCGAGACGTTCACGTTGCCCTCAGCGTCAATTTCTGCCGCCCCCAGGAAGGTCATATCCAGCACGCCGCCGTCGTATAGGTCGAAAGTATCCGTGATGTTATAAACCGCCTCCGGGTCCACCGATGCGGCAAAGCCCATCCCCTCTAAGGGCACGCCGGGCTTTTTCCCGTACGGTCCCGGCCGGCTGCTCAAGAGCAACGCCGAGATGGTAGAGCGGGCCGTGCACATTATCCACGAGCTGGGTCTGAAGGTCGCCTCCCCCGATAAGGCCCGGGAAATTCTCAAAATCAAACAGCCCTAAGGGGAAAGGAGTGACCAGTCGGGCATGAAGCGGAAAGTAATCATTACCGCCGCAGTCAACGGAGCGGCTCCCCGCAAAGCGCTCAATCCCGCTGTGCCGGAACAGCCCGCTGAAATCGCCCAGGCCGCCCGGGAGTGCTATGACGCCGGCGCGTCCATTGTCCACTTCCACATCCGCGGCCCCCAGGGTGCGCCGGCTTGCTCTGCGGATATCCTCAACAACGAGATTGACGGGGAGATACGCGCGCTCAGTCCCATCATCATACAGGCCTCCACAGCCCCTCTCAGGGACGTGGAGGAGAGCCTGGAGCTGTTTCAGGCCAAAAATCTGCCTGAAATGATGACCGTGGCCTTTGGTTTGATGCACCTGTCCACACCCAAAGGGGACACGCTTTATCCCTGTACCCGGTCCTTCCTGCGCCGCTTTCTGCTGGAGATGCGCAGCCACGGCGTCAAGCCGGAGCTAGAGCTGCTCAGCGGAGCCTCCGCAGACGACGCGCTGGAGCTGCTGGAGCAGTGGGACTGCCTGGAGCCGCCCATGTCCGCAGTGCTGCTGATGGGCCAGCCCATGCAGATGGAAAAGGGAGGATGTCTGATGATAAAACGAATCGCGGTCATGGGAGCCAGCTCTCCGGGCACCACCATGGGAGCCTTTCTGACCAAGCACGGCTGAGACGTAACCTTGGTGGACGCCTATCGGGAGCACGTAGACGCCCTGAATCAAACAGGGGCCCACATCATTGGCACTGTAAATATGACGGTTCTTGTAAAGGCCTGCTATGCCGACGCCTTTGATCTACAAGGGCTTCCACGCGCTGCCCGTGGCTATCGTTTCCAGCCTGGTGGTCATTCTGACCAGCGGCCTGAACTGCGGCGAATGCGTCTATGACGCTTTCATCCGCGTCGGTATTCCTCACCTCCGCCAACGCCCTGGCCGAAACGGGAGAGCTGGTCAACATTGACGCTGGGGGCAACCGGGTAGCGGCAACCTGCTTCGGTCCGGAGCGCCTGATCTTTGTCATCGGTCTAAACAAGCTGACTCCCGATTTGGAAAGCGCGGTGCGCAGAGCCCGCAATGTGGCCGCCCCGCAAAACTGCGCCCGGCTCAACCGCAAAACGCCCTGCGCACAAGCTCAGGCGCGCTGCTTTGACTGCAGCAGCCCCGACCGGCTGTGTCAGGTCATGTCCATTCACTTTGGCCGGCCGCTGAACATTCCGGCGGCAGAAGTCCTCTTGGTCCGTGAAAGCCTGGGATACTGATTGTCCCGGACCGCCGTCTACCCATAACCATACTTTTTCCCTCCTCTAAGCGACACACAGAAGAGCCCCTCCGGCCTAGGCCGGAGGGGCTCTTCTGTGTGTCAAAAAAGTCTCGCAGAGTTCGCGCCGCCGGGCGCGATTGACGCGAAAAAGCGGCTTTGCCGCTTTTTCGCGGGACGGGACCTTAGGGCACCAGCTCTACGGTATACCCCAGATCCCGCAGGCCGGAAATAATCCCGCCGGGATCGCTCATGTGGCCCGCGCCCACCGCCATAAAGACGGTGTTCTGCCCCTCCTGCTCCAAATAACCGGCGGCGGCCTCGATCATGCCGGGGTCCCGGCCGGTAAACAGGCAGGATTGAAGCTGGTCGCCGCTGTTCACGATGGCGTTTTTATCATAGGCCTTGTCAAAGCCCTCCGGGTCCCGGGCCTTCCAGGCCTCAAACATAGCCGCCATCACCTCTTCGTTCTGCTGTACTGCGGCAGCCGTCTCCTGGTCGGGCTCCGCCCCGGCCTGGGCAGCCTCATACAGGGACAGCGCACCCTCCAGATAGGCCTCCAGATACGCAGGATCCAGCGTGTCGAAAATATTCCCCTGGAGCGTATACGTCTCCACGCCCGCCACAGGGATATCCGCCCAGGAAGCCAGGCTGTTGCAGTACAGGTCAATGGCCATGGCGTTCGCGCTGCTGGTCTCATCCATCAGGGACAGCACCGTAAAGGAATTCGCCAGAGCCCAGGGCTTATAGAGGGCAAACTCCCCCTCCTGCATGCCCAGGCCGGTCAGCGCGGCGGACACCCGGCTATAGAGCTCCGCGCTGATATGCTCGGCCAGGGTGGTGCCGTCGCTGTAGAGCTGCATGGCCGCGAACTCTGCCTGTCCCTCGGCATCGTTGAAGTCCAGCTCAAACGCCACCGTACCGGCGCTGAGCAGAGCCTCCCGCACAGAGCGATGCAGGGGATACACATTGCTCCGGTCCAAGTGAATTGTACCCAGCAGGTACAGGGTATTCTCCCCATTGGTAGCCTTCCAAAGAAGTCCCTTGGACCCGGCGTCCTGGCTGTCATACACCGCCAAAATCAGCCGCTGGGTCATAACCATGGCCTCCTGATAGGTGCACGGGCGCGCCTGGGCCAGACCGGCGCCGTCCCCCTGGGCCACACCCAGGCCGGACAAAAAGGCGTCCGCCCCCTCTTCCACGCCGGGCAGGGCGTAAGCTGCGCACTCCTGGTACAGGGCGTTCATCACCCCGCCCCGGGTCACGTCTACTACCAAAGGCTCCGCTTCCGCTTCTGCCGCCCGCACCGGCAGCTCCAGCGCCGCCAGCTTGGCGGAGAGTACGTCCGTCATGGCCTCCAGCTGCTCCAGAGTGATGGGCGATTGAATATATGTAGCGTAATCATCGTCCATCAGTCCCATAGCGTAGCTGTCCGCTATTGCGCTGTAGGCCCAGGGGGAGGGATACTGCTGGGGCTCCTCCGCCTGGGCGGCAAGGGCCGGAAAAACCAATGTAGCAGCCGCTAAGGCCGCCGCCAGCAAACACCTGGTCATCGTTCTCATGCTGTAGATTACTCCTTTCTTTTCTGCACTGCACAGGGCATATCTGATACAGATTAGAGTGTACCATGTTTCGGAAAAAAGTCAATGGAAAGCTGAGGCCGGAAAAGTCTGCTGTCTCTTATGCAGTGATTACTAGTTTAAAACTAGTATATCCTGTGTTATAGCATGTTATAATATGTTTGTCAAGATGCTACCCTTAAACTGGGTGAGTGGAATGAAAGCAAAACAGGACACCGCGCGGTTCCGGGATTATTACATCGGGATCGGCATCCGCATTTCCTATTTCCGCAAGCTGCGGGGGTACAGCCAGGAGCAGCTTGCCGAGCGCGCCGGACTCAGCCCCGGCTTTTTGTCCCAGGTGGAAGCCCCCGGCATGGCGGTGGGGGTCTCGCTCAACACGCTTTTCTCCATTGCCGAGGCCTTGGACATTCCGGCCTATAAGCTGCTGCAATTGGACGAGCCGTAAAAAACGCCGCTGTACGTTTTGCCTATTGTGTCTAATGACTTTTCCCGTCAAAAGGGATATACTATGGGCAAAAGAAAGGATTGAGGGGTGCTGTTATGCGGGAATATTTAAAAAATATGAAGATCAGCTTCCTCCTGGCCGCGGCGCTGTATATTCTTTTGGGGCTGGTGCTGCTCATCTGGCCCGGCGCCACCGCCACGGTCGTCTGTTACGCCTTTGGCGGCATTCTGGCCCTATATGGGGCGGCCTCTATTTTAAGCTTCTTCCTCAGCCGGGCGTCCGGCTTCGCCTTCGAGCTTCTCTCCGGCATCGTGTCCGCCGCTCTGGGCATTCTCCTGTTGGTGCGGCCTGAAATTGTAATCTCCGTTCTGCCGGTGGTGCTGGGCCTGTTCATCCTGGTGGACGGACTGGTCAATCTCAAGCGGGCGTTGGAACTGCGCCGCCTGGAATACTCCCGGTGGGCGGTAAGCCTGGCGCTCTCCCTGGTCTCGCTGATTCTGGCTCTGGTGGTGCTTTTCCACCCCTATCTGACCGCGGAAGCCCTAGTCAGGGTCATCGGCGCTGTGTTTGTCTATGAGGGGCTCAGCGATTTGTGGACCATTCTCATGGTCTCCCGCATGACCCGCCAGCTGCGCAAGCGCCTGCCTATCGAGGTGGACCCCATTGATGTGGAGTAGCCGCCGTCCCGCCGCAGCCGAAACAAAACCGCCGCAGTATGCTCCTGCGGCGGTTTTGTTTTTAGAATTCGTATTCATTCAGACCCGGTTAAACCGGAAAATGGGACAAAAGCTCGCTTAGCGCGTCGCCGCTGAGCACCGGTTCGCCGTGTTCCAGCAGGCGGGCCTCCAGGTGGGGCTGACTGCGCTCCTCCCGGCCGAACTCCGTCAGCACGGCGGCGGCCTGCCGCTCCCCGGCGGGGAGGCTGAGCCAATACTCCCCCCTCCACCAGAGCAGGTCTGCCTGGGGCCTGGGCTCCGGCAGGGCCCGCGCCCCATCCAGCAGATCCTCCAGACACTCAAAGCTGAACCAAGCCCGCTCCGGCAGGCACACATGGGCAAACACCAGCACACCGCAGGGATCCGGATACGCCTCGATCTCAATCTCCCCATCCAAAACCAGGCCCGCCTGGTCAAACGCCCTCTGCGTCAGCTCCAGCGCCCGCTCCAGCGTCAGTTCGTCGGGAGTCAGGCCGTGCTCCTTCAGGTCGGATGGGGTAATGTACAAGGCCATGCTGGTGGTTCCAATCGGTTGGATCGTCATGGCGCGCCTCCTTCATTTTATGAGAATGGATGCTACTATTATAGTAGCCCGGCGGCGGTTTGGATAGCTGTAATAATTGGAGAGCTCCGCCGGAAGTCCGGCGGTGTTCTCATAAAGCAAGGGGTAGCAAAGCTGAAAATATTGTGATATAATAACCATAAAACATTTTGCGCCTCGGGCGCAGCCGCCCCCAGCCCACTGCGGAGGCCGGAACGCTTTTTTATGGAAACAGGAGTTAGCATCATATGGATCTGATTGAAAAGACGGTAGAACAGCAGGTACTTTTTCAGGGCAGCATCATCCGCGTGCGCAAGGACACCGCCCGGCTGCCTAACGGGCGTCTCGCCGGGCGCGAGGTGGTGGAGCACCCCGGCGGGGTGGCCATACTGGCCCTCCACGACGACGCCACCGTCAGCGTAGTGCGTCAATTCCGCTATCCCTTCCAGGCCGTTATCACCGAGCTGCCCGCCGGGAAGCTGGAATACGGCGAGGAGCCCCGCTTGGCGGCGCTGCGCGAGCTGGAGGAGGAAGTGGGCATCAGGGCCGGAAAGCTGACCTATCTGGGCTGCCTCTACGCCTCCCCCGGCTTTTGCACCGAAGTACTGCATATGTACCTGGCCCAGCAGCTGCAGCCGGGCCGGCTCCATCCGGACGAGGACGAATTTCTAGAAAGTGAGCGCGTGCCCTTTCAGACGCTGGCCGGCCAGGTCATGAGCGGCGAAATCAAGGACGCCAAAACCGTGGCTCTTGTACTCAAGACAAAGGCCGTTTTGGGGCTGTAAGCAAACACGGGAGGACAATATGAGCAAGCGTGTTTTAATTGTCGAGGATGAAAAGAATATTGTAGATATCCTGAGCTTCAACCTGGGCCGGGATGGGTATGAAACGCTGGAGGCCTATGACGGCGCGTCAGGGCTGAAGCTGGCCATGGAACAGGACCCCGACTTAATCCTTCTGGACCTGATGCTCCCCAAAATGAACGGGTTTGACGTGTGCCGCAGCCTCCGCCAGGCGGGGCGCAGCACCCCCGTAATTATGCTCACTGCCCGCGAGGAGGAGACCGACAAGGTTCTGGGCCTGGAGCTGGGCGCCGACGACTATATTACAAAGCCCTTCTCCATGCGGGAGCTGCTGGCCCGGGTAAAGGCCAACATCCGCCGCAATGAGATGTCCTCTGCCGCCGCGCCGGCCGCCCCCGGCGCGGGCGAGCGCATAAGCCTGGGCCGCATCGCCATTGACCCGGAGCTGATGGTGGCCTATAAGGACGGCAAGACGCTGGAGCTCACCCAGCGGGAATACGAGCTGCTGAAATACCTGGGCAGCCAGCCGGGCAAGGTCTTTTCCAGGGAAGCCTTGATGGAACACGTGTGGAATTACGAGGGCTACGTGGGCGACGTGCGCGCCGTAGACGTGGCGGTGCGCCGCCTGCGCGAAAAGGTGGAGGACGACCCCGCCCAGCCCCAGTTTATCATTACCCGGCGGGGTCTGGGCTACCTGTTCAACCTTTAAGCGGCAAATGCCCCAACCCGTTCCGCCATCCCGGCGCACTCTGGTAAAAACTACGGCCTCCCCCTGCCGGGGCAGCCGCAGGGGGAGGGATCCGCTTGTTTCGCAGCCTGCATATGAAGCTGATGCTCATCATGACGCTGCTCATCGTGGCGGTCATGACGGTAGTAGGCGCGTTTCTCATCAACTCCGTGGTCAATTACTATATTCAGGAGTTCTATGCCCAGATGTCCGAAGCCTTTGAGGACCCGGATTTTTGGGAGGACCTGCAAACCCCCGCCGACGGGGAAGAGGACGGCGCGGCCAGCATTGAGCACATCCTGCGCACCTATAACAGCGCTCTGGGCGTCAACAACCGCAGCCGCAAGTACTACGTGCTGGACGGCGGCGACGCCCACTGGCTGGCCGGCTCCGACGGGGAGGAGGCCGGGCAGCCAGTGGCCCTCACCCGAAACCTGAGTTTAGCCCTTGCCGGAATCCAGGGGGACGAGAGCGACCCTGCGGCGGACTTCATGGACGTGGCTGTCCCCGTGCAGCGGGGCGGCGCAGGGTACATCATTTATGTGCGGGACGACCGCTCCACCATCCGCGCCCTGAATAACGAGCTGATTACCCTGATTTTAGAGGCTCTGCTGTTTGGACTGGTCATCTCCGTGCTGCTCTCCTTTTTGCTCTCGAAAACCCTTATCACCCCCATCGAGCGGCTGACCGAGGGGGCGGAACGGGTAGCCGACGGGGATTTTTCCAAAAAAATTGAAGTGGCCTCCCGAGATGAAATCGGCGTTCTCACCGGCACCTTCAACGATATGGCCCTTCAGCTTAAAACCACCCTGGAGGAGGTGGAAAACCAGCGCAACAAACTGGACACCCTCTTCCTTCATATGACCGACGGCGTGGTGGCCTTCTCCCGGGACGGGGCGGTAATCCAGTCCAATCCCGCCGCCGAGGAAATGCTGGGCCGGGCCATCCCCATCGGGGGCAGTGAAGATTACGATACGCTCTTTTCCGATATCGCCCCCCTGCAGGGCGTGCTGGCAGTGGAACAGCCGGGTTATTTAGACGGCGACCGGGACGTGGACGGGCGAAACCTACAGCTGCTGCTCACCCCCTTTGACCAGGGACGGCAGGGTGGCGTGCTGGTGGTCATCCACGACGTGACCCAGCAGCGTAAAACCGAGGACATGCGCCGGGAATTTGTCGCCAACGTCTCCCACGAGCTGCGCACCCCCCTCACCAATATCCGCTCTTATGCGGAAACTCTGGCCGATAGCGCCGGAGAGCTGCCCCCGGAGCTGGAAAAGAATTTTTTGGGGGTTATTTTGAATGAATCCGACCGGATGACCCACATCGTGCAGGATCTGCTTACCCTCTCCCGGTTTGATTCCGGGCGCAACGAGCTCAAGCTCGCCCCTTTCCCCTTTGGGCAGGCGGTTCAGGACGTGTACAATGCCATCCTCATGGAGGCCCAGCGCCACGGGCACACCGTAGAGCTCAAGCTCCCCGGCCAGCTGCCCGACGTGATGGGCGACCGCGAGCGGGTGGTTCAGGTCATGATGAACGTGGTATCCAACTCCATCAAGTATACCCCAGACGGCGGGCACATCCGTATATCCGCCGGACGCCGGGGACCCCGCGTGTGGATGGAGGTGGAGGACAACGGCATTGGCATCCCCATGGAGGACCGCGGGCGTATTTTTGAGCGCTTTTACCGGGTGGACAAGGCCCGCTCCCGGGAATCCGGCGGCACGGGTCTGGGACTGTCCATCGCCAAGGAAATTGTGGACCGGCACGAGGGGAGCCTGGAGCTAGTAAACCGGCCCGGGCCGGGTCTCACTGTCCGGCTGACCCTGCAAGTGGAGGGACCCCGCCATGGAAGGAACTAGGCGTCCCCGCCGCCGCAGGCGGCGCACTGTGGAGCGGCTGAAAAATCTGCTGATCGTCCTTCTCTCCCTGTCGGCGGTCTACCTGGCCCTGCGGACCGGGCTGGGGAGGGAACTGCCGGAGCGCTGGACCGGCAGCATCCAAGCCCTGCTCCGCGGCCAGGAGAATCCCCCCCCTCTCCACGCCGCCGAAGGCAGTCAGCCCGACGTGGTCCCCGTGCGCATCAGCGTCGTAAGCGGGGAGAGCGGGCGCTTTGCCGTCCAGTACGACCAGGAGCGCACCGGCGAGGTCTACGCCGCCCTGCGGGGCCTGCTGACCGAGGCCATGGTCAGCGCCCGCACTCCCCGGCAGATTACCGAGGGGGAGTGGCGGCGGGCGCTGCAGCGCCAAGGCGCCTGGTTTGATTTTTTAGGCCAAATCCCTTTGGATACCCTGTGTGTCTGGCTGGGAGAGGGCAGCCACAATCCCAACCTCAGCGGCGCCGTCCGGCGGCTGCTGGTGGCGCGGGGAGCCGGAGACAGCATCCTGCTCTACTATTGTAATGAGGCGGACGGCTCGTATTATGCCTGCGAAACCACACTGACCTACGCCGGCCGCGTGGAGGAAAGCCTGGCCCCCTATGACGGCAACGGGGCTTCCTTTGCTTTTGAGACCGGGAGTGAGGGCGTTTACAGCGTGTTGGACCCGGATACGCTTCTCTCCGCCGCCGCCTTGAGCCCCAGGATCTACCGGTCCAGCAACCCCTTGGCGGACGGCGGCGCTCTGGAGCAGCTCCAGCGTTCCCTCTCGTTCCGGGCGCAGGGGGACTCCGGGTACCTGGTCCAGGGCGGCATCCGCTTCCGCGAAGGCCGGGAGACCCTGGAGATTTTAGACCGGGGCGTTATCACCTATCATTCCGCCGAAGCCGCCGCCTCCCGTTACAGCCTGGAGCAGACCGGGCCAACCGCCTGCGCCAAGGCCGCCTGGTATTTGGCGGAAGCCGCCGTAGGCGACCTGTGCGGAGCGAGCCGGCTGTACCTGATTGACGTCTCGGAGCACTCCGGAAGCACAGTAGTCCGGCTGGGGTACACCCTGGACGGGGCGGCGGTCCGCCTCTCCGGAGAGGCGGAAGCCGCCCGCTTCGTTTTCCAACAGGGACATATCACAGACTACACCCTGCACCTGCGCAGCTATGAGGATACCGGAGAGCGCTCCCTCGTGCTGCGGGAGCTTCAGGCCGCCGCAGCCCAGGAGATTCTGGCCCCCGGACGGTTGGAAATGGCGCTGTGCTACCTGGACGGCGGCAGGGATATCGTGGAGGCCGGCTGGGTCGCCGGATAAGCGTCATATGGAATGGTCAAAAATTAAAAACATTGTGATTCTCATTCTTCTGTTTGTCAACGCCGCCCTGCTGGTTTTAGTGGCGAGCAGAGAGAGCCGCCGGGCTCACTCCGAAGCGGAAACCTGGGCCGGAACCATAGCCGCCCTGGAGCGCAGCGGGATCTCCTTTTCCCTCCCCGCTCCTCCGCCCATGGAGCTTGCGCCTCTCACCTTCACCCGAGACCGCGAGGGGGAGCGCAGCGCGGCGGAGGCTCTGCTGGGCCCCTTAGAGGAACAGGCAGACAGCAGCCCCGCCCGCACCAGTTATGCCGCGTCCGCCGGCCATGCGGAATTTTCCATGGACGGAGAGTTTATTCTCCGTCTCGAGCCGGACGTGTGGCCGCTCAACGGCCGCAGCTATGACCAAGCCAGCCAGGACGCCCTGGAGCGGCTGGGTTTTGCGGGGATTCTTCTGGAGGAGCGGGAGGAAGCCGGCCGCCGGGTGCTGCGCTACTGTCAAGCCTGGGAGGGCGCGCCTCTTTTCTCCTGCCGGACAGAGCTCTGCTGGCAGGATGGCAGCCTCCTATCCGTCCAGGGCCAGCGCATGGCGGGCACTGCCGCCCCCGCCGCCGGCGGATCGGTTCTGCCAACCGCAGATATATTAATACGCTTTCTGGCCGGTCTCAACCAGGCCGGCGACGTGTGCAGCCGCATTGACGCTATGACCGGCGGATATCTGGTCAACAGCAATTCCCGTCCCATCCAGCTTCTTCCCGCGTGGCTGGTGGAAACCGACAACCGTTCATATTATGTCAATGGATTGACCGGGGAGGTCAGCCCTGCCGAATAGGGCCCGCTCCCCCGACAGCAGCATCTTTTATTCAAAGTCAGGACCACCCGTATAACGGGTGGTCCTGACTTACGCGCAGAGCAAAGGTTTTCTCACACTCTTTTTTACAGGGGCTGGAAATTCTTATACTGCTTGACCAGGGAACGCCCGGCAATGTGCACCATAATCTCCTCTGTACCGCCGCCGATGCCGCAGATGCGGTTGTTGCGCCATACGCGGGAAATCCGCAGGTCGGAGGAGTAGCCGATTCCTCCAAATATCTGCATCGCGTCATTAACCACTTCAAAGCTGGCCCGGGCGCAGTAGCGCTTCGTCATCGCCGCCATGGTATTTACCGGAATTCCATTGTCCTCCATCCAGGCTGATTTATACACCAGGCCGCGCATGTTTTCAATCTTGGTGGCCATATCCACCAGCTTTTCCTGGATCAACTGGAAATCCCCAATCGGACGGCCGAACTGCTCCCGCTGTCCCGCGTAGACCACCGCGTCCTCAAAGGCCATGGTGGCCTCGCCCAACGCAGTGGCGGACATGACCAGCCGTTCGATTTCAAAGTTCTTCATCACATTGACAAAGCCTTTTCCCTCCACTCCTACGATGTCGGACTCATCCAGCTCTACGTTGTCCAGCGTCACCTCACAGGAGTGGACCATGTGCCAGCCCACCTTGGGGATCGGCTTATAGCTGATTCCCGGCGCGTTCATGGGCACCCACCAGGTGGTAAACGCCTTGTCCTTCGGCGCGCTGGGATCCTTCGTCATACACAGCATGTAGTTGGCGTTGTCAATCCGGCTGATAAAGGTTTTTCGGCCGTTGATGTATACCTTCCCATTTTTCCTTGTAAAGGTCGTGCTGATTCCGCTGGAGTCGGAACCGGCCTGAGGCTCGGTAAAGCCCAGGCAGAACGGCGTTTTCAGCTCATTGATGGCATCAACGCAGTCCTGAATCTGCTTTTCAGAGCCGAATTTGATCATGTCGGCCATGGCCAGCGCGGTGCACTCGCAGGCATAAGCGCCGCTGCAAATCCGCGCAAACTCCTCGTGATACATCATCAGAGTCAGGGTATCGCAAGGCGTTCCGCCGTACTCCTCCGGCACGCCCAGCATATCAAACCCCGCCTCGTGCAGGGCTTCATTCAGCTTTCGGGGGGATTCTCCCTTTTCATCGCACTCACGGATATACTCCTCGGTCCCGTACCGCCGGACCACTTCCCGCAGGCTCTCCAGCAGCAGCTCCTGCTCCTCTGTCTTTTTGAAATCCATAATAGCCTCCTCAGTTCAAATATTTTCTTCAGGCCCTATCGAAAGCCGGGCCTAATCCAACCCTAGATCGTGCACCATAGCGTTATAGGACGCCTTATCCAGCTTATAGAAAAACAGCAACACCGTCACAATGATGGAAAATCCCGCGGGAATAAAGGTGAAAATTGTGTTAATACAGGCCAGCGCACTGGAGGACTGCTGCGCGCCCGCTACGTAGCCGAACCATTCCAGCGTCCAGCCCACGCTGGCCGTTCCGATCCCCATCCCCAGCTTCATGGCAAAGCTGGTCATGGCGGAGATAAAACCGGACGCCCGGATGCCGTGCTTGAGCTGCGTATACTCTGTGGTATCCGGAATCATGCTGTACAGCCCGGAGACCGACATGCCCTGCGCGGTACTGGCGATCAGCTGAAGGCCGTAGAGCATATGGATTCCGGAGGACTGTGTGGGATCTACAAACAGCCCCATGCACAGCAGCGCTACCGCAACGATTGCATAGCCCACCTTCGGCACCGTCGCTTTGTTCTTCAGCCGTTTGGAAAACAGCGGCATAATCAGCGCGCCCAGCAGGCAGCCCCCATAGTTGAACAGGGAATACGTGGCAAAGAGCAGCTTATTGCCCGCATTATAGGTAAAATAGTACATGGCAACGGCGCTGCGCCCGTAGCTGTACAGGCCGTAGGCCAGAAATCCCACCGACAAAATCAGCACCGGCGTATTCCCCCGGATCGCCCGCAAAGAGGTCTTCAGGGATACCTTTTCCGCCTTTGGCGGCTTGCACACCTCCCGGGTCCCTAAAAAGCAGACCAGCAGGCAGGGGAGCATGAACACAAACGAGTAGAGCACGGCGGTAAGCAGATAGCCCCGCCCGTCGTCCCCGTTTCCAAACCAGCCCACAAAGCGCAGCGTCATATTGCTGACAAACAGCATCCCGATGTAGGAGCCAATCAGCCGGAAAGACGCCTGCTTGGACCGCTCCTCCGTATTGAGGGTCGTCGCCGCCTGCAAGGCGGTATATGGAATATTAACGCAGGTAAACACAAAAACAAGAAGAAAAAAGGAAAACAGCGCATACAAATTCCGGCCTGTCTGGCTGGCGATGGGAAACGCCGTGAACGCCAGGATATTCACAATCGCCAAAGGAACCGCCGCCAGCAGAATCCACGGCCGGTAGCAGCCCCACCTGCTCCGCGTGCGGTCCGCCATCGTGCCGATGATTGGGTCGTTGACCGCGTCCCAGAACCGGGAGATCAGCATAATCGTGCCGGAAAATCCTGTGCTGACCCCCAGCACGTCCGTCCAGAAATACATAAGGTAAGAGGAGACAAAGGTCCAGCTGAAATTGTTTCCAATGTCACCCATGGCAAATGCCAGCTTCCGCTTCAGAGGCAGAGACTGCATGGCCTCATTTTGTCCGGTGTCAATATTCTGTTTGTCCAGTTCCACAGATATCCACCCTTTCCACTGCATCGTTCATATCTCGGTGCGCACAGCCCCGGAAATACCCCGCCGGAGCGCTCTATTCTTCCACAATCTTAAATTTCTTTGCAGCCGGTCCATCCTTTCGGAGAATTTTTTTCTCGTAAAGCGCGGCAATCTCCTCGCCGGTGAACCCATTTTCCTCTAGAATGTCCTCATTATCCATCCCGATGGTGGGACCTCCCCGCCAAATCTGGCTGGGGCTGCGCTTAAAGCGCAGCGGGCAGGCGGGACCGCGGACCTTCTGTCCTTCGTAGGCAGACCCCTCCACCGCAGGCCACTCCACAATAGAGCCCCTTGCCTTATAGTGAGGATTGTCCCGCATGTCGGCATACTCCATCACCAGGGTGCAGGGCACGCCGTTGGGCCACAGCAGGTCGGAGACCTCCTGGGCCGTGTGGGACGCGCACAGCTCCTCCAGCTTGGCGTCTAAGAGCTTAGCCCCCGGCGTATCGTGCAGCACGCCGCCAATCCCCTCCGGGAACTCCTCACCGCCATACTCCAGCCCCAGCAGATTCACCGCTTTTTTGATAATGGCCGTCCCCAAAATCAGAATATAGACATATTTTCCATCCTTACACCGGAAGGAGCCCCATCCGGCGTAGATCTGATTGCGGGAGCCCTCCCGCTTGGTCTGCACATGGTGGTTCAGATATTCCGGCAGCTTATTGGCCTGGCAGCGCAGCGCCACCTCATACTGCGCAATATCCACGCTCTCCCCCTGTCCGGTCTGCCGGGCTTTGTGCAGCGCGCCCAGCGCGGCCGTACAGACCGCCCAGCCGGCAAAATAGTCCGAGGTGATATAGTGAGCGGGATTGGGATCCCGGTCCGCCCAGCCCTGGAGGGCCATATACCCGCTGAAGGCCTGTGCGATGGGGTCATAGCACCCCCGCCCTATCATCTGCGGGTCCCCAAACTGTCCAAAGCCGGACAGATGAACGATCACCAGCGCAGGATTCACCTGCCAAAGCACCTCGTCGCTCAGGCCCCAGCGCTCATACTGCCCGCCCTTGGACGACTCAATAAAAATGTCCGCTTTCTTCAGCAGCCGGAACAGCACCTCTTTTCCCTCCGGCGTGGGGATATTCAGAGATATGGTCCGCTGGTTGCGCCGCTCGCACTCGGCGGCCAGGCCTACGGAAAATGCGTTGGGCAGCCGGTTTACGTCGGGGGCCAGCGCGCTTTCAATCCAAATCACGTCAGCGCCCATCTCTGCCATCAGCTCCCCGGCAAAGGGGCCGGCGGTGGATACCGTGGCCGAGACTACCGTTACGTCGGACAAAACGCCAAATTTTGGAATGTCTGTCTTTTTCGCCATAGAATTCCCTCCTGTGCTTTGTATCGTTTTTATCCAAGAGCCTGTTTAAAAGCTGGATAGGCGCAGATTGCCCAGGCAGTTTTAAGCCGGTTCTAAGAGCGCTACTCCTGCCACTTCAAGGATTTTTTCGCCGCGAAGGCCACAAAGGTTAACACCAGGCACACCGCAATGCAGGCGCCGCCAATCAGGAAAGCCGGGGTATAGGAGCCCGCCGCGTCGTAAATAAAGCCGATGCCGCTCATGCCCACGGCGCCTACCAGATAGGTGCAGATTGACATGTATGAGAAGATGGAGCCGTACTCTTTTTCGCCAAAGATGCCCTTGGTCAGCAGCGGCGCGCCTACTGCGCACAGGGCCAGGGTGGAACCGAAGCAGACGGCCGCCACGTACATAGCCGGCATGGAGCTCTGGCACATCACCAGCATCACAAAGCCAATGCCGCCGATGACGCACATCAGAATCGTCGAGTTGCGCACGCCCATCAGGTCCGCCAGAATTCCATATAGGAACTTCAGGCCCATGTTGCCGAAGGAAACTGCGGACACCAGCGTACCGGCCGCCACGGTGGTAAAGCCAATGGAGGTGGCAAAGCCGGAGAAGTGCTGGTAATAGGTCGTAGAGAAGGCGATCAGTCCAATAATGACCAGCAGGATGTAAAATACCGGGCTTTTGAGCGCGTCGGCCGCCAGCACGCCGCCCTTGGACAGCTCCGGCGCGGCATCCCGGCCGGCAGCCTCGTTGGGGTCGTAGCCATAGGGCTTCATCCCTAGGTCCTCCGGCTTATAGCGAATGACAAAGATCAAGAAGGGCAGAGACACCACCGCCGCCAGACCGGCATAGACCAGATAAGCCGTTCTCCAGCCCCAGCTCGCCAGCGCGGCGGAAATGATGGGGTTAAAGACGATGCCGCCGAACCCGGAAAACGCCATTGCCAGCCCAATGGCAAAGCCGGATTTCTTATGGAACCAGTTGTTCAGGATGAGGGGAGCCGGCACCAGGAAAATGAACGCGCCCAGCAGGCCCTGAATCGCACCGGCTATATACCACATGTACACGTTGTGGTATACGGACAGCAGCGCTGCATTGATGCAGATAAGGCCCATGCACATGGGCAGCACTTTGCGCACATTGCACTTGGGCAGGTACTTCCCTGCGAAGGGCAGCGCCACGCAGACCGCCACATTCATAATCGTCGCATACAGGGAAACCGTGCCGCGGCCTACGCCCAGCTCCTCAGCCACGTGGGAATAGAAAATTCCCGCGCAGTTTCCAATAATGCCCTGTCCTGCCAGCTGCATCGCGCAGCAGGCGACCAGGATCCACCACGCATAATGAATCTTACCTTTCGACATTGCACAATCCACTCCTTCATGAATAAAAATTCCAGCCTCTCTTCGTACGCTGGTGCTGCTTTTCATTTAAGCAAGCAGCGTGCCAAATCCTTATGGAAGCGCTCAGTCCCGGAAACCCCGCCATATCAGCGCCAGTCTCCCATCCAGCCGGTGGCTTAAGTGTCCAAATTTGTTCAGCCAGGCCTGTCCCTCTACGTTTTTATCCACTTTGATACACAGCAGTACAGTCCGGGCGCTCCTCACCGCTCCAGCAGCCGCTGGCGCAGGAGGGCTTTTTGCACCTTGCCCACAGCGCTGACCGGTAGACTCTCCACAAAATAGACCCGGCGGGGTTTTTTGTAAGAAGCAAGGCGCCGCCGGCAGTGGCAGACCACCTCCTCCTCGGTCAGGCTGGCGCCGGGTCGCAGCACAACTACCGCGGTTACCGCGCTGCCGTATACCTCATCGGGCATCCCTACCACCGCGCAGGCCGACACGGCCGGAATCAGCCGGATGACGTTTTCCACCTCCGCCGCGTAGACGTTTTCCCCGCCTGTTTTTATCATGTCTTTTTTCCGGTCCAGGAAAAAGTAGTATCCCTCCTCATCCCGGCGGAGAATATCGCCAGTGGGAAACCAGCCGTCCACAAAGGGCGGCTCTGTCTCCCAATATCCGGCCAGCATCCCCGGCGAGCGGGCGTAGGCCTCTCCGCAGGAGCTGTCGCGGCCCGTCCCGTCCACCAGCCTGAACTCCGAAAACTGTGTGGCCTTCCCCACGGAGGTCAAAAGCTCCGGATTTTCTGCAAATTTTTCCCTGCTCAGGAAAAGGATTGTATTCGCCGCCCGTTCCGAATGCCCATAGGTATTGCACAGTACGGCGCGGGGAAACAGGGCGTAAATTTTCCGGCCCAGCTCCGGCGTGTTTCCCCCGCCGGAGGCAATGACATACCGCACCGAGGACAGATCCTTCTGCCGGCACTCTGGGACGTCCTCCAAGCGGTTAACCAGCGTCGGCGGAATCAAAAAGAACTGCGTGACCCGCTCCTTCTCCAACAGCCCTAAAATATTTGCGGCGTCGAACCGCTCCACTACCACCATCGTCCCGCCTACTGAGAGCATATACAGCAGGTACGTCACCCCCGCCAGGTGAAACAGGGGCGCGTAATAGAGCATCACATCCTCTCTTACAAACGTATTATCCGACATCATGGGGAGCGTCACGAACATCAGCAGATTTTGCTGGGTATGCATGACGCATTTGGAGCGCCCGGTGCTTCCGCTGGTAAAAAGCATCAGCGCCAGCGCCTCCGGCGCTCTGGAAACCGCGTACTGCCAGTCCGCTTTTCCCCGCTCCAACATCTGCGCAAAGCTCCAGATTTCCGGTGCCGGCGCGCCGTTATAAACCAGCACGGGCGGCTGGGACAGCTGCTTCACACTCTCCCGCACAAGTTTTGTATATGTCTGGTCAAACAGAAAATACTGGCAGCCGGTCCGCCTCAAATCGTCCAGCAGTTCATCTCCCTGTAGGAGAAAGCCAAAGGGTATCCCCACCGCTCCCAGCTTCTGCACCGCATAAAAGGTGACGACAAATTCCGGTCCATTGCGGAACATGAAGCCTACCCGGTCTCCCTCCCGGCACCCCAAGTCGTACAGCGCGTTTGCCAGGGCGGCAACCTGCCGGTCTAGCGTCTGATAACTCAGCCTCGCCTCCCCCTTTACCAGCGCGGTCTTATGGGGGTACAGTCTAGCGTTCGTGTGAAAAATCTCATAAACTCCAAACACCCCATCCTCCTCCTTTTCTATTTCTTTTCACCTGCGGGCCGCCGCATACAAAGCCGCGGCTTTTCGCCCGCAGCGGCTGTCCTTGTCTGTTCTGGGCAGCCTCCAGCTCTATCTTTTGCAAAAACAGTGCCAATTTGTTTTTTCGAAAAAAGGTGGTGGAACTCCCGGTCTTCTGTCTGCGATTGTATAGAAATGTCCGGCGCCATGTATCATATTGTACTCGCCCGACCGTCTGCGGGCGGACCGTTCCCTATAAAAATCATGCGGGCTGGAAAGACCCGCGGCTCTCTCCGCCGCAGACCTCTCCAGCCCGCATGATTTTCTTTACGCATCATATCCCAGCTCCCGCAGCCTTTTATAAAGCGTGCTGCGGGAAATGCCGAGCTCCTTCGCCACCACGGATTTGTTTCCCCGGTGCTGAAGCATCAAAAGTTTCACTCGTTCCGCCTCATACTCCCTGTAGCTGGGGAGATCGCCGCCCTCCAGCGGCAGCCCTCCCGCCGCTCCGGCGCTCCGCCCGCCGGATGCGGCAGGGGCGGAAAACATCCGGCACAGGTCCGCCGGAAGCACCCCTACATCCAAGGTATCCACCCCCTCCGGGAGGATGTTGACGCAGCGCTCCACCGTGTTGCGCAGCTCCCGCAGATTTCCCGGCCAGTGGTACCGCTTGAACAGATTGACTACCTCCGGGGTGACGGCGCGCACATGCTTTCCCAGCTTTTGGGATAAATCGTCAATAAAATGGCGGATCAGCATCTCCATATCGTCCAGCCGCTCCCGCAGAGGCGGCAGCTCCAGACGCAGCACATTCAAGCGAAAATACAAATCCAGGCGGAAGGTGCCGCTGCCCACGCATTCCCACAGGTTTTTGTTGGTCGCGGCAATAATTCTGATGTCCAGCGGGAGGTATTTTTTCCCTCCAATCCGGGACAAGACGCCCTCCTCTAAAAACCGCAGCAGGTATACCTGCATATCCAGAGGCATCTCCGCGATTTCATCCAGAAAAATGGTGCCCCGGTCCGCCTGCTCAAATTTCCCCGCATGTCCGCCCCGGCGCGCCCCTGTGAACGCGCCGTCCTCATAGCCAAACAGTTCGCTGCCAATCAGCTCCTTGGGAATCGCGCCGCAGTTCACCGGAATAAACGGGGCGCCGCTCCGCCTGCTGGCATTGTGAATCGCCTGGGCGAATAGCTCTTTGCCCGTCCCGCTCTCCCCGGTAATCAAAACATTGCTGACGCTGGACGCCGCCTGCCGGCCCATTTTTTTGCACAGGTCCAGGGCAGGACTGTTCCCTTTGATATCCTCAAAGGTAAAATGCGCAACCTGTTTGTTAAACCGGGCGCTATAGCGTTTCATTTGGGCGCTTGTTTTAATCGAGAGCTTCAGGCCGATGTTGCGCTGATTATCGCGGATGACCACGCAGTCCACGTAATACGCCTGCGCCTCCCGCTGGGCATTGGGCAGCACGACCTCATAGGCGCTGATCTCCCGCCCGTCCTTTAGGCAGCGCAGCGCGCATTCCAGCGGAGGCAGCAATTCCTTCAGCGGCTGCCCCAGGCTGGAGCCGGCCGCCGGACGAAATTCCTGCTCAAAGCGGTCGTTGTAAAAGGCCACCGTCCCCTGCTCGTCCACTAAAAGGAAGATGTCGTTGCTGAACTGCGCCGATTTCTCCAAAAGCTTAATCCGCCGTTCCACATGGGGATAGATAAAATTGTTCTTGTACGCCACATCCTCCGCTTCCAGAATGAAGCACAGGGACTGATAGAAGCTGCGGTTGTACCGCTCCAGCGGCGCAATCAGCAGGTTTACGGAAAAAAAGTCCGTGCAGGCCCCTACCCCGTAGCGCGCCAGGCAGGCATAGTCCCGGAATACCGCCAGGTAGTTCTCTTCTCCTACCCGGCAGAAGTTCTCAAAGGGGTGCTGCAGCGCCATATTGGCCACAAATACGCCTACATTCTGCGAGGAAAACTGCGTTCCGATCCGAATTCCCTTCTGCTTGAGCTCCTGCAGCAGCGCCGCGTTTCCTGCCTTGTGATAGGCCGCCAGCTGCGCGTCCAGGTAAAAAATCGCACATCCCAGCTCGTCCAGCGTATCCGCCTTATTCTGATAGTAGTCGCCAAAATATTCTACATGGCATTTTTGCAGCTCGCTGATCCGGTCAAACACATGCATATCCCGGTGCCGGTCCGTCAGCGTTTCACTATAAAAAGGCACCCCCAGCCGCGCCGATCTTTTCCACTCCTCCGCCAGCGCCTGGTACTCCGGCGGCACAGCCGCCTCCGCCCCCTGAAACACTTTCTCCTTCAATGCCTGGAGAATCTGCTGCCGCTCCTTGTTCGAATTGTTCATGCGCCCCTCCCAGCTCACCATTTTCAAACAGAACTCTACACATTTGTACAATTCTATCATACAAATCCTTTTTCGTCAATTGCGGCAGACCGCAGCATATCCCTTGAACGCCGTGCCGCGGCCCGTTTTCCCTCTGTACTCCCTAAGTTGGCATCTGATTTGCTCTTACCATAGGGTACAATTCATCCGCGCGTCTCAGCGCGCCCACCGGAGGTGAGAGATGCCTGCTGCCGTAGATACGCCATCCGCCTGCCCGATCGCACAGCTATCAAAAATCAGGAGGGAATCCCAATGAAAATTGCAGTTTGCTACAAATATGTGCCCGAGGAAGAGGAAATCCGGGTCCTGGACGACCGGACTTTGGATTTTTCCAAAGCCCAATGGAAAATCGGCCAGTATGATTTGAACGCCGTAGAGGCCGGTATGCAGCTGGCCGAAGCGGCAGGCGGCGAAGTGGTCGTGCTCACCGCCGGGGACGCCGCCGTGGACAATTCCAAGCTGAAAAAGTCCATTCTGTCCCGGGGGCCTTCCATGATGTACGGCATCAAGGACGCCGGCATGTCCGGCGCGGACAGCTCCGCCACGGCCAAGGTCCTAAAGGCCGGCATTGAAAAAATCGGAGATATTCAGCTCGTCCTGTGCGGCGAGGGCTCCGGTGATATCTATGCCCAGCAGACCGGCGTCATGCTGGGGGCCGCCCTGGGCTGGCCCTGCGTCAACGCCGTGAGCAGCCTTACCCTTCAAGAGGGCAGATTAATCGCCGAGCGCAGCCTGGAACACAGCGTGGAGGTCCTGGAGGTCACCCTTCCCGCCGTAATCAGCGTAACCAGCGACATCAACATCCCGCGGATACCGCCTATGCGAGATATTCTGGGGGCCGGTAAAAAGCCCTCCGCCTGCTGGACGCTGGACGAGGCCGGCGCGGCGGTCGAAAACGGGACGCGCACCCACAGCATCCTCGCCCCTGAGCAGACAGACCGGCGGCGCATTATTTTCGAGGACGACGGCGAGCAGAGTATCCACGCGCTCTGCGAGCACCTGCGCAAAATTATTTAGCGCTCAATGATGCCCTGTCCCTTTTTACATTCAAAAAGCTGAAACTTACAAATTTATTATAACCAGGGGGAATAAGTGATGATAAAACTACCGCACGTACTAGTCATAGCAGAACGCCCCGACGCAATCGCGGAGCTGACTGCCGGTGCCGCCGGCCTCGCAGAGAAAGTGACTCTGGTCTACAGCGGAGCGCGGGAGGCCGCCGTAAACGCCGCCGCCGCTTACTATGCCGGCACTCTGGAATCGCATTCTTTTTTATCCTATCTTCCCTCCATCGCCGCGCTGGTCCGGGAACTGCGCCCCCAGCTGGTTCTGACGGAAGCCACGAAAAACGGCAGGGCCGCGGCTGCGGCCGCCGCAGCGGCCGCGGGCACAAGCGTGCAGACCGATGCCGTCTCCCTCTCTTTGGAGGACGGCAGAGTGTCTACCCAGCGCATGGTATACGGCGGCGCGGCCTTCCAGACCCAGAGCGGCTTGGGTGAAACCGCAGTTGTCTGCGCGGCCGCCGGCCTGTTTGAGGCGGGGGAAAAGCAGCCCGCCGCACAAATTTTTGAATTGGAGCCGCACAGCGCCGGCGTACGCCTGCTGGAGCGGCGGACCAAGGAGGAAAAATCTGTTAACCTCAACGCCGCAAAGATTGTCATCGGCGCAGGCCGGGGCTTTGGCTGTGCGGAAAATCTCGCTCTGGCCCGAGAGCTGGCCGCAGTCATCGGCGCAGAGGTGGGATGCAGCCGCCCGGTGGCCGAGGAAGAAAAATGGATGCCTAAAGAGGCCTACATCGGCGTCTCCGGCGTTATGATAAAGCCCGAGCTCTACATCGCCTGCGGCATCTCCGGCCAGGTCCAGCATATGACCGGGGTCAGTCAGGCCCGGACGATTGTGGCGGTAAATAAAGACAGCGGCGCCCCTATTTTTGAAAAATGCGACTATGGCATTGTCGGTGATCTAAACACCGTGCTCAAAGCCCTCATTCAAGCGTTCAAAAAGTAATTGTAGGAGGAAAAATTGTATGGATTTCAAATTGTCTGAAGACCACGTTCTTTTGCAGGAGGCCTACCGCGATTTTGCGGTAGAGCAGGTAAAGCCGCTGGCCGCGGAAATTGATGAAAAAGAGAACTTTCCCCTGGAAAACATCAAGGCGATGGGAGAACTGGGGTTCCTTGGCATTCCCGTCCCCGAGGAATACGGCGGCGCGGGCGTTGACACGCTGTCCTATGTGACCTGTGTGGAGGAGCTGTCCAAGGTATGCGCTTCCACGGGCGTGATTGTTTCGGCCCACACCTCGCTGTGCATCGCGCCCATCCTGGAGCACGGCACCCCGGCGCAGAAGCAGGCGTACCTGCCCAAGCTGGCCACCGGCGAATGGATTGGGGCCTTCGGCCTCACCGAGCCCGGGGCCGGCACCGACGCCGCCATGCAGAAAACCACCGCCGAGGACAAAGGAGACCATTGGCTCCTTAACGGCAGCAAAGCATTTATCACCAACGCCGGACAGGCCCATGTGTATATCATCATGGCCATGACCGACAAGAGCCTCGGCACAAAGGGAATCTCCGCTTTCATTGTAGAGGACGGATTCCCCGGCTTTAAGGTGGGCGCCCATGAGAAGAAAATGGGCATCCGCGGAAGCTCCACCTGCGAGCTGATATTTGAAAACTGCGTTGTCCCCAAGGAAAATCTCTTGGGCGAGGTGGGTCAGGGCTTTAAAATTGCCATGCAGACCCTGGACGGCGGGCGCATCGGCATCGCCGCCCAGGCTGTGGGAATCGCCCAGGGCGCTATTGACGAAACCATCGCCTATACACAGCAGCGGGTACAGTTTGGCAAGCGGATCTCCCAGTTCCAAAACACGCAGTTCCAGCTGGCCGATATGCAGACACGGGTAGACGCCGCCCGGCTGCTGGTCTACCGGGCCGCCTGCGCCAAAGACGCCCACGAGCCGTATACCCACCTGGCCGCTATGGCAAAGCTCGCCGCCTCTGAAACCGCCAGCAGTGTGACCAGGCGCTGCGTACAGCTCTTTGGCGGCTACGGCTACTCCCGCGAATATCCTGTAGAGCGCATGATGCGCGACGCAAAAATTACGGAAATCTATGAGGGGACCTCCGAGGTGCAGCGAATGGTAATCGCCTCCTGGATGGCCGTCAAATAGGTCGTCTCTTCCACTATAAAAGAATCACTAGGAGGTTCCAAGACATGAACATATTAGTGTGCATCAAGCAGGTGCCGGACACGACGGAGATCAGAATCGATCCGGTGAAGAACACGCTGATCCGGGAGGGGGTGCCGTCGATTGTGAACCCCTTTGACGGCTACGCCCTGGAGGCGGCGGCCCGGATCAAGGACAAGAATCCCGACGCCAAGATCGTGGTGCTGTCCATGGGCCCCGAGCAGGCGAAGAACGCCCTGAAGGAATGCCTGGCCATTGCCGCGGACAAGGCGTACCTGGTCTCGGACCGGGCCTTCGGCGGCTCGGACACCCTGGCCACCAGCTACATCATCTCCCAGACCATCGCCAAGGTGGAGGAGCTGGAGGGCAAGTTCGACGCCATCTTCTGCGGCAAGCAGGCCATCGACGGGGACACCGCCCAGGTGGGACCGGAGATTGCCGAGCACCTGGGCTACCCCCAGGTGACCTACGGCCTGGAGGCCGAGGCAGAGGGGGACACCATCAGGGTCAAGAAGGAGGTGGAGGAGGGCGTCGAAGTAATTGCCGTCAAGACCCCCTGCGTGGTGACCTTCACCAAGCCCGCCTGGGATCCCCGCTATCCCACCATCAAGCGGAAGATGGCCGCCAACCGGGCGGACATCCCCACCCTCACCGCCGCGGACCTGCCCGCCATCGACCTGACTCACGCGGGTCTGAAGGGCTCCCCCACCAAGGTCAAAAAGACCTTTGTGCCCCAAAAGAAATCCGGCGGCGTGAAGATCAA
>CANAAV010000015.1 GCA_947346365.1 uncultured Flavonifractor sp.
GTGGAGTAGAACTCCGGGCAGATGGGAACAAGCACGCTGTCCGCCGCTGTCAGGGCATTGGTCATAAGGGGGCTGGCCGCTCGGTTGGTATCAATGAGAATGTAATCGTAGTGTGCGCGGAGCGGGGAAAGGATTTCCTGCAAAAAGCGTTCTGTCCCCATTTCCGTAAGCAGGCTGGTTTCCAGCTTGCCCAGATTCTTGCTGCCGGGGATCAGGTCTGCTTTGCCGCACCGCTGGATGTAACTGCTGGGAGCGGGTAGATCCTGGTCTTCCAGCAGACAGGCCATGACGCCGCTGATGTCCATTCCTACGGCTTGTCCATCAGGGAGAAGGGTGGAGGTCAGATTGATCTGCGGGTCGAAGTCTACGCAGAGGACACGCCGCCCCTGCTCGGCCAGTAAATAGGATAGATGCTGGCATATTGTGGTCTTGGTTACGCCGCCCTTCTGATTGGCAACGGTAATAATTCTACACATTTCATTATCAGCCTCCCTTACGGCCCAGTAATTTCGAGCCAAATAAAAATTAGGACCAAATCAGGAAAGCCTTGTGGGGCAAGCACTTCCTGACTTGTTCCTAATATAATCCCGTCATCAATATAGGTGTCTACCACCTCGTAAGGGCTGTCCTGAAAGAAGGCGGGAAGCTCGTCGTTGAGAATTTTGTCCTGGTTGACCACCGATTCAGAGACGGCGGTTCCGTCGTCCCGGGACAGGCGGATATACTTGCCAATTTTCCAGGCTGTCTGTCTGGACGCCGCTGTACCGGTGTCCGGTTTTCTGATTCTTGCCATAATGGGGCCTCCCTTCCTCTCCGCCGCCGCTGGGAAGAAAGCGTCAAAATTTTAGCCCCAAAAAGTAGGACTTTATCTTTTGCTCAAGGGTCTCTTCACAGGGCTTAAACAACAGCTTTACCGGAGTGTTTCCCACCCGGAAGCAGTATGGATTGCCCAGCTGGGCGATACAGCTCTCCAGCCGCTGGGCGGCGGTTTCCCCGGTGATATTCACTTGGAGAAGATCCGCCAAGGGGCCGGAGGATGCGTCCTTGATGCTCACACGCGACAGATCCTCCAGCAGGTTTTGATTTATCATAGAAAGCGCCTCCCCCCGATTTCTATGCGCGGTGGCCGGGCCGTATCACTCAGGCGGGGCGGAAAAATTCCGTCCCGGCGCGCCGTCGGGCATAAAAACATCTGGCAGGTGGATCTGCCGGATGGGAGAGGCGGGCCTTTTTCAAACTAGGCATAGTCCAAAGGACTACGTGCCGGCGCTGTCAAGGTCGATGTTCCACAGCAGCTTTAAAAACCGCTTGGCCTTGGGGGAGAGCGGCTTTCCCTTTCGGATGCAGAGGTAGTGCTCATAGTGTAAAGGAGGGTCGGGCTCATACACCCGGTAGAGCGGACTTCTTTTTGTGTTGCTCCTATGCATAAAGGTGATGCCAACCCCGGACTCTACGGCCATCATGATAGCGCTGAGCACGCTGATGGTGCAGGCGATATTGAGACTGATGCCATGCTCTTTGATGTAGCGGTCGACAATAATGCCCAGACCGGAATCCGGGCGGCTTTGCACATAGCTTGCTCCGTCCAGCGCCTGAATGGGGATGGTGTCCGTATATTTTTGATTGATTGGATCAAATTCTGGGCAGGTGGGGACAATCACAACCAGATCCTCCGGATCGACAAATAAGCACTCCAGCTCGTCTGGGACGCCGTCCGGGTAAGTCATATTCACAATATCCAGCTGTCCATCAATAATCATACGGGTACACTCCACGGAATCCACGTCAAAAAAGACCGGAGTTTCCGTCTGCATTTGGTCTACCATACGCAGGATCAGTCTGGCAATGGCGGCGGAGTTGTTGATGCCGATCCGGACTTGAGGGTAGACCGTGTTGTTGACGATTTGATAAATCCGCTCGTTGGTTTCGTTTTTCACGGCTACCATTTTTCGGGCGGCTTCAATGTAGAGCTTACCCTCCGGCGTGGGGATGAGCTTGTCCCGGCGCCGGTTAAACAGGCGCAGCCCCAGCTGGTGTTCCAGCTGGAGCAGAGATTTGCTCAGTGCCGGCTGAGTCAGGTACAGCTTTTGGGCGGCTTTCGAGATGCCGCCCTGTTCATAAATGGCAATTACGTATTCCAGGTTATGCAGTTCCATGGCTTAGGACTCCTCAAAGAAAATATCGGGATCGTCCTGATACGACTCCCGCAGAATCTGTCCGGCAAGGGACATAAAAGAGCGGATCAGAGAGGAGCAGACGCTCTCCTCCGAGTAGTAAAAGCCGCTGACAGCTTTTATGGGAGGATGAAACGGCAAAAGCGCATAGTCCTTAAAACGCGCCTTGGTCCGGGCGGGTATGACGGTGGCGTAAGCTCCGGTATCCAGCAGGGCGCAGGCCAGGCCGCAGGCGTTTGATTCTACGTGGACCGCGGCGGTTAGTCTGCGTGCAAACAGCGCTGCGTCGCAGACCAGGCAGAAATTAGAGCCTCGGAACATCGTGATATAGTCCAATTTCTCTAAAAGAGGAGCCGGATCCTGGACGGCGGCGTCGTAACTGCGGGGAAGAACCAGGAACAGAGTCTCCTGCATAACGGGCCGCTGCCGTACGGCGGTGTGGCTGCTGCTTTGCAGGTAGCTTAGCGCTACGTCGATTTCTCTGCTGTGGACAAGCTCCTCCAGTTCGGTATCGGGAAGAAAGCGCAGCTGTATGCGAATATCAGGGTGTACCTGGGAAAATCGCGTTAGAAAAGCGGTGACCAGTTGGGGAGAAAAGCTGCTAAGGCATAGGTCAATGCCTACAGTAAAAATTTTCTGGGCGGAGAGATCCGCAATGTCCCGCATGGCCCGCTCGTGCAGCAGGAGAATCTTTTTGGCTCCCGTGCAAAAAATTTCGCCGGCTTTGGTCAATTTGTGCTCCTTCCTGTCGTAAAGCACGGCACCCTGGTGCTCTTCTAGGCGCTGGAGGTACATGCTCAGGGAGGACTGGGACAATCCGAGCTCTTTCGCGGCGGCGGACAGAGACTGCTCTTGCTGAATCGCCAGCATATAGTGCAGAGACTTATACTGCATATCGGCTGTGCCTCCGTTCAATATATTGTATTTGGTTATGGGGTAATGAAGTTTACGAATTTGACTTATTTCATACTCACCATTATACTATGTGCAAAGAGGCAAAGCAAGACAAGATATTAGAGAAAAAATTTGGATATCCCGTCTATTTGTGCGCTTGATGAAGGGAAATATTTTGCAGCTCTTTAGATTAACATAAAATAGATATCAAAAAATGGCATGGTATATTGCGCCTGCGAGCGAGAGCCGGGAGATGTGGTTGTATTGGTCCGGGCCAATCGACATATAAAAACAAAAACAGGAGGGAATGTACAATGAAACATGTGCGGAGCAGATTGCTATGTATGCTCATGGCGCTTTCGCTGGTGTTCAGCCTTGCTGCCTGCGGCGGCGGGGAGACGCCCAGCGGCGGGGAAAAGAATCCGGAGGGCCCGGCTACGGCCGCTCCGGGCAAGGAGGGTGAGATTGTCGTCAACGTCAGCGACAATGTCACCATGATCAACCTGGAGGTGTACGCCAACAACAACAGCTGCCAGTTCCTGTATGCCGACATGGTGTTCGATCCCCTCTACTACGGGGACCGCCAGGGTGGCAACACCCCCTGCATTTGTACGGGCTATGAGCTCAGCGAGGACGGAACAGAGGCGACCCTGCATATCCGGGAGGGGGTCAAGTTCCACGACGGCACCGACCTGACGGCCAAGGACGTGGTGGCGACCTTTGAATTTATCCTGCGCAATATGGATACCCTGGGCCTGGCCTCGGCGGTCTGGTCCAATCTGGAGGGCGTTGAGCTGATTGACGACACCACCTGCAAGCTGAAGCTGTCCAGCTACTTTGCGACATTTGAGGTCTCCCTGACCTATACCTGGATTCTGTCTGACGAAGACATCGAGAACTATGGAGATGATTTCCAGTCCGCTGAGAAAATCATCAACGGCAGCGGCCCCTGGAAGTTTGTGGAGTGGCAGGACGGGCAGTATGCCAGCTACACTTCTAACAAAGACTATTGGGACCCCAGCGTTGTGTCCAACATTGACAAGCTGAGCGTCTGGTTCGTCAATCAGGAGAATGCAAAGGTTTCCGGCATCACCTCCGGCGATCTGGATTATGCCCAGAGCCTGCGCTCGGACATGGTGCCCATGGTGGAGGGCAAGCCCGGCATCGAGATTATCGAATATGTCTCCGACGTGATGTACTACTTGCAGTTTGACTGCGCTGCCGACTCGGTGTTCAGCGACCCCAACGCCAGAAAAGCCTTTGCCCACGCCATTGATGTGGACACCATGCTCAACCTGGTGGGCGGCGGCGAGGCCATGAAGTGCATGTTCCTTAAGTCCCTGATGGGCTACGACGAGAGCATTGAGGGCTATGAATACAATCCCGAGCTGGCGAAGGAGTACCTGGCCAAGACCAACTACGCCCAGCAGCAGATTACCCTCTATTCCCGGAACGACCTGGTTTCGATTGACGATGTAATGGCCGTGTTTGTACAGAACCTGACTGAGGCCGGCTTCAACGTGGCCACCAAGATCTGCGACAGCGCCGAATTCGTCAAGATCCGTCAGAACCCCAGCGAGTATGACGTGTTCTTTGTCAACCTGGGCGCGTTCGACGGCGATCCCTACAACCTGTATATTGTGCCCCGCATCGTGGACGACTGCCACAACAGCTACTATAAAAATGAACAGCTCAACCAGCTGATTATGGACTCCTACACCAATCCCGACGCCGCCCAGCGGGAGGAAATGCTCAAGCAGGTGGCCCAGACGGTGTATGAGGAGTGCGGCCCTGTGCTGGCGGTCTATGCCCCGAACGGCTACTGCGTGATCCGGGAGGGCCTGGAGGGTGTGAACGCCACCAAGTGCGCCGGTCCCTATTTCCGCTTTGCCCGCGTAGACGAGGCGGTCTGGAAAAAATAAACCTCCAGCGGTGCCGCGGAAAACAGAATCTGGAAAAACCGCTGAAGCAAACGGAGCGGTCATGTTCCGTGGACATGACCGCTCATTTTTTACAGCCCTTTTTAGAAAGTGAGGGACGACAATGTTAAGATCAATCCTCAAACGCGTGGGATATATGCTGATTGTGGTGTGGGTCGTGTCGGTAATGGCCTTTGTGCTGATGCGCTGCGCGCCCGGCGATCCCACGGCGACGATGCTGCCGGATACGGCCACTGAGGAGCAGCGGGCCGCGCTGACGGCGGAGCTGGGCCTGGACCAGCCCTATATCATCCAGTACCTGCGGTATATGAAGGGGCTGCTGATGGGGGATCTGGGCCACTCCACCCAGTATAACCAGCCCTGCGCGACTATCATTGCCCAGCGCCTGCCCGCTACGCTGTGCGTGTCGCTGATCTCGGCGGTGATTGTGCTGTTTATCAGCATACCCGTGGGAGTGATATCCGGCGTCACCCGGGGGAGCATGACGGACTTTGCGATGATGTTCCTGGTGGTGATTTTGCAGTCCATGGCGGTGGTCTGGGTCTGTGTGCTGCTGCTGCTGGTGTTCGTGGTGAAGCTGGATTGGCTGCCCTCTATGGGCTATTACGGGCTGGCAAAGCCCCAGTATCTCATTATGCCGGTCATCGCCATGGGCTACCGCATGTGCGCTCAGGTGGCCCGCATGGGCCGTTCCAGCATGATCGACGTGCTGAACGAGGACTATATTACCTGCGCTTACGCCAGAGGACTTTCCAAATGGGAGGTCTACTCCAAGTACGCCCTGAAAAACTCCCTGATTCCCGTTATTACGATTTATGGGCTTCAAGTGGCCGCTATGCTGGCCGGAGCGGTGATTATTGAGCAGATCTTCACCATCCCCGGCATCGGCACTATGCTGGTATCCGCCGTGAATAACCGGGATTATCCGATGGTGCAGTCTTCACTGATTGTAACTGCCGCCATGTTCTCCCTGGTAAACCTGGTGGTGGATATTGCCATTACTTTTATCGACCCGCGCATCAAAGAAGTATAAAGGAGGGTGGGAAGAGTATGCAGGGAAAAATCATGCTGCGCCGCATCCTGCGCAGCAAGCAGTTTATGATGGGGCTGCTTTTGGTGCTGGTGCTGTGCTTTATCGCGGTTTTTGCAGACCAGCTGGCCCCCCACGACCCCAATGAGTACCACCCAGACGCACGGCTTCAGGCTCCGGAATGGTTTGAGCGGGGCCGGGAGGGCTATATTTTAGGCACAGACTCCACAGGCCGGGATATCCTCTCCCGCATGATTATCGGCGCCAAATCCTCAATGAAGGTGGCGCTGCTGAGCACCTTTTTGTCCCTGGCGCTGGGGACGGTTCTGGGCATCATTGCGGGGTTTAGAGGAGGAATTCTGGACATTATCATCATGCGGGCCACAGAGGTCAGCATGGCGGTGCCCACCATGACCCTGGGCGTGGTGATCATGGCCATATTTGGCACCAGCATTGTAAATCTTTTGATCGTCATGGTCATCAGCTTTTGGATGAATTTTGCCCGCGTGGCCCGCAACGAGGTCATGTCCATCCGAAACCGGGAATTTGTCCAGGCGTCCCGGGCCCTGGGCGCCACCAGCGCCCACATCATGTTTACCCAGATTCTGCCCAACGTCACTACATCGCTGATTATCTGTACCAGTAACTGCTTCGGCAGCGTAATCCTGGTGGAGTCCACTCTGAGTTACCTCTACCTGGGCGTTCAGCTCCCTACTGCCTCTTGGGGAAATATGATTGCGGCAGGCAAGGATTTTCTTGCCATTGCCCCCTGGACCGTGATCGTCCCCGGCATTGCGCTGATGATTGCGGTGATGGGCTTTAACTTTCTGGGCGACGGCCTGCGGGATGTGCTGGACCCGAAACAGACCAGATGACAGGAGGCGGGAAAATGAAAGAAGAACTGCGTACGGCGCCGGGCGGGCCCGGTACTGCGGAAGACGGCGATGTGCTCTTGGATATTCAGGATTTATCCGTTGAGTTCCATACGGAGCTGGGGGTAAAACAGGCGATCAACCATTTAAACCTGACCATCCGGAAGGGCGAGGCCCTGGGCTTGGTGGGCGAGGCCGGCGCGGGCAAGACCACTACCGCTTTGGCAATCCTCCGCCTGCTGGACCCCAAGGCGGCAAAGATCGTCTCCGGCAAAATCTTTTATCACGGTACGGATATGTCCGCCTATTCTGAGCGGAAAATGCAGAGCCTGCGGGGGGACAAGATCTCGATGATCTTCCAAAATCCGCTCACCTCTTTAAATCCGGTGTTTACCGTGGGCGAGCAGCTGGCCCTGGTCCTGCGGAAGCACCAGGGAATGAAAAACGCCCAGGCTTTTCAGGAGGCGGGAAAGCTGATGGAGATGGTGGGCATCCGGGCGGACCGGATTCGAGACTATCCTCACCAATTTTCCGGAGGGATGCGCCAGCGCATCGGCATTGCCGCCGCCCTGGCCTGCAATCCGGAGCTGTTGATTGCCGACGAGCCCACCACGGCTCTGGACGTGACCATTCAGGCACAGATACTGGAGCTTATTAAGGTGCTGGAGCAGAAATACGACACCTCCCTGCTGATGATTACCCATAACCTAGGCATTATCTCTGAGCTGTGCCGGAATGTGGCTGTGATGTATGCCGGCGCAATTATCGAGTACGGCTCGGTAAAAGAGGTGTTTACCAGCCCGATGCACCCCTATACCAGGGGCCTGCTGGGGGCGATCCCCACGCTGGAGGACGACAAGGACCGCCTGACCGCCATTCGGGGCGCGGTGGCCGACCCGTACCGCCTGCCCCAGGGGTGCAGCTTCAGCCCCAGGTGCGACGAGTGCCGGGGCGAGTGCGAAAAGAGCGCCCCGCCGCTGATCGAGATTACGCCGCAGCACTATGTCGCCTGCTGGGGCCATAAGGAGGGGTGAACATGGAGCAGGGAAACACAAAGGCCGCAGCGGGCCGGACAGAGCACCTGATTGAGGTCAAGGACCTGAAGAAATATTTTAAGGTGGGGGACAAGAGCTTCCTTCATGCCATCGACGGAGTGAATTTTACGGTAAACCGGGGCGAGACCCTGGGATTGGTGGGGGAGAGCGGCTGCGGCAAGAGCACGGTGGGTACGGTGATGATGCGCCTACAGCCGCCCACCAGCGGACAGGTGCTGATGAATGGAGAAGATATCTTCAGCGTGAAAGGGCGCAGTGAGGACCTGGCCCTGCGCAAGCGGATGCAGATTATTTTTCAAGACCCGTATTCCTCGCTCAATCCCAAAAAGCGGATCAAGGATATTTTGGCGGAGGCGTATAAGATTCACAAGACCTGTACCCGCGGCCAGCTTGAGCAGACGGTTGAGCAGCTGTGCCAGGTGACGGGCATCTCTACGGACATGCTCCTGCAATATCCCCATGAGCTGGATGGCGGAAAGCGGCAGGTGGTGGGCATCGCCCGGGCCCTGAGCCTGAATCCGGCCTTCATTGTGTGCGACGAGCCGGTGTCGGCCCTGGATGTGTCAGTGCAGGCGAAGATTATCAACCTGCTGATGGATTTGCAGGAAAAGATGGATTTGTCCTATCTATTTATCTCCCATGACCTGAGCGTGGTCAAGCACATCTCCCACCGGATTGCCGTGATGTATTTGGGGCAGATTGTGGAGATTGCGGACAAGGAAACCTTATTTGCAGACACCCGGCATCCCTATTCGATTGCGCTGCTCTCGGCCATTCCCAAGGTGGATGTGGAGCGGAAGGTGCAGCGCATTGTGCTCAAGGGCGACGTGCCCAGCCCCATTAATCCCAAGCCGGTCTGCCGGTTTGCCTCCAGATGCTGGATGAGCCAGCCTGTCTGCTTTGAGCAGGCGCCTGGGCTGCGCCAGGTGGCGCCGGGACACTGCGTGGCGTGTCACTTTGCCGGCGAGTCCAGGGAGAGAATGAAGACCGCCGCGACAGTGGGTCTGGACGCCGAAAAATTGGAGTAAAGGGAGCGATAGGTGTGAAGCTCAGCGATTATGCCGCGATGGACGCCACAGGGCTGGCTGAGTTGATACGCAGCGGGCAGGTTTCTCCCAGAGAGCTGCTGGACACGGCGGTGGAGGCGCTGCGCCAGGTGGACGGGCAGATCAACGCCATTGTGGAGTATACCTATGATTACGCCCTTGCGCAGCTGAAAGCAGGGATTGACCGGGACGCCCCTTTTTGCGGAGTGCCCTTTGTCATCAAGGACTGCGGTGCGGTGGCGGAGGGAATCCGCGCCACGCTGGGCAGCCGCCTGACAGGGGAGGGAATCTGGGCCAAACGGGATTCCACGCTCTTTGAGCGGATGAAGCGCTCCGGAGTGATCGTAGTGGGGACCGCTGCCACCTCTGAATTCTGCGTGGACTCCTCCACCGAGACGCTCCGGCACGGGGCGACCCGCAATCCGTGGGCGCCGGGATACTCCGCCGGAGGCTCCAGCGGCGGAACGGCGGCGGCGGTGGCGGCGGGCGGGGTGCCCATGGGCCACGGCAGCGATGGCGGCGGCTCCATCCGGATACCCGCCGCTATGTGCGGAGTGGTGGGCTTCAAGCCCTCCCGGTTCCGGGTGCCCACGGGACCTTCTGGATGGGACCCCGGCGGGACGGTGAGCTTTGTGCTCTCCCGCACCGTGCGGGACAGCGCGGCCATGCTGGATGCGGTGGAGGGGCCCGATCCGGGCTACTACGGCGCCGCGGCGTGCCACGATCTGCCCTATGCCGAGGCAGTCCGCCGGGAACCCCGTCCGCTGAAAATTGCGTATATGCTGCGCACGCCCTATGGAAAGGAGTTTGCCAGCGAAGAGTGCGCCGGGGCGGTTTTGGAGGTCGCAGAGGTGCTGCGGGGGCTGGGGCACCGGTGTGAGGAGGCCTATCCGGAGATCCCGGAGTCCTATCACGACGCGCGCTTGGCTTGTATGAGCGACGGCATTGCTTTGGAAATTCAGGCGGCGGCGGCGCAGTCGGGAAAACCCATCAGCGAAGAGACCCTGGAGCCGCTGGTGTATAAAACTTATTTGGAATCCCTGAACCGGAAAGGCCAGGACGTGTTCCGGGCCAGGCAGGCGCTGGCGGCGGCGGGCCGGGAGATGGGGCGGTTTTTCCAGTGTTACGATCTGCTGCTCAGTCCGGCGGTAGGGAAGCTGGAGCGCCCCTTGGGTACGCTCAACGGCGTGGCGGGTGCGGAAGAGATGACGGCCGCGGAGTGGGGGCTGCGCCGCAGGGAGTATGCCTGCACCGCGCCTCTGGCCAATGTGGCGGGCCTGCCGTCCATTTCCCTGCCCCTTTGTATGAGCAGCCGGGGGCTTCCCATCGGCATTCAGCTGGACGGCGGGATTGACGCCGACCAACTGGTGCTTCAAGCGGCGGCTCAGCTGGAGCGGGCGATGCCATGGTCTGGGAGGAGACCGCAGATCTACGTTACATAATTGGGAGTGCTGATATGAAGGTTTCAGAATATGCGGCGCTGGACGCCACCGGTTTGGCCCAGCTGGTCCGCGAAAAGGAGGTTTCTCCGCAGGAGGTGCTGGAGGCGGCGGTGGCCGCCATTGAACAGGTAGATCCCGCCGTCCATGCGGTGGTGGAGCGCACCTATGAGTTTGCCAAGGAGCAGATTCAGGCGGGAATTGACCTGGAAGCCCCCTTCTGCGGGGTGCCCTTTGTCATAAAAGACGAGGGCGGAATGATGAAAGGAATCCCGGGAACCCTGGGCACCCGCCTGTCGGGGGACGGAATTGTGGCGGAGCACGACACGGTTCTGGCGTCCCGCTTTAAAAAGGCGGGGGTGGTGGTGGCAGCTACGGCGGCCTGTCCGGAGTTCTGCTGGAACAATACCACCGAGACAATCCGCAACGGGATTACCCGGAATCCCTGGGATCTCGCGGTGTCCTCCGGGGGTTCCAGCGGCGGGACGGCGGCGCTGGTGTCCTCCGGCGCGGTGCCCATAGGGCACGGCAGCGACGGCGGTGGCTCTATCCGGATGCCCGCGGCGGCCTGTGGTCTGGTGGGGCTAAAGCCCACCCGCTTTCGTATTCCCACCGGACCGGACGGCGGAGATCCGGGTCAAGCGGCGGACTTTATCATGTCCCGCTCGGTGCGGGATACGGCGGTGATGCTGGACGCGGTGGAGGGGCCGGACGCCGGATGCTACGGCGCGGCGGTCCCTCCGGCACAGCCCTACGCCCGGGTTATCCAAAAGGATCCCGGAAAGCTGAGGATCGCCTATATGCTCCGGGCGCCTTACGGCGAGCCCTATGAAAATGAAGAGTGCCGCCGGGCGGTGGAGGAGACGGTAAGCCTGCTGGAGGCTCTGGGGCACACCTGTATAGAGGACTATCCGCCCCTGGACGTGCGCTATCACGAGCCCAGGATTCTGGTTCAGGCGGTGGGCACCAACGCCTGGATTGAGCGGGTGGCACGGGCTTCCGGCCTGCCGGTGAGCGAAGAGACCTTGGAGCCGCTGGTCTATAAGGCCTATCTGGAGGCAAAATCGGTTACCGCGGCGGAATATCTGGCGGCGAGGAGCGAGCTGACCCGTGTGATGCGGGAGGTGGGGCGCTTTATGGAGGGCTATGACCTGCTGGTCAGCTCTACCATGGGCATTCTGCCTCTGGAGGCGGGAAAATATAATCCCTTCTCCCGGCCGGACATGCCGGTGCGGGACTGGGTGCTGGAGCGGCGGCGCTGGTCCGGCAACACCGCCATGTGCAATGTGACGGGACAGCCTTCCATCACGGTGCCTCTGGCTCAGAGCAAGAGCGGAATGCCCATTGGCATTGAAATTGACGGCCCCGTGGGGGAGGACGCCCTAGTGCTCCAGCTGGCGGCCCAATTGGAGCGGGCGCGGCCGTGGAAAGACCGCAGGCCCGGCGTCTATGCCGGGGACTGATCTACAAAAAGAAGGAGGGATGCGGCGTGCCGTTTGCCGCGCTTGAAGAGAAGCTCCCTGTGATTCGCGCCCAGGGAACCAACTATCAGATTGGCTATGCCCACGGAAGCCAGGGTAAAGACCGGGTAGGCATTACCCTGCGCAATTTACAGCAGGGCGTAAAGCGCACCGTGGGGCAGGACTGGGCGGTCTGCGTAAAAATTGCCTCCGCCTTCCTGCCGGTGGTGGAGCGGCGCTTCCCCGCCTATCTGGAGGAGATCAAGGGGATTGCGGACGGCTCCGGCCAGAGCTTTGAGGATATTTTCACCCTGAACTGCCGCACAGAGCTGGGCCAGCAGTTTTCCCGCCGGCCGGCGCAAAACGCCGCCCGAGCATTGTCCCTGGCGGGAGGGTGTTCCGTAGTGGGCGCAAATCACACCAGGACCGCCACAGGAACGACAATTTACGGCCAGAATTGGGATGCGGACCCGGCCCAGAGGGAGACGATGGTCTTTGTAGTGGTCCGGCAGAAGGATAAGCCGGATATTGCCTGGGCGGGGGAGGCGGGCTTGATCTGCCGGATGGCAGGGGTCAACTCCGCCGGTATCGGACTGGGGGGCAACACGCTCTTTTGTAGCGCGCCCATTGACTTTGAGGGGCTGCCGCTGCAGTTTACTTACCGCAGCATTATGGACCAGTCTAATTTTCCCGACGCGGTGGAGGCCGCGGCCATGAGCCGCCTGGCCAGCTGCAACAACCTGATGGTGTGTGGGCCGGAGGGGGAGATGGTCAACATCGAGCGGGACTATAAGGGCTATGGAATGCTCTATATGAAAGACGGCCTGATTGCCCACGCCAATCACTACCGCCACCCGAAGCTGCCCAGGGCGCCCTACCGGGAGATCGACCTTTACCCCAAGGACGAGCTGCGTTCCTTCCGGCTGGAGTACCTGATGGAGCAGCTGCCGGAAAAGGGAATTACCGCGCAGGACCTGATGGAAATTCTCTGTGACCACAAGGTCAACTATCCGGCCTCGGTGTGCCAGCACCTGCCTACCTGCGCGACAAACTTTTCCACTGTGACCGACTTAAACCGCCTGGAAATGCATATTGCCGTGGGAAATCCCTGCGGCGGATATCTGGCTCTGCGCCCCTTTGAGGAGGACGGCGGAGCGGGGGAAGGGGAGCGGACATGACGGAGCCTCTTGTACTCAAGGTCAGGCCGGAGGACAACGTGGCGGTGGCGGTCAGGGCGCTGCCCGCCGGGACAGAGGCGCTGCCGGGGGTGGCCGTCCGCCAGGAGATACCCCAGGCCCATAAAATCGCCCTGCGGGATCTGGCGGCGGGAGAGGCCGTTGTCCGCTACGGGGTGGTCCTGGGCTATGCCAGGGATGCGATTCCCGCGGGGAGCTGGATTGGAGAGGATATGCTCTCTCTGCCCCAGCCGCCGGGGCTGGACGAGCTGCCCTATGGTACGGACATCCGGCCTGTGTCCGGTCTGCCGGAGCCCACCCGGAGCACCTGGATGGGCTACCGGAACCGGACAGGGCCTGCGGGAACCCGGAACCTGCTGGGCATCGTTACAACAGTGCAGTGCGCGGCGGGAGTAGTGGAGGCGGCGGCAGAGCGTATCAAGCGGGAGCTGCTGCCCCAATATCCCCATGTAGAGGGGGTGGTGGCGGTGAACCACCCCTACGGCTGCGGGGTGGCGATTCACGGCCGGGACGCCCGCATGCCCATACGCGCGGTGGCCAATCTGATCCGCCACCCCAATTTTGGCGGCGAGCGGATGGTGGTGGGCCTGGGGTGTGAAAAGCTGACGTATGACATGCTGCTTCCTCCGGAGGAGATTACGCCGGAGAATGTTTTGACGCTCCAGGACTGCGCCGGATACGACGCTATGATGGAGGCTCTGATGTCCATGGCGGAGCGAAAGCTGCGGCGGCTGGACAGGCGGCGGCGGGAGGAGCTTCCCCTGAGTGAGCTGCTGATTGGGATGCAGTGCGGCGGCTCCGACGCCTTTTCCGGCCTGACCGCCAACCCCAGTGCGGGCTATGCCGCGGACATGCTGGTGCGGGGGGGCGCCACCGTGCTTTTCAGCGAGGTGACCGAAGTGCGGGATGGCGTGCATTTTCTGGCCGCCCGGTGCCGGGATGCGGCCGTCCGGGACCGGCTGGCCGCTGAGATGCGCTGGTATGACCGGTATCTGGAGGCCGGCGGAGTGGACCGGGACGCCAACCCTACCCCGGGGAACAAGCAGGGAGGACTGGCGAATATTGTGGAAAAGGCCATGGGCTCTATCGCCAAATCAGGTTCGGCCCCCATTGAGGAGGTGCTGGGGCCGGCGGAGCGGCCCAGCCGCCGCGGGCTGATTTACGCGGCGACCCCTGCCAGCGACATTGTCTGCGGCCCCTGCCAGCTGGCCAGCGGCATCGGCTTGCAGGTATTTATGACCGGGCGGGGCACGCCCTACGGGCTTGCGGCCGCGCCGGTGATTAAGGTGTCCTCACGAAACGAGCTGAAAGCGCACTGGCCTGACATAATCGACCTGAACGCCGGCGGGATCGCCACGGGAGAGGCGAGCATCGCCAGTGTGGGCACGGAGCTGTTTGAACTGATTCTGGACGTGGCCAGCGGAGTGAAGCGGCCCTATTCTGAGCAGTACGGCCTACACAACAGTATATGTATTTTCAACCCGGCCCCCATCACCTGAGGGTCGGCGGGAAAGGATGAGTATTGACTATGAAAATTGGACTGATCGGGCTTGGCATCATGGGCAAGCCCATGGCAAAAAATCTGCTGAAGGCGGGATATGACCTGGCGGTCAGCGATCTGAACCGCTCGGCGGTGGAAGAGGCGGTAGCCGCCGGGGCTAAGAGCGCGTCCAACGCTGAGATTGGCGCGGACTGCGGCGTGGTGCTCACCATGCTCCCCAACTCCCCCCAGGTAAAAGCGGTGATGCTGGGGGAGGATGGAGTAGCCGTCCATATGAAGCCCGGTTCCACGCTGATTGACATGAGTTCTATCGACCCCATGGTCTCCAAAGAGATTGCCTCTGAGCTAGAAAAAAAAGGAATCGAAATGCTGGACGCGCCGGTATCCGGCGGAGAGCCCAAAGCCATTGACGGCACGCTCTCGTTTATGGTCGGCGGAAAGCGGGAGGTATTTGACCGGCACAAGGAGATCTTGGGCGCCATGGGCGCTTCGGTGGTCCACTGCGGCGGCGTGGGGGCGGGCAACACCACCAAGCTGGCAAATCAAATCATTGTGGCCTGTAATATTCAGGCCTTGTCCGAGGCCATGACCCTGGCTAAGATGGCGGGGGTAGACCCGCAGCTGGTCTTTCAGGCAATCCGGGGGGGCCTGGCGGGCTCAACCGTAATGGAGTCCAAAGCGCCCATGATGCTGGAGGGGAACGACAGGCCCGGCTTTAAGATCGACCTGCACATCAAGGACCTGAACAACGCCCTGGACTGCGCCCACAGCGTGGGAGCGCCCGTACCCATGACCGCCCAGGTGCAGGAGGTGTTCCAGTGGCTGCACAGCCACGGCTGCGGCGGGGACGACCACAGCTCTATCATCAAATACTACCGGATGCTCACAGGGCTGGAATCGCTGTAAGAGAGGGGGAGAGCGCCATGTTTACGCCCAAAGGCATCGTAGTGCCTGTGATTACTCCATTTGGCAGCGACGGAACCGTTGATTTTCCGGTTTACCGCCGGGTGGTGGAGCACTTGGTGGAGCAGGGAGTTCACGGCATTTTTCCCATGGGCACCACCGGAGAATTTTATGCCGTCGGCGGGGAGGAGTACCGCAGGTTGCTGGAGGCTACCGTAGAGGCGGTTGACGGGCGGGCGGACGTATATGCCGGGGCCAACCACATCACTACCCGCGGCGTAATGGAACAGATCAAGCTGGTGGAGCAGGTACCTGGCATCGACGCGGTGAGCGTTCTGACCCCCATGTTTGTCACGCAGACGCAGGAGGAGCTGTACGCCTATTATAAAGCCATTGCCGGGGCCACTCATATGCCCATTGTGCTGTATAACAACGCCCCCAAGACCAATGTACATATTGCCCCTGCCACCGTGGCGCGGCTGGCTGAGATTCCAAATATCATTGCGGTGAAGGATTCCACCGGCGACTTTACGAACACGGCCGAATACCTGCGCCTTACGAGGGACAACCCCAGTTTTCACGTGCTGCTAGGCCGGGATACGCTTATTTACGCAGGGCTGTGCTGCGGCGCAGCGGGAGCTATCGCCTCCTGCGCCAATGTGGCTCCCCGGCTGGTGGCGGACGTCTATGACAAATACCGGGCGGGAGACCTGGCCGGGGCTCTGGAGGCCCAGTTCCAGCTCAATCCGCTGCGCATTGCCTGCGGCATGGGCACCTTCCCCGCCGTTATCAAAGAGGGGCTGGTCCAGCAGGGCTTTCCGGTGGGGAAATGCCTGGACCCCATCGCCGAGCTCACACAGGAGGAAAAGGAGAAGCTCCACCGGATTTTACAGGAGCTCAAACTGGTATAGGGGGAGTGGCTATGACGCCAAAGATCGTATTGATGGAGGTGTTCCCCGTGGCCGGGCGGGACTGCATGGAGCTGAATCTGTCCGGCGCTCACGCCCCCTACTTTACCCGCAATGTGGTGATCCTCACCGACAGCAGCGGGAATACCGGACTGGGAGAGGTGCCCGGAGGGCCCAAAATCACCGGAGCCCTGGAGGCGGTGCGGGGCCTTGTGGAGGGCAGCAGCATCGGCTGCTACAAAAATACCCTGCGCGCGGTGACCGGCTGGCTGAATGCGCACATCCAAGAGGATGTGCGCGGGGTGCAGACCTTTGACCTGCGCACGGGGGTCCATGTGGCCGCCGCCGTGGAATCCGCCCTGCTGGACCTGCTGGGGCAGCACCTGGAGGTGCCTGCCGCCGCCCTGCTGGGGGACGGGGTGCAGAAAGATCGTGTGCGCTTTTTGGGCTATCTCTTCTATGTGGGGGACCGGAAGAAAACGCAGCTGCCTTATGCCGCAGAGCCGGACAGCCCCTGCGCGTGGCACCGCTTGCGCCATGAGCAGGCCCTGACGCCGGAGGGGATTGTGGCTCTGGCCCGGGCGGCCTATGAGCGCTATGGCTTTGAGGACTTTAAGCTCAAGGGCGGAGTGCTCTCCCCGCAGGAAGAGCTGGAGGCGGTGCGGGCGCTGAAGGACGCCTTTCCCAGGGCGCGGGTCACCCTGGACCCCAACGGCTGCTGGCTGCTGAAGGACGCTTTGAAGCTGGCCCCTGCGCTGAAAGAAGTGCTTGCCTACTGCGAGGACCCCTGCGGAGCGGAAGGGCGCTTCTCCGGCCGGGAAATTATGGCGGAGTTCCGGCAGGAGAGCGGCATGCCCACGGCAACCAACATGATCGACGTGGATTGGCGGGAGATGCGCCACTGCGTGGCCTTGCACAGCGTGGACATCCCCCTGGCCGACCCGCACTTTTGGACGATGTCCGGCTCGGTCCGGGTGGGCCAGCTGTGTCATGACTTTGGCCTGATGTGGGGTTGCCATTCCAATAACCACTTCGATATCTCGCTGGCAATGATGGTTCAGTGCGCGGCGGCGGTGCCCGGCAGCGCCAACGGCATCGACACCCATTGGATCTGGCAGGAGGGGCTGGAACGGCTGACGAAAGAGCCCTTGCAGATCAAGGACGGGTGCATCAGTCTGCCCCAGCGCCCCGGCCTGGGAGTGGAGGTGGACCGGGAACAGGTGCTGAAGGCCCACCGGCTCTATCTGGAGCAGGGGCTGGGGGCGCGGGATGACGCCCGGGCTATGCAGTATCTGGTCCCCGGCTGGAAATTTGATCCCAAACGGCCCTGCCTGTTGCGGTAGGAGAAGTTTCATGCTACAATTTTTGGAAGGGAGGGAGTAAAGGATGCCGAGTGCCTCTCCGGTGATAACTGACATGAAGGTAGTCCCTGTGGCGGGGTATGACAGTATGCTTTTGACCCTTTCAGGGGCCCACGCCCCCTGCTTTACCCGGAATCTGGTTATTTTAACCGACTCCGCCGGACACACCGGCGTGGGGGAGATTCACGGCGGGGAGTATACCTATGACAGCCTTTTGGCGGTGCGGGAACTGGTGGTGGGCAGGCAGCTGCTGCGCTGCCGGGGCATTCTCCGGGATCTGGACCGCGCCGCGCTGGGCGGCGGAGGAGAAGGGGACGGGGAGGGTATTCAGACGCTGGACCTGTCCAAGCTGAAATATGTGGTCAAAGGCCGGTGGGCGGTGGAGTGCGCCCTGCTGGATCTGCTGGGGCAGTTTCTGGGTCTGCCCATGTGCGAGCTGCTGGCGCAAGGAAAGCAGAGGGACCGGGTAGAGGTGCTGGCCTACCTCTTTTTTGTGGGGGATAAAGGCCGGTGGACAGATTTGGCCCTTCCTTACCTGGACGAGGGGGACAGCAGGGACCCCTGGTTTCGGATGCGCCGCCAGACCATCCTCACCCCGGATGCGGTGGCCGACGAGGCCCAGTGCCTGCACGAGCGGTACGGTTTTACCAGCTTTAAGCTGAAGGGGGGCGTCTGGGCGGGCGGGACGGAGCTGTCCGCCCTGCGGAAGGTGAAGGAGCGCTTTCCCCAGGCACGGACCAGCATCGACCCGAACGGCGCCTGGAGCCTGGCCCAGGCGGTTGAGCTGTGCCGGGAAAACCGGGACGTGCTCACCTATGTGGAGGATCCCTGCGGCCCGGAGTGCGGTTATTCCGGCCGGGAGATCCTGCGGGAGTTCAAGAATGCCGTCCAACTTCCGGTGGCGACGAACATGGCCGCCACCGACTGGCGGCAGTTTTACCATACCGCATGCCTGGGCGCCTGCGATATCATCTTGGCGGACCCCCATTTTTGGGGCTTTGAGGGGTCGGTGCGGATGGCTCAGCTGCTGGAGAGCTGGGGTTTGACCTGGGGTGTGCACTCCAACAACCATTTTGACGTGACCCTGGCGGCCTTTGCCCAGGTAGGTTGCGCAGCCCCCGGGGCGCCGGCTCCGCTGGACACTCATTGGGTCTGGCAGGATGGGCAGAGGCTGACCAAGCAGCCGCCGGTTATCGAGAAAGGGGCCCTGCGCCTGCCGCCCGGCCCGGGACTGGGGATAGAACTGGACATGGAGCGGGTGGAGCGGGCCCACAGGCTTTACCAAACGCTCTCCAGCCACGACAGGGACGACGCGCTGGCCATGCAGAGCCTTATCCCCGGCTGGAAGTTTGACCACAAGCGGCCCTGCATGGTCCGCTGAAAGGAGAAGGCTATGGGCGATCCCTTACGCGAGGATGCGCGGACCATTGTGCGCCGGGCCATTGAGGCGGTTCAGCCCGGCCCGGCAGTCCGCCGGGCCCTGTCCGGATGGGGGAAAGGGGCGGGCAGGCTGGTTCTGGTGGCGGTGGGCAAGGCGGCCTGGTCCATGGCCCGGGCCGCCTGGGACTGCCTTGGCGGCCAGATTGACGCGGGCATTGTCATTACAAAGTACGGCCACGCCCAAGGGCCCATCGGCAGTCTGGAGATCCGGGAGGCGGGCCATCCCGTTCCGGACCGGGCGGGGTTTTCCGCCACCGGAGAGGCTCTGCGCTTAACGCAGGGGCTTTCGGAAGAGGACACGGTGCTGTTTCTGCTCTCCGGGGGCGGTTCGGCCCTGTTTGAGGACCCGCTGGTTTCGCCCGGCGAGCTGGAGGACATCACCGGGCAGCTGCTCTCCTGCGGTGCGGGAATTGTGGAGATGAACACCGTGCGCAAGCGGCTGTCCAGAGTAAAGGGCGGGCGCTTTGCCCGGCACTGCGCCCCGGCCAGGGTGTTTTCTGTGGTTCTTTCCGACATTGTGGGGGACCCGCTGGATATGATCGCGTCCGGTCCGGCCTATCCGGATTCCTCCACCTGCGGCGAGGCCAGGGCGGTGGCGGAAAAATACGGCCTGCGTCTCTCCGAGAGAGCCAGGGCGCTGCTGGGCCGGGAGACGCCGAAATTTTTGGACAATGCGCAGGCGGTGATAACCGGCAGCGTGCGGGAGCTGTGCGCGGCGGCGGCGGCGGCCTGCGGAGAGCTTGGCTATGAGCCGGCCGTGCTCACCGACTGTCTGGACTGTCAAGCCAAAGAGGCGGGAGCCTTTTTGGCGGCCATTGCGAAAAGTCATCGGGATACCGCCCGTTCCCTGGCCTTTTTGGCGGGGGGAGAGACGGTGGTCCACCTGACGGGACGGGGACTGGGCGGGCGGAATCAGGAGTTGGCTCTTGCCGCGGCGGAGGGGATTGCCGGCCTGCGGGACACCGCGGTATTTTCCGTGGGCAGCGATGGAACGGACGGTCCCACGGACGCCGCTGGAGGCTATGTGGACGGCGGCACAAAGCAGGCGTTGGAGCGGCAGGGACTTTCGGTGTTTGACGCGCTGGAGGAAAACGACGCGTACCACGCCCTAAAGGCGGTGGGCGGCCTGCTGTTCACGGGGCCCACCGGGACAAACGTAAACGACGTGGCGGTGGCGCTCATCAGGCGCGAATAGGGAAAATTATACAGCTAAAAAGCCCCCTGGCGCAGCATAGGCCGCGCCAGGGGGCGGATTTGTCGTATGGGGAAATTCGCTGGGGAGGGATCAGCCGGAGAAGTCCCCGCGAGACCACTGGCCCTCGTATACGGTTCCGTCGCTGAACCACATTTTTCCATAGCCGCTTTTCAGGCCGCCGGAGAAATTGCCATCATAGGCGCCATCCACAGCGCTGCGCCACTGTCCATAGCCCTCGATAAGACCGTTGGACCAGCTGCCGGACCAAAGGGTATCGCCGTAATCCCAGCGGTCGTTGGTCTCGTGGATGGTCAGCGTGCCGCTGCCATGGGGCTTGCCGTCCTTCCAGTCGCCGGTGTAAACGCCGGTTACGGAGAATTTGCTGGTGACCATGGTATATGGCTCATTGGAGACAGAGGTGATTTCGGGCGTAGGCGTAGGCGTAGGTGTTGGCGTGGGAGAAGGGGTGGGTTTCGGCGTAGAGGCCGGCGTTGGAGAGGGAGTTGGTGTGGGAGTGGGAGTTGGTGTGGGAGTGGGAGTTGGTGTGGGAGTGGGAGTTGGCGCGGGAGTGGGAGTTGGCGCGGGGGTGGATTGTGCGGCAAGGGTGGGCGTGGGCGCCGGTTCAGGAGTAGGCGTCGGCGCGGGCTCTGGGGTAGGAGTGGGGATCGACGCGGGCAGAGGGACGGCGCCTGTCTCTGCCGGGGCGCCCACAGTTCCGGAGGAGACCGATATGCCCGCCCCACCCACCTCAGTTGCGGGCAGATTGGGCTGGGCAGTCTCCCGGTTGGGCGCGGGGGTGGCCGCCGTCCCACTGCCGGAGGGAAGGGAAGAGAAGCCGAAGAAAGCCAGTACAACAACCAACAGCGCCGCCGCCCCTGCGGCCGCGAATTTCCAGACGCCGGTCTGCTTAGGCTTCGGTGTGGGCGCAGGCGCCGGTTCGGGCGTGGGCTTCGGTGTGGGCGCAGGCGCCGGTTCGGGCGTGGGCTTCGGTGTGGGCGCAGGCGCCGGTTCAGGCGCGGGGTTCGGCGTGGGTGCGGGCGCCGGTTCAGGCGCGGGCGTCAAGGCGGCGATATCCGAGCGGAACTCCGCGATGCTTTGATAGCGGTCCTGGGGCTGAACCTCCAGGGCCTTTAAAATAGCGTCCTCCAGCTCCGGCGGCAGCTTGATGCCTCTGGACGTGGGCGGGACCAGGTCGTCCTCCTCCATCCGGTCCAGGGCCTCCGGGGGCAGAACTCCGGTGAGCGCGGCGTAAAAGCACGCGCCCAGGGAGTAAATATCTGTGTAGGGTCCCTGGCGGCCCCGGCGGGTGTACTGCTCTTTCGGGGCGTAGCCGGGCTTGAGCACCACATCCAGGCTGCGGCTGCGGTCGCCCAGGCTGTACCGGGCCGCGCCGAAATCCAGCAGCTTGACCTGGCCGTTCCCAGCGATGTAGATGTTATCGGGGGTTACGTCCCGGTGAATCAGGCCTTCCCGGTGAACGGATTCCAGGGCGTTCATAACCGGCAGCAGCAGACGGACGGTCTCTTCCCAGGTCAAATGTCCGCCGCAGGCGCGCAGGTGGCTTTTCAGGCTGATTCCCTCGATATACTCCATGGAGAAATAGGCGGTGCCGTTTTCCTGGAAGTAGCTGTGCACACCCACGATGTTGGGATTGTCCAGGAATTTCGCCAGAGTTTTAGCTTCCTCCAGGAAACAGTCCAGGCCATACTGAAACTGTGTGCCCCGGTCGCCGCTGTAGGCGGTGACCTGCAAAGAGCCGCCGGAGCGCCCAGCCATGGTGTCGGGCAGAAATTCTTTGACCGCCACCCGCTGGTTGGTTTTATTGTCCAGGGCCAGATAGGTGATGCCGAAGCCGCCCTGTCCCAGGACCCGGCCGGTGATATACTGCCCGGCCAGAATGCTGCCGTGGGGCAGCGCCAGAGGGAATTTTCCAGCGTCCTGCTTGGGGTCATATCCGCAGTGGGGGCAGGGCCCGGGGCTGCTGAGGTTTTGGAAGCAGTTGTAACAGTATGGCATGGTGATGCTCCTTTCAGGGGAATATGCCCCGCTCTTTTTACCGCTGTGCGCCGTTGAGGCGCTCCAGCATCCGCTGAGCCTCGGCGGAGGCTTCGCTGCGGGCGGAGACCGCTTGTTTCAGCCACTGGACGGCCTGCGCGGCGTTGGTCTGCACGCCCTCCCCGGCGGCATAGCAGCGGCCCACCGCGTAAAAAGCGTCGGTATTGCGGCCCTTCGCAGCGGCCAAGTACCATTTAAAAGCGGCCTGCTTGTCTTGGGGAAGGCCAAAGCCCAGCCGGAAGCACTCACCCAAGCAGTACTTTGCCCGGCTGTCTCCCAGCCTGGCGGCCTGAAAAAAGAGCCGGACCGCCCTCTGGCTGTCGCCCTGTTCACAGCTGGCGCAGGCCTGCTGGTAAAGGTATCCGGCTTTGGCGGCGAAAATCCGCGGCGCGCCTGCGCCGCCGGAGGGGAGGCGCAGCGCAGTGGGCGCGCAGGGGACTGCCGGGGTGGGAATCTCCGCGGGAGAAGGCGGAGGGAATGCCGGAGGGAGCGAATGCAGATTAGAGCCGGGCGGGCCGCTGGGGGCGTCCATTAAGGCCTGTGTGATGGCCTGTGAAAACTCCTCCATGGTCTGATAGCGCAGCTCCGGCAGGACTGCCAGGCCCTTGGCAACGACATTGTCCAGCATCGGCAGGGCGAATATGCCACAGCGAAAGCGCTGCTCCAGCTCGTCGTGCTCCAGCCGCTCCAGAGCGGGAGGGGGCACCACTCCGGTGACGGCGGCGTAAAGGCATGCCGCCACGGAGTAGACGTCGGTATAGGGCCCTTGGCGGCTCCGGTGGGTATACTGTTCCTTAGGGGCATAGCCGGACTTGAGGATTACGTCCAGGCTGCGCCTGCGGTCGCCCAGGCTGTACCGGGCGGCGCCGAAATCCAGGAGCTTAACCTGTCCGGACGCGGCGGGGCGGTGGGCGGGCAGGTCTCCGGCGATGTAGATGTTGTCAGGGGTTACGTCCCGGTGGATTAAACCCTTTTGGTGTACGTCCTGGAGGGCATAGATAACTGGCTGTAAAATTTGCAGGGCGGTTATTTCATTGATCCTTCCGCCGTGGCTGCGCAGATAGGCTTTGAAGCTGATTCCTTCGATATAGTCCATAACAAAGTAGGCGGTGCCGTTTTCCTGAAAAAAACTGCGCACGCCCACAATGCGGAGATTGTCGGAAAATTTAGCCAGTATCCGGGCCTCCTCCAAAAAACACTCCAGACCATAGCGGAAGGCGTCGGCCTCGTCATGACCGAGGGGCGAGACCAGAATAGACCCAGATACGCGGTGGGCGGCCGCCGTGGGCAGATACTCCTTGATGGCGACCTTCGCGCCGCGTTGGTGGTCCAGGGCCACATAGGTGACGCCACCCCCCCCCCGTCCCAGGACCCGGCCGGTGATATACCGTCCCGCCAGAATGCTGCCGTGGGGCAGCGTGCCGAAGCTGCGCGCCCGGTCCCATTCCGGGTCGTACCCACAGCGTGGACAGGGCCCCTCGCCGGCCCGCTCCTGAAAACAGTTATAGCAGGGTGCCGCCATGACTTACAGGCTGACCCGGAACAGGGTGGCCCGGGAGGCCAGATAAAAATCGTTCCCCGGCTGCATAGCCATGGGCTGGCCCTGGAGCACCTGCGTTCCGTTGCCCAGGAAGGTGCCGTAAGAGGATCCCAGATCATAGAGGATAAACATCTGTGTTTGGGGATTGTATTGGATCTTGCAGTGGTTGCGGCTGATTCCGGGCGCGCCGTGGGGAAACACAAAGTCGCAGGACGCCGGATCCGTTCCCAGCATAGAGCCCTGGAGGGAGATGGGGAAAGAGCGTCCGGCAAACTGCCCGGAAATGCCGATAATTTGAGGATTCACTTGACCGCTTCCTTTCCGGGGAACTGGCTGAGGCTGGGCCATGGGCTGAACTGCGGGCTGGGAAACCGGAGGCTGGTAGGGCTGGCTGCTGCTGGCGACAAAGGTGTGGGCCATGCGGTCGTGGAGCGTTCTTCCGTCAGGGTCAAAAAATCCGATTAAAAAGCCGATGCCCAAACAGACGCCTGAGATGAGGCGGCCCAGGGAGCGGAGAAAGGCGGTGCCGTAGCTCAGGGGCATTCGTCCTCTCCCACCACAATAAGCCCGCAGATGCGCTTGCCCAGGGACGCGCTCATTGGGCTGCCCTCACACAGGCCAAAATAGAACGGGCTTAAAAAGGGAATACACAAAAAATACAGCTCCAGGGATATCCGGGCCAGCAGCCCCAAGATTACGTTGAGGATGATTCCGTCCAGAAAGAACGCGCCGACGCGGGCGCCCATGGAACCTTTTTGCTGATACATCAAACAGTCCTCTCTAAAATTTGAGCCGGAACTGGACCGTTCCGATGGTAATTTCATCCCCGCTGCGCAGTCGGTTGGGGCGGTGGAGGCGCATTCCGCCCAAAGCGGTTCCGTGCCGGGAGCCCAAGTCCTCAATATAGACCATGTTGTCCCGCCGGAAGATGCGGGAGTTGCGAGGAGAGACGTCTTTGTCCTTCCAGGAGAGGTCGCACTGATTTCCCCGCCCAATGATCAGCTCATCCGCGAGATAAAACTCTTTGACGCCGGCGTAAGCGCCGGAGATGACCTCCAGGCGCATAAAGACGCTGCCTGCGGAAGCTGTGCCGCCTGGGCGCCTGCCTCTGCGGCGGCGGAGAAAGAGCAGCGCCGCCAGCACCAGCAGAGCCATGCCCCCCGCGCCCAGCGCAGCCCATTGGCTCTGGCCGGAAAAGGCCGCGGGCGACGGAGAGGCTTCCGGCGTAGCGGGCGCGTCCGAGCCTTCCGGAGCGGGCGGAGCTTCTGCGGCTCCGGAGCCGCCGGGCGTGGGAGTAGGGGTGGGGTCTGTCAGGCCGCCGGAGGCGCTCCCGCCCTGGGCGACGGAAAGCAAGGGCGCGTGCTGCATGTCTACGTCCAGATTTTGCTTCCCTGTGTCCTCCCAGGAAAGGCAGAGCTCCGCGCCGCCGTCCTGGCCGCTCCAGGTAAAGCGCATGGCGCAGAGGCTGTTGACGGACTGTGCCAGTTGCGCTCCCACCGCTTTGACATTTTCGGGCCCGGCGTCGGCGTGTAGTCCGCGGCCTGGGGAGGGAAAACCGTCCGCCGTGTCGACGCCGGTGGGGGATAAAGAGACGGTGTGGACCAGGATGGAAGGGTCCTCCGCCAGGCGTTGAGCCGTCTCAGCTAAGGCAGCGTTCCCCCATTCAGGCGCGGCGGCGGTGACAATGACCAGATTGACCAGCTCTCCGGCTCGCCTGGGAAAGGCGGCTAAATAGTCCAGCGCACCCTGAACGCCCAGGGCCAAATCCGCCTGTTCCGCCTGGGCGCACTCCAGACCGGACACCGCCCAGGCAAGGCGCTCCGCCTCTCCCTGCCAGGACAGACAGAACACTTCATCAAAGGAGAACAGGGTAAACTGCGCCTGTGTGCGGTCCTCCTGGACCAGGGCCCTGGCAAAGCTGCCTGCGCTCCGGCGCAGGTCCTTCATGGCGGCGGAGCTGTCCACCAGCAGGAGGTAGGAGACGGGAAGGCCGCTCCCCGCCAGAGAAACGGGCCCCAGATTCACAGGGAGGGACCGCTCTTCGGAGCGCAGCTCCGCCGTCAGGGTGGAAGGCCATTTATCCAGGGCGGCAAAGGCGTAAAATTGATCGTCCTGGCGGAAACAGGCGGCTACTGCCGCCGTTCCGGCCGCCTGGGCGGGGCCCGGCAAAAGCCGCGCGACCAGCAGGAGGAGCGCCAGGGACTTGCAGATTCGTTTCATAGCGTTTTCTCCAATCCAAACAAAACCGGAGGTCAGTGGACAAACACCGCCAGGAGCGTCAGATTGTCGCTCCCAGGCCGCATGCGGGGCAGCGCCCGCACAAGCATTCGCTCTGCCCACGCCTCCGGCGTTTCCGATTTGAGAAAATCGAGGAGAATTTCCTCCTCAAACAGGTACTCCCAAAAACCGTCCGAACAAAGAAGAAACGCGTCGCCGGGCTGTACAGGGCCGCTCTCCGCCTCTCCCGACTCCGGGAGGCAGCGGGACACATCGCCCACCACGCGCAGCAGGGAGGAGCGGTCTTCGTCAAAATTAATTTCCTCCCGGCTGATCTCTCCGGCCAGATATTTTTTGTAGGTTACGGAGTGGTCCCGGGTGACCTGGAGCAGCCGGCCGCCGGTGAGATAGTACAGCCGGGAATCCCCCACATGGGCCCAGGCGGCCCGGCCCTCTTTCAGAGCCAGGGCCACCAGGGTGCTTTTCATGCTGTTCTGCCGCTGTGTCTGGGCGGATAGCAGGGCTTGGTTGGCGTCGAGGATGGCGTCTTCCAGCCATTGGCGGCAGCCTGGGGCGGACAGCTCCCCGCTGGCCGCCTCCCAGGCGGCCAGCAGGGATTCCACCACTAGCGCCGAGGCGTGGGCTCCGCCCAGATGCCCGCCGAGACCGTCGGCCAGCAGGAAGAGTCCTTCATCACCGCTGGAGCGGAAGTCCGCGTTGTCTTCATTGTAGGGCCGGCCGCCGGGGTTGGTGTATAGATAAGCGTCCAGCTTCATGCCTCACCCCAGCTCTACGCGCAGGGCGTTGTCCCGCTCGCCCAGATAGAACGTGTCGCCGGGACGCAGCCGGGTGGAGACGCCGGGCGTAATCTTTTGGCCGTTGGCCAGGAAAGTGCCGTAAGTAGAGCGCAGGTCGGTGAGTAAAAACTCGCCTGCGGCGGGGTCCCAGGAGACGGAGCAGTGGCGGGAGCTCACGCCGGGCGTTCCGCTTTGGAAGGTGATTTTGCAGGAGGCTAGGTCCCGGCCGATGAGAATGCCCTGCGTATCCACGGGGACCTGAAGTCCGCCGTGCTGCCGGCTCATGGAGCGCACGAAGGGCGACTGAACAGGCTGGACGGGCTGAGGCGGCGGAGTGGGGGCGGCGGGCGCGGGCTGCGCGCCTTTTTTGCCCTTGGAGGAGACCGCCACAATCACGCCCACGACTGCGGCGGCGGCAACGCCCACGACTACCCATATCAGCCAGCCGTTGGAGGCGGGCTTGGGCTCGGGGGTGGGCTGCGGGTCTTGATTCTCATCGTCAGCGGCGGACAGGGAGTACGTGTCATAGGCGATTCCCTGGCCGTCCAGCATACGCATGACATATTCCGTCTCCACGGCGGCATTGTTGTTGCTCTGGCCCGAGGCGCTGGTGCCGTTGAGATTAAAGGAGAAGGTGTTGACCCCTACCACGGCGCCCTGGGCGGTGACCAGGGGTCCGCCGGAGTTGCCGGGGTTAATCTGGGCGCTGTGCTGGATGATGCGGCAGTTTTCATCGGTATAGTCGGTGAAACGGTTTACGGTGCCGTCGGTGGCGGTACAGCTGCTGATGGATCCGGCGTAAAAGACATCCGCTGAATCGGAGTTCTCATACCGCATCATACCCGCGGCATCCGCGCTGGTGGGGAAGCCCAGGGCAAAAACCGACTCGCTGACCCCTATGCCCCCCTCCGCCGCCAGCAGGGGGAGGGCTATGCGCTTTTCTACCGGCTCCTCTGTGCGCAGCACAGCCAGATCGGGCTCATCCTCCCGGTTCCGGTGGGCCACGGTGCAGGGGACCGCCCGGCTGGTGTCCAGGCCGGTGGCGGTGGAGTAGGCATCGTCGTCCAAAAGGATGTATACCCGGATCAGGGTGAGGGGAACTGTGTAGTAGGTGTTATCGCGGTCCCCAAAGTCCAGGTCGTAGAGCAGCCGGAGCTGCTTTGCGGTAATAGTGGTGGTGGATTCCGGCTCCACTACGTGGCGGTTTGTGACAAAAATATTCGTGGGCTCTCCGGAGGTTCCCACACCGAAAGCAGAGCCTACCGAGTAGGACTGAAAGCCGCGGGCGGTCAGGTAGTCCCCCAAATCGCCCTCCCGGCACTCATATACGCACAGCACGCGGGCAACGCCGCTGCGGGCCTGATCCACCGCGTTTGTATCTCCCGAAGACGCCAAAGCGCCGCCGGAGAGGGCGCAGGCTGTGAGTACAGCGGTCAGCGTCCATATCAGCAATTTCTTTTTCACGGGCTTTCCTCCTGTCAATATCCGCAATTTATGACCAATGCGGTATAGTTGTCCTGGTTCCTGCGCCCCAGGGTATAAATTTGCTCATCCATACGGGCGCAGGCCTCGGCGGGATCGTCCGCCTTCAGGCAGTCCAGAATGGCAGCCTCGTCCAAAGAGCCCCCCACGCCGTCGGAGCACAGCACCAGGGCGTCTCCATCCTGCAAAGGCAGAGGCCGGAGGCTCAAATCCATTTCCCCTAGCTCATCCTTGCCCAGAAATTGGGCAAGACGGTGCCCGTCCGGATCCGCGTTGGCCGGGCCGGGGTCCAGATGGCCGGCCCGCACCGCCTCCAGGTAGAGCTCAGAGCGGTAATTTTGATCTCGATTGACCCGATAGAGTCCGTTTCCGCGTTTTAGGTAGATGTAACTGTCCCCTACGCTGACCCAATAAAGAGTCTCCTGGAAGAAAATACAGGCTGCCAACGTGGTGCCCCCCGCCCCGCGGAAGCGACCGTACAGGGTTTGTGCGGTTTGCAGCACGCATTGCCGCAGCTGCTGGGCCAGATCGGCCCGCCGGTCCATCTCGCCAAATCCGGCCAGCAGCTCCGCCACGGCGCGCTCGCTGACCAGCTTTCCGTCCTCCATGCCGCCCATGCCGTCGGCCACCACGGCCAGCAGGCCTTTGCGGCGGATTTCTGTGACGTCCATGGCATTGGCGAAGGCGAAAGAATCCTCCTGCCGGGCGCGGGAACCGATCCCCTGTAGATTGGCAACCCGGTAGGAGAGCAGGCGGGGGGGAGGGGGAGGCGTTTCTTCCGGCCTGCGCCGGAACAGCTTGGCGACGGGGTTCATTCCTTGCCGTCTCCGCTGCCCGTAAGGCCGTCCTCCCAGTTGAAGCGGGAGGAGCACAGAGGGATAAACACCAGCTTTGTCTCCCCAAATTCCAGCACGTCATAGGGGTTGAGGCGGGTGGGGATGTCGATCACGTCGTCATTGAGATAGATATTGTTGGTGCTGGAGGCGGGGATCACACGGAAACGGTTGTTTTTGGGATCATAGCCCACCCGGGCATGGTCCTCCTTGGAAATGCTGGGGTCGCCCTTGATGCATACGTCCATTTTTTCGCTGCGGCCGACGGTGTTAATCCGGCCCCAGAGCTTGTAGTCCTTGCCTTTATCCTTGCCTTCGATGCATACCAGCCAGCCCACCACCGGCTCCAGTCCCATTTTCTGCTGCATGATGCCGACGGTGTGCTGGTCCTCATCCACCCGCCGCTCCACGGCGGGGCGGTAGCCTTTGGGCGGGCGGGTAACGTTGTCCGCCACCACAGGATTGTCGGCGGGAATATGCGCGGAGGGGCCGTAGCCGCCGTCCAGGGGGGCGGTTTTGTCCTCACTGTACGCGGCGGGGGCAAACCCGCCGCCTGCGCGCCCGCTGTCAAAATTGATGATCGGCTGAGTGCTGTTGCAGTAGGGGCAGGAGGCGTAAATGTCCGAGTCGTAGATATGCCCGTGTCCGCATTCTGTCGCTGCCATGGCAATACCTCCCTTTACAGCGCGATATCTAAGGTGTATACGAGCTCCAGCAGCTGGTCGTACAGAGACTGGGTGCACGCTTCGTTGGTATAGAGGGTGATGGCGTAATACTGGGTGGAGTTTTCCAGGCAGAGGATCTCCCGGTCAAAGGGGTCGCCGTCGATATTGACATAGTAGGTGTTCCAGCCGCGGAAAAACAGGTTGGAGATGTCGCTGTCGGTGATGACCGCGTTTTCACCCGCCGCAGTCTGGGCGAGAGTGTCAATCATGGAGCGGGTGCTGGAGTACTCGTGTCCCGCTTTGGGCATGATGAGCAGGGACAGCAGTACGGCCCCGCCGCTGCTGTCGGTTTTGCTACAGCCAAAAGAGCACCAGCCGTCCTCATCCACCTCGTTGGTGGCAATCTCCCAGCCGGCGTCTTTGGGGATGCTGATCTTAAAGTTGCCGTTGGCCCCGGTGATGACCTGCCCGGGGGCGTTGGTGGAGACAGAGGTATGGACCCGGCTCTCCGGCAGGACGGCCCGGTTGATGATAGCGGCGGCCTCCGCCCGGGTGACCGGGTTATTGGGCTGAAAGGCCCCCGTCTCGCTGCCGGTCAGCACGCCCGCGCCGTAGAGAAGGTAAATAAAGTGGAAATAATCCATGTCCGGGGAGATATCAGAGATCCAGCCGATCCGGTTGATGCGGGGGAATTCAGTTGCCGGCAGGCTGTAAAAGAGGTTGGCCAGATCCGCCCGAGTGGCCATGGCGGTATAGTCCGTATACTCGCCCTCCTTGATGATTCCGGCCTGAATGGCGTAGTTGACCGCGTTGGCGTACCAGGGGGAGCCGCCGGGGGTGAGGCTGTTGCCAAAGTAGATGGCGTGGACGCGGGCGCCCATGGTGATGGCCTCGGCCACGGTCAGGGTGCCGGTGGGGTCAAATTTTCCGTTGCCCTTGCCGTTGATGAGGTCCAGCTCATAGGCCTTGCGCACGTCGTTGGCATACCACGCGCCGGGCCCTACATCGGAGAAGCCGGGGAAATCCCGGACTTTCTTGAAATTTCCCATGCCTCCGCCCGCCGCCGCTGCCGCAGGCACCGCGGAAACCGCGATGAGAAGTGCCAGAACAAGTGAAGTCATCTGGCTCAAGAGCGCTTTTCGTTTCATAATTACCGCCTTCCTTTCCATACATGCCGGCTGAATGGCACCGATTCTCATGACAGGCATTCAAATTGAGAATGTCTCCAATTGAAATACTTTTACCAGCACTTAGCACTCATTATAACAGTGGATATGTGGGATTGCAACCCTTAATCGGTGAATTAGACAAATAATGCAGGCTGCATTCTTCCTTCTCTCATCGAGATGCCCACTATGGCCGCGGGGAGAAGCCGCAACTGTGCTCCAACGGGCATGCCGGCGCTGAATGGAGCCAGCGCCGTAATATGCGTGCGTTGTGTATAAACGCAGGCAGCCGTGGGTCCTATGGGCCCTGCAGAGCCGGGAAGACCTTGGATGCCCTGGGGGCCCTGGGGCCCAGTGGGACCCAGAAGTCCGGCAGGTCCGGTAGGGCCGGTAGGACCCGGCAGGCCCGCCGGGCCAGGACGGCCCGCAGGCCCGGTGGGACCCATTGGACCCTGCGGTCCCATAGGTCCGGCAGGCCCGGTGGGACCCGGCACCGGGCAGTACTGCGGGCAGCTAGGGTGGCAGCAGCAGCTCTCCGGCATTTGGTTGGGCCGGTAGATATTCATAGAGTCAACAAGCTCCTTTCGCTTGGCCTCTGCGGACCGGGATCTCCAGTCCGCAGGAGGGCGGAACATATGGCCCGCCATTTCATGTTATGTGCCGCCTTTTGCCGGGGTGAAAATCTTCCTTTTTCATCCAGACGGAGATTTTTCGCGCGGAGGAATCGACTTTTACCTCCTAATGTGTTATGATGAAAAAGCCACGCCAGTGAGTATTGGAGCGAAAGGAGTTAACGAACATGCAAAAGAAGAGCTTACGCGCCGTGTGGTCCCTTCTGCTGGCAGCGGCGCTGGTAGCGCCCGCTTTTCCGGGAGCGTTGGCCGCCGGGGAAGCGGCTGCGGCGCCCTCCGCCGTCCCTGCGGCGGAAGGGGAGGTCAAGACTGAGCCCGCCGCAGGCGGGGAGAACGAGACGGAGGCGGCTCCGGCCGAGGAGCCCGACGAGGCGCAGAAGGCCGCCCAGGAGCAGTTGGACCGGGCGGTCCTCCAGGAGCTGGCGGAGAACGGCCAGCTGGAGCTGCCCGCGGAGTTTGAGCTGGACGATTACGCCGATCTGCTGGACATGGCCGGCAATGTAAAGGTCAGCGACCTGAACAAGACGGGCACTGCCGCTTCCTTCATTGGAGCGGATATGCAGCCTTATTTCCGCCTGCGGGATCTGGCCTATGTGTTTGCCGGGTCCAAGAATCAGTTTAACGTGGGCTGGGACGGACAGGTGGTGCTCACCACCGGCGCGGCCTATGACGGCGATGTGCTGCTGCTGCCGCTGCATATGGGCAGCACGCAGACCCAGCAGGCTCCCGTGGAGATTGCGGTGCTGGTGAACGGCGCGGCTGTGACGGTTCCGGCCGTTGCCGTGGATGGGCACTATTATCTGACGGTGGACGGCATGAACGCCCTTCTGGGTACGGAGGCCACCCTCCAGCAAAAGCAGTGACCAGGCCATAGGACCTGAGGCGGATACGTAAGAAAATGACGCAAAGCTCTGGAGCGCGGCCGATCCCGGCCGCGCTCCAAGCCTGTTAAGGGGACGTTTTCCCGCCCTGCGGGGATTGACAAGCGGGATTTTTGTGGTAGAATAACTGCGAAGCGATGATTCTGCCGGAAATCCGGCGGAACAAAAGGCGATGACGGGAAGAACCGGAGTGTGCGGCCAAAAGCGAGGGGGGAGCGGTGAAAGCCCCCGGCAGGGCGGCTTCGGGGGCCGCCCCTGAGCGTTCCTGGGAGGACTGGGACGTCTGCCCGCGTTAAGGGCGCAATGAGACGCGCCCTTTGGCGCAATCAGGGTGGTACCGCGGGTTTGCTTTCCCGCCCCTGGCTGCGGCTGAGGGCGGTTTTGTTTTGAAAGGGGGAGGCGTATGACCCATCAGCAGCTTTGGGCGGCCTGTAAGGCCGCTGGCGCCGCCGCCGGGGACAGGTATGAGGCGTGGCGCTACGGCGGCGAAGCGGACGCACTGGCGGAGCTGACCCGTACCGGGGTCAAGACCGCCACGGCCAGCGCCGGGTTCTGGTACGAAACGGGGGAGGAGCCGGCGCCCCGGGTCGGGGCGTACAGCGTAGTGCTTGACAGCCGGGAGGAGGCGGTGTGCGTCATCCGCACCACAAGGGTGTATACCGTTCCCTTTGACCGGGTGTCCGCCGGACACGCCTTTAAGGAGGGGGAGGGCGAGCGCTCGCTGGCCTACTGGCGGCGGGTGCACGAAGATTTTTTCCGGAATGAGCTGGCCCGGGCGGGGCTGGAGTTTTCGCCGTCCATGCCCGTGGTGTGCGAGGAGTTTGAAGTGGTCTACCCGCCCGCTGATTGAGCGAGTGAGCGCAATAAAGTATGAAAATATATTGGAGGTAATTCCCATGTACGATCCCAAACCTTACGGCCTGAACGAGCTGCGGGAGATGTTCCTGAAGTTCTTCGAGACCAAAGGCCATCTGCGCCTGCCCAGCTTTTCCCTGATTCCCCAGAACGACGCGTCCCTGCTGCTGATCAATTCCGGCATGGCCCCGATGAAGCCGTGGTTCACCGGGGAGGAGGAGCCCCCCCGCCGACGTGTCACCACCTGCCAAAAGTGCATCCGCACCGGTGATATTGAAAACATCGGCCACACCGCCCGCCACGGCACCTATTTTGAGATGCTGGGGAATTTCTCCTTTGGCGATTATTTTAAGACCGAGGCCATTCACTGGGCCTGGGAGTTTTTGACCTCTCCGGAGTGGGTGGGCCTGGACCCGGAGCGGCTGTATCCCTCCGTCTTTGCCGGGAATGAGACCACCCCCGCCGACGGGGAGGCCTTCCGCATCTGGAATGAGGAGATCGGCATACCGGCCGAGCGCATCTTTAAATTTGGCAAAGCGGACAATTTCTGGGAGCACGGCTCCGGCCCCTGCGGCCCCTGCTCGGAGATCTACTATGACCGGGGAGAGCAGTGGGGCTGCGGAAAGCCCGGCTGCACCGTGGGCTGCGACTGTGACCGCTATATTGAGGTGTGGAACGTGGTGTTCTCCCAGTTTGACAACGATGGGGAGGGCCATTACGAAGAGCTGAAGCAGAAGAATATCGACACCGGCATGGGCCTGGAGCGGCTGGCCTGTGTCTGTCAGGGAGTGGCCTCCCTTTTTGACGTGGATACGGTGATGAACATTACCAACAAGGTCAGCGAAATTACCGGCGCCCATTATGGCGAGAGCGCCGCCAAGGATGTGTCCCTGCGGGTGATTACCGACCATATCCGCTCGGCTACCTTTATGATCTGCGACGGGGTGTTGCCCTCCAACGAGGGCCGGGGCTACGTGCTGCGCCGTCTGCTGCGCCGGGCGGCCCGCCACGGCAAGCTGCTGGGGGTCAACGAGCCCTTCCTGTATCAGGTCTGTGACACTGTGGTGAGTGAAAACGAGGGCCATTACCCCGAGCTGCGGGAGCGGCAGGGTTATATCACTAAGGTCATCCGCACCGAGGAGGAGAACTTTGCCCGCACCATCGACGGCGGCATGAAAATCTATGACGAGATGCTCTCCGGGCACAAAGCGCAGGGGGAGAGCGTGTTCTCCGGGGCGGACGCCTTCAAGCTTTACGACACCTACGGCTTCCCCATCGACCTGACCATTGAGATGGCCGCCGAGCAGGGGCTCAGCGTGGACGAGAAGGCCTTCCAGGCGCTTATGCAGGAGCAGAAAGAGCGGGCCCGCAAGGCTCGGGAGGCCCTGGGGGATCTGGGCTGGGCCGGCGTGGAATTTGGCAAGGAGGTCCCGGCGACCGAATTTATGGGCTATGAAAGCCACGACGTCAATGGGGCGAAGGTTGTGGCCCTGGTGGTGGAGAACGAGCAGGCCGAGGCCATGATGCCCGGCGTAGAGGGCATTGTGGTGTTGGACAAGACCCCCTTCTATGCGGAGATGGGCGGCCAGGTGGCCGACCACGGGACGATTGCCGGCAGCGGCGGCGGATTGTTCCAGGTTACCGACGTGCAGAAAAACAAGGGCGGCAAATATATGCACTACGGCAAGATGGCGCAGGGCAGTCTCAAGCTGGGTGATACCGTCCACGCTCAGATCGACACAGAGCGCCGCCAGGCCGTCATGCGGGCCCACTCCGCCACCCATATGCTGGACGCGGCTCTGAAGATAGTGCTGGGAGAGCATGTCCACCAGGCGGGCAGCCTGGTGGAGCCGGACCGCCTGCGCTTTGACTTTACCCATTTTGAAGCGGTGACCCCCAAGCAGCTATCCCAGGTCAGCCGTATCGTCAATGAGAATATTCTCAGCGGAGCGCCGGTGGTTACCGAGGTTCTGCCCATTGAGCAGGCCAAGCAGAAGGGGGCCGTGGCCGTATTTGGCGAGAAGTACGGCGATGTGGTGCGCGTGGTGGAGATGGGGGATTTTTCCATGGAGTTCTGCGGCGGCACTCACCTGGACAACACCGCCAAGGCGGGGGTGTTCCACATCGACAGCGAGTTTTCCGTGGCCTCCGGCGTGCGCCGGATTGAGGCGTCTACAGGGCTTGTGACGCTGGAGACCCTCAACCGCAATCAAGAGATGCTGTTCCAGGCGGCGGCGGCCCTGAAAACCCGTCCGGTTGAGCTGCGCAATAAGATTGCCCAGACGATGGATGAGCTGCGGGAGCTGCGCCGGTCTTTGGAGAAATTCAAGGCCAAGGAGGCCGCCGGAGAGACCGAGCGTATCCTCTTCGGAGCCCACGAGGTGGGCGGGCTGCGGGTGCTTACCGCCACGGTGCCCGACGCCGACGCAGCCAAGCTGCGCCAGATGGGAGACGCTCTGCGCGGCAAGGCGGACAATGTAGTGGCGGTGCTGGCCAGCATCACGGGAGAGAAGATTACTTTCCTGGCCTCCTGCGGCAAGGAGGCTGTGGCCCGGGGCGTCAAGGCCGGGGACATTATCAAGCAGGTATCGGCCATTGCCGGGGGCTCCGGCGGCGGCAAGCCGGACTCCGCCATGGGCGGCGGCAAGGACCCGCTGATGGTGGACAACGCTCTGGCGATGGTAGACAACTTTGTGAATATGAAGCTGAAAGGGTAAGCCGCCGCCCAGCGAGTGAAAGCGAAGCGCGCAGGGCGAATTGACTTCGCCCGAGCCGTTCAGAGCCGATGGGGCCCCCGCGAGACAGGTTCTGCGGGGGAACGGCGGCAAGGACCCGCTGATGGTGGACAACGCATTAGAAGAGGAGGTCTTGCTTATGCTTCCCCAAGATCCCAACATTCTGCTCAGCTATGTGAACACCAAGCTCCGGGACCAGTACGGCAGTCTGGAGGGTCTGTGTGAAGATCTAGGTGCAGACCCTGGACAGGTGGTCCGGGACCTGGCTGGGCTTGGCTATCGCTACGACTGTGAGCGCAATCAGTTTATGCCTATTTCGTGAAAAGGAGGGTTTTCAACATGTCCGACTGCTTATTCTGCAAAATCATTGCCGGGGAGATTCCGTCCAATAAAGCCTACGAGGACGGTCAATGTTTGGCTTTCTACGATATTGATCCTCAGGCGCCCACCCATCTTTTGGTGATTCCAAAGGAGCACATCCCCTCCTGCGGGGTGGTTACCCCGGAGAATTCTGCCGTGGTGGCCCACATCTTTGAGGTGATTTCCAGGCTCACCGCCCAGCTTGGAATCAGTCAGTTCCGGGTGGTCTCTAACTGTGGGGAGGCCGCAGGCCAGAGCGTTCCTCACCTGCATTTCCACGTGCTGGCGGGCCGGGACATGACTTGGCCGCCGGGTTAAGATCAAATAGCCCGCTGTAAAAGCCGGAAGGTAAAAACCTTCCGGCTTTTACGGTGGGGAGAAGCAGCATCGGCCCTGGAGAGGAAAATATTTCCATAAATGAGCCACATAGAGCGGAATTATCCGCGAGAACATGCCGAATGGTAGGATTTTTTCGGGTGATGTATATGTATTTCCGCCGAATTGGGGATATGAGAATTGACAGCGATAAGACGCAAAAAGAAGTAGCCGCCTATCTCCACATGGACGCGGGGGTCTACCGCCGTTATGAGAAAGGGGAGCGGGAGATCCCTGTGTGGGCGGTGATTCAGTTGGCTGAGCTCTACCAGACCAGCACGGATTACCTGCTGGGGCGCACAGACAACCCCTCGATGCCGCGGATGTAGCGATGCGCAGGCTGTGCTGGTTTGCGGCGCCCTTTTCCGCGGCGGTTTTCCTGGCAGTATACCTGCTGCCGGAGGAGATATGGATGATAGCGGGCGGGATATGTGCGCTCCTTGCGCTGCCGGGCCTGCTGCTGCGGGGCGGAGAGAGGGTGCGCTGGATGGCCGCGGCCTTGGGGCTGGCGGCCGGACTGTGCTGGAGTGGGCTGTACAGCACACTGTTCCATTCCCCCGCCCGGGCTTTGGCGGGGCGGGAGGAGACGGTCTCGGCGGTGGTGAAGCAGTGGCCCACGCAAAGCCGCTATGGCTGCGCGGCAGTGGTGCAGATCCGGACCCCGGAGGGCCGGACGGTTCACGCGCTGCTCTACCTGAGCCCTGCGGAGCATGTCCCGCTGCCAGAGCTGCGCCCGGGAGACGTATTGACGGTTCAAGCCCAGTTCCGGCTGGCGAATACCGCCGGCGGAGTGGAGAGCACCTATTATTATTCCAAGAATATCCAACTGATTGCCTATGCTGACGAAGCGTTGGTAGAGCGGCCGGAGCGCATCCCGCTGGGCTGCTGGCCCGCCTATGTGTCTCAGGCGCTGCGGGAGAGCATTGCCCGCATTTTCCCGGAAAAGGCGGCGCCGCTGGTCACCGCCTTGGTGACAGGAGAGAGGACGCTGCTTTCCGCAGGAGCGTACTCTGCCCTGCGCCGGACAGGACTGGCGCACGTGATTGTGGTGTCCGGACTGCATGTGTCTTTTCTGGTGAGCGTGCTGTCCTTTGTGCTGGGCAGGAACCGGAAACGGACGGCGGCAGCGGGAATTGGGCTGATGTTCTTTTTCGCGGCGGTGGCCGGAAACACGCCCTCCATCCTGCGGGCGGCGTTTATGCACAGTATGCTGCTTCTGGCTCCCCTGGTAGACCGGGAGGAGGACCGGCCCACCTCTCTGGCAGCCATTCTGTTGCTTGTGCTGGTGTGGAATCCCTACGCCGCCGCCAGCATATCGCTTCAGCTCTCCTTTGCCGCCGTGGCGGGGATCTACCTTCTGGGTGATCCCCTGTACTGCCGCTGGACGCGGCGGATTTCCCCAGGCGGCCGACTGGCGCAAAGGGTAGCGCGTCCTGTGTTGGGAACGCTGGCGGCCTCTATTGGGGCGGCGGTTTTTACCATACCGCTGACAGTGTGGCACTTTGACAGCATCTCGCTGGTATCGCCGCTGGCCAACTTGCTGGCCTTTTGGGCCGTATCTGTTACATTTGTGGCGGGGCTGTGCTTGGCGCTGCTGGGCCTGCTTTTGCCGGGGCCGGCCGCGGCAGCGGCGCGGCTGGTGAGCTTTGGGGCAGATTGGATTGAGTGGATAACCCGGACGCTGGCCCGTCTCCCCTTTGTGGCCGTGGGACTGGGTTCGGTCTATCTGCGGCTGTGGCTGCTGCTGGCGTATGCCCTGCTGGCCCTGTGGCTGTTGTGGCGGGGTGAAAAGAAACGTTTTTGGTTTCCGGTGGGAACCGGGGCGCTGTGTCTGTGCGCAGCGCTGGCCTTCCATACCGCGAGCCACCGCAGCGTGGCACTGAGCATATCGGTGCTGGACGTGGGACAGGGACTGTGCGTGGCGGTTTGCTCCGGGGAAGAGAACGTGCTGGTGGACTGCGGCGGAGCCGGAGGGCTGGACGCGGGAGACACGGCGGCAGATTATTTGCAGGATCTGGGCTTTATGCGCCTGGACCGGCTGATTTTAACCCACTACCATTCCGACCACGCCGGAGGCGTGCCTCAGCTGATGGAGCGGATGGAGGTGGGAGAGCTGGTGCTGCCCGCAGTGACGCCGAAGGAACCGCTGCGCCGGGAGATCGAGGAGCTGGCCCTCCGGCACGGGACCGGCATCCGCTGGGTGGCAGAGGATACGGTAATTTCTCTGGGGGACGCGCGTTTGCGCGTGTATGCCCCGCTGGGGGCGGGGAGCGCCAATGAGGAGGGGCTGTCGGTGCTGTGCAGCAGCGGGAGCTTTGACATGCTGATTACTGGAGATATGGATGCGGTCACGGAGAAGCGCCTGGTGAAATATGGGAACCTGCCTGACATCGAGCTGCTGGTAGCGGGCCACCACGGCTCGAAATACGCATCTTCAGAGGAACTGCTTTTGGCTACAGCGCCGGAATATGCCGTGATTTCGGTGGGATATAACCGCTATGGACACCCGGCGCCGGAGACGTTAGAGCGCCTGGCGGCCGCAGGGTGTGAGATCTACCGTACCGACTGGATGGGGACGGTGGCTGTCACAGTGCGCGGCGGAGACGGGCCATAGATTTTGACAAACACAGGGCGGCATAGTATAATGCTGACATCTGCCAGAGAGAAGAGGGAATACGATGCCGCCCAAGGGAAATACGTCGAACGCCGCGTACCAGAAGCTGAAAAAGGACATCCGGGAGGACCGCATTGGCCGCTTGTACGTCTTTCATGGGGAAGAGGCCTACCTGCGGGATTTTTACCTGGGGGAGATGAAAAAAAAGCTCTTGCCCGCAGGTATGGAGGCGTTCAACCTGCATACCCTCAGCGGCAGGGAATTTGATGCTAAGAGCCTGGAACAGATGGTGGACTGCCTGCCCATGATGGGACAGCGGACCATGGTTGTAGTGAATGACTATGATCTCTATAAAGGCGATAAGGAAGCGCTGGTGAACCTGCTGGGCGCCTTGCCGGAATACGTATGCCTGATATTTGTGTACGATTTGATCGCGTATAAGGCCGACGCCCGCACCAAGCTGGCGGGGCTGCTGAAGGAGAAGGGCAGCGTAGTGGCCTTTAACCGGCAGGGACAGGGAGATCTGGTCAGCTGGATTTCCCGGCGGTTTCGTGCGATGGACCACGAGATCAGCAGCGAAGACGCCAAGTACCTTATTTTCCAGTGCGGCGAGCTGATGAACACCCTGATTTCGGAGATCGGAAAAATCGGGGCTTACGCGAAGGAGTTCCGGGTGACCCGGCGGGATATTGACGCGGTGGCCACGCCCCAGCTGGACGCGGTAGTGTTCCAGATGACTGACGCCATTGCAGCGGGGAACTTTGACAGGGCGGCCAGTGTGCTGGGGGAGCTGCTCCACATGCAGGAGCCGCCCATAAAGCTGCTGGCTGTACTGGGCCGGCAGATGCGGCAGCTCTATTCGGCCCGGCTGGCAATAGAGCATAGGCAGGGAACGGACTATCTGATGGAGCAGTGGGGTATGCGCAGCTCGTATCCGGCGGAGCGGCTGATGCAGTCGGCCCGGCGGTTCTCCCTGAGCTGGTGCCGCAGGGCGGTGGTCCGCTGCGGGGAGGCCGACCTGGCGATGAAGTCCACCGGGGACCCAGGCGAGGAGGTGCTGATAGACCTGCTCATGGAGCTGGCGGCGAAAAAAGGGGCGTAGGCTGTGCTGAAAATCAAAGAAGCCATTGTAGTGGAGGGCCGGTACGATAAAAATACTCTGGCCCAGCTGGTGGAAGGATTAATCCTGACGACCAGTGGGTTTGGCATATTTAAGGACCGGGCCCAGCTGGAGCTGCTGCGCCGCGTAGCGGCGCGGCAGGGAGTGGTGGTACTCACCGACTCCGACGGCGCGGGCTTTGTGATCCGCAATTACCTAAAAGGGGTGCTGCCGCCGGAACAGGTCAAGCACGCTTATATCCCGGATATACGGGGCAAGGAGCGCCGGAAGGCCGCTCCGGGCAGGGAAGGCAAGCTGGGGGTGGAGGGGATGCGCCCCCAGGTGCTGGAGGCGGCGCTGCGGCAGGCGGGGGTCACGTTTTTAGAGGAGACGGCACAGGCGGCACAAAGCCGCAGCCCAATTACCAAGGGCGATCTGTTTGCGCTGGGGTTGTCCGGGGGAGCTGGGGCGTCGCTGCGGCGAAAGCGGCTGCTGGAGCATCTACAGCTGCCGGAGCATATGAGCGCCAACGCTTTATTGGAAATGCTCAACGCACTGTTTTCTTTAGAACAGCTGCGGGAAACTGTGAAAAAAATTTTTTGAAAAAGGGAAAAACCACTTGACGGGGCATAAGCATTGTGATATTGTATCTAACAGGAATAGGAATCATTACTGATTGCTAATTTCAGGTAACAACAGGAAAACAAAAGTACTGATTATGTAGGAGGAAGAAGTTAGTATGAAGAAGTTTGTTTGCTCTGTCTGCGGTTACGTACATGAGGGCGCTTCCGCTCCCGATATGTGCCCCATTTGCAAGGCTCCCAAGGATAAGTTTGTGGAGCAGGGCGGCGAGCGCACTTGGGCTGCCGAGCACGTTGTGGGCGTGGCCAAGGGTGTGCCCGAGGATATTTTGATGGACCTGCGCGCCAACTTCGAGGGCGAGTGCTCTGAGGTGGGCATGTACTTGGCGATGGCCCGCGTGGCCCACCGGGAGGGTTATCCCGAGATTGGCCTGTACTGGGAGAAGGCCGCCTACGAGGAGGCCGAGCACGCCGCTAAGTTTGCCGAGCTGCTGGGCGAGGTGGTCACCGATTCCACCAAGAAGAACCTGGAGATGCGCGTCGAGGCCGAGAACGGCGCCACCATGGGCAAGACCGCTCTGGCCAAGAAAGCCAAGGAGCTGAACCTGGACGCCATCCACGACACCGTCCACGAGATGGCCCGGGACGAGGCCCGCCACGGCAAGGCCTTTGAGGGGCTGCTGAAGCGGTACTTCGGCTGAGCACGGGAGGAACACAAGATGGACAAGTACGTTTGTCCCTGTGGCTACGTCTATGACCCAGCCGTCGGCGATCCCGACAATGGCGTCGCTCCCGGCACTCCCTGGGAGCAGGTTCCGGAAAGTTGGGTCTGCCCCATCTGCGGGATGGGCAAGGACGTTTTCGAGAAGGAATGAATCCACTTTTTGAGGGGAACGGGGAAACTCGTTCCCCTCTTTTTCTGTCAGAGAGTCCCACCGCTTTTGAGGGCGGGTCCAAAAGCGGAAGAACGTCCCGTGAAAAAAAGCGTTCCACATTTGCGGATGTTCCGTCAGGCCCGCCAGCTTGTAAAGGCTGGTTTTTTGTGCCCGGCCGCTGCATTTGATAAACGCCAACAGCCAGAGCACCGCAGGCACGGCGCTCTGGCTGTTATTTATAGTTTCGTTACAGTTTGCTTACAAAATTTTCAGCCTTTTCTCCCCGCCCTGTGATAATCTTGGGAGCACATTCCAAGAGAAACGAGGTATTTCCATGAAAAAACGCATTCTTGCAGCGGGGTTGTCCGCGGCGCTGCTCCTGTCTCTGGCCGCCTGCTCTGCACCAAGAGGGAGCGGCGCCTCCAATCAACCGTCGGACAGCCGGGTCCTGAGCCTGTCCGACGACGAGATGACCCTGGACGGACAGCCGCTGACCCAAGGCGGCGCGGGGGCGGTGACCCTCTCCCACGATATTGTCTACTACCACGACAACACCAGCGAGGACTACGGCGAGGGGACCCAGGCTGATATGCACACCCAGGAGGAGGCGGACGCCCATACGGTGGTCACCATCCGGGAGGCGGGGACGTACCGGGTGTCCGGGACGCTGTCCGCCGGACAGCTGGCCGTGGATCTGGGCGAGGAGGCCAAGCGGGACCGGTCGGCCGTGGTCACGCTGGTGCTGGACGGGCTGGACATCACCTGCACTGTGGCCCCGGCTGTGATTTTCTACAACGTCTACGAGTGCGACGAGGCTTGGGTCGCCTATGACGAGGGGGAAACGGAGGCGTATTCTGTCCTGCCCGCCGGGGTGGACACCTCCGCCGCCGGGGCCAATGTGGTGCTGGCCGACGGCTCCGTCAACCGGGTGAGCGGCTCCTATGTGGCCCGCATCTACCGGGAGGGCACCACGAAAAAGCTCCACAAATACGACGGGGCCTTCTACTCCAGAATGTCCATAAACGTGGACGGCGAGGAGGCTGGTACCGGCTCCCTGACCATCACGGCGGAAAACGAGGGGCTGGACAGCGAGCTCCACCTGACCATCAACGGCGGGCAGATTGATATCCAGGCCCAAAACGACGGCATCAACACCAACGAGGACAACGTGTCCGTCACCACCGTCAACGGCGGTACGCTGCACATCAACGCCGGCCTGGGAGAAGAGGGGGACGGCATCGACTCCAACGGCCACATCGTTATCAACGGCGGCACGGTCTGCTCCATGGCCAGCGATCGCAGTCCCGACGGCGGCCTGGACGCTGACGGGGAAATCCTCATCAACGGGGGCAATGTAGTGGCTTTGGGGGTGCGCAACGACGCGGTCAGCGCCGATTCCAAGCAGCTGTACATGGAGCTGTCCTTTGGCTCGCTCCTGTCCGCTGGGGCCCAGGTAGAGCTGGAGGGGACGTCACTGTCCCTCGTACTGGAGAAAGGGGCCCAGTCCATTTTGTACTCCGGCCCGGAGCTGGGGGAGGATGTGAGCTACACCCTGAAGGTGGACGGTGCAGTCCAGCAGTACACCGGCCACGCCAGCGGCGGCTTCCCCGGAGGCGGGCCCGCCGGAAACTTCCAGCCTCCGGATAGCCAGGAGCCCCCGGAGGGCGCTTTCCGGCCTCCGGAAGAAGAACCTCCCGCGCCCCCGGAAGGCGGCGGGGAGCCCCCGCAGATGCCGGAGGGCCAGCAGCCCCCTGAGTTGCCGGACGGGCAGGACCGTCCCCAGCCGCCCCAGGGCGCTCCCGGCCAATTCCCTGGGGGAGAAGAGGAAGATCCCTCCGCAGACTTTACGCTCACCGGCGATGTCCGCAGCTTTTCCGGTATTGCGGGGCAAGAGTAGGCGGCAGAGGCGCGCGCCCGGCGGGGCCCCTACTCCCCGCCGGGCCGCGTTCCTCCGGGAAGGAGAAGAACGCCAACACTCCCGATCCCCTGGCCGCCCGCTTGGCCCGAGGTTGGGAGGCGCATCTGAATAAATCCGAAAAAGGGTATAAAAAAACACCGCTGCCCAATTGACCGTTGGACACCATGTGTTGTCTGTACTCCAAGTATCCTGACTTGAAGCTCATCGGGTAACTGCGCGACTTCCCAGAGCGGATAACGCTCCAGTGTCCCATGCGCGGCCCCTCCCCCATACAGTAGCGGCACTGTATCGGATTCCCACCGATTTCCTCGAAGCATAGACGTTGCTTATTCTTTTTTCAAACTATCATGTTTGCGCCCGGTTTGCAAGAGGAATTTTTTGCAGCGGCCGCAAGATATTAAAAAGAGCAAAATTCAACCGTTCCCTTTCTCTTGACAATGAAAACTGTCGAGGGTATAATGCGCGTATAAGTTCATATTTCGGCCATATTTGCCGCCAGAATAAGTTCCAGCGATGGATTGAAAGGGAACCCGGTGCAAATCCGGGACGATCCCGTCACTGTAATTGCGAGCAAGCTGCACGATGTCACTGAGGCATGACCCTCGGGAAGGCGCAGCGAGCGATGAGCTTAAGTCAGGAGACCTGCTTATTCTGTTACGATTAAGATTCTTACGGGCGATGAGAATGCTTAGTGATTCACGGGACCGGACTGTCAGGCGCTATCCTGTCAGCCGGTGTTTGTCGTACAATTTCTTATCGACTGTAACCATCGGTTACAGTCGATTTTTTAATTCAGGCAGACGTGGACGCTTCTAACGGCCGAAATAGAACGGATGAAGTCAAAGGAGATGCAAGAGATGAAACAAGCCAAAAAGAACATTGCGCTGCTTGTGTCCGTACTGCTCCTGGCCGGCGTCATGGCCGGCTGCGGCGGAGGCGGAACAGATGTTCCCGGCACAGACGCCACGCCCGGCGTATCCTCCGGCAACCGGGAGGGCGAAGTCAACCAGCAGGCCCACGAGACGGAGCGGGATACCTCCGGCGTCCGCACCATGACCTTCGGCATCCAGAACTACGGCGGCGGCGGCCTGGACCCGGCGCGGGAGACCAATACAGCCTGGAATATCTCCCGCTACGGCGTAGGCGAGTGCCTGTTCAAATTTGACAACACCATGAATGTAGTCAACACCCTGTGCGATGAGTATACCGTCAACGAAGAGCACACCGAATGGGTCTTCCACATTCGGGAGGGCGTAAAATTTTCCGACGGATGCGATGTAACCGCCGAGGCGGTAAAGGCCAGCTTGGAACGGCTGAAGGAGGCCGGGCCCAGCGGTTCCTCCGCCCCTCAGCAGTATCTGGAATTTGAGGCGGAAATCACCGCCGACAACGCCTCCGGCAACGTGACGGTCCAAACCGTGACGCCCTACGTTGACCTGAGGAAAAACCTGGCGTATCCGGTCATGGTTATCCTGGACGTGGAGCACACCACCGACTACGACCACGCCCCCATTGGCACCGGTCCCTATGTGGCCACGAACTTCCGGGAGGAAGTGGGGTACACCATGGTGGCCAACGAATACTATTGGGACGGCGAGGTCCCCTACGCCTCCATTGAGCTGCTGTACATGGGCGACGCCTCCGCCAAAGCCATGGCGCTCCAGTCCGGCCAGCTGGATCTGGCGGAAAATGTCACCAACATCAATGACCTGCGCAATCTCCAGGCCGACCCCAACTTCACCGTCACCATCGCCAACGGCGTGCGCACCGGCCTGGCCCATATGAATATGGCCGAAGGCCGGCTGCTGTCCAATAAGACCCTGCGGGAGGCCATCCTTATGGCCCTGGATGACGAGACCATGTGTTCGGTTACTGTGGGCGGCCTGTATACCTCCGGCTTCTCTGTGCTGCCCTCCAACCTGGATTACGGGTATGAAAATCTCACGGATCCCTATGGCTTTGACCCTAGCGCCGCCATGAAGCTTTTGGATGACGCGGGCATTGTGGACACCAACGGCGACGGCATCCGGGAGCTGGACGGCAAAGAGGTCATCCTGCATTACGTAACCTACCCCAACCGCTGCCTGAACGATTTCGCCGAGGCCATTCAGCAGCAATTGGCCTCCATCGGCATCGGCGTTGATCTGGAAATCGGCGACTCCGCCCGCCAGTGGGACAGCTACCAGTCCGGTGACTTCGACTTAAACGGCTCCAACTGGACCACGGTTGGCACCGGCGACCCCACGCAGTACCTGGCCCCCTGGTGCTCCACGTCCGGCGCCGACTACTGCGGCTATAAAAACGGGGAATATGATGCGCTCTTCAATCAGCTGAGCGTCACCTTTGACGAGGATGCGCGCCGGGACATTATTCAGCAGATGCAGCAGATCCTCATTGACGACGCCGCGGCTGTGGTTCACGGCTATTACAACAGCTCCATGATCTCCAGAAACGAGACCATTGGCGGCGCGGCCATTCATACCGCTGACTACTATTGGATTACGACTGAGATCTACCCCGCCGCCGGGTCCTGACGGCGCGCCGGCCTCTCCGGGGGTCCGGCCCCCGGAAGAAGGCCGGGATGGATGGCGGAGCCCGCCGTCAGAAATCAGGCGGAACGGCGGAGATGATCCGTAAGAAAAGGAGGGGGAAATTTTTGAGTGCAAAACAATTGGGAAAGCGATTGCTTCAAATCCTCATTGTGGCGCTGGGCGTCACTTTTTTGACCTTCATGATTACCTATCTGGCTCCCGGCGACCCTGTGCGCACCATGTACGCCGCCGCCGGCATTATGCCCAGTGAGGAGGTCATTCAGGAGACACGGGAAGCCATGGGTCTGAACCGTCCCATGCTGGTCCAATATTTCGACTGGCTGGGCGGCTGCCTGAAAGGTGACTTTGGCACCTCCTATGCTTACAGCAAGCCCGTCTCCGAGCTGCTTCTCACCCGGCTCTGGCCCACCCTGAAGCTCTCCATCTCGTCTTTGATTCTGATGCTTCTGGTGGCCGTGCCCATCGGCATGGCACAGGCCACCCATAAAAACAGCCCCATCGACTACGCGCTCCGGGGCGTTACCTTTTTCGGCGTGTCGATGCCCAGTTTCTGGGTGGGCCTGCTGCTGATGCTGTTTTTCTGCGTCCGGCTCAAGCTGCTGCCGGTGGTGTGCTCCGGCGGCGGCTTCAAGAGCCTGATTTTGCCCTCTGTCACACTGGCGTTTGCCATGTCTGCCAAATACACCCGCCAGGTGCGCACCGCCATTTTGGAGGAGCTGAGCCAGGACTATGTGACCGGCGCACGGGCAAGAGGAGTGAAGGAGTGGAAGATTCTCTGGCTCAATGTATTTCCCAACTCTCTGCTGCCCTTAATCACCATGCTGGGGCTCTCCCTGGGCTCCCTGTTGGGAGGCACTGCCGTGGTGGAGGTCATCTTTACGTACCCCGGCCTGGGCAACCTGGCGGTTTCCGCCATCACCGCCTATGACTATCCCCTGATTCAGGGCTATGTTTTGTGGATCTCCCTGATTTATATGCTGGTTAATCTGGCTGTGGATATTTCCTATAGCTATGTGGACCCCAGAATGAGAGCGGCGAGGTGAGGGAGGATGAAGGTGAAACAGCTTGTAAAGAAAAACGGAATGTTCTGTCTCTTTGCGGTTCTGGCCCTTTTGATTATCCTCGCGGCGGTCTTTGCCCCCGTGGTGACCGGCGGCATTGACCCCACCACGGGGGTTATGAAGGACGCCTTGCAGGCTTCCAGCGCAGCGCACATCTTCGGCACGGATAAGCTGGGACGCGATATCTTTGCCCGGGTGATTTACGGCGCCCGTACCAGCTTGACCGCCGCCTTTTCCGTGGTCCTGCTCATCTTTGCCCTGGGGACGGCGCTGGGCGTTCTGGCGGGGTACTTTGGCGGCTGGGTCGATACCGTGATTATGCGTATCGCGGACATGATGGTCTCCTTCCCCGGCATGGTGTTCGCCATGGCCATTGCCGGCATTCTGGGGGCCAGCGTCAAAAACGCCGTCATTGCCGTGGCGCTGGTGAGCTGGACAAAATACGCCCGCCTTGCACGCAGCCTGGTGCTGAAAATCCGCGGCCGGGATTATGTGGCCGCCGCTGTGGTCACCGGCTCCAAAACGCCCTATATCCTGGCCCGGTACATGGTTCCCAACGTGATCCCCACCCTGATTATCACCGCCGCCACGGATATCGGCGGCATGATGCTGGAGCTGGCGGGACTGTCCTTCCTGGGCTTTGGCGCGAAAGCGCCCGCCCCCGAATGGGGCCTGATGCTCAACGAGGGCCGGCAGTTTATTCAGAACGCGCCCTGGATGATGATCTACCCCGGCGCGGCTATTTTTGTTGTGGTGGTAGTGTTCAACCTGCTGGGCGACGCGCTCCGGGATATCCTGGACCCCAGGGACGAGTAAGGAGGGGCTTATGCTGGAACTAAAAAATGTGACAATCTGCTATAAAGACCGCCCTACAGTCAAACAGTTCCATATGGCGCTGAAGCAGGGGGAAATCGCCTCCCTGGTGGGGGAATCCGGCTCCGGCAAGACAACCGTGATCCGCGCGGTGCTGGGCCTGCTGGCGGGAGGCGGGAAAATCACGGAAGGGGATATCCTCTTTGAGGGGAAGTCCCTGCTGAAGAATACGCCCGACCAGTGGCGCAAACTTCGGGGTTCTGATATCTCCATGATCTTTCAGGACTCCGGCGCCATGCTGAATCCTACCCGGAAAATCGGCAGGGTTTTTGTGGAGTACATCCGCACCCACGAGGACATCCCGAAGAGGGACGCCTGGAACAAGGGCGTCGCCATGCTGGAGCGTATGCGCCTGCCCAGTGGGGAAACTATCATGAACTCCTACCCCTTTCAGCTCTCCGGCGGCATGCGGCAGCGGGTGGGTATCGCGATGGCCATGACCTTTCAGCCCAAGCTGCTGCTGGCGGACGAGCCCACCTCGGCTCTGGACGTGACCACCCAGGCCCAGATTGTCCGGCAGATGATGGAGCTGCGGGAGGAATACGGGACCAGCATCATTCTTGTCACACACAATCTGGGCGTGGCCGCCTATATGTCCGACTTTATCGCTGTGATGAAGAACGGCGAAATTTCCGACAGCGGCACACGGGAATATATTTTGAACGAAAGCCGCAGCGGCTACACGCAGACTCTGTTGGATGCGGTCCCGTCTCTGGGAGGTGCGCGCTATGCTTGAGGAAAAGGACCTGATTTTGGAGGCAAAGCATGTCACCCGGCGGTTTCCCGTCTCCGGCGGCCGGGAGCTGACGGCGTGTAATGACGTCAGCCTGAAGTTTTACCGGGGAAGAACCCTGGGCCTGATTGGGGAGTCCGGCTGCGGCAAGTCCACTTTTATGCGTTTTTTGGTCCGGCTGGACGTTCCCACGGAAGGAGAGATCCTCTTCCACGGAAAAGACCTGACCCGGCTGAAGGGCGAGGAGCTGCGCCGGACCCGGCAGCACATCCAGATGGTGTTTCAGGACCCCGGCGGATCGTTCAACCCCAAGATGAAAATTCGGGACATCATCTGCGAACCCCTTCTCAATTTTGGGCGGATTAAGCCGTCGGAGAAAGACGCTGTGGCCCGAAAATACCTGGAGGCCGTCGAACTGCCCGGCGAGTTTGCCGGGCGCTATCCCCACAATATGTCCGGCGGGCAGCGGCAGCGGATTGCCATTGCCCGCGCCGTCGCCCTGGAGCCGGAGCTGATCGTCATGGACGAGGCCACCTGCGCTTTGGATGTGTCCGTGCAAAAGACCATCATCGAGCTGGTGTGCAGGCTGCAAAGGGAAAAGCAGATTGCGATTGGCTTTATCGCCCATGACCTGGGCCTGATTCAGTCCTTTGCCCACCAGATTGCCGTCATGTATTTGGGCAGTATCGTGGAAGTCCTCCCTGGCAAGGCGGTGGAACAGGCGAGGCACCCCTATACCCGGGCCCTGCTGGACGCCGTTTTCGACACGAAAATGGACTTTACGAAAAAAATTGAGAGCATTGACAGCGAAATTCCCAGTCCCCTGGACGCACCCCCCGGCTGCCCGTTTCAGACCCGGTGCGGGCGCTGCACGGACGTGTGCCGCAGGGAGCGCCCCGCCTTAGAGCCTATCGGCGCGGGACATGAGGTGGCCTGCCATTTGCTTAAGGAGGCGCTGGTGTGAAAAAATATATTGTATTTGCGCTGATAGCCGTACTTGTGCTTTCCCTGTTTGCCGGGTGCTCCGCCGCAGTGGAGCCCAGTACGCCGGATACGCACAAAATCGGCATCGCCACCTACAACATCAGAGACGCTCAGATCATGATGTTCAAAGAGTACCTGGATAAATACATCAAAGCCTGCTTTGAGGATGTGGAGTTCCTGTACTCCGACAGCATCTCCGGCGGTGAGGACATGATGGAGTTTCTGACCCTGTGCGCGGACAACGGAGCAGAGGGGATCATGGTGTTCGGCACCGTTGATCTGATAAAAGAAGTGGAATTCTGCGCTGGGCATGAGATGTATCTGATCCGTCCTTCCGGAACCTCTACCGACGCCGTGTTTGACGCGGTGGCCTCCAATCCCTATTTTGTGGGTGAAATCGGCCCTGGTGCGGAGAACGAGTACGGGGAGGCGGAAAAAATGACCCGCGCTCTGGCGGGGGAGGGCAAGCGCTATGTGATTCTCTCCGGCGGCGCTTCCCGCGGAAATGAGATGCACCGGCTGCGCACCTTGGCGATGCTGGACGTTTTGCAGGAGGTCCACGGCGTTCAGTTTGAACAGGGAGCTGAGGAGTTAGCGGTGGTATCAGAGCAGACAACGGTTGCTGTGGGCGGTCTGGAGCTGATGATCTGTCCCGGTTATCTGGAAGGGGAGGCCGCTCGGAAGGCCGCCTCCGAGGTCATTTCCACCGGAGCTTACACCACCGTCCTGTCCGCCGTTCCGGTCACCGCCCTGGCAGATGTCCTGGATGCCGCTGAAGTGCAATGCGGGGTGATTGATTGTTTCTCTGAGGATAACTATTTAGGCTTCAAGAGCGGCAGGATTGCCTACGTGGCGGGTAAATATCAATCGGAAATCGGACCGGGCTTCGCTGCGCTCTACAACGCCGTCACCGGCAACGCCGGTGTCTACCGGGTGGACGGCAGGGCGTTCCGGCTGGAGCAGGGCTTCTGGCGGGCTGCGAACAACACCGAGTATGACAGTATGTACGCTCTGGCCTGCGGCGCTGCGGTCAACGCCTACAACTGCGAGGACCTGTATTCCGTCATCAAGATTCTGACCCCGGAGGCCGATTTTGAGGACCTGAAGACACTAACAGAGAACTATTCCTATGAGGAATGCCTGGCAAGGCGGTCCTCCTAAAAAATGCTGCCTGGGGTGGGCTTTAAATGAGACACACTGCGAAGGAGTGATCCCAATGCACGAGCACGAACATGCGCATACGCATGAGCACGCGCGCGAAACCACGGCGGCTGCGGCGGACATGACCATGCGCCCTACGAGGATAGTGCCACCCGCTGCTGAACGGTGGGCGTATTCTGCGCATAAAATAACAAAACGAGAGGAGGCTGTATGAAAAAACCGTCTAATCCTGCCACAATCCGCGATTTAACCCGCGGCCCGATAGGGCGGCAATTGCTGGAATTTGCACTCCCGCTGTTTTTGGGGAGTCTGATTCAACTGCTATACAATGCGGTGGACCTGATGTTTGTGGGACAGATTCTGGGCAAGGAGGCCTCGGCCGCTGTTGGGGCCAGCGGCCTGATTGTGACGTGCATCCTGGGCCTTTTCGCGGGCTTGGGTGTCGGGGTGGGGGTCGTTGCGGCGCGGGCGGTGGGGCAGGGCGCTTATCAAGAGCTGGACCGCATTGTCCATTCCGCCGCGGGGCTGAGCGTATTGCTGGCGGCAGTTTTTACGGCTTTTGGTCTGGCCTTGTCTCCCCTGTTCCTGACCTGGATGCACACCCCGGCGGACATAATGGAGAGCGCTGTCACCTATATCCGGCTGTATTTGTTAAGCCTGACTGCCATCGTCAGCTATAATATCGGCTCCGGCATTCTGCGGGCTCTGGGAAACTCCAAGACTCCCATGCTCTACCAGCTGGCGGGCGGACTGGTCAACGTGCTGGGAAACACGCTGTTCATCTATGCGCTGGATTGGGGCGTGCGGGGCGCGGCCCTGTCCACCGTGTGCTCCCAGGGGTTGGCGGCGGTTCTGACGGTGCGGCGGCTTGGCCGGGCGGCGGACGGCTGCCAGCTGTCCCTGCGCCGCATACGCTTGGAAAGGGGGATCTGTAAGCAGTTCCTGGCGGTGGGCGCCCCGGCTGCGGTGCAGTCGGTGGTCATTACCTTTTCCAACATTCTGGTGCAGACTTGTATCAACGACCTGGGCGTCGTCAGCATGGCGGCGTTTACCGCGTATTTTAAGGTGGAGAATTTTATCTACCTCCCTATCGTAGCCATAGGGCAGGCCGTTTCCACGTTTACCAGCCAGAACGCCGGTGCCCTCCAGCCGGAGCGGATCAAGACCGGCGCCCGGACCGCCGTCGCAATGGGGCTGGCCGTTACGGTATGCACGGTGGGCGTAACGCTGCTCTTCTCCCAAACCGCCTTCAGCCTGTTTGCCAACGAGCGGGAGGTAATCCTATTGGGGAGCCAGATTGCCCGCATTACCTTTCCGTTTTACGTCCTGTACGTGTTTCTGGAGATCTTTGCCTCTGTTATCCGCGGGGCTGGGAAGGCGCTGCCTGTTATGGGAATTATTGTAACCAATATGTGCATGGTCCGGACGTGTATTCTGCGGATCATGGTTCTGCTTTACCCCAATGTGCAGGGCGTCGCCGCAGTGTATCCCCTGACTTGGGCATGTACGGTGCTGTGCCTCGCCCTCTATTACAAAAACGGACGGTGGCTGCCGGGGAATCCTGAGGAATAGCGGACTTCCTTGCAGAAGGCTTGGACGCTCTTGCGGTTTTTCGCCGCTTCGCCCGGCATAGAGGCCCCTCCGGCATAGCCGGGGGGGCCTCTATAAAAAACGGATGCCTTAAAAAGGCATCCGTTTTATCTCGATATTTGTAAAGTACTCAATCCCGCAGGTATTGCTTCACAAGCTCCTGCAAAAGCTCGTCCCGGTCCAGTTTGCGGATTAGGGAACGCGCGTTGTTATAATTAGTAATATAGGTAGGGTCCTCGGAGAGGATATATCCTACGATCTGGTTGATGGGATTATAGCCTTTCTCCTGCAAAGAGCGGTAGACAGAGGAAAGAACTGCCTTAATTTCAGGGTCCTTCTCATATTGGATGCTGAACTTTCGTGTATAATCCATCTCCATGCCCGCACACCTGCCTTTCCGTGCTCTTCATTGTACCGGAAAATTTCTCTCTTGTAAAGGGAAAAGACGAAATTTTATGAAGAATTAAGGTTTTGCCAGTGCGGTAGGCGGAAGCTGGAGAGGGAGAGAAAATACGCAGCGTATTAAATGGGCCGGGGAGCCTCGCTAGTGTGCGAAAAAGTTTTGAAGGAGCGTTTTGGAACGGCTGTTTTCCGCGGCAGAGGAAATTATTGGACGATGGATTCTTTCAAAAAAACGCGGTATCTTTGAAAACCCGACACTTTTTTATTCGTAGGGAAGGAGGAAAAATCGGAAAATAGTTTACATAAAATTTGAGATAACGAGATTTACAGAGCGTTATCCACATTATCCACCGAGTTTTCCACACAGAAAGGGATGGGCACTTCCAAGAGGTTATCCACTTTTCCACCCGGTTTTCCACAGCGGGCTTCCCAGGCCTCCCTCGGAAGCCGGCGCAGTCCCCCGGTGGACATAACGCATTTTTTGCACAAAAAGATTCGATTTCTGCGCTGAGGGCGGTGAGGAACACGGAGGGCTTTTTCAAAAATATCCTGTTGTAAACAGTTGCATTCCACTGAAAAAAGAGGTATCCTACTATATTGAGCGGAAGCTAGAAATCATGTGAAAGAGGCGGTGCTGCCCCTGTGGAGTTGGATTACGACAAGCTCCTGTGCCTGACGGCGGAAATCGGCTACCAGCTCATGGAGAGCGGCGCGGAGATCTACCGGGTGGAGGAGTCGATGAACCGCCTGCTGGAGGCCTACGGCGTTACCACCGGCGAGGTGTTTGCAATCCCAAACTGCATCATTGCCAGCTTGACTACCGCTACGGGCCATGCGCTGACCCAGATTCGCCGCATGAAGGCCCACGGTACCGATGTGGACCAGCTGGAGCGGTATAACGATCTCTGCCGCCGCCTGTGCCGGGAGGCGCCGCCCATCGAGCAGGCGCTGGCCCTGGTGGCGGAGACCGCCCGCCAGCGGCGGCAGTGGTCCCTGCCGACGCAGCTGGCGGGGTATTTTTTGGGGTGCGGAGCCTTCGCCCTGTTTTTTGGCGGAAACGGCCGGGACATGCTCTGCGGCGGGCTGTGCGGCGTAGTAATTGGATTGTGTATGTACTTTACCGCCCACTGGGGCGCCAATCCTTTTTTCCGTACCATCGCCGCCTCAGCGGTTTCGGCGCTGTGCGCGGAGATCCTGACCGCCGTGGGACTGGGCGCGCATTTAGACCAGATTATTATCGGCGCGCTGATGGCTCTGGTGCCCGGTATTGCCCTGACTAATGCCATGCGGGATGTAATGGCCGGCGACATGGTGTCCGGCATCAGCAAGGTGGCGGAGGCGCTGCTGATCGGCGGGGCCATTGCCCTGGGAACAGCCCTGTCCCTGGGGATGTTCCACATGCTGGCGGGAGGTTGAGCTGTGGAGATGCTTCAGGAATTGGCGCTGCCCTGCTTGTACGCCTTTGCCGCCGGTATAGGCTTTAGCGTTGTGTTTAACGTCCGCGGGGTGGGTATGCTCATCTGCGCCTGCGGCGGCGGGCTGGGCTGGCTGTGCTACCTGCTGTCGGCCCCGGTGGTTCAAAGCGATATTATGCAGTCTTTTCTTGCGGCCATGCTGATCTCTGCCTGGTCGGAAATTATGGCCCGGCTGCGCAAATGCCCGGTTACCAGCTATTTGGTAATTGCCCTGTTCCCGCTGGTGCCAGGCGGCGGCATTTATTACTCCATGCGGTACGCCATGAACGGCGATGTGCAGGGGTTTATGAACGAGCTGATGCACACCTTGGGCCTGGCGGGGGCGCTGGCGGTGGGGGTGCTGCTGGTGTCCTCTCTGGTGCGGGTGGTTAACGCCCGGCGGCAGGAGAGGCAGCGTCCTACTTCATGAAAAGGAGCTCTGCCATGCCCCGTTATGACTATATCCTGTTCGACGCGGACAATACCTTATTTGACTTTGACCGGGCGGAGCGGGAAGCCCTGTGCCGGGTGCTCTCCCGGCGGGGATATCCTGTGGGGGAGGAGACGCTGGCGCTCTACCTGTCCATCAACCGGGGGCTGTGGGCCAGATTCGACCGGGGGGAGATCGCTCAGAGGGAGCTGGTGGTGAAGCGCTTTGCGGACTTTACCCGCGCCATGGGCAGGAGCGATGATCCGGCGGAATTTAACCGGGAGTATCTCATGTGTCTGGGAGAGGGCGCTTACCTGCTGCCAGGGGCGCAGGAGCTGTGTCATACCCTGGCGGGGGTGTGTACGCTGGCGCTCGTTACCAACGGCGTGGCCCTGGCCCAGCGGGGCCGTTTTGGGCGCTCGCCGCTGAAGGCAGACATCCGCTGGCTCTTTATCTCCGAGGAGGTGGGCGCCAGCAAGCCTGACCCCGCTTTTTTTCAGGCGGTCTTTCAGACCATGGGCCTGGAGAAGCTGGAGCGGGCGCTGATGGTGGGCGACAATCTGCTCACCGACGTGAAGGGCGGCCTGGCCGCCGGGATTGACGCGGCGTGGTACAATCCCCAGGGCCTGCCCCGCTCCGGCGATGTGCGGCCTACGTATGAGATCCGCAGCTATGAGGAGCTGAAGGAGCTGGTCTTAGGTCCTGAGGACGTGCAAGCGCCGCTGTGAAACGGCGTTTGGCCGGAGCGTGAGCCCCCGCTGTCCCGCTGCGGATGCGGGTTTTAAAATGATCGGTTAATCGAGGTGTTCGGCTTTGCCTTTTTCCCAATATACTCCCAAGCGGGTCCAGCAAAAGAGCGCCTACCGCCGTCCCTGGCGGCTGCCGCTGCTGCTGGCTGCTGCTGTGGTTTGCCTGGGGCTCCTGATGGCCCCCACCGGCGGAGGCGGCACGGCCCATGTGGCTGAGGCCCTGCCGCCCGCTCCGTCGCCAACGCCGGAGCCGGTTCCAACGCCTACCCCTGTGCCGGAACCCACGCCCACGCCGGTTCCTCCCTATGACTTTTCCCAGAGCGCGCCGGAGAGGGAGCCGGTGGAGATGGAGTATTTTCAGGATGCGCTGTTCATTGGAGACTCCCGCACCGACGGCCTGCGGCTGTACAGCGGGATTACCGGGGCGGACTTTTACTGTTATAAGGGCCTGACCGTCTTTGAGATGGGGTCCCGTAAGGTGGCCGAGGTGGACGGAAAGAAAATGACGGTGCTGGAGGCCCTGGAGCAGGGGAAGCAGTACGCCAAGATCTATATCTCCTTGGGGATCAATGAGCTGGGCGGAAGCGCCGAAGGCTACGCCGCGGCCTTTTCAGAATTTTTGACGCAGGTAAAGACCCTTCAGCCCCAGGCGGTGGTCTACCTGGAAACGGTGGTGCCGGTGAACCCCGGCAAGTGCCGGGCCAACGGGCAGCCCTATTACGTGACCAACGATAAGGTGTACGCCTTTAACGAGGCGCTTTTTCCCCTGGCGGAGGAGAAGCAGGTGGTTTTGCTTGATATAGCCGCCGCCTTTTCTGACGAGGAGGGGGTGCTCCCCAGAGACGACACGGTGGATGGGGTCCACTTTACCAAGCCTACTTATCAAGAATGGCTCAGCTATCTGATGAGCCACACGGTGGACAGCCAGGAGTACGCCGCGGGGCAGGCTGTCCCGGCTTTGCCCGCGGAGCAAAGCGCGCCTCCTGCGCAGGAACACGAACCGGAAGAAGAGAAAGGAGAAACGATACGATGAAAAAGCAACTGCTGCCCCTATTGCTGCTCTGTGCGGCGCTGAGTGCCTGCGGCGGAGGCACGGCGGGCTATGATCCGGACGCCGCCGCCCAGGCTCTGCTGGACAGCGGCGCTTTTACGCAGGCCCTGGAGCGTATGGACCAGGACATTGTGTGCGACGTGTTGTACAGCGGCCTGGATAAGGAGACGGTGGAGGATTGCGCGGTGTACACCTCCCTCTCCGCCGGAGCGGAGGAGATTGCGGTGCTCAGGCTCAGCAGCGAGAGCGCCGCTCAATCGGCCCTGACGGAGCTGGAAAACCGGGTGGAGCAGCAGCGGGAGGCCCTGGAGAGCTATCAGCCCGGCGAGGTGGGCAAGCTGGACAACGCCATCCTTTCCCAGAGGGGGAATACTGTCTTGCTGGCGGTTGCGGCGGATCACGAGCTGGCTCAAAGCGCGTTGGACGGCCTGGAATAAGCGCAGGCTTGGGTATTCAAGGCCGAAAGAGCGAGGCATAGTTTCTCCGGCTGCTTTTGCGCCGGAGAAACTGTTTTTCAGTATGCGGCGGAGGAAAACGGCATGACGGAATACTTTGTCCCCACAGGAGAGGGCGGGGCGGAGCTGGTGGAAAAGCGCTCCCGCTTTCTGGGCCGGGTGTTTCCGGCGCGGAGCGAGGAGGAGGCCCGGGCCCGCATTGAGTTGGTAAAGAAAAAGCACTATGACGCCCGGCACAACTGCTGGTGCTTCCGCATACGGGGCGGGGCGGAGCGCTACTCCGACGACGGGGAGCCCCAGGGTACGGCGGGCCAGCCCATGCTCAACGTCTTCCAGCGGGAGCAGGTGGAAAACGTGTGCTGCGTGGTCACCCGGTATTTCGGCGGGGTCCTTCTGGGGGCCGGGGGACTGGTGCGGGCCTATACGCAAAGCGCCAAGGACGCCCTGGATGCGGCGGGCATCTCAGTGGTGCGCCGGTGGGTGGAGCTGTCTGTCCCTTGCCCTTACACCCTGTTTGAGCGGGTGAAGCTGGAAGTGGAGGCCCACAAGGGCGTGCTGGGGGACGTAGAATACGCCTGCGCGGTGACCGTGCGCGCCCTGCTGCCGGAGGAGAGGGTAGAAGCCTTCTCCCGCCGGGTGGTGGAGCTCACCGCCGGGGCCGTGCGGCCCAGCGTGCGGGGGGAGGCGTTCCGGGCGGTTCCCCGCTGAGGCCCGGTGCGGCGGCGGGAATCCGCGCTGGGAGAATAAGAATTTGCATCTATTATTTGGGAATGCCGAATGGGTGCAAGACCCGCTGAGACGGCGTTCCAGGATTGCGGATACAGGCTCTAAGCAAGGAAAGGCGGGGTGGCTGTGAGGCGCGGCGACAGAGAAGTCAAGGAGATTGGAGAGATCATCCGGATTATGGAGGGCTGCGATGTGTGCCGGCTGGCCTTTCACGGTGAGGACTGCCCATATATCCTCCCGCTGAATTTCGGCATGGAAGTGCGGGAGGGCAGGATTACCCTGTATTTTCACGGAGCGGCGGAGGGGACGAAATACCGGCTGCTGGCCCGGGATAACCGGGTATCTTTTGAAATGGACCGGGGACACGAGTTGGTTTTCGACCGGGAGCGGGGCTACTGCACCATGCGCTATGAGAGCGTGATTGGCCGGGGCAGGCTCCAGGTGGTTGAGGAGGAGGAGAAGCTGCCAGCGCTGTCGGCGCTGATGGCCCACTACCACGGAGGAGACGCCGCGTTCAATCCAGCGGCAATTCCCCGCACCACGGTGCTTAAGCTGGCGGTGGAGGAGGCAACCGGAAAAGTGAAGAGGTAAGCCCGCCAGAATATGAATAAACTATGAACTTTTCAAAAAGAGCAGGATTTTGGGCAGAGGAGGCGTATATAGACAAGTAGCGGAAAGAGGTGGTTTTCGTGACGCTCAGAGAACAGACTGAGCAGCGCGAGCGGGAGACGCTGTCTGTACATGCCTGCCTGTCGGCACAGTCCAAGGGGAGGCTGCATCCGGTGGAGCCGTGCCCGGTGCGCACCTGCTTCCAGCGGGACATTGACCGGATTGTCCATTCGAAGGCTTTCCGGCGGCTCAAGCACAAGACCCAGGTTTTTTTGGAGCCGGAGGGAGACCATTACCGCACCCGTATGACCCACACCATCGAGGTGGCCCGGATTGCCCGGACCATCGCCCGGGGGCTGGGGCTGAACGAGGACCTGGCGGAAGCGGCGGCCTACGGCCACGATTTGGGGCACACCCCCTTTGGGCATGCCGGAGAGCGGGTGCTCAATGAGATCATGCCCGGCGGCTTTGCCCATAATGAGCAGTCCCTGCGGGTGGTAGACCGGCTGGAGCAGGGGGGCGGGGGGCTGAATCTGACGTATGAGGTCCGCCGGGGCATCCTGTGCCACACGGGTGAAGACCGGGCTGAGACGCTGGAGGGACGGCTGCTGCGTCTGGCGGATCAAATCGCTTATGTCAACCACGATATTGACGACGCCATTCGGGGGAGAATCATTTACCCCATGGATATCCCTTTGACGGTGTCCCAGCGGCTGGGCTTTACCCATTCCGAACGGATCAGCTTCTTGGTGCGGGACATCATTGAAAATAGCGGCGGAAAAGACGACATTCTCCAGTCGCCGCCCTTTCAGGAGGCGCTGGCGGAGCTGCGGTCTTTTATGTTTGCCTACGTCTACCACAACCCCGTGGCCAAGGGGGAGGAGGGCAGGGCTCAGGACATGCTCCGGCGGCTGTTCGACGCCTACCGGGCAGACCCGGACCGGCTGCCTTCGGAGTTCCAGGATATCCGGGCGAAAGAGGGAATAGACCGGGCGGTATGCGACTATATCTCCGGCATGACCGACAAGTTCGCTGTGGAGCAGTTTGCGCAGCTGTTTATACCCAAATCCTGGAGCGTAAAATGAGAGATCACATTTTCCGGCTGCGGCGCAGGCTTTGGCCGGGGGGAGCATTTACTACATTGGGAGGTAGAAGAAGATGAGCAGTGAAACGGCGGCCCAAAGGACCTATATTCACCGTGCGGCCGAGCGGTACAGCATCGGCCAAAAGGCAGAAGTACATAACGCCTACAGCGGAATGGCTGAGCGGGAGGCATTTGCGTGCGTATTGGACGATTTGAGTACAGGAGGCGCCCGGATCACGACCGAGCATCCCTTTGATACCGGCGACACAGTGCAGGTGGTGGTGCAGCTCTCCGCCGCGGGCGCGCACTGGAAGCTGTACGGTTCTATCGTCTGGAAGTGCAAGCTGTGTGAGGAGGGCATGTCTTACGGCATCTGTTTTGCCTCACTGCCCCCTAAAGAGGAGGCGTTGCTGTTTAAAGAGCTGTCCCGGTTTGAAAGCAGGGCTTAATCTGGCAATAAAAGGGATATTTTCGTATGAAACCGGGCAATCAAGGCAAAGATAGGCGGAAGGAGGACCACTGTGCCCATACCGGAGCAGTTTATTGATGAATTGGTGGCCCGGAGTGAAATTTCCGAGGTGGTTTCTTCTTATGTAAACCTGACGCGCAAAGGTGGGAACCTATGGGGGCTGTGTCCCTTTCACAACGAAAAGACCCCATCCTTTTCCGTATCCACGGACAAGCAGATCTACCACTGCTTTGGCTGCGGCAAGGGGGGCGGAGTAATCTCGTTTATTATGGAGATGGAAAATCTGCCCTTTCCCGATGCGGTGCGCCTGCTGGCCCAGCGGGCGGGAATGGAGGTGCCGGAGACAGGGCGTGACGGAGAGGGCCGGAAAAAGCGGGCCCGGTCCCTGGAGGCCAACAAGCTGGCCGCCCGGTTTTACCACGACTATCTGAAGGGGCCCGGCGGCGGCCGGGTGCGGGAGTATATCGTCCAGCGCCGCATCACCCCGCGGACGGCCACCCGGTTCGGCCTGGGAGCCGCGCCGGACGGGTGGGACACACTGGTTCGGCATATGGTGCAGCAGGGCTTTGACAAGCTGGAGCTCATTGACGCGGGGCTGGCGGTGGCGGGAAAAAACGGGAGAATATATGATAAATTCCGCTCCCGGCTGATCCTCCCGGTGATCGACACAAGAGGGGACGTGGCCGGATTTACCAGCCGCCTTCTGCCCGGGGAGGAGGGCGCTAAGTACCTGAACACCCCGGAGACCGCCGTATTCAAAAAAGGGCGGCTGGTTTACGCGCTTAACTTTGCGAAACAGACCAAACGTCCCAATCTGGTGCTGGTGGAGGGCAATATTGACGTGATTACCCTGCACCAGGCGGGGTTTGACAATGTGGTGGCCACTATGGGCACTTCCCTGACGGAGGACCACGCCCGGCTGCTGGCCCGATACACCAGAGAGCTGGTGCTGTGCTATGACAACGACCCGGCTGGGAAGCAGTCCACCGACCGGGTGCTCAACATTTTACGCAACGCCGATTTGAGCGTGCGGGTGCTTCAGCTCCCCAACGCCTATGATGGCGAGGGGAAGCCCTTAAAGCAGGACCCGGACGATTTCATAAAAAAGTTCGGACCGGCCGCGTTTGAAAAGTGTCTCAGCGGCAGCGCGGAGCAGAACGATTACCGGCTGGATGTGCTGCTGCAAAAGCATGATTTGTCCAGTGATGAGGGGCGGGTGGCCTATCTGCGGGAGGCGGTAGAGGCGGTGGCCGCCTTGCAGAGTCCCATCGAGCGGGAGATTTACGGCGCCAAGGCCGCCGCCCGCGCGGGTATTGCGCCGGAGGCCATGTCCCAGGAGGTGAAGCGCTTCCGAAAAAACCGCGCCTGGCAGGCCAGGAAAAAACAGGCCCGCAGGGATTTGACCCCCGCTGTCCAGCTCCAGCCCAAGGCCAGGCAGCTGCGCTATGAGAATATGCGCTCCGGCCGGGCAGAGGAGGGAGTGCTGCGGCTTTTGCTGCTGGAGCCCGCTCTTTTTTCAGAGGTGGAGCGCCTGGCGCCGGAGCAGTTTTCTTCCCCGGTGCTGGGGCGCATTTATGCTCTGCTGCTGTGCCGCCGCAGGGAGGGGCGCTCTACCCAGCTGGCGGCCCTTGCGGGAGAGCTGAGCGGGGAAGAGATGGACCATTTGACCGGTATCCTGGACCAGCCTGCGGCGCTCTCCCACGGGCGGCAGGCGTTGCAGGATTACATAGAGATCATAGAGACCGAGGCCCTCAAGCGGATGGGTGGGGATGCGATGGACCCCCTGCTTGCGGCGCGGGAGAAGTTCAGAGAGAAAAAAAGCTATGGAGGATAACCGCATGAGTGAAAAGAGCAGCGCCCCAAAGCAGGTCCATGTGCACCCCTTTGCCTCAGAGGATCAAAAAAAGCCCCAGATGAGCAACGAGCAGAAGATGGAGCAGGGCAAGATTGAGATTATGAAGGTGGTAGAGGGAGTTCAGGGGGCTGAAAAACTGGCGGAGCTCATTGAGCGCGGCAAAAAAAAGGGCAAGCTCTCCGCCAGCGAGCTCATGGACGTGCTGGAGAACCTGGACCTGGAGACCGAGCAGATGGACCGCATTTACGATACCTTGGAAAATCTGGGGATCGACACGGTGGGCGAGGACTATCTGCCGGAGCTGCCCGATGAGGTTCCTCCGGTGGAGGAGCTGGAGGATATCCCGGAAGAGGAGATTGTGGACCCCAATACCCTGGTGGATTCTTTCAGCATTGACGACCCTGTGCGTATGTACCTGAAGGAGATTGGCAAGGTCAATCTCCTCACCCCGGAGGAAGAGATCGAGCTGGCCCAGGCCATGGGAGCCGGGGATGCGGCCAAAGAGCAGCTGGAGCTGGTGCTGGAAGGGACGGATCTGCGCCAGATCCGGCGGCAGATGGCGGGAGAGGGGGAGCGGCGGTCCCCCACGCCGGCGGAGATGGCGCAGGCGTTGGGAATTACAACAGAGTATATGGAAGAGCTGCTGGCCCTGGAGCAGGCCGTAAAGCGGGGAGAGCGGGCGAAGCAGCGCCTGGCGGAGGCGAATCTGCGCCTGGTGGTCTCCATCGCTAAGCGGTACGTAGGCCGGGGGATGCTCTTTCTGGACTTGATTCAGGAGGGCAACCTGGGGCTGATTAAGGCGGTGGAGAAGTTTGATTACACCAAGGGCTATAAGTTTTCTACCTATGCCACCTGGTGGATCCGTCAGGCTATCACCCGTGCCATTGCCGACCAGGCCCGTACCATCCGCATTCCGGTGCACATGGTGGAGACCATCAACAAGGTGATCCGGGTCAACCGGCAGCTGCTTCAGGAGCTGGGCCACGATCCCACGCCGGAGGAGACCGCCGCTGAGATGAATATGCCGGTGGATAAGGTTCGGGAAATTTTAAAGATCGCCCAGGAGCCGGTCAGCCTTGAGACGCCCATCGGTGAGGAGGAGGACTCCCACCTGGGGGACTTTATCCCGGATGAGGACGCCTCCGAGCCCTCTGAGGCCGCCAGCTTTACCCTGCTGAAGGAGCAGCTGGTGGATGTGCTGAGCACCCTGACGCCCCGGGAGGAAAAGGTGCTCAAGCTGCGCTTTGGCATTGAGGACGGGCGTACCCGCACCTTGGAAGAGGTGGGTAAGGAGTTTAACGTCACCCGTGAGCGCATTCGCCAAATTGAGGCCAAGGCTCTGCGGAAATTGCGCCACCCCTCCCGCTCTAAAAAGCTGAAGGATTTCCTCAATTAGAAAAAGACTCCCGCCCGGACAGGGCGCTCCATAGAGAAGCGAAGGGCAAGACAGACCGCAACGGTTTGCCTTGCCCTTTGTTGTGAAGAAGAAAACCACGGGCTATGCCCGAGGAGCCAAAAAGGCTATGCCTATGCGGAGAAAAAGGATAGGAAAAGGATGTAAAGAAAGTAATATGGTTGAGTATAGGCATAAA
>CANAAV010000016.1 GCA_947346365.1 uncultured Flavonifractor sp.
CTCGGCGGCCTGGCTGGGGGCGGCGGACGGCGCGGTGCTGCCGCTAGCGTCGCTGTTGTCCCCGCCGCTGCACGCGGCCAGGGACAGAGCCAGCACACCGGCCAAAATCAGGGCCAAAATCTTTTTCTCTTTCATACTATGATAGCCTCCTCTAAATAATTGCCGGGTCCCGGTATGACTGGGATCCGGCGTGCCTTCCCATGCAGTGTATCATCTCTGTGAGGAGAAACCAATTACCTGGCTGCATAGGGTCGGAGCTTTTTTCGGATTGCTTCAACAAAACGAGGAAAGCCGTCAAAGGTCAGGACAGCGTCTTTTCATTTTCCGCGAACAGCGCCTCGTTGATCTCCCTGAGGGGGCGGTGGTGGATCAGCGCGTGGCTGATGATGGCGTCCCGCCGCAGCCGGGGGTACAGCTGGGCATAGCCCGCCTGCTTGAGCATCTGATTGGCCCCCTCCAGGGACGCATCCATCCCCACACACAAGGCCAGCAGCCGGTCCCGGGACGGGTTGCGCCGCCCGGAAAACACCTGGTGGAGATACACCTCGCTCATCCCCGACCTTCGGGCAATCTCCGCCTTGGGCAGTCCGCACCGCGCACGCAGGGCCTCCAATAAGTCTAAAATACCCTGCTCCATGAAGCAGAACTGGTTGTCGCTGAGATAGGCCTCGATGTTGGGCTGGTCCATCAGCTCCTGCTGTAGTTCGCCGGTGGTCTTATCAGCCATGTCCACATCTCCCCTTTACTTTTTGGTGAAAATGTTATATTATTAGTTTAATACTTCAGTCCAAACATCGCAATATGCTGGCTGCATAGGGTTGAAAATTTTGGGCTTGCCATGGGGTGACAATCTTGTACACTTGGCTGGAAAACGTCTTGGAGGAGGAGTATGAGCCGGTCCGTCTGTTGAAGCAGACCCCCCGGAGCAGCGTCCGCCTGGTGCGGCACAGAAGCTCGGGCAAACGGTTCATCCTCCGGCAGTTTACCGGCAACGGGGAAGTCTATCAAAAGCTGGTGGGCCTCTCCTGCCCCAACCTGCCCCTCATCATGGAGGCGGCGGAGCGGGACGGGGACAACCTGGTGGTGGAGGAGTTCATTGAGGGGGACAACCTGGGCTTTCTGCTGGAGGGGGCGCTGTTCACCCCCAGAGAGACCCGGGACATCGTCAGGCAGCTGTGCCAGGCCCTGTGGGTGCTCCACTCCATGACAGCGGTCCACCGGGACATCAAGCCGGAAAACGTCATTCTCCGTGGAAAGGATGCCGTGCTCATCGACTTCGACGCTGCCCGACTCCACAAGCCGGGGGCGGAGACGGACACCCAGGTGCTGGGCACCACCGGCTTCGCCGCCCCAGAGCAGTACGGCCTGTCCCAGTCCGATGTGCGCACGGATATCTATTCCCTGGGGGTGCTCATCAACGTGATGCTCACCGGGGAGCACCCCTCCAAGAAGCTGGCGGAGGGACATATGGGCCGGGTGGTCCAGCGCTGCACCCAGGTCAATCCCCATAAGCGATACAAAGATGTTTTACATTTGATGGAGGCCGTTTGACATGAACCCCTGTCCCCACTGCGGCTCGGCGATCCATGAGGAGGCGTCCTTCTGCCCCTACTGCGCGGAGCCGGTCAACGCCCGGAAAGAGATTCATCCTCCGAGGCATATGCCTCGGAGGGCGCTGTACAGCGCCCTGATCGTGTTTGCCGCCGCGGCGGCGCTCGCGCTCCTGGCGTTTGGGCTCCATAACCGCCCCAGGACCTATGAGTCCGACACCGGCGAGCTGGAGTATGGCGGATACCGGCTCCTGCTGACCAGGGGGCGGGATGTGGAGCCGGTCCCCCTGGCCAGCTTCCATGCGATGGTCGACTATGCCTACCGGACTCCCGCCCCCCTGTACGCCATTTCCCTGGAGGACGGCACGGCGGCGCCGGAGACCTTCCTGGACGGGGTGGCCTCCGTCACCGCCGCGATCAGCAGCCCGAACAGTCTGGTGAGCATCAGCTGTACGGAGCCGGAGGCACTGAGTGAGTACTATCCAGAGGCCGTTGTGTTGTCTCTCGTCGACTTCATCCTGAAGGGGCCGGGGGACTGCGCGGCGCAGCTCCTTTATACGATCACCATGAAAAACGGCGATGTGATCCGTATGCGGCAAGCCTATACCTTTGAGAGCATCTCCATCTATACTTATACCGCCCAGGACGCGCCCATAGATACCATTGAGGAATTACAGGCCCTGGTGGACAGGGCCTGTGAGGAGATCGGTGAGTACGACCAGCTCCACCTCTATCTCCCCGCCATCACCTACGCCGGCGGCCTGGAGATCAGGGACCGGCTCGTCAGGCTCTACGGCAGCCTGGCTCCGGACGGGCAGCGCACCACCTTCACCGGCACGACCCGCATCAGTTCCCCCCAGGGAGTCTCTGAATTTCAGGACATCGCTTTCCAGGGCAGCGGGCAGGATGTGGGGATCCTGGTTTCCGGTACGACCCGGTTTCAGCTGGTCAACTGCCGCGTCTCCGGCTGGGAGACCGGTTATCAAGCTGTGGACAGCGCCTGGATCGACGCCGATGGCACCATTTTCGCGGACAATCGCGTGGGGCTGTGTTTCGACTCGGCGGATACCCCCATGGTGTCCGACAACTACTACACCGGGAACACCTTCCAAAGCAATGACACCGCCGTCCTGCTGAAGCGCGTGGGCAGCGACGCCTCCCTGGGGTTCCCCGGCAGCCGGTTCGTCGGCAACGGCACGGACATCGACAACCGTTGCGGACAGAAGCTGGAACTGGAGGGAGCTGTGTTCAAGTGAGGTATGGGTGACGGTCTCCGCTGACCCAGATTCCGACCCAGAATAGGAAAAAGGCAGTGGGAACAACGGAGGAAAAAGGGCGGGAAAGTATTTGGCTCCGTTGAAAGGAATCTCAGCAAAACATCTACGCGGCCATCCGGCCATACTGTAACACGGTCAAGAAGATCAGCTACCGCATCGTCCGGCAAGACTTCCAAAAACCGCCCTGGAGCCATATTAGACCCCGTCTCAAACCGTTGGGGTAGTAAAGGTTTTTGGAAATCTGACGCTAAATCGTAATTTTTCTCTCTGAAATGACCCCAAAAGTGGACACCTGTCGAAAGCCGCAAATAGTTCCCGGAATCCATGCCCCGGCCCGCAAAAGCCCTAAAAGCGGCCCGCAGTGCGGGCCGCTTTTACCTGCCGGGCGTCACTTGTGACGCCCGGCTTTTATCCCGCTTTTTCCCTTCGCCCTTAAATCCGCCCTCTGCGTTGCCTTTGACCTGGGCATTTGCCGGATATCGGTTCTTTGCCTTGCTTATTTCACCGTCAATTGACGTCGTGAATCTCAGATGGCAGACAATTTTTACAGGGGATTTTCCTATACGAAAAGTTAACCGCCCGGCACACTCCTGCGTGTACCGGACGGCATTTTGCGTTACCCATAAAACCGCATGGCGCAGATCGCGTTTTTTTCTATCGCACATTCCAGCTTGCTCAGCTTTTCAATGTGTTCCGAAATGCTATCGGAGGTCTTGGCCTCCTGTGCGGTTTTCCGCTCTGCAAACGGGGAATATACTATCGCAGCAGAGGAGTGGTTGAACGTGTTCATAATCGTATGCTCCTTTCATTTTGAGGCGCCTTCTGTTTGCCGCTTCTAAGGACAGTATACGATTGCAAACGGCCCATTTCCATGTTGACAATTTACAGGATTCTTTTTATAATTTGTGGCAGTATCACAAACAAGAATATTGGGGGGCGAAAGCCATGGATCATTCCGATTATCCAACCCTGCATGAGCTGCTGGAACTTCCGGTTTTTGCGGGAAGCAGGGTGCTGTGCGGCGGGGAATCCCTGAACCAGCCAGTGGCGGGCGTCAGCCTATCCGATATCCCGGATTATCATAACTGGATCTATCCCCATGAACTGCTTATCAGCACATGTTTTGCCATCCATGATGACCCTGCCGCAATCTCCAGCTTTATCCCAACGCTGGCAGCACATGGGCTGTCAGGTGCCTGCATCAAGCCCTCCCGCTTCTTGGGTGTGATGCCGGAGGCCATGCTCACCGCCGCAAAGGAGCTGTCGTTTCCGCTTATCGAATTGCCGGAGCAGATTCGCTTTGCGGACATCACCAAGGCCGTGTCAGATGAACGTCTGCGCCGCCAAACTGCCTTGCTGCGCAGCAGCCTGTCCGTGAATCAGATGCTCATTCAGACCATCACCGCAGGAGCTTCTTTGGAGCAAATTACGGATATGGTTTGCGAAATTACTGGTAGCAGCGTCCTGCTGGTGGACAGTCTCAACTGCCGCCAAGCCCGTAGCATCAGCGGGCAAGACACCGCCCGCTTCTCAGGACTGGACGGCTCTGAGGTGGATCAGGCAATTCTGCGGGATGCTGACAGCTATGAGATGTGCGTAGACGGCCACAGCTTCGGCGCGCTCTATTTGTGCCGGACTGGCAGGAAGCAGGCATTAGGGAGCGAGATGCTGTCCCAAGTATTGCAGGCTATCCCCCTTGAAATTTCTCGCGAACACTCCATGCGGGAGCGGGAAAGTCGGAGTTTTTCTGAATTTTTCCTTCATCTTGTGTCAGATCGGATCATGGATGACCAATGGGAGCAGTCCCGGGCCAACGCATTTGGCCTGAACCTGTCCCGCCCCCATGCCCTGCTGGGTTTGCAGGTGCAGATGCGGCGGGAAACTGGCAGCTATGCCGCGATATTTCAGCGCACAGCCTTTTTCCAAGCGCTGCGGCAGCAATTTGATAGTTTGAGGCTGAGCGCTCACGTCATGGTTCAGAACGGCATGGATCTGATCCTTCTGGAATCACGGGAAGGAAGCGCTCCATTGGAGCCCAGTTTATCGTGCCTTCCCGCCATTTTTAACACGTTATTTTTAGATTATCCAGCCTTAACGGCGGTGGGGGGATGCAGCCGCTCCCACACAGGTATACCCGGCTTGTCCTTGTGCCGTTGGGAAGCCGAGCTTGCTTTGAAGGCGGCGCAGAGCAGGGGTGAAAACTGTTTTCTGCAGTTCGATCAGTTGGGAATCCTCCGGCTCTTGTATTCCGGTGATCCCCATCGGGAAATTGGCCTATTTGTGCAGGAGAATTTAAAGGGGCTGCTCGATCCAAACACGTCCCATAATGGCGAACTGCTGGATACACTGGACTGCTTTTTCCGGAACTTGGGCAACCAGCGCCGGATGGCACAGGAGCTGTATGTCCATTACAACACCGTGGCGTACCGCCTGAAAAGCATACAAGAAATCACTCAGGCGGATCTTGGCGATCCGGCAGAGCGGATGCAACTGGAACTGGCGCTTTATCTGCATAAGTTCAACACGCTGTAGCGTCATAAAACGCAGAAAGAAAAGCCGCACGGTGAGCCTGATCCAAGTTTTGACCCAGAATAAGAAAAAAGCGGATGGAAGCAAGTGGAGAGAACAGGGCCGGAAAGCATTCCCCTCCGGAGCAAACACGCCCCGAAAGCACAAAAAAACCGCCGCCAGTACCGCTGACCGCCGCTCTTTGCCCGCGGGGCCTCCTGCCTTTTGGGCTTTATTCTCTCTTTGACGTTCTTTAAACGCTTCCGTGTCTGGACGTCCCCTTCCCAAATTCCTGTCTTGACTTATATGCGCAGCTGCGGCTATAATCTGTTTTGAAGAGGTGAAGCGCCTATGGACGCCAAAATTCTGGTGGTAGATGACGAACCGGAGATTGCCGACCTGGTGGAGGTCTATCTAAAAAGCGAGGGCTGCACGGTATTCAAGTGCGGCACTGGGGCTCAGGCTCTGGCCTGTGTAAAGGAACAGGAACCTGACTTGGCCATTTTAGACGTAATGCTGCCGGATATCAGCGGCTTTGCCCTGTGCGGCGAGATCCGCCGCAGCCATCGCTTTCCGGTGCTAATGCTTACCGCCAAGGCCGGCGATATGGACAAGATCACCGGATTAACCATCGGTGCGGACGATTACCTCACAAAGCCCTTCAACCCTCTGGAACTCATGGCCCGGGTCAAGGCCCAGTTGCGCCGGTATACCCGCTATAATGAAACCGAAAAAACCGGAGACTGCCGGGATATCATCGACTTCAACGGTTTAATTATCAACCGCTCTACCCATCAGGCCCAGCTGTATGAGCGGGAATTGGGCTTGACGCCCATCGAGTTTGATATTCTCTGGATGCTGTGTGAAAACCGCGGGCAGGTCATCTCCGCCGAGCGGCTGTTTGAAACAGTCTGGGGCGAGAAGTATTTAGACCGCAACAACACCGTAATGGTCCACATCCGCCGCCTGCGGGAAAAAATGGGGGAACCCAGCCGCAACCCACGGTTTATTAAAACCGTCTGGGGTGTGGGGTATAAAATTGACTAGGCCTTGTTTGAAAAGTGGAACTATGCCCAAGGACGAGGGATTTTTTCGGCTGGCAAGGGGTTTTGACGCAGGAATCCTGACGGATTTCAAAAATGGAAAAAATGAAAAAAAGGATTGACAAACCGCAGGCAATCAGGTATACTAATTCTTGCCCTGTTCAAGAGGGTTTGACTTGGCGGCATAGCTCAGTTGGCTAGAGCATGCGGTTCATACCCGCAGTGTCCCCGGTTCAAATCCAGGTGCCGCTACCAAGGACCCAAAAGACGGCACACGCCGTCTTTTGGGGCTTCCCTTACGAAGTTCCCGGCCCGTTGGGCAGTCTGGCCCGGTGGTCAAGCGGCTAAGACACCGCCCTTTCACGGCGGTAACACGGGTTCGATTCCCGTCCGGGTCACCATATGGAGGCATAGCTCAGCCGGTAGAGCGCTCGCCTCACACGCGAGAGGTCACAGATTCGAGTTCTGTTGTCTCCACCAAACAAAAAGACACGCCTTGGCGTGTCTTTTTGTTTGCAGCTAAGCGGCTTGCGTTCTCCTCGATTGCCATAATATAAACGGCTTCGTCTATAGCCACATCCGGCAGTTTCATTCTATGCCATACGCCGTCTTATTTGCAAAACCCATATAAATGTGCTATGATAGCTGTAAGTATTGGGGCGGATGGCCGCCCCTGTAGATTTAAGGTCGCGCTTCCGGACAGATGGGGCGTTGGGGTGCAGAGCAAGAGATGTTCAGCTGCCTGCGGGGACCTTGGATCAGGCAGTTTTGACAGAAAGGAATTTTGCATCCATGGAAATCAACGGCGAACAGGTCAATAAAACTGTCACCTATGCACAGCTCAGCCTCTCCGGCGAGGTCATGAAGGCTATTGAAAAAAAGGGTTATGTCCAGGCCACCCCTGTTCAGGCGGGAGCTATTCCTTATTTTATGGAATGGCGGGATGTAATCGCCAAAGCGCCCACAGGCACTGGCAAGACCTTTGCTTTCGGCATCCCCATGGTGGAGCACATTGATTCTGCCGCTCAGGAGGTCCAGGCCTTGGTATTGGCCCCCACCCGGGAGCTGGCAGTGCAGATCCAGGAGGAACTGCGGGACCTATGCGAATTTAAGGAGGGCGTACGCACTGTCTGCCTCTATGGCGGCGCTCCGATTGACAAACAGATTAACGCCCTGAAAAAGCGCCCCCAGATTGTAGTGGCCACTCCAGGGCGGCTGATGGACCATATGAAGCGGCGCACCGTACGACTGGACAAGGTCCAGACCGTAGTCCTAGACGAGGCCGACCGGATGCTGGACATGGGCTTTGTCCGGGATGTAACCCGTATTTTAGACCAATTGAAGCATAGGAAAAACATGGGCATGTTCTCTGCCACCATCAGCCGGGAGGTCATGGATATCTCCTGGGTTTACCAGCGGGACCCGGTTGAGATTACTGTCCGCCCAGTGGAAGAGTCCAAGCCAGACATCACCCAATACCGTATTGATTTAGACGGCCGGGAAAAGAAGCTGGACACCATCGCCGCGCTGATTACCCACGGGGAATATGAACGGGCCATCGCCTTCTGCAATACTAAAAACATGACCGACCGGCTGGCAGGCCTGTTGAAAATGCGGGGCATTTCCTGTGAGGCCATCCACGGGGATATCCAGCAGCGGATACGGGAAAAAACCCTGGAGAAGTTCAAGCGGGGGGACATCCGGGTGCTGGTGGCCACCGATGTGGCCGCCCGAGGACTTGATATTGACGACGTGGATGCGGTGTTTAACTACGACGTGCCCGACGAATTGGAAAACTACACCCACCGCATCGGGCGCACCGGGCGCGCCAAGCGTCACGGGGTATCCTATACCTTTATTTCCACTGTCACTGAGAGCATCCGTATGGACGATATCGTCCGCAATACGCGTATGGAGGTGCAGCGTCTAAAGTATGACGAGGACGGCTGCTTAATGCTGGTGGATGAAGCATAGCGCTTACGAATACCCTATCGTTTTCGCAAATGGAACGCCTTGGACGCTGGATAAGCGTCCAAGGCGTTCCATTTTATCGCGGCCTGCCTTCCGATCTTTTTATGCCTCCAGGTGCTCTCATGATCCCCCCCTTCGCCTCCGGGTCAAGCGCTAAGCACCATGCCTCATATTATAGAGCATCTGCCAGACCTCCGCGCGGGTGGCGGGGTCCCCGGGGCGGTCCACGCCGCTGACGCCCTGGGTCCGGACCCAGTCCTGGGCCTGGGCATACCAGGGGGCAGAATTCGTATTCCCGCCGCACAACGCCAAAAATTCCTCCCACGCCCCCGCCGTGTGCCGGATCGTATAGGGACAGTCCTTCCCGTTCCAGCGGTTGTGCTGCACCACGCGCTCCAGGGGAATTCCGTGTTCCTTCACCAGCAGCCGCACCAGGGCGGCGGCGTTGGCCTTTGCCGCCTCAAAATTCCCACCCCGGTCCACGCAGATCTCAATGCCAATGCTGCAAAGGTTCCCCGGACCCCGCGCCCCGTCCCCGGCGTGGTAGGCGCTCTCACCGTCCGGCAGGTGCTGGACAATGCTCCGGTCGTCCACCGTGTAGTGCCAGCTGACTTTGTCCCGCGCCGCCGCCTCGCTTTTGAGATACGCCCCGTGGGCCGCCGCGTCCGCCCCCTGGGCGGTGTTGCCGGTCTCGTGGACCGTGATGTACGTGCACGCGTTTACCCCGCCGGGGCGGTTGGCGCTGCCCGGTGGGATCAGGTCGGGCACAATGGCAACGCCGCTGTCCGTCCTCCGCTGTCCCTCCTGTCCATCGGGCGCGGCCTCCAGGTAGTCCATGCACACCCATCCCTCTTTCGTCCTGCCCCAGCCGTCCCGGAGCTCCAGCACCTCCACTGTGGTCCCGCGGGAATAGGCCCCCCCTTTGGGGAAGCCGCTCCCCGGACCGCTGCGGATATTCACTCCCACGCTGGGGACCACCCTGTACCTGCCCTTCACACGCCCGTCCTCCTTTTTCTTTACCCATACGCACAGGTAGCCCGCCGCCCGGCGGGAGCTGTGAATCTCCCCGCCGGGAAACATGCACTGGCTGGAGCCGCCGGAGTCTAGCCCCAGAGCCCGCAGGCTCTCTCCGGCGGCGTATTCCCGCCCTAGCTCCGCCAGCTCATCCCGGAGCTCCTCCGGGGTCTTGGCCTGCGACGTGCCGTCCTTGGAGCAGTACAGCACCAGCCGCTCCCCTGCCAGCAGCACCGCCGAACGCCCCCGCCTTCCGCCATAGGCCGCGGGATAGTCCAGCTCAGCCCCCGGCCCCCGGCCGGGCGCCAGCAGCTCCACCCCGGACAGCCAGTTCTCCCCGCCCCGGTCCGGAATCACCTCCATGCGCACGTCCGCTCCTGTGTCCCAGCTCAACCCGTAACAGTTCCACGCCGCCTGGGACAGCACCTCCCCCCGCGCCTTCACATGCCCCACCGGCCGGCCGGTGGACAGGTCATAGAAGTAGCTGTTCAGGATGTAAGCGCACCCCTCCTGCGCCTTTACCTGCGCCATGCTTCGCCCCTTGGCCTGGACCGTGGCTATCCGCTCCACCTCCGCCAGGGGGATCACTTCGGCGAGCCGGCTCATGCCCGCTCATCCCTGCACTCCGGCAGGCCCGCCGCGCTGGTCAGCAGGGACAAAATGCCCGCCAGCGCCGACGCGGACACAACCACCGCCCAGTTGACCTCGCTGAGCACCGCCGCCGCGCCAATCGCCGCAACCGCGGACTGGCAGACAGTTTTCAGCGCCCGCACGCCGGCCGCCGCAAGCCATTTTTTTGTCTTTTCACTCATCTGTGTGCTCCTTTCTCAACGCACCCCCGGCATGCCGGAGGCCATCCACAGTACAAAGGCTCCCACCAGGGCGCTGAGCGCATACCCCACAAGGCTCTCCCAGCGCTTCCCCGGCTTTTCGGACAGGACGTTCACCTTCTCGGCGATCCCGTCCAGCTTCTCATCCATACCGTCCAGCTTTGTCCTCAAAATGGCGCCGCTCTGTTCCAGGGCTCCGATCCGCTCAAACATCTTCCGGTGGGTCTCCGAGGAATTGCCCCGGTAGCGGTCAAATTCATTCTCCAGCGCGTCTACACGGGCGCTTACCGGGCAGTCGCCGGGATTGCAGTTGTCGTACATTGTATTCACTCCTTCTCCAGCATCTCCGCCAGCTCCAGATATTCCCCCTGGGAGAGCTTGTCCGCGGCGTAGAAGATGTCCAGCTTCTCCGCCATACCCTGGGTCTGACCCCGCTCAATCATCCGCTTCAGGGTCCGGTACAGCATACTATCCCCCCTCTCCAAGGCCCAGCTCCAGCAGAGCCAGGCGGTATTCGTGCTCCACCAGCAGCCCGTCCGTGTCGGCGGCGGGGTCCGCCCCCTCCGCCGCTTCCGGGGCCGGATGCGCCTTCTCCCAGGCGGCGGCCTCCTCCGGGGAAGCGTCCTCCTCCCAGGCCGCTGTGTTCCAGCGGGGGGAGATCAGCCCCGCCCCGCCGGCGTGGGGACGCAGCGGCGGAGCGGAAACCTCCAGCAGGCGCTCTCCGGGCTCCAGCTCATAGTGCCGCACCCGCTCCCCCTCCACCAGCACAAAGGTTTTATAGCGCCCTCCCGCGTCCACGACGCAGCAATATTTGTAATCCATCTCTCCCCCTCCTCTACGTTCCGGCGTAATACGCCAGGTCTATGAAAATATAGCGATAGGATGCGGTAGGTTTGACCAGTCTCACATATACCTCTCCAGATGCTGCAACCAGCGCCCCCAGCGGGGAGCTCGAGCTGTAATCATAGCCCGTTCCGCACGCGTTGCCTCCCACCGGACGAAACCCCGCCGGTATAGTGGCAATTTGCTGAGAGTTAAGCGTAACAGCACTCTCGCGTATCGCCGACAGGTGCAGGTGGACAAATCCGTCCGCGCTTTTCCAATAGCGTGTGTGCCCCCAGCCGCCAGCGGCGGCGTGGGACCAGCCGTTGACCAGCGGCAGCTCATAGGGGCCCTCCGCCTTTCCCGGCGCCAGCTCCGCCCACTCCGTCTCGTAATCCCCCGCCCCCGTTTTCCGCAGCACCGCTCCCAACGCCCCGCCCGCGGGGAGCGTACGGCTTTTGAGCCTGTCCCACAGGTGGGCCAGCCCCGTCCTGTTCAGAAATTCCATCCATTATTCCCCCGACAGGATGGCGTCAATCTCCGCGTTGGAGATGCCCTGCACCTCAAATACTTCGCCCAGGGCGTCCCATTGTTCCCCGTCCCAGGCGTAGTTCATCCCGGTGGCCTCCACGTTCCACACGTCGCCCACGGCGTTGCCCCCCTCGGGCAGGGCGGCGAAATTGGTCACGCTGCCCTTATACTTGTAGACGCTGCTCAGCTCGCTCTTCAATACCAGCTCCGGCTTCCCGGTGACGTTCTCCCACGCTACGCTGTCCGCCGTACCGCCTCCGGCGGCGGAGAGCACGCCGGCGCTGATGCTCAGACCGGCCCCCACCTTCACGCCGCCTAAGATATCCGCAGTGGCCGCGGGGAGAACATAGTTCTCCAGTCCCGCCAGCTTGGCCTTGTCCTCGCCCGTGAAATCGTTGGAGGACAGCCCCTTGCCCTCCGCCTTGTCCACCTTGCCCCCCAGCTGGGCCTTGATCTTGTTCCACAGGTACAATAGTCCGTTTTCGTCCAAAAATTTACTCATTTCAACAGCTCCTCCAATTCAAGATTTGTAAGCGCCTCCGCCGGCTCGGGAATCCGGGAGAGCGCCTCGGCCAGGCCGCTGATTGCCCCCACCGGGTGCTGCTCCGCCGCCTCGCGCCCTGTCAGCTGCCGGTGGTCCCCCCCTCCCCCGCCGCTGGGCGGCGGCTGTCCCGTCTTGCCGGGGGACACCCCTTCCAGGATGGTCCCCAGGCTGGCCCATACCGTGGGCAAAATCATCTCTGTACCCTTGCTCCCGTATACCCCCGCGTACAGCGTCTCGTGGGGCTTTACCAGCACCTCCCACGGGATCGTGCACCCTCCCGCTTCCTTCAGCGGCACAGATATGGCGGTTTCCCCCGCGCGGAATACCGCCGTCCGCTCCACCCCCTCCCACGCCTGCGAAAATCTAAACTCCGCCCTGTACGCGTTCACGCTCCCGCTCGTCACTGCCTCCCTCTCTATTACCCGCGCTGCGCCGTCTTTTACTTCTAGAATAAAAATAAGGTGTCACTCCTTTCTTCTACGTTTCAAACATAATCTGCCCGCCTCCTAAATAGGTACTATTTCATACATCCAGCAGCTGCAAAATAAAAACTGCGCCTGTTTACTCACACGCGAAGCGTTTGCCGGTTGGACACCGCCTTTCCTGCGGTGCGTTTTGCTCCTTGGTTTAGACTGTCAAAATAAAAATAAAAAAGGGCTTGCATTGGACCGTAAAATGTGGTAGTATAATCACGTTGTTTAGCTATTGTAGCTGTTTCCGGGTGTGGCGAAGTTTGGTATCGCGCTTGAATGGGGTTCAAGAGGCCGCTGGTTCGAATCCAGTCACTCGGACCACGTCGGAGCAAAGTTCGCTTTGCTCCGACGATTTTTTACAAAATCGTCATCCGCTCCGTTTCCTTGCTCCTCCTCTCCAAACCGGACCCGCTGCGCTGGGCTCCGGTTTGGTTTTGGGCGCAGGCGTGCGAAAAATCGGTTTTGACCGCTTATTGCAACTTATGATAATCCGAGCGCTGTCCTCCAAGTGGGGGGACGTGTTCGGATTTATTATCTCTGTTGGAAACATAATTTGATAAGCACGGGCAGGAATAACATATCCCGCCCGTGCTTATTAGTTTTGAGTAATGAATTATTAGGCTTTTAGTCCTCCGAATAGGGTGAAAAGGAAATCTTATGGCCTTGCTCACCATCCTCCTCAAGCCGATAAATGCCCGGAGATACAGTTCTTCCCTTTTCTGACTCATATAAATCCATGTTTCGTCTTACTGTGGTGGGCTGTGCATTAAGGCGAGTTTGCTCCGTTTGCTCTACAGCTTGGGTGCCGCTCCCCTTTGCAGTCCGCAGTTCAGCGGCCACTTTCTCCAATTCGGCCTCCACGACCTTTTGGGTTTCTGCGGTAGCTCCTGCGCTATCGGTGCCCGTCGCTTTAAGAAGGAGCATTTGGTTTTGCAACTGTTGCTGTCTGGTTTGAAGCTCCGTCACCTTGTCAGCCGCTCCACCTTTCTGGACGGCAGGCCAGCCCAACTTCTGAGCAGTTTTTTTGTCTGCCATCATGGTGAGCGGATTTACATAGTCGGGGCGTATCTGCATTGCCATAATTGCGAACCTCCATTTCGTGTGATCGTCTTGCCCTCCAAACAATGTACCATTTGCTTACAACAAGTATATCGAATCAAAAATGCAAAGAAAAAGGCCACTAACATAAACGGTTGATTTTGGTTCGTGAATGGTATTGTTAAGTCTATGTAAAAAATCAATGTGAGCAAAGCAGTACACTGATTCTGAATTTGCCGTTGCTTAGTTCAGTTTCCACTGTGCCGTGGTATTTTTCGGCCATATGCTGGATGTTCATCAAGCCTGTTCCCCAGACAATCGGTTGGCTGGCGCTTGTCGTATTGACAGCTTCAACAAGTAAGAATTGCGATTTCACTTTGACAGATAGAGATAATTGGTGTTCCTCCTCCGCCCCTCCAATGCAGGCAGTAATCGCGTTGTCCAGGATATTAGAGAACAGCACACACAAGTCCATATCGTCTATGGAAAAATCTGAGGGAATCGCCACATCATGCGACACAGCGATGTGATTGCGTTTTGCATAGCTTATTTTTTCCTTCAGCAGAACATCGAGAATCGGCTTTCCAGTGGACACGTTCATAAGAAGCTTCCCGCAACTGATATGCAGTTTTTGGGTATACTGTTCTGCCTGTGCAAACTGCTTGTCATGGAGTAGGCCAGATATCACCAGCAAATGGTTATCAATGTCATGCTGAAACGAGGCATAAAGTTCATTGCGCTTTGCTGCTTCTTCGATATAAACTCGTTGCCCGTTCAACTGACTTTGTAACAAAGCCGCCGCTTTTTCATGCTTGGTAAGCTGTATGATTTTGCAAAAGGTTTCAATCATCATAACGACAATGATTGTCGCTCCGAGCATCGTAAAAAGCACTGCAAATCTGGCATTAACGCCAAATGAAGCAAGGTGCTGCTCAAAATCGCGGCCATCCAGTTTAAGCCCACACCGAATGAGCAGGACAACCAATGTGCATGGAAGCAAGAGAATGTAAAGGTAAGACGAAATTGATTGCCGTAAAGTATAGGAATACCTCTTTTTAATAATTTGCAATACACCTAAAAAAAGAATGTCCAGAAGAAGGGGAACAAAAATCTGTTCCATTTTTCCCCCTGTGGGAGAATGAAAATTAGATGATACCCACGACATGATAGATGCCGAGTACCCTTCCATAAATGTGTAGAAAGTGAATATAATCGTAATCGGTGCGACAAGTTCAGTGTTTGGGATTTTTAGAACAGCTTTTGCAAAAGCAAGCAACACCAGGACATCAATGAAAAAGGTTCCCGGAAGTTGGGCAAAAGTTACAATGACCGTAATCAAGCCATTGACTATGAGCCAGATTGGAAGATACCGTCTGCCGTCCTTCTGAGTGATGCAGAACAGAAACTCAAAAATGAAATAGTGTACAAAGCTATTCACCAGTACACACCATACACAAAAAAGCAACTGTGACGGCATTATATCAGCCCTTTCCTGCAAACCTCCAACAGCCTTTGCGTAAACTCTTGCTGCTTTCTGCGGGCAATCAAAATATGATCCCCACCCTCCATAGTCGCTGAACCGAGTTGCTTATCTATTACGTGGTTCATATTGACGATGTAACTCCTATGACAGCGGAAAAAACGATTATCCAGCTTTTCCTGTACTGCATCCAGCGTTCCAAAAAATTGAATTTGCTCTGTCGCTGTATGTACTGTGATTTGATGGTTCATTGCTTCACAATATAGAATATCTTTGAGCGGCACTCTGGATGCGGATGTCCCATTTGTAATCAAAAGCGTTTTTCTACTGTTAGAAGCTATGCGCTTTATTGCTTTATCCAAGGCAGAAAACAGCTTTTCTGCCGATACAGGTTTGAGAATGTAATGAACAGCATCCAAATCAAATGCTTGAAACACATATTTTTGAAACGCAGTTATAAAAATCACCTGACTGTCACTACCACATTTCCGCAGATGCCGAACAATTTCCATGCCATTGTTTCCTGGAAGCTTAATATCCATCAAAATGATATCCGACATCTGGCCGGATGCCAAAAGTTTTTCGCCGTCTGAAAATGTAACAACGGAAGCATGAATTTTTCTTGAATCGCAATATTCACCCATCAACTTGTTCAACTCGGCCATAAAATAGGCTTCGTCCTCGCAAATGGAAACTGTTATCATTGCAAATACCTCCAAACCAACTGCGTGAATTAGTAATATGGTCATTATAGACGTATTGCTTCTCTTTTTCAATTCTTTCGTGAGAACCAAATTATGAAACAAGCCATTGCAAACAAATAAGGCAGGAGCATCATTGGAGATGTTCCCGCCCTGCATTATACCTGTTCTTTTTGTTCAGCGCCCCGCTGTGCTTTCCACCCGGCAAACTCCCTCTGCCCTTCCTCGCTCTCGAAAAACGCCTGTATTTCCGGGAGCAGGACACGGGCCAGGGCTTCCACTTCATGGAGGGGTATGCCTGTGCCGTAGTCGTTGGGCTTGCGGTTTGATTTTGGATGCAGACTGGGTCATGTCGCAGGGCGGGCATCATATTGTTTGCGGCGGCTTTTTAAATTGTCTCTCACTCACTTTGCCGCGTTTTCTTTCCAACTCAAACCTGCTGCGCCGGGCTTCGAGTCGGTTTAACGTTAACTCTTAAAATATCCCGCCTTTTTGGCCAAAATACTGAAACTATTTTTTCATTTCTTACACAGATTGACAATACAAACCGATGTGTTATAATTTATAAAAAGGCTTTCTCCTGCGGGGCTATCCCCCGGCCTCCCGACGGGCTGCACCGCCATAGAACACCCCGCCGGAGCGCAAAAAAATGTATTCCCCCGCGGAATGCCGTATGACAAAAAACATGCCGGATGTCCGGCAGTCTGTCTCTTCGACGGGACGGTGATGTAAATATAAGGGAGGAGAGCGTCTTATGGAAAAAGAGAAAATCATCAAGGTCACTGTAGGCGGTGCGCAGTATGCCTATCCTTACGGAACGTCCTACCGGAAAATTGCGGCGGATTTTCAGGAGCGGTTTTCCTGCGACATTTTGCTGGTCAAGCAGGACGGGGCGCTGCGTGAACTTCACCATGTTTTAAAGCGGGAGTGTGTCCTGGAGATGGTCACTGCCCAAGACGTGCCCGGCATCCAGACCTATGAGCGCAGCGCGGTCTTTCTGATGCTGAAGGCCTTTTACGACGTGGTAGGCCGGCAGGATGTGGAACGCATTTCCATTGAATACTCCCTCAGCCGCTCCATTTTTGTTCTGGCCCAGGGTAATTTTACCCTTGACCAGGCCCTTTTGGATCGGATAGAGGAACGGATGCGCGAGCTGTCCGCCCAGGCGCTGCCCATTGAAAAGCAATCCATCCGCGTTGACGAGGCCATGGAGCTGTTCCGGCAGGCCGGAATGCTTCACAAGGCCCAGCTCCTCAGCTTCCGCCTTGACTCTCACGTCAACGTCTATTCCCTGGACGGTTTTGTGGACTATTTTTACGGCTATATGGTGCCGGACACCGGCTATATCCGCTGCTTCGGACTGGAGCTGTTTGAGGACGGCTTTGTCCTGCGCCTGCCCACTTTGAAGAATCCCAACCAGTTGGGCGGCTTCCACCCCTCTAAAAAAATCTTCCGGGAGCTCCACGAATCCTCCCGGCGCTCTCAGGCGCTTAACGCCTCCAACGTGGCCGAGCTGAACACTACCGTCGCCCAGGGCGGCGCCACGCCGCTCATTTTGACCTATGAGGCTATGATGGAGAAAAAAATCGGCGACATCGCCGCCGAGATCGCCGGACGCAGGCAGGTTCGCTTTGTCATGATCGCGGGCCCGTCCTCCTCCGGGAAAACCACCTTTTCCCACCGGCTTTCCACCCAGCTGCGGGCTTGCGGCCTGCGGCCCCACGCCATCGCCACGGACAATTACTTCAAAAACCGGGTGGACACCCCCTTAGACGAAAACGGCCAGTACGACTTTGAGTGCCTGGGCGCCATGGATGTGGAGCAGTTCAACACGGATATGGTCCGGCTGCTCCACGGCGAGACCGTAGAGCTTCCCTCCTACAATTTCAAAAAGGGCGTGCGGGAGTACAACGGCACCTACCTCACCCTGGAGGAGGGAGATGTGCTGGTCATTGAGGGCATTCACTGCCTCAACGACCAGTTCACCCACTCCCTGCCGAAACAGAGCAAGTACAAAATTTACATCAGCTGCCTCACCACACTGAATATCGACGACCACAACCGCATTCCCACCACCGACGCCCGCCTGCTGCGGCGGATTGAGCGGGACGCCCGGACCCGGGGCTACAGCGCCCAGGCCACCATTAAGCGGTGGCCCTCCGTCCGGCGGGGCGAGGAGCTCAACATCTTCCCCTTTCAGGACAGCGCGGACGTTATCTTCAATTCGGCGCTGATCTATGAGACCTCCCTGCTCAAGCCCTATGTGCAGCCCCTGCTCTTCGGCGTTCCCCGGGACAGTGAGGAGTACATCGAGGCCAAGCGGCTGCTGAAATTCTTAAACTATTTCCTGCCCATCCCCGCGGACAACGTCCCCAAAACTTCCCTCATGCGGGAGTTCATCGGCGGGGGCTGCTATCACGTCTGATAAAAAGAAACACCGTTTTTCGGGCAGACAGCCCGAAAAACGGTGTTCTTTTTTTACTCTCCGCGTCAATCTCATTTTCATTTTCAAACAAAACCCAGCGGTTCATCCGGCCGGGAATCGAATTTACACTTGCAGCGGGCGCACATCCCGCTTTATTCCCTGCCTGCTTTATCGGTCCATTTTTTCCGCTCCACCCAGCGTCCCAAAATAAAAGCGATTACCCCCACGCCAATACCGGTCTGCACGCAGAACATCAGGCTTTCGATCTCACCAGGAAGCTCGCCGCCCAGGGCGGTCTCCAACACGGGGGTAAACCAGGGCTCGTACTGCGTGCCGGTGACCTCCGCCACCATTTGACTGCCCGCGTCGTCTGAGCCGCCAAACTCCGCTCCCGGCAGGAGAAACAGCGGAAGCAGGCTGATAAGAAGTACGGCGGCCAGAAGCAGGATAACGAGACCTTTGCGGCTTTGCTGTTTCATATCTCGTTCCCTCCCAGATACCCGATATCTTTCAGCTCCCTGGCCGCATAGGTCTCCAGGGCCATCACGATTACAACGGTCAAAATTCCCTCCACAATGGCCAGGGGCAGCTGCGTCGGTGCGAACACGCCCAGGAATTTTACCAGGGAAACCGGTAGGCCGCCCTCTGCGGCCGGGTAGGCGGCCGCCAGCTGAACGCTGGTCACGCAGTAAGTAAACAAATCCCCCAAAAACGCCGCGAGAAACACGCTGGCCTTGCGCTCAACCTTAACCGCTCGGAGCGCCCGGTACAGGCCATAGGCGGCCAGAGGGCCCGCAATCGCCATAGAAAAACAGTTGGCCCCCAAGGTAGTCAATCCGCCGTGGGCCAGCAGGATAGCCTGAAAGACCAGAACAATCAGCCCCAGCACGCTGGTGGCCGCGGGCCCAAACAGGATCGCGCTCAGGCCGGTGCCCGTCATATGGGAGCAGCTGCCGGTAACTGAGGGAATTTTCAAAGAAGAGATGACGAATACAAAAGCTCCGCAGAGGGCCAGCAGCAGCAGGTTCTGGCTCTGTCCGTCTGTTTTTCTCTGAATATTCCGAACCCCAAGGACGAGAAATGGCAGGCAGACGGCCCCCCAGGCAATGCACATCGCCGGGGGGAGGTAGCCCTCCATGATATGCATCGCGCCTGCCGTGGGGGCAAACGCGGCCGCCATGCACAGTACAGTAAAAAATGCGAATCGATTCCGCTGTCTCTGCGTCATAGTATACTCCTCCTTTTCTCTGTTTATCGTCTATATGAAATATCCCGCCCCGGGACGAGATGCGCGGTACGCGTTGCCTCATTGGACTGCGGCAGACGGGGAACATCCATCCAGCAGCGCTTGGACGGTGCGCGGATATGCTTCGCTGCTCAAAAACCCTTTAGCCGCCAGCCCCTCGCAGATGTCCAGAAGCATTGGGCGTTTTAAGCTGGCCTGAGAAATTACACTGCGGTTTTGAAACACCTCAAGGGGATCTGCGTCCGCGATCACCCGTCCGTCGTGGAACACCACCAGGCGCTCTGCCCACCGGTAGGCCAAGTCCACATCGTGAGTGGAGAGCAGAATGGTTTTCCCCTCGGCGGACAGCCGGTCCAAGACCTGCTCCAGTATCTCCGCGTTCAGCGGGTCCAGGGAGGCGGTGGGTTCGTCAAAAATGATAATCTCCGGGTGCATAGCGATCATATCCGCAATGCTCACGCGCTTTTTTTCTCCGCCGCTGAGGTAATGCGGGGGCCGGTCCTTATATGCAGACAGGTTCATGTAGGCAAGCGCCTCCTCCACCCGGCCGACCACTTCTTCCCGCGGCAACTTTAGGTTCACCGGTCCGAAAGCGACCTCCTCCCAAACCGTGGAGGCGATCATCTGGTCGTCGGCGTTTTGAAAAACGATGCTGACGTGTCTGGGCAGCGTGTCTGCCGTCTTTTTCGTTATCCTTACGCCGTGACAGAGGATTTCTCCACTGTACGGCCTGAGAACACCGTTGAGATGGAGAAAAAAAGTGGATTTTCCCGCGCCGTTGGAGCCAATCACCGCGATTTTCTCCCCTCGGGCAATGTCCATGCTCACACCGTCCAGGGCCATGTGCTCTCCGCCATAGGAATAGCGGATATCCCGCGCCTGCAAAATAATTTCCCGATTCATTCGTTCACCCCGCCGTGCGCCAGAGTATGGTCAGCAGTATGAGAAAACCAGCCGCCAGCAGGACCTGCGGCGGGCGGACCGGTTTTTTTTCGCTCAGGAACTGGAGCTCTCCGCTATAGCAGCGGGAAGCGAGGGCCTGATAGTAAACCGCGCCCTTTTTCAGGGACACGACCAGCAGGTTCGAGGCCGTCCTGCCGAAGGTGGACAGGGCAGTCCGGTAGCCGCAGTATCCCAGCCGGGCGCAGGCCGCGTTTTTCATCCGGCACTGTGTGTCCATAAGGATAAATATGTAGCGGTAAATAAGGTTCATCAGCTCCACAATCGTTTTGGGGACGCGGATGGAACGGAGTACCTGAATGATCTCGCTGGCCGGGGTGGACAGGGTGAGCATATACATTGCGCTGACCGCGCCAAGCGCTTTCAGCATCAGGCGAAGGGCCTGCGTCAGTCCACCCTGCGCGATATACAGGTAAAAAAAGCCCAGATGCAGATGGTACCGCCCCGCCGGTTGAAGAGAGACGCCCAGCGCGATGGCCGCGCCGCCCAGCAGGATAAACACAAGGGGAACCGACAGCAGCGAGAGGTAACGCCGCAGGGGGAGAGCGCCTAGGCAGACGGAGATAAAGCCCATGGCAAGAATAACCGCCATAGAAACATAGAGGTTGTCATATACAATGCATAAGATTACACAGGCCACAGAAAAGGCGGCCTTATAATAGGGATTCCATCCGCGGATCGCCGAGGCATAGGCGTAATAGTCGATGGAAAGCGCCGCGCCGTCGTGCCGGTGCCCGTGATGGTGTTTTTGTCGTTCCATAGAGCCCTCCTGAGGTTTGGGCGGCAAAATGAAAAAGGGCTTATTCTGATAAGCAGAATAAGCCCTTGCCTTTGGTGTTCTTTCCCCGCTGCCCAGAAAACATCGATTCCCTCAGGGCAGGTCTCCTGACTCACGCATCTCCCTTAGAACGCCTTCCCGTTTTCACAGTGGCTGTCTGTTCCTTGTCCGCGCTTACAGTAGTGGCTGCTGTGGAGGCTTTGCACCTCGCTTCCCTTTTACGACAACTGGGTTGTCGCCCTGAAAGTATTCAATTGTATGTCCACGAAAACGCCGGCTTTAACGGCTTTTCCAGCTATCCTCACAACGGTAGTGATTATAGCAAATCTCTCCCATGCTGTCAAGGGGGGGCAAGGGGTGTCCAAACGCAGCTGTTCTGCCGTAAAGCCTTTTTTCGGGCGCTTACCCCCGCAGCTTTTCCGCCCAGGCGGCGTATTTCGCCACCTTTCCGTCGGTCTCCGCCCGGTTCTCCCCATGTGCCAGAATATAGACCTTCACCTTGGGCTCCGTGCCGGAGGGGCGCACGATCAGACTGGTGCCGTCGCTGAGCTCATAGCGCAGTACGTTGGAGCCGGAGAGCTCCATTGTGCTTTTGACCCCGGCGGCGTCCACTACGCTGCCATCCTGGTAGTCCTTGCGCTGGGCCACCGCCACCCCGGCAATTTCCGCTGGCGGATTCTCCCGCAGGCCGGCCATCAGGGCCGCCATTTTCTTCAGTCCATCCAGGCCGGGCATGACCAAATTGAGGGTCTTCTCCCCATAATAGCCGTATCTTTCATAGCAGGCCAGCAGCGCGTCATACAGAGTCATGCCCTGCCCGGCATACCAGGCCGCCATCTCGGTCAGGGACAGGGCGGCAGTGACGGCGTCCTTGTCTCTGACGTAGTCGCCCAGCATATAGCCATAGCTCTCCTCATAAGAGAAGATGACCTTCCCCTCTCCGGCATTCTCCAGCTTGTCTTTCTTCTCTGCCAGGAATTTGAAGCCGGTAAAGGTGTCATAGCACTTCAGACCGTTGCTCTCCGCCACCTTGCGGGCCATCTCCGTGGTGACGATGGTCTTAAGGGCCACCGGATTTTCCGGCAGCTTGCCGGTACGCTTCTTCGCCCCAATCAGATAGTCCAGCAGCAGCACGCCGGTCTGGTTGCCGGAGAGGACCTTAAATTCTCCGTCAGACGTGCGCACCATGATGCCCACCCGGTCGGCGTCCGGGTCAGAGCCCAGGATGAAATCGGCCCCCTCTTTTTTTGCCAGGTCCACCGCCAGATAAAAGCCCTCCGGGTTTTCCGGGTTGGGGGAGGCCACGGTAGAGAAATTGCCGTCAATTTCCATCTGCTCGGGCACGCAGATCACATGCTTCATGCCCAGGCGCCGGAGGGCCTCGGGAATGAGCTTATAGCCGGTGCCATGGAAGGGGGTGTAGACCATTTTAAAGGTGTCTGCCACCCGCTCCACCGCAGCCTTATCGTTGACCTGGTTCATAACGTTTTCCAAAAACTTTTCGTCGGTCTCCGCGCCCATAAGCTCGATGGCGCCTTTGGCGAGAGCCTCGCTGTAGTCCATGCGCTTAACGCAGGCGAACAGATCCAGCTCCTCCATCTTTTTGGCGATGGCGCTGGCATGGTGGGGAGGCAGCTGGGCCCCGTCCTGCCAGTAGACCTTGTAGCCGTTGTACTCCTTTGGGTTGTGGCTGGCGGTGACGTTCACCCCGGCGATACAGCCGTACTCCCGCACGGCGAAGGACACCTCCGGCGTGGGGCGCAGCGCGTCGAACAGGCGCACATGGATGCCGTTGCCCGCCATCACGCAGGCGGTCTCCCGGGCAAACTCCTCAGAGTGATTGCGGCAGTCATAGCACACCGCCACACCCCGCCGGGCGGCGTCGCCGCCCTCCGCCAAAATGACCTCGGCAAAGGCCTGAGTGGCGTGGCGGATCACGTGCACGTTCATCTGGTGCAGTCCCACGCACATAGTGCCCCGCAGCCCGGCGGTTCCGAACTCCAGGGGGCCGAAAAAGCGGCTTTCAATCTCCTTTTCGTCACCGGCAATGGAATCAAGCTCGGCCTTTTCCTCTTGAGACAGGGCGGCGCTGGCGCGCCAGGCCTCATACATGTCGCGGTAAGACATAAGCGGTAACCCTCCATCTTATCTTTTTTATATGAGGAATATTCTTGCTTTAGCATATCACACTGCGCGCCTGTTTTCCACCTCTTTTTAGGCCTTATTTGAAAAATAGGAATATGCCCAAGGGCGAGGAATTTTTCGACTGGCAAGGGGTTTTGGCCCAGAAATCCTGGCGGATTGTAAGGAAAAACCCCCGGCCCCTCCGGGCGGCGGGCCGTTTGACGTAACTGCCCGCTAGAGCATCCGCAGAATCTCCCGTTTCAGCCGGGAGATAATCCGCTTTTCCAGCCGGGAGATATAGGATTGAGAGATACCCAGGCAGTCGGCCACCTCTTTTTGGGTGCGCTCCGGCCGGCCGTCCAGTCCAAAGCGCATGGTAATAATCTGCCGCTCCCGCTGCTCCAGCTTATCCATGGCCTGAAACAAAAGCTGCCGGTCCACATCGTCCTCTATGGGCTTCATCACCAGGTCGTTCTCGGTACCCAGAATGTCGGACAGGAGCAGCTCGTTGCCATCCCAGTCGGTATTCAGCGGCTCGTCAAAGGAGACCTCGCTTTTTAAGTTGGCGGTCTTGCGCAGGTGCATCAGGATCTCGTTTTCAATGCACCGGGAGGCATAGGTAGCCAGCTTGATGTTTTTGGCGGGCTTATAGGTGTTTACCGCTTTGATTAATCCGATAGTGCCGATGGAGATCAGATCCTCAATCCCCACGCCGGTGTTTTCAAAGCGCCGGGCGATATAGACCACCAGGCGCAGGTTGCGCTCTATCAGCTGGGATTTGACCTCCTCGTCTCCCTGATCCAGCCGCTGGATCAGCCCGGCCTCCTCCTCCCGGTCCAGGGGCGGAGGAAGCGTATCGCTCCCTCCGATATACATGACCTTCCCCGGCAGCCTCAGCCCCAATTTTGACAAAACCCGCTGAACCCCGACATACCAGCGCAGCATCCAACCCATCATTGTCCCATTACCTCCCCGTTATGTACCGATCAGAGCGCTGTATCCCCCGCCGTCAGACAGGCGGTTGGGGGAGAGCGCCACCAGCAGCTTCCCATAGTCCTGCCCGCCCACCCGGGCTCCGTCCACCCGCACGCAGAGCAAAAGCCCGCACTCCACCCCCACCGCCTGATAGGGCAGCAGGCGGCAGCGCCGCCATCCATGCTCCGCCAGGCGCTGCATGGTCTGCGCCGGGTCCCGGAGGGCCTGAGCGTCCGGAGCCAGCCCCTGCGGAAAAAGGCGGGAGAGCCGCTCGCCCTCCGCCACCATGACGGGCCGCCCATCCACCGGGTCGGTGAGCGTGTTGCCCGTGTCCACCAGGGCGGTAAGCGCCGCCTTTCGCCCCTCCAGGGTCAGCAGTACAGGGGCAAGCTCTGCCGCCGCGGCGCTGTGCCGGCCGGCCCGGTGGAATACAAGGGTGATGAGCACATAGCAACTGGCAGCCGAGAGCAGAATCACCCGCAGGTCCATCGCGGAGTAAAACACGCCGTTGTGCAGCGTCAGACCCCGCCCTCCCAGCAGCTCCAGCGCAAAGATGCCGCCTCCAAAGGCGGCGGCCGCGGTGAAAAAACACAGGGACACCCGCAGCAGGCGGCGGCTGCCGCCGTAGCCGGCCAACAGGGCCAGCACCGCCGCGGCCAGCTTGCACAGGGGATGCAGGAGAAAGCCCATGCCTGGAAAAAACACCGCCGCTGCATAGGCCGCTCCCACGGCCGCTCCCAGCGCCAGCCGCCGTCGCCGCAGCGTCTCTCCCGCCAGGCGTCCGGCGCACAGCAGCAGCAGATAATCCACCACAAAGTTGAGCAGAAAGAGCGAGTCAATATACACCACACGCACGCCCGCACCCCTCCCCCTCCCGGTTTGGATTTATTATAAGACAACCTCCGCTCAAAAAAGGTCAAAACCGGGGCAGGGGAAAAAAGAAGCGGGGAGGCGCTGTGCGCCTCCCCGCTTGCGACCGTTGAAAAAGCGGCTCCACCGCTTTTCGAGACAGTTCTACTGCTCCCACAGGCCTGCGATTCTGCCATTGAGCGCTTCTAGGTCAGGAACCTCTTTACAGCCGCCGCTCAGTCCGTAGGCCTCCTTCAGCGTTAAAATCCGCCGGACGCTCTCGTCCAGCCGCTCCTGAGAAATGCGCCCCTCCCGCACCGCGTCCAACAGGGCACCGCGGGCCTGCTCCAGGTCGTCTATGCGCCCGCACACGAGCAGCAGATCGCATCCGGCCTCCACCGCCAGCACTGCGGCCTCCCCAATGCCGTAAGTATTCGCAATGGCTCCCATGGTCAAATCATCGGTGCACGCCACTCCGTTAAATCCCAGCTCCTCCCGAAGAAGTCCGGTCACTACCGCCGGGGACAGGGACGCCGGACGCTCCGGGTCCAGCTGTGTCATGAGCAGGTGGGCGGTCATGACGGCGGGCACGCCCGCCTGGACGGCCCGCCGGAAGGGAATCAGCTCATTTTGCCGCAGCTCCTCCAGGGACTTGTCCACTACAGGCAGAACGGCGTGGGAGTCCAAACTGGTGTCCCCATGGCCGGGAAAATGCTTGACCACCGGAATTACTCCGCCTGTCCGCGCCATGCCCTCCAAAGCCGCCAGGCCCAGCTGCGCCACGCGCTCGCCGTCCCGGCCCAGCGCCCGGTCCCCAATGACGGTGTTTTCCGGGTTGGACCAAATATCCAGGCAGGGGGCAAAATCCATATTAAAGCCGAACGCCCCGCAGGCCGACGCCAGCACGGCCCCGTACTCCCGCGCGGTCTCCGGCAACTGACTGTCGCCCACCCGCTGGGCGCTGGGGGTGCGCAGTACCTCCGGCGGCATCCGGTCCACCCGTCCGCCCTCCTGGTCCACGCATAAAAACAAAGGCACATGATCTCCGTTCAACGATTGCAGGCTGTTCAGCAGTCCGATGAGCTGGGCGCCGCTTTCAATGTTGGAGCGAAACAGGATCACCCCGCCTACTTGATACTCCCCAATCGCCGTCTCGGCCTGTGCCCCCGCCTCGGTTCCCGGCAGGGCGGTTACCAGCAGCTGACCCACCTTCTCTTCCTCAGAGAGCGCCTTCAGCCGCTCCTCCACCGGGTCGGGCGTAGGGGTGGGTTCCGGCGTGGGAATAGGGGGCAGGGTGGCGGCAGCCTCCGGCGCGGGAGTCGGCACAGGGCTCCCCGGCAGCTCCGGGGTCGAAGCGCAGGCGGCAAGGGCGGCCAGAGCCAGCAGCAGGACGGAAAACCGGCGTTTCAGCATCTCTTTCTCTCCTCCGGCAAAAGCGTTTTTCGAAGAGGCCGGACCGGCCCCTCCCGCAAGACGCTGTCATCTTACCACAGGCGCTTCCTCTTTGCAAGCGTCCTTTCCGCGGCTTGCCAGCTTGAGAACCAGCGCTGTGCGGTCGTCGGTAGCGCCGCCTCTGCCGGTGCTCTCTTCAATCAGGCGCTGAGCCAGGTCCTTGGGACTGTTCCCGTCAAAGCCGCCCATCAGCTCCCGCACCCACAGGTCGGATTGGCTTCCCGCCACTCCGTCGGTGGCCAGCAGCACCCAGTCCCCCGCGGAGAGCTGAAGCCGTGCCACGTCCGGCTCCACCCCCTCCCCACCCACCAGTCCGGCGGGGAGAGCCGCGCCGGAAATCCGCGTCACCGCCGTCCCCTGGCGGACATAGGTGGGAGCCGCGCCGTATTTGTACACCTCCGCCGCCCCGGTGAACAAGTCCAGCCGCAGCAGGTCGATGGTGGTAAAGCCGCCGTGCTCCTCTCCCCGCAGAGCCAGCGCGGCGCTGAGCGTGCGCAGGGCGGGCTGGGGGCGCACTCCCGCCCGCAGGAAGCGTTCCAGCAGCTCCACCGCCAGCGTGCTCTCCCTTCCCGCTTCCGGTCCGCTGCCCATGCCGTCGCAGAGGATTACGTACAGCGAGCCATCGTCATGCTTAAACCAGGCGCCCGTATCTCCGCAGACGCTCTGCCCGTCCTTCCGCTGGGCGGCTACCCCCGCTACCGCCACCAGGGGCTCCTGCTCCACCAGCACCAGCCGGTCCGGCCGCTCCCCGCCCGCGCAGCGCAGGGCGGCGCCCAGGGCTTTGCCCAGTCGCTGCTCCTCCTCCGGCCGGCGCAGGGCGGACACCCCCTGTCCCTCCAGCTCCAAGCGCAGGCGGCCTGCCTGGTCATAGTAAACCGCCGAACGGCACTCCATCCCCCGGGCCATCAGGTGCTGGCGCAGGCGGCGCTCCCGCACCGGGTCCGCGGAGAGCTCTGTTCCCAGCTCTGCCGCCGCCTCGCACAGCACATCCGCCAGCTCCCCATATTGGCCGCACACCGCCGAGCGGTTTTCCCGCAGCCGCGCCTGAAACTGCCGCCGGTAGAGCAGGCCCGCCAGCTCCTCGTTGGCCGCTGTTAAAAACTCTCCGAATTTTAGACAGCGGGCAGAAAAATAGGCTGGGAAATCCTCCCCCTCTCCCCGGCCCCGCTCCAGCATGGCAGGCAGGGCGTCGTTCAAAGCGTTAAATGTAGACACGTAGTCCCGCTGCCAGCACGCGCTTTGCAGCGCGCAGCTTTTGCACACCCGGCCGGCGGCGCGGTCGAATACGCTGGCGGCGTCGTTGTCGTTGGGCCGGGCGGTGGAAAAGGCGGCGTGCAGGCTCTCGCTGAGGGCCTGGAAGGCCTTCGCCGTAGCTTCCAACCGCTCCTTCACATAGGCCGCCGCCCAGTCCCGCGTTTCCTGCCGGGGCTGAGGGACGCTCAAAGCTCCTATCCGCCGCAGGACCGCCGGCGGGAGCATCAGGAACAACACCGAGGCGATGAACACCTCATACAGCAGGGAAATACGGGGCTGCTCCGCCCAGGCCCACAGCACCGCCAAGCCGTTGGCAAGCACGTAGGCCACCGCACAGGCCAGCCGTCCCTGCCGCCGGAAAATGCCCGCCATCACCCCGGACAGCGCATAGGCCATGGCATAAAAGGGAACTCCCCCCGCGGCTAAATCCATGCCAACCCCCACGGCGGTGCCCGCGGCGGCCCCCACGCCGAGCCCTCCCTGACTGGCCGCCGCCATCACCGCCAGAGCCGCCGCCAGCCGTCCCAAGGACAGATCTCCCCACAGGAGGATGTTGGACAGCGTCACTAGCACCGTCCCGGCCAGAATCAGCAGGCTCACCGTCTGGCGGACCGTCAGGTCCTCTTCCTCCCGCTTGGCAGTCCAGGGGGTAAACGCAATGCGGTAAAAATAGGCTGAGGCCCCGCACAAAAGCAGCTCCGTGCCAAAAAAGATCAGGCTCTGAGCGGTCCAGCCCCGCTCGGAGAGCGCCACGAAACCGGTCATACCGTCCATTAAAGCCGCAATCGACGGCATAAACCAGCTGCGGCGGTACAAGCGAATATCGTAAAAGGCAAACGCTACCGCGTAGATCAGCACAGCCGCCGCCACATACCGCAGCCCCTCCGCAAAGCCCCGCAGGGATATGTATCCAAAGCAGGCGCCCAGCAGAGCGCAGAAACCGTCCAGACCGGAGCCGCAGGATGCCACCAGTCCCAGCCCAAAGGGGGCGTATCCCCCAAAAATCTCCGCCCCCGCCAGCACGGCCCCCAGCATCAGCCGCATAGCGCTCTCCGCCCAGCGCACCAGCACCGCCGAGGGCAGCGCCACCCGGCCGGTTTTCCGCACCTCCTCCTGTAATTTGGCAGCGTGTACCTTCAGCTTCTCCTTTGCAGCCATGCTACTCGTCTCCTTTGCGCACTCCGGCGGGCTTGTCCGTCCGGGGTTTTGGAGAGATTATATCCCAAATTATGGAAAAATTTAGTCGGAAGCCGTAGCTCAATCCGGTCGCGCCGGGCCTTGCGGGCAAAATAAATACCCCCACGCAGGAAACGCCTGCATGGGGGATATTTATTTGCCATATGCGTTTTCAGCCGCTCAGCAGCACTCGTCCCAGTCCTCGTAATCGTCCTCGTCCCTGCCGCAGCAGCATTTCCGCCCCTCCAGCGCGTCCTTCAGGCGGTACACAGCGGCTTCGATCCGGTCCCAGTTGAGCGCCACGGCATAGGCCGCGGCGCTGAGCACGGCCAGCATGGCGGCGAGCTTGAGGAGACAGGCAAACAATTTCTTCATAGCAAGGGCCTCCTTGTCTTGATGACGGGTTTTTATAACCAGCACTATCAGTGTACACGCTTTCAAGGGAAAATACAAGTTTTCTTTTCCCTTGAGCGGGACTTTTTAGCCCTCTGTTCCGGGCGCAATTGACAAGGTATGGGAAACAACCTATACTATAGCCGCTATAGGCGAACAACAAACGCAACGTGCAACCGGAAGGCGCGCGATTGTAAAGGGCGGGCGGTTGCAAAAGGCGGGAGGATGGACTAACATGAAGCTCAGTGAAAAGATCTATTTTTTCCGGAAACAGCGGGGCATGTCCCAGCTGGAGGTGGCGGAAGCTCTGGACGTATCGCGGCAGTCCATATCCAAATGGGAGCAGGGAACGGCGCAGCCGTCGATAGAAAACCTGACGGGGCTGGGACAGCTGTATGGAGTTTCCATTGATACGCTGATAAACGAAGAAATCCCGGCGCAGTGCCCGCCGCAGGCGGGGTGCGTCCAGGAGACGGCGCTGGAGGCGCGGCAGGACGGCGCGAAGAGGAAGAGCCGGTGGGCGCTTGCCCTGCTGTGCGTCTTTATTGCCGGCGTTGTCATAGGCGCGCTCCTTACGATCTGGGAGGTGGGAAAGCCGGAAAAACCGATTCCAATCAAAGAGTTGGATCGAGAGGTGGTGACGATTGACGAAGAATTTACAATGAAGCCATAATTCCATGTGGGGGGTGTTAAAAATGATCATTAAAAAAGGACGTGTATGTTATAAAATGCAGCCGTTTTGCACTGCTCGCTGTTTTGGCAGCTTTGATTCTTTCTGTTTCCCCCGACTGCTTGGCCACGGCTGTGACAAGTCAAACCCGTTCGGTTACCGTGTACGGATGTACATATAGGATATGTATACGCAGCAGATCTCCGCCGCGGACAGCCGCAGTCTTTGGAAGATGCCCTCCGGTATACGGCGTCCGCCCGGGAAAGCTATGTGATTCCGGTTTATGAATCGGACGGTAAAACCATAATCGACAACTTTGTCGTTCAATAATTCACATTTGGAGGGTGGACGCTTATGAAACACCGCAAATGCATCCGACTGTCTGTACTGGCCTTTATGGCATCGCTGTGCTTTGCCGCCATCATACTCTCCAGCGCGGGCCGCGCGGAGTATGCGCAAAAAACCCCCGGCCGCTATCAGACAAATGAAAAGGGACAGACGTACGGTTCAAACGCTGACGTAACGGAACCTGACGGCACTCCGCCTGACCTGACGCAGGTACTGGGAATCAACGGCAAAGTGGGGTACGTCTATTCAGATGAATTAAATTGGTGGAATCCGCAGAGCCTGGAAGAGGTATTGGAGTATATGGAATCTGAGAAACAGAGCTGTCTCATCCCTGTTTATGAGGCGGACGGAGAGACCGTAATCGATATGTTTACCGTATACCGGCTGGCGTCTTGAATGCGCTTGCGTCAAACAAGCACGCGCAGCCGGCGGACGTTTAAAAACATCCGCCGGCTGCGCTGTAATCATTGTATGGCGGAAAAAGATCCGCCGTTTGGGGTTTTGACATTTTGCAAACAAGGCCTAGGGCCGCAGGCCGCTGCCCCCCTGCATGGTGATGCTCTCGCCGGAGATATACTTGGCGTCTTCCGAGCACAGGAACACGGCGGTGCGGCCAATGTCCTTTTCCGCATCGCCAAAGCGTCCGGCGGGAATGCCTTTGATGGTCTGCTCATATACGGCGGGGTAGGCCTGCTTCCACTGCTCCAGGGCGGCGGTCATGACCAGGGGACAGATGACGTTGCAGTTGATTCCGTCGGGTCCCCACTCGGTGGCGGCCACGCGGGTCATGCCCCGGATACCCTCCTTGGCGGCGGCATAGGAGCTCTGCCCCGGCTTGCCGAACAGTCCCGCGCCGGAGGCAAAATTCACCACTGATCCCTTGGTCTGCTTCAAATAGGGATAACAGTGCTTCATATAGAAAAACGCGGCGTACAGCCCGGAGTAAACCGCCTGGTCAAACTGCTCCTTGGTGTGCTCCGCCAAAGGCACGCCGGAGGCGGAATTCTGGGCGTTGTTAATCAAAAAGTCAATGCGCCCAAAAGCGTCCGCCGCCTGCTTGACCACGCCCGCCACCTGCTCCTCTACGCCGCCGTCGGCCTGGCAGGCCAGGACCTTAACACCGTAGAGCCGCTCCAGCTCCTCCTTGCCATCGTCCAGCTTTTTGGTGTTGCGCCCGGTAATAACCAGATTGCACCCCTCCTTGGCAAACGCCGTGGACAGGCCGTAGCCTATGCCGCCGCCCTTGCCGCCGCCGGTGATAATCGCCACCCTGCCGTCAAACTTGCCCATGGTAAAGATTCCTCCTGTCGTGATGATGACAGCCCGCTCCCCGCAAGGGGCTCTGCTTAGGCTTTGTGTGAAACGCCGTTTTCAGGCAAGGCCTGAACGCAGTCCGAGCCGGACTTGAGACATATATTACCACATCGAGATTGAAAACGCAACGGTTTATCTCCTATGCCTCTTCCGGTCCCGGCCGCCGGAAAAAGGCCACCGCCACCGCGCCGGGCCCTACGTGGGCGCCGATAGTGCCGCCCACCGTGCAGATGGGGAGGGCGTCTGCGCGCCCTTCCCACAATCCCCGGCTGTCTTCCACATATTTCTCCAAAAGCTCGCCGCTCAGCCCCGCATATCCCAGGCGGAAGGGCCGGTCAAAGTCGATCCCCGTGGTCTTCTGAATCTCCTGGACCAGCAGGTTGTTCCCGTTCCGGGAGCCTCTGGCCTTGCCCAGGACGCAGACCTCCCCCTGCCGCACCGCCACCACCGGCTTGATTGACAGCAATCCGCCCACCCATGCCGCCGATGCGGAGATGCGTCCGCCCCGCTTTAAATACTCCAGCGTATCCAGCAGCGCCACCAGATGGATTTCCTTTTTCTCCCGCTCCAGCCGCGCTGCGATCTCTCCGGCGGAACAGCCCCGGTCCATCAGCTCCACCGCCCGCAGCACCAGAATCCCCTCGCCGATGGTGGCATTTTCGCTGTCCACCACGTGCACCCGGCCGGGGAACTCCTCCGCCGCCAGGCGGGCGCTCTGGCAGGTGCCGGAGAGCTTGCCGGAGAGCACCACTGCCACCACGTCTTCCCCGGCCTCCACCGCCGCCCGGAAGGCATCCTCAAACTGGGCGGGTCCGATTTGGCTGGTGGTAGGCAGCGTGTCCCCCTCGACCAGCAGCTCATAGAACTGCCGGTGGGTCAGGTTCACCCCGTCCAGGTACTCTTGGGCACCAAAGGTGACCGCCATGGGTAAAACGGTGATTTCCGGCCTGTGGGGCGGCAGAATATCTGAGGCGGAATCGGTTATAATACGAATTGCCATATAGATTCTCCTTTTCCTGTTTGTTCCGGAGGGCTCACAGCCGCACCCCGGCCGCAGAGAGCTTTTCGCAGCTGCGCACAAAGCGCAGGGCGTCCTCCTCGCCGATTACGGCTATAATCCGCTCCGCCAGAGCGAGAGACTGCCGGTGCACGGCCAGAAAGGCGGGAAGCTGTTCCGGCACGGGGGAGACAAACAGGCTGCGGGCGTCCTTCTCCCCGCGGGCCTTTTGAAGATATCCCTTCCGGCACAGAGCGTTCACCGTACGGTTTGCCAGGCTTTTGAGCATATTGGTGCGCTGCAAAATGCGTTGCACCGGCACGCGGCCCTGCCCGTCTTCCCGGTACTGGTCGTACACCAGCTTCATTACCACAGCCTCGTTATATGTCAAAGCGCCCGCAAGGCGGGATTCCTTCAGCGCGCCGTTAATGCCGATCCAGGCCGCCAAAAGCCGCTCCTGCAGCTGCTCTTGCTCCTCCGGCATAACTCCCTCTCCTTTCGTTCACTTTGTGAACCTTATGCAGAATACCACATTCCGCCGCCTATTGCAAGCCTTTTCTGTCCTGTCTTGCGCCCACAGCATCCTGGGTGTATACTGATTTTATTCTTGCCTGGAGGAAGCAGAAGCTTTTTAGCAAAGGAGGAACCCGCCGTGTCCCTTCTCCCGCCTGCGCACGTTATCGCCCATATCAGCAGCGATTTCCCCACGAAATTCGGCATTCCCAGGCAGAGCGGCCTGGTAGACGCCCTGCGCGCTCAGATCCGTTTTGCGCCGGAATACCGCTGCCCGGACGCTCTGCGGGGACTGGAGGGCTTTTCCCACATCTGGCTGATCTGGCAGTTCTCTGCGGCGGTCCGAAAGAACTGGTCCCCCACGGTGCGCCCGCCCCGCCTGGGCGGCAACACCCGCATGGGGGTGTTCGCCACCCGCTCCCCGTTCCGGCCCAACCCCATCGGCCTATCCTGTGTAAAACTGGAACAGGTGGTCGTTTCCCCAGAGCCCTATCTGGAGATCTCCGGGGCCGATCTTATGGACGGCACTCCTATTTTAGATATCAAGCCTTACCTACCCTATACCGACTGCCACCCGGAAGCGTCGGGCGGCTTTGCCGCCTCCGGAGAGGGCGCGCTTTTGCAGGTGGACTGTCCGCCGGAGCTGCTCCGCCTTCTGCCGGAGCAGAAGCGCCAGGCCCTGCTGGGCGTGCTGGCCCACGACCCCCGGCCTGCCTACCAGGAGGACCCGGAGCGGATCTACGGTATGGCCTTTGGAGAGTTTGAGGTGCGCTTCCGGGTGCGGGAGGGCCAGCTGTTAGTGCTGGGAATTGCGCCGGGGTAAGCGCGTGTCAAAATTTGTTTGCGGACTATTTAAATTTCGTAGCAAGAATCTTCATGCTTTATACATAATTTGTGGTTATGCTAAGCACTGTGAAAAGCAAACGACAGCCGCCCCAGGCGGCAGAAGGAGTGCCGAGATATGTATTACAGTGATTACAACCGCCCCCCTCAGGAGCAGGACCCTATTGAGAGCTATCATTACCGCGTCAGCGACCCCATTCCAGAACCTCCGAAAAAACGCAAAGGGGCCGCCGCCAAGCTGATCGCCGTAGGCCTGTGCTGCGCCTTGGTGGGCGGCTTGGCCGGCGGGCTGGGCGTCTGGGCCGCCGGCGGGCTGGGCGCTTCCACTACCATCTACCAGTCCGGCCGCGCCCCCACGGTGGTGAACATCGCCAATGTCACCGGCCGGGACCTGCTCACTGTCCCGGAAGTCTACGCCACCAATGTGGGCTCCACCGTGGGCATCAGCGGCAACGTCTCCACCAATGTATTTGGTCAGACGGTGCGCAACGCCGTCTCCGGCTCCGGCTTCATCATCACCCAGGACGGCTACATTCTCACCAATTACCATGTCATCAACGGCGTCAGCGATATTAAAGTGACCCTCTACGACGGCACCAGCTATGACGCGGAGCTGATCGGCGGCGAGGAGGACAACGACATCGCCGTGCTGAAGGTAGACGCCCAGGGCCTGACCCCTGTAGTTATCGGCAGCTCCAGCGACCTGCACGTGGGAGATCAGGTGGTAGCCATCGGCAATCCTCTGGGCGAGCTGACCTTCACCCTCACCGGCGGATATGTCTCCGCCATGGACCGCAGCATCACCATGAGCGACGGAACCATCATGAACATGATTCAGACGGACACCGCCATTAACTCCGGTAATTCCGGCGGCCCCCTGTTCAACCTCTACGGCGAGGTGGTGGGCATCACCACCGCTAAGCTCTCCTCTTCCGGCGGCTCCTCCGCCAGCGTGGAGGGTCTGGGTTTCGCCATTCCCATCAACGATGTGGTGGATATGATCTCTGACATCATGGAACACGGATATGTCACCGGCAAACCCAACGTGGGCATTCTTCTGGACGAGGTCTCTAATCAGGCGGTCCGCTACGGTATCCCCGCGGGGGCCTATGTGTCCGCTGTTCTTCCCGGCGCGGCGGGCGACAAGGCCGGATTGCAGGAGGGGGACATCATCACCGCCGTGAATGACGCCGCTGTCTCTTCCGTCAGCGCTCTACAAAGCGCCGTCAAAGACTTTAAGGCCGGGGAGTCCGCCCGCTTCACCGTCTACCGGGACGGTGCCTACGTGGACCTTGCCATTACCTTCGATGAAAACAGCCAGCAGCGCCAGCAGGAGCTCAACGAATTAAATATCCAGCTTCAGGAGGAGCAGCAGGCCCAGCAGCAGCCGGGGAACGGCGGTTACTTCAGCTGGCCCTTCGGCTGGTAATAGAAGCTCAAATTTTTGAAACCCCAAAAAGGGACGCGCTTAAAAGCGCGTCCCTTTTTGGGGTTAGGCCTTGACAAAGATTTTGTTCAGAATTATAATTATCATTATATAACATTAATTATGAAACGAGTGAGACAGCATGCCTCCAAAAGCAAAAATCACGAGAGACATGGTCGTCTGCGCCGCCTTTGAGATTGCCCGCCGTTCCGGGGCGGAACAGATCAACGCCAGGACCGTGGCCCAAACGCTCGGCTGCTCGACCCAGCCCGTCATGTATCATTTTGCGAAAATTGAAGGTCTCAAGCGGGCCGTGTATGAGAAGCTGGACCAGTATCACACGCAATACCTCATCCGTACCCCGGCTCCACAGCAGGAGGCGCCGCTCTCCATCGGGCTGAATTACATCCGCTTTGCCGTGGAAGAACCTCATCTGTTCCGTTTTCTCTTTCAGTCGGGGTTTGCCCTTGAGAACAGCCTGCTTGAGATGATGGATTCTCAGGGATTGCAGCCCGTAATTTCCGCCATGCAGCGCGCGGCGGATCTGAGCCTGGAGCAGGCAAAGCAGGTCTTTTTCACCGTCGCCTTGTTTACCCACGGATACGCCAGCATCCTCGCCAACAACTCATTTCCCTACGATGAAAAAGCCGCGGCCTTCCATTTGAAGCGGGCCTACTGCGGCGCGGTGTCTGCCGTGCAGGAGGAGATAAAATGAAGGCCTTGCATGAAAAAAATGAGCTGCTGTTTGCGATCCTGTGGATCGTCGTATACTGCGCCGTGACCGTTCCCATACGGGGTGCCTGCGGCGACGAGAGCCTCGCGATGCTGGTTGGACTGTCCGCCATCGCGGCAGGTATTCTGGTCTTTATAAAAACCTCCCATCTGGAAGGAAAATATGGCCTGGTGAAATGGCGGGGAAGCGCGGGAGACTACCTCTTCTTCCTCCCCATGTTTCTGTTGATGACGGGCAACCTCTGGGGCGGAATCGGTATGGCCTACAGGGGAAGCGCTCAGCTGTTCGCCGTCCTTTCTATGTTTCTGGTCGGCTTGATTGAGGAATTGATCTTCCGCGGATTTTTATTCCGCGCCTTGCTGAAAAAGGACCCTGCCCCCGAGGCAATCGCCATTTCGGCGGTAAGCTTCGGCATCGGGCACATTGTCAACCTTCTGACAGGGCAGGGCGGCATGGAATCGCTGGTGCAGGTGCTCTTTGCCATTGCCTGGGGCTTTCTCTTTACCTTTGTGTTCTACAAATCCGGAAGTCTGTGGGTCTGCATTGCCGTGCACGGATTGGTTGACGTCTTTTCAAAATTCTCGGTGCCAAGCAGCCGCTCCGAGTCCGTCTATGTGGCGGCCACAATCCTCGTCTGCGCCGCGTACTGCCTCTACTTGAGCCGCAGGCCTCCTGCCCTGGAGCGGTCGCACCCATAGCTGCACGGCCGCTTTTTATTTACAAATCCGCCCCTCCTGTGGTAAGATAGTGCAAGCTTTAACAGGAGGGGCGTTTTATGCCGGACAGCTTTCATTTTTTCGCCTATCTCTCGCGGATGCGCTATATCAACCGCTGGGGACTGATGCGCAACACCTTTCAGGAAAATATTCAGGAACACTCCCATATGGTGGCGGTGCTGGCCCACGCCCTGGCGGTAATCCGGCAGGAGTTCTACGGCGGAACCCTGGACCCAGGCGCGGCGGCGGCGGCGGCTTTGTTCCACGACGCGCCGGAGATCTTGACCGGCGACCTGCCCACCCCGGTCAAATACTACAACCCGGAGATCCGGGACGCCTACAAGCACGTGGAGCAGTTTTCCGCCCAAAAGCTGCTGTCCATGCTGCCCCAGTCTCTCCGTCCGGCCTACGAGGACCTGCTCACCGAGGAATATGACCCGCAGCTGCTACAGCTCGTCAAGGCGGCGGATAAGCTCTCCGCCCACATCAAATGTCTGGAGGAGCTCAAAGCGGGCAACCTGGAATTCAAGCCGGCGGCGGAGCAGACCCGCAGCGCTCTGGAGGAGTCCCCACTGCCGGAGGTCGGGTATTTTATGGAGCATTTCCTCCCCGCGTTCGGCCTGACCCTGGACGAGCTGCAATAAGAGCCCGGCAAGCCGGGAGAAAAGGAGCGTGCCGTATGAGAGCCATTGTCACCGTGCTGGGCAAGGACCGGGTGGGCATTATGTCCGCTGTATGTTCCCTGCTGGCCAGCCACAACGTCAATATTTTAGACATCAGTCAGACGATCCTACAGGAATATTTCACCATGGTCATGCTGGTAGACACCGCTGGAAGCGACGTGCCCTTCGCCGACCTGGCGGCCCTGCTGGAGCAGGCAGGGCGGGAGCGGGATCTGTCCATCCGCGCCCAGCGGGAGGATATCTTCAACGCCATGCACCGGATTTGACAGGCGGAGGGCTGCTTTCATGATTAACCAAAACGAAATCTTACAGACCGTCCATATGATCGACCAGCAGCATTTGGACATCCGCACCATCACCATGGGCATCTCCCTGCTGGACTGCGCAGATCCAGACCCCAAGGCCGCCTGCAGCAAAATCTATGAAAAGATCGCAACAAAAGCCGAAAACCTGGTCTCCACCGGCGAGGCCATTGAGCGGGAGCTCGGTATTCCCATCGTCAATAAGCGCATTTCCGTCACCCCCATGGCGCTAGTCGCCGGGGCCAGCCGGTGCGGCAGCTACGTCCCCTTCGCCCAGACCATGGACCGGGCGGCCCAGGCCGCCGGGGTGAATTTCATCGGCGGATTTTCCGCCCTGGTGCACAAAGGGGCCACTCCGGCGGACAATCTGCTCATCGAATCCATTCCGGAGGCCCTGGCGGTTACCCAGCTGGTCTGTTCCTGCGTCAACGTAGGCTCCACACGGGCGGGTATTAACATGGACGCGGTAGCTCAGATGGGCCGGACCATTAAGGCCGCCGCCCAGCGCACGGCCGCCCAGGGCGGCTTCGGCTGCGCCAAGCTGGTGGTATTTTGCAACGCGGTGGAGGACAACCCCTTTATGGCGGGCGCCTTCCACGGCGTGGGAGAACCGGAGTGCATCATCAACGTGGGGGTCTCCGGCCCCGGCGTGGTGCACCACGCCCTCCAGTCGGTAAAAGGCGCCCCGTTTGACGTGGTGGCGGAGACCGTCAAAAAGACCGCCTTCCGGATCACCCGCATGGGTCAGCTGGTGGCCCAGGAGGCCAGCCGCAGGCTGGGCGTGCCCTTTGGCATTGTGGATCTCTCTTTGGCCCCCACCCCCGCCGTGGGGGACAGCGTCGCCCGGATCTTGGAGGAAATGGGACTGGAAGCGTGCGGAACCCACGGCACCACCGCCGCCCTGGCTCTGCTCAACGACGCCGTGAAAAAGGGCGGCGTCATGGCGTCCTCCCATGTGGGCGGGCTGTCGGGGGCCTTTATTCCGGTCAGCGAGGACGAGGGCATGATCGCCGCCGCCCGGCGGGGGGCCTTGGGTCTGGACAAATTGGAGGCGATGACCTGCGTGTGCTCCGTAGGACTGGACATGATCGCCCTGCCCGGGGACACCTCTGCCGAGACCATCGCCGCCATCATTGCTGACGAGGCCGCCATCGGCATGGTCAATTCCAAGACCACCGCCGTACGCCTCATCCCCGCCCCCGGCAAAAAAGTGGGGGACACGGTGGAGTTCGGCGGACTGCTGGGCTGCGCGCCGGTGATGCCGGCGCATCCCTTCAGCAGCGCGGAATTCATCGCCCGGGGCGGGCGGATTCCCGCCCCCATGCAGAGCTTGAAAAACTAGGCCCTATTTGAAAAACCACAAAACGCTCAAATGACAGGAAAAGACCCGGCCGCACGGCGGATTGCGGTTGTGAATGCATCTTATACCGACACGGCTTTCTGCGCCTCGTACAGCCGGGCATACTCTCCCCCCTGGGCCATGAGCTCGGCATGGGTGCCCTCCTCCTGGATGCCGCTGCCGTCGATGACGATAATCCGCCCGGCGGAGCGGATGGTAGACAGCCGGTGGGCGATGATGAGCGTGGTGCGGCCCTTCGCCAGCTCGTCAAAGGCTCCCTGGATACGGGCCTCGGTGACGCTGTCCAGGGCGGAGGTGGCCTCGTCTAAAATGAGAATGGGCGGGTTTTTAAGGAAAATCCGGGCAATACTGATGCGCTGCTTCTGTCCGCCAGAGAGCATGGCGCCCCGCTCCCCCACGTAGGTCTGAAAGCCGTTGGGCATATCCAGAATGTCCTCGTAGATTTCCGCCCGTTTAGCGGCCTCGATAATCTCCTCCTCCGTAGCGTCCGGCCGGCCGTAGCGGATGTTGTCGTAAACTGTTCCCGCAAAGAGGAACACATCCTGCTGAACGATACCGATCTGCTCCCGCAAAGAGCGCTGCTTCACACAGCGCACATCCTGCCCGTCCAAAAGAATCCGCCCCCCGGTCACATCGTAAAACCGGGGAATCAGCTGGCACAGGGTGGACTTTCCTCCGCCGGAGGGCCCCACCACCGCCAAGGTCTCGCCAGGGCGGATATGCAGCGAGACATGCTCCAGCACCGGCTCCTCAGAGCTCTCGTAGCAAAACGTTACATCCTCCACCCGGATATCTCCCTCTACCTGCGCCAGCTCTTTGGCGTCGGGGGAGTCCTGAATCTCCGGGTCCACCCGCATCAGCTGCACAAAGCGCTTAAAGCCTGCCATGCCCTGCATAAACTGCTCTACAAAGGCGGAGAGCTTTCGGATCGGGGTGATGAAGGTGGTCACATACAGCGTAAATGTGGTCAGGTCAATCAGGTCCATTTTCCCCCGCATCATCATATACCCGCCAAAGGCGATGACCAGCACGCTCATGATGCCCATGGCAAATTCCAGGCCCGACTGGTAAACCGCCATGGCCTTGTAATAGCCCCGCTTGGCCCCCCGGAACTGGTCGTTGGCCCTGCGGAATTTCTCGCTTTCCGCCGCCTCGTTGGCAAAGGCCTTGGCGGTACGCATGCCTGAGATGGAGGACTCCACCTCCCCGTTAATACCCGCCAGCCGGGCCTTGACCTCCGTAGACGCCGCCATCATACGCCTGCGGGAGATAATCGTGAAGATAATAAACAGCGGCACCACCGCAAAGACAACCAGGGCCAGCTCCCAGCGGATCGACAGCATGACAAAAAAGGCCCCCATCAGGGTGACGGAGGAAATAAACAGGTCCTCTGGGCCGTGGTGGGCCAGCTCGGTAATCTCAAACAGATCCCCGGTGACCCGGCTCATCAGCTGGCCGGTGCGGTTCTTATCGTAAAAGGAAAAGGATAAATCCTGCATGTGGGTGAACAAATCCCGGCGGATGTCCGCCTCCATGCGCACACCCAGCAGATGTCCCCAGTAGGCGACGATGAAATAGAAAACGCTCTTGAGCACATACGCCGCCACCAAGGCCCCCATCACCAGGAAGAATGCCCGAAAGGCCCTGTCGGGCAGCAGATGCTCCATGGACAGCCGGGACACATAGGGAAAGGCCAGGTCGATGAGGGAGATACACAAGGCGCAGGCCAGATCTAAGGCAAAAATCTTCCAATGCGGCCGGTAATATGAGATAAAAATCCGCACATAGCCGCTTTTTTTCATCCGTTCTGAGGACATGGCAAACAACGCTCCTTTTCACAAGCCGCCCTTCCCCGCACGGCGCTCCGGCCGGGGCGGGGCGCGGCTTTATTTTCGTCAGATTTTATAAGTATACCCCGCCAAAGCGCGCTTTGTCAACCTCCCGGGCGGCGCAGGCGCGGTCATGCCGCCCCACCCCGCGCAAAAGGCAAAAACTTTCCAAATCTCCCATTGCAATCTGCAAAAAAATGCCGTAGAATAAGGTTTAACGCCATATTCGCATACATGAGGATCATCTATGAAGCAAGGAAAGGCCATCAGCCGTATTATCATGCTCCTGCTGCTCTGCGCAGTCATTTTTTACCTTGCCGTCTCCATTTGGCGGGGCTTTCAGGACCCCTTTTCCACCTACCTCTCTTACACCTGGTCAGTGGACGACACCGTCGAGTGCACCGGTTACCTGGTCCGGGAGGAGCTGCCGCTGATCGGAAGCGGCGGCATTGTGGATCTGCTTCCGGACGAGGGTGAAAAGGTCGCTCGGGGGGAAACCGTCGCCCTGCTCTACCAGAGCGAGGCCGGCCTGGACCGGCAGCAGGCCCTTCAAACCCTGTCCCTGGAGCGGGAACAGCTGCAATACGCCCTCCAACACCTGGACCGCGGCGGGGACACCGCCCAGCTCAGCGGACAGATTGTGCAGGCCATTACCGCCCTGCGCGCCAGCGCCGCCTCCGGCGATCTGAGCGCCCTGGAGGAGCAGACCATGGCCCTTCGTTCTCTGGTGTACCGACGGGAGCTGACCTATGAGGACGCCGATGCCGGCGCCGCCCTGGCTGAGTCGATTCAGGCGGTGGACCAGCAGATTGCCGCACTGCGCTCTCAAGCCGCCTATGACACCTCCGTAGTCGCCGCCCAGGTCTCCGGCATTTTCTCCGGGCAGGCGGACGGCTATGAGGCCCTGCTGACCCCGGACATGCTGGAGAGCCTCTCCGTAGACTACCTGCGGCAGCTGGATCTCCAAACCCCCCAGCCCCCTCCGGGCACGGTGGGCAAGCTCATCACTAGCGCCCGGTGGTATTTCGCCTGTCTTTTGAACCAGGAGGACGCGGGCCGTCTGAGCGTGGGCGGCCGCGCTACGGTGCGCTTCTCTCTGGACTGGTCCGGAGAGGTTGACATGGAGGTAGACCGGATCGCGGACGCGGAAAACGGACAGTGCCTGGTGGTTTTATCCACCGACCGCTACGCTTCGGACACCACCCTCCTGCGCCGCCAGACAGTGGAGCTGGTATTTGGCACCAGCCGGGGTATCCGGGTGCCGAAATCCGCCATCCGGGTGGAGCAGCAGACCCTTACCGATCCGGACACCGGCACCGCCCGGCAGGTCAACGTCACCGGCGTCTACGCCCTGGTGGGCTCCCAGGCGGAGTTTAAGCCGGTGAACGTTTTGCAGCAGCGGGACGACTACTGCCTGGTAGAGGGAATTCCCTCCGACAGAGCCAGCGAGGCCAAGAAAACCCTGCGTTCCGGGGACGAAATTATTGTAGCCGCCACAGACCTGTTCGACGGAAAGGTCGTGCGCTGAACTGCGCCGGAAGGCCGGCGCAAAAAGGAGGGCAAGGCAGCTATGCCTATAAAAGAAAATATTGCCGCAGTGCGCGCGCGTATAGACGCCGCGGCCCGCCGGGCCGGGCGAGAGCCGGCGGAGATTACTTTGGTAGCCGCCACAAAGGTGCAGACCTCCCAGACAATCCGGCAGGCCATCGCCGCAGGAATTACCGTCTGCGGGGAAAACCGGGTCCAGGAGATGTGCGCCCACCTGGAGGACAACGCCTATGCCGGGGCCAGCCTCCATTTCATCGGACACCTGCAAACCAACAAAGTCCGCCAGGTAGTGGGCCGGGTAGACCTTTTGGAATCCGTGGGTTCCCTGAAGCTGCTGGAGGCCGTGGAGCGCCAGGCCGCCAAGCTGGAGCTGGTACAGGATCTGCTGCTGGAGGTAAACATCGGCGGCGAGCTGAGCAAAAGCGGCGTGTCTGCGCAGCAGCTGCCCGCCCTGGTGGAGCAGTGCATGAGGTTTGAGCATGTGCGTCTGCGCGGATTAATGGCAATTCCTCCCGTTTCTGCCACTCCCAGAGGAAATCGAGAATTTTTTGCGAAAATGTATCAGCTTTATGTTGACATAAGAACCGCTTTGGGCGATAATGGGAGAGGCGTAGACTGCCTTTCCATGGGCATGAGCGGTGATTTCGAGGATGCGATACAAGAGGGCGCTACCCTGGTACGGGTGGGCACCGCCCTGTTTGGTCCCCGTCCCCCGCTGCACACGGGCGGGACGGTTGATAAACACCAATAAGCAATGAAGGACGGAGGATTCAAGCATTTATGGGTTTGATGGATGAAATCCGGCGGCTGGCCCGCCCCTATGAGGACGAAGAAATGGAAGACGATATGGACGATTTTGAGCCTGTCTACCGCGACCGGGATCGGGACCGCCCGGAGCGGAGCGAGCGGCGCGGCAGTCGGCCGGTTTCCAGCAGCGACGCCGGCGGCCTTTTCCCCGTAGACAACGAGCGCCGGAGCAATAAAGTGGTCAATATTCACACCACCACCCAGCTCCAGGTGGTGCTGGTAAAGCCCGACCGGTTTGAAAACGCCTCAGAGATTGCCGACCACCTGCGGGAAAAGCGTACGGTAGTGCTCAATCTGGAATCCACCAATAAAGACATCGCCCGCCGCCTGCTGGACTTTTTGTCCGGCGTGGCCTATGCCAACGAAGGCAAAATTAAAAAGGTCGCCATCTCCACTTACATCATTACCCCTTACAACGTAGACATACTGGGCGATCTCATCGACGAGCTGGAGAACAACGGACTCTATCTCTAAGCGCTTTCCCGCCCGGCGGGACGAGACAAACAACAACGGGGTGATACCGATGCTGACACCACAGGAGGTCTCCGAGCATGCTTTTGCCAAGGCGTCTTTCGGCGGCTATAACATGGGCATGGTGGATGAATTTCTGGACGTGCTGACGGCGGATTATACTGCCTTGTACAAGGAAAACACAACCCTGAAGGCAAAAATGAAGGTGCTGGTAGAGAAAGTGGAGGAATACCGCTCTACAGAGGACGCCATGCGCCGCGCTCTTTTGGCCGCGCAGAAAATGGCGGACGACATGGTAGCCGAGGCAGAAGCGAAAAAGGCCGCCCTGCTTAAGGACACCGAGAAGGCCGCGCGGGAGCGCATGGGCCAGCTACGCCAGGAAATTTCGAATGAAGAGTTGCGCCTGCGTTCGGCTCAGGAGGCGACCGCCGGATATGTCGGCCAGGTGCGGGAGCTGTGCCGCCGGCAGATGGAGCATTTGAACAGCCTGCCCAGCGTTGTGGCTCCGCCGCCGGAGACAGACCCGGTAGCCGTCGCCGCCCAGGAGATTGAAGACTCGGTGGAAAAGCTGGTGCAGGACACGCCGGACGCCGTTGCCCAGGCGGACGAGCTCCCGGCTTCAGATGGCGAGGCCCCCGCTTCCGGAGGTGGGAGCCTTTATGCCGAACTTATGGAGCTCAACCTCTCCGGCCAGGAGGACGCCGTATCCGACGAGCCCACCCGGCGGATCGACTTTGACCACCTTCAGTTTGGCAAAGATTATGAGATCCGTTAAAAAAGCCTTGACAGAATGGATTTTTCCCATTAAGATACTCGCAGGCGCATAGAGCTGCGCCTGCGAGCGTTTTTGCGGCGCAAGCCGCGCAGATATGACACATACGCTGGGATGAGGAGGAGTACCTTTCCTGAACTCCGCACAGAGAGCCGCCGTCTGGTGCAAGGCGGACGGAGCCGGAAGGGGAAAATCACCTCGGAGCGGCCCGCTGAACCCCTTTTAGGGCAGTAGGCGGGGACGGGCGGCGCCGTTATCCGCCAGTCGAGGGGCCGCGCTGGGTGCGGCAACGAGAGTGGTACCGCAGAGGATTTCGCGCCTTTGTCTCTCCGGAAGAGACAAAGGCGCTTCTCTATTTCACAACCGCCGGCGCCGCTTCTTGAGGCCGGACGTGCACACATTAGATTCTATTTTTAGTAGGAGGAACCACAGCTATGGATTACAACCAGACCGTCCATCTGCCCAAAACTGATTTTCCCATGCGGGCGGGCCTGCCCAAGCGGGAGCCGGAGATGCTCCAGGCCATGTATGACCAGGATCTCTACCACGCCATGATCGCCCGCAACGAGGGCAAACCCCTGTTCATTCTCCACGACGGCCCCCCCTATGCCAACGGCAACATTCACATCGGCACGGCCCTGAACAAAATCCTCAAGGACATGATTGTCAAGCACCGGAATATGACCGGCTACTGCGCCCCCTATGTGCCCGGCTGGGACACCCACGGCCTGCCCATCGAAAGCGCCATTTTGAAAAACAAGAAAATCAAGCGGGATGAGCTGACCACCAGCGAATTCCGGGAGAAGTGCAAGGAGTACGCCCTGGATTTCGTGGACAAGCAACGGGAGGGCTTTAAGCGCCTGGGCGTGCTGGGCGAGTGGGACGATCCCTATCTGACCCTGAAGCCGGAATTTGAGGCCAAACAGATTGAGGTCTTTGGCAAAATGGCCCAGAGCGGCTTTATTTATAAGGGTATGAAGCCCGTCTACTGGTGTCCCCACGACCAGACCGCCTTGGCCGAGGCCGAGATCGAGTACCAGGACGATCCCTGCACCACCATCTTCGTCAAGTTCCCCATCCGGGATGATAAGGGCAAGCTGACCCAGTATGCCGGTCTGGAGCATATTTTCTTTGTTATCTGGACCACCACCCCCTGGACTATCCCCGGCAACATGGCCATCTGTGTCAACGCCGGTCTGGACTATGTCCTGCTTCAGACCCCCAGCGGCGAGGTCTATATTCTGGCCCAGGCCCTGGCGGAGGGCGTCTGCAAGGCCGCGGGACTGGACTACGCCGCGTGCAGAACCCTGGCCGTCCTCAAGGGAGAAGAGCTGGAGCTTATGACCGCCAAGCACCCTTTCTTCGACCGGGACTCCGTGGTGCTGTGCGGCGATCATGTCACTCTGGACGCGGGCACCGGCTGCGTCCACACCGCCCCCGGCTTCGGCGCGGACGACTTCAACATCTGCAAGCAGTATGACGACGCCGGCCTGACCCACATCGGCACTCCTGTGCCCGTCAACGCCAAGGGCGTTATGACCGATGAGAAATATAACGGCCGCTATTACGCCGAGGCCAACGAGGCCATTCCTGACGACCTGGCCGCGGCGGGGGCCCTGTTGGCCAGCGAGAAAATCACCCACTCCTATCCCCACTGCTGGCGGTGCAAGCACCCCATCATCTACCGGGCCACCGAGCAGTGGTTCTGCTCGGTAGACCCCATCAAGGCCGCGGCCGTGAAGGCCTGCGACGGCATTCAGTGGAAACCGGAGTGGGGCAAGGAGCGCATGACCGCCATGATCTCCGAGCGCAGCGACTGGTGCATTTCCCGCCAGCGGGTGTGGGGCGTGCCCATTCCCATCTTCTACTGCGCCGAATGCGGCAAGGATATCGTCACCCCTGAGACCATCCAGCACGTAGCCGCCCTCTTCCGGGGGCACGGCTCCAACATCTGGTTTGACAAAACCGCCGACGAGCTCGCCCCGGAGGGCCTGTGCTGCCCCGTATGCGGCCACAGGCACTTCACCAAGGAAAACGACATCATGGATGTGTGGTTCGACTCCGGCTCCACCCACGCCGCGGTGTTGGATGGGCGGGATTACCTGCGCTTCCCGGCAGACGTATACCTGGAGGGCGGCGACCAGTACCGCGGCTGGTTCCAGTCCTCTATGCTCACCTCCATTACCGTTAAAGGCGCGGCCCCCTATAAGCAGATCATCACCCACGGCTGGACGGTAGACGGAGAGGGCAAGGCTATGCATAAGAGCCTGGGCAACGCCATCGGCCCTGAGGAGATCATCAAGGATTACGGCGCGGATCTGCTGCGGCTGTGGGTGGCCTCCGCCGATTACACCCAGGACATGCGCATTTCCGGGGAGATTATGAAGCAGCTCTCCCAGGCATATCTGAAAATCCGCAATACCGCCCGGTATATGCTGGGCAACCTGTACGATTTTGACCCGGACGCCGACATGGTCCCCGTGGAACGGCTCACGGAGCTGGACCGCTATGCCCTGCACCGCTTCAACGAGCTGGCCCGGGCCGCCCAGGCCGCATATGAGCGCTATGAATTCCATGGGGTCTACCGGGCTGTGTACAATTTCTGCGTGGTGGATATGTCCAATTTCTATTTGGATATCATTAAAGACCGCCTCTACTGCGCCGAGCCCGCCGCCCGCCGCTGCGCTCAAACCGCCCTGTACCTGATTTTGGATGGCATGACCCGGCTCATCGCCCCCATTTTGGCCTTCACCAGCGACGAAATCTGGCACTCTATGCCCCATACCAAGGACGCCGACCCCCGGAGCGTCCTGCTCAATGACATGCCCTGCGGCGATCCCGCCCTGGAGCTTCCCAGCGAGCTCCAGCAGCGCTGGGAAAAGCTCGTCTCCCTGCGGGACGCGGTCAACAAAGCCCTGGAGAACGCCCGAAATGCAGGCGTATTCAAAAAGGCCCAGGATACCGAGGTGACCATTTCCGTCAAAGACCCGGCGGACGCCGCCCTGCTCTCCGGCGTGGATCTGGCCGCTTTGTGCATTGTGTCGGCAGTGCATGTTGTCTCCGAGGCGGTGGAGGGGGAAGAAAATCCCGACTGCCTGATTCCCTGCGCCATTGCGGTGGCCCTTTCCCAGGCGCCCAAGTGCGTCCGCTGCTGGAACCACGACGGCCGTGTGGGAGAGGATCACGACCACCCTGAGCTGTGTCCCCGCTGCGCTAAAGTGGTGCGGACGCTGTAACCCCCTGCGCAGCTTCTCAATGCACGAAAAATGCCCGGAGCTTCCTATAGGAAACTCCGGGCATTTTTTGTCAAAAGGTCTTCGCCCCGTTTCGCCAAGGCCTGATTTCCCTGTTTCTGCCGCCCCTTATGTATCCGCTTTTTCCTCCACGCCCAGGGGAAGGGCCCGCTCGGGTACAATGGTAGAGATGGCGTGCTTGTAAATAACCTGTTGCTTGGCCTCGGTCATCAGCACCACTACAAAGGCGTCGTACCCCGCAATCTGTCCCCGCAGCTGATAGCCGTTGATTAGAAAAATAGTGACGCTGGCCCGGCTTTTCCGGGCACGCAGGAGAAACAGGTCCTGGAGGTTATTTGTCTTTTGCATATCGGATACACCCTTTCTATCTAGGAAGATGCATCCAATATATACCAATTAAATGCAGAAAACCCTCGCACTCCGTCGAAGAGAGAAATTTTCGGCCCCACAGCCCTCTCCCGGACCAAAGCCGGCCTTAACTGCGTCCAAAGCGCTGCTCCAGCTGGGCCCTGGTGAGCTCAATGGCCACCGGTCTGCCGTGGGGGCAGTATTTCACCTGCCCGTCCATAACCGCCCGGGCCACCTTCAAAAGCTCCTCCCGGCTGTTTTTCTGCCCGCCCTTGATGGCCGCCTTGCACGCTATTGTGTGCATCAGAACGTCTCTGGCGCTTTCCGGGTCCGCCCGGCCGGTAGACAGCAGCTCTTCCCCAAGGGCGGTGAGGATGCCTTCGATCTCCCCGGCGTCCACCTCCGAAGGGGCGCTGCGAACAATTACCGCGCCGCCCCCAAAGTCCTCCACCTCAAATCCAAAGCGGCTGAGCAGGGGAAGGTGGGCCAGCAGCGCGGCCCCCTCCTCCATGGGCGGGGTGAACACCAGCGGAGAGAGCAGGGCCTGGACCATAATCTGGCGCCCCTCCGCCTTCAGGCGGTCAAACTGCAGCCGCTCGTGGGCGGCGTGCTTGTCGATAAAGAGGACTTTGTCCCCCTGCTCCACGATGATGTAAGTGTCCAGCACCTCCCCCGCCATACGCCAGGACTGCGCCGGAGGCATCTGCGGAATCTCCTGGGCGTCCTCTTCCCGCCGGACGGCGGGCGTTTCCTCTTTTTCCCCCGCCGGGGCGGGGACGCAGGGCCGCTGCTGTTCCGCCGCAGGAGCGGGGCGGAACGCCGGTTCCGCCGGAATAGGGGCTTTGGGGGCGGTGACGTCGTGAAGGGGAAGGGCGGGGGCGCTCCAGTCTGCTTTCTGGCGCAGCTCCTGGACGGTCATGGAGTGAAAGCCGCCCCTCTGTTCGGCGGGCTTGGGCGGAACCGGCGGTATGCTGCGCCGGGGCGCGGCCACGGCGGACGGGCGGGCACAGTCGTTGTCCAGCGCCGCCCGGACCGCATAGTACACCGCGTCAAACACCCGCCGGTCCGAGCCGAATTTCACCTCTTGCTTCGTCGGGTGGACGTTTACATCCACCGTGCTGAGCCTACAGGTCAGGTAAAGCACGCAGCCGGGAAATTTCCCTACCATTTTTTGATTGGCGTAGGCCTCCTCCAGCGCCGCCATCATGGTACGGCTTTTTACATAGCGTCCGTTTACAAAAAAGAACTGATGCCCCCGCGTCCCCCGGCAGCAGGCGGGCCGTGTGGCAAAGCCGCTGACGCACATGTCCTCTCCGGCGCCCTGTACCGGGAGAAAGCCCAGCGCCAAATCCCGGCCCAGCACGGCGTACAGCGCGCTCTGCGGCCTGGCGTCGCCGGGCGTGAGCAGTTCCTGCCTGCCGTCCCGAAGAAATTTAATTCCGATCTCCGGATGGGACAGGGCCAGGCGCTGTACCACGGCGAAGCAGGCCGCGCCTTCGGCGGCGTCCTTTTTTATAAATTTCAGCCGGGCGGGGGTATTATAAAACAGGTCCCGCACCACGATGGTGGTCCCCTGGGGACAGCCGGCCTCCTCCTGGGCAATTACCACGCCCCCCTCCAGGGTGAGAGAGGTCCCCAACTCCGTACCCCTGGCACGGGTAAGCAGTTCAATGCGGGAGACGGCGGAAATCGCCGCCAGGGCTTCCCCCCGAAAGCCCAGGGTGCCGATGGCCTCTAAATCCCGCTCTGCACGCAGCTTGCTGGTGGCGTGGCGGAGGAACGCGGTGGGCGCCTCCGCCGCGGCGATGCCGCAGCCGTCGTCGGTAACCCGGATCAGCGTCATGCCCCCGTGCTGAATCTCCACCGTAATGCTCCCCGCCCCGGCGTCTACGGCATTCTCCATCAGCTCCTTTACCACGCTGGCAGGGCGCTCAACCACCTCGCCGGCGGCAATCAGGTCGGCCACATGGGGATCTAAGCGTTGAATATGCGCTGTCATAGGCTGGTTTCTCCTTTCCGCCCGGTCAGGACAAAAGCTGCTTGAGCTCGTAGAGCAAATTCATGGCCTCGATGGGCGTAAGGGTGTTTACATCTGTCCGGCGCAGGCGCTCTGCCGCCTGCGCGCTGCCCATGTCCAGCAGCGACACCTGGCCGGCCGGAGCAGCCGAAGGGGCACACGGGGCAGGCGGAGGAGCGGCCGCGCCCTCCAGCTCCTCCAGAATCTCCCGTGAGCGCTGAATCACCCGCTCCGGAACTCCCGCCAGCTTGGCCACTTCTACTCCATAGCTCTGATCCGCGCCGCCCCGGACAATTTTACGCAGAAAAACCACGTCCTCCTTGCGCTTTTTCGCGGCGATGCTGTAATTTTTCACCCCCGGCAGCTGGCCCTCCAGGCAGGTGAGCTCGTGATAATGGGTGGCAAAGAGCGTCTTGGCCCCCAGGCATTTTTTATCCGTACAGTACTCCAGCACCGCCCGGGCGATGGACATGCCGTCATAGGTAGAGGTGCCGCGTCCAATCTCATCTAAAATCAGCAGACTTTGGGGTGTGGCGTTTTTCAGCAGCTCCGCCACCTCGCTCATTTCCACCATAAAAGTGGACTGTCCGGCAGAGAGGTCGTCGCTGGCCCCGATGCGGGTAAATACCCGATCCACCACCCCGATACGCGCCGCTCTGGCGGGAACAAAGCAGCCCATCTGGGCCATAAGCACAATCAGCGCCACCTGGCGCATATAGGTGGACTTGCCCGCCATATTGGGTCCGGTAATGATGGCCGCTATATTCTCTCCTGCATCCATGCGGGTGTCGTTGGGCACAAACAGGCTGTTTTTCAGCCGCCGCTCCACCACCGGATGCCGGCCCTCAGCAATTTCCAATACGCCAGACAAATCCACCTCCGGCCGGCAGTAGCCGTATTCCGCCGCCGCAGCAGCAAAGGATGAGAGCACATCCAGCTGTCCCACCGCCGCCGCGGAGCGCTGCACACGGCTCACCTGGGCGGCGGCGCGCGCGCGCACCTGGCAGAACAGCTCATACTCCAGGGCGTCGATCCGGTCCTTGGCGGACAGGATGGCGTGCTCCATGTCTTTGAGCTCCTGGGTGATATAGCGTTCGCAGTTGGCCAGGGTCTGCTTGCGCACGTAGCCCTCAGGGACCTGGCTGTAATAAGATTTGGACACCTCAATGTAATAGCCGAATACCTTGTTGAAGCCCACCTTCAGGCTTTTAATTCCGGTGCGCTCCTTCTCCCGCGCCTCTACGGCGGCTACCATCCCTTTGCCATTGGTAATGATCTCCCGCAGGCGGTCGGCCTCTTTGTCAAAGCCCGGGCGGATTACGCCTCCCTCCCGAACAGAGAACGGGGGATCGTCGATAATGGCCCGGTCGATCAGCCCGCGCAGCTCCTCCAGATCGTCCAGCTCCTCCCGCAGGCGGGACAGCAAAGCGCAGGTACGGCCGGCCAGCAGCTCCCGCACAGCGGGCAGGCGGCCCAGCCCCTTGGACAGCGCCGTCAGATCCCGCCCGCCCGCGCTGCCGTAGACAATGCGCCCGATCAGGCGCTCCAGGTCGCCCACCTCCCGCAGCGCAAGGCGCAGCTCCTCCCTGCCGATCGAGTCTCCCGCCAGCTCCTCCACGGCGGACAGGCGGCGGCTTATGGCGGCGGGAGAGAGCAGCGGACGCTCAATCCAGGCACGGATGAGCCGCCGGCCCATGGGCGTGCGGGTCGTATCCAGCACCCCCAGCAGGCTCCCCCGCTTCTCTCCGCCCCGCATGGTCTCGGTCAGCTCCAGTGTCCGCCGGGCGGTCAGATCCAGCTCCATAAACTGCCCCTGCGACAGGCAGCGCAGCGCGGAGATGTGGGACAGATCGGTTTTTTGGGTCTCGTAGAGATAGCTCAGCAGTCCTCCCGCCGCCTGGAGCGCCCGCTCGCTTCCCTCCGGCAGAGCGTCCAGCCCCTCCCGGAACTGCCGCCGCGCCAGCGCGAGAGCGGTATCGGGGTAAAAGCGCTCTTCCCCGCCGTTTTCGCACCGGCAGGCGAGCTTTTGCGTGAGAAAGCGCAAAAGCGGCCCGTCAGACCAGGCTCCCCCGCTGAGCAGCGCCTCCCTGGGGGAGAAGCGGCCCAGCTCGTTATAAAGCCGCTCCTCCTCCGCCTCCCCGGTCTCAAAGGCGCTGACGGCACATTCGCCGGTGGAGATGTCGCAAAAGCACACCCCAGAGCCCTGGCTGTCCCGGTAGATGGCGCAGATATAGTTGTTGCGCCCCTCCTCCAGCATTGAAGCGTCGATCACCGTGCCGGGGGTAATGATGCGGATTACCTCCCGCTCCACCAGGCCCTTGGCTTGGGCGGGGTCCTCCATCTGCTCACAGATGGCTACCTTATATCCCCGGCTGATGAGGCGGGCAATGTACGCGTCGGCAGAGTGGTACGGCACCCCGCACATAGGGGTGCGCTCCTCCTCCGGCTTGCCCCTGTCCCGGCTGGTCAGGGTAAGCTCCAGCTCCCTGGACGCAACCCGTGCGTCCTCGTCGAACATCTCGTAAAAATCTCCCAGCCGGAAAAAGAGAATGCAGTCGGGGTGCTGCTCCTTCATCTCCTGGTATTGCCTGCGCATGGGGGTCAATTCAGCCATATGCTCCCGCTCCTTCTCCATATGCGGCAAGACGGGGCGGCCCGTATGCCAGCGGGCCGCCCTTTGCGTGCTTCTCTTCGGTCAATCGTTCCAATTCTCCGCTCAGTCTTCCGCCAGCTGCCGGGCCACGTCCGCCAAATAGTTGGGGGCAAACCCCTCAATTCTGCCCTGATCGCACGCGGCCGCCACCGCCGGATCAATGGGCAGCCGGGCCAGAACCTTCAGTCCCAGCTCCTGGGCCACCTGCTCCAAATGGCTCTGGCCAAAAACGGCGTGCTCCCCGCCGCACTCCGGGCACTTAAAGTAGCTGTAGTTCTCCACCAGTCCCAGCACGGGAATGTGCATCAGCTGCGCCATCTTCACCGCCTTGGTCACAATCATGCGCACCAGGTCCTGGGGGGAAGTAACCACCACAATGCCGTCCACCGGCAGGGACTGAAAGACCGTCAGGGGCACATCTCCCGTGCCGGGAGGCATATCCACAAACAGGTAATCCAGATCTCCCCAAACAACATCGGTCCAGAACTGCTTCACCGCCCCGGCAATGACGGGCCCCCGCCAGATCACCGGGTCCGTCTCCTGCTCCATGAGCAGATTCAGGCTCATAATCTGGATGCCGCCGGCGCTGGGAACCGGGTAGATGCCCAGCTCATTGCCCTCCGCCTTGGTGTGGACGCCAAAAGCCGTGGGAATCGAGGGGCCGGTAATATCGGCGTCCAGAATCCCCACCCGCTTGCCCCGCTCCGCCATGGCGCAGGCCAGGGCGCAGGCCACCGTGCTTTTGCCCACGCCGCCTTTGCCGCTGACCACGGCGATGACCTTCCCGATGTGGGACAGGGGGTTGGCGGGAGCGCGCAGGTCCTGGGGAGCGGTGCGCTCCCCGCAGCTCTCCCCGCAAGAGGAACACTCGTGCGTGCAATCGGACATAATACTCTGCCTTCTTTCCTGTTTGATGCGTTTCTTGCCTGTCTGACGCCGGTTTGGACTAGCTTTCCCGGCGCTTGAATTTCTAACCGGCCTGAACGGCGTGGAATTCCACCAGCCGCCCCTTTTCCGCCAGCGTTTTTTCCAAATCCCGCAGGTATTCCTGGGGATATTTCGCGTTGCTCAGGCGTACAATCCGCCCGCTCCTGGCGTCCACCAGCTTGGTTACGCCCCCGCCGCCCAGGGAAACTACGGTGTGCAGCTCCTCCATCATACAGATGTTGTACAGGCTCTCAAATCCCGGCCGGGTCCAGCCTACGTTTTCAAAGGAGCCGGACATATATTTCTGCCGGTAGAGGTAGTAGGGTCCATATCCCGCCTCCCGCAGCGCCTTCCAGGCGTAATCCAGCATGGCGGACACCTGCGCCCCCTCTGGGAGGAGGGTCTCCCCCTCTCCCCACTGGGCCATGAGCCGGGAACCTTTTTTCAGGGCCAGCGTGTGCACGGTAATATTTTCTGGCCCCAGCGCCAGTACCTGATCCAATGTGGAGCGAAAGCCCTGCGCGCTGTCGGCGGGCAGGCCGGCGATCAGGTCCATGTTGACGCAGGGAATCCCGCTCTCTCGGACCAGGGCGTAGGCCCGCAGGACATCCTCCGCCCGGTGCGCCCGTCCCATGGCGGCCAAAACCCTGTCGTCCATGGATTGGGGGTTGACCGACACCCGGCCCGCTCCCCTGCGGTGGAGCACCTCCAGCTTTGGGGCCGTAATGGTGTCCGGCCGGCCGGCCTCCACCGTGTACTCGGTGCAGGCGGACAGGTCAATATGCTCCGCCACAGCCCCCATCAGCCGGTCCAGCTGGGGCGCCGAGAGGGTGGTCGGGGTGCCGCCGCCCATGTACACGCTGCGCACCCGCAGCCCCGCCTGCTCCAGCGCCCGGCCCGCGGCGGCGGCCTCCCGCACCAATGCGTCCAAAAAGGGCTCCACCAGCTTGAGCGTCCGGCCCACATCGGCGGAGACAAAGGAGCAGTACGCGCAGCGGGTGGGGCAGAAGGGAATACCGATATACAAGGACGCCTGGTCCGGGAACAGCGCGGCCCGGGCCGCCAGACTGGCGCCGGCGCAGTCCATGGCCAGCCGCCGCCGGGGCGGCGAGACCCGGTAGGTATCCCGCAAAACAGCCTCCGCCTGGGCGGGCGACGCCCCGCCCAGCATAGCCTTGACGGGGATTTTCACCGGGCGCACCCCGGTCATGGCCCCCCAGGGGGGCTCCCGGCCCAGGGCCCGGACGCCCGCGTCATAAAACGCCAGCTTCAGAATCCGCTGGAGCGCCCGGTCCGCATCCCGCCCTCCGGCCAGCTCCGCCTCCCGGCAGCGGCGCACCCCGGAAAAGCGCTTTCCCCGCCAGCTGAGCCGGGCCGAAGCCGTACACCACACCGCCCCGTGGGAGAGGCTCAGCCGCAGCGCGTCCTCCCCCGCTTCCGGCGCAGCCGCCGGATACTCCGGCCGCTGGTCCGGGAACAGCGTCAGCAGCATCTGCTCGACGGCGTATTTATACTCGTGTCCCTCGAAATAGAGCTTCATCTCAGCGCCCCATGGCCTCTTGCATATAATAGTTGCCCTTGCGCTCCTGCTCCAGGGTGGACAGTCCCATGTGGCCGGGAAGCACCTGGAAATCTCCCTCCAGCCCGCCCAGCTGCCTTAAAGAGGCCATAATCTGCTCATAGGAGCCGCCGCCCAGGTCGGTGCGGCCCATAGAGCCCTGAAACAGGGTGTCTCCGGTGAAGAGCACATCCCCTACCCGCAGGGTCACCCCGCCGGGAGTGTGGCCGGGAGTATGCATCACATGGACGGCGAGAGGCCCCACCGCCACCGTATCCCCATCTCCATAGGGGACGGTCTCTCCAATGGGCGGCATTACGGCGGTCCCCAGCAGGGCGGCGTCGGCGGGATGAAGGTAGACCGGCACGCCGGGCAGCGCCTGCCGCAGCTCCCGCACCGCCCCGGTGTGGTCATAGTGCCCGTGGGTCAGCAGGATGGCGCACACCTGCGCCCCCGTCTCCCGAATCTGCTCCAAAATGCCCTGGGCCTCCCCGCCGGGGTCCACAATGGCGGCGCAACGGGTGGTTTCGTCCTCCAAAAGGTAGCAGTTGGTGCCGATCTGGCCCACCTGCATCAGTTTAATCTTCATCATCATACCCCTTTTACATGGTATCGGTGTCCAGCCAAATGGTCACGGGGCCGTCGTTCTGGGAATAGACCTGCATGTCCGCGCCAAACTGCCCGTGTTCCACCGTGAACCCCCGCCGGCGGCACTGGTCCATAAACCGCTCGTACAGGGGAACGGCCGTATCCGGCTTAGCCGCCCCGGTGAAGCCCGGGCGGCGGGATTTCGTGTCGGCATAAAGGGTGAACTGGCTGACCACCAGCAGGCTGCCCCCCACCGCCTCCAGACTCAGATTCATCTTCTCGTTTTCGTCCTCAAAAATACGCAGGCCGCAGATTTTATCCGCCATCTTATCCGCCTGCGCCTCGGTGTCCTGGCTCCCTACCCCCAGCAGCACCAGGAAGCCCTGCGCAATCTGCCCGTTCACCGCCCCGTCAATGGTGACGCTGGCGCTTTTTACCCGTGTAACAACTGCTCGCATAGCCGCACTCCCTATCTGTTTTCAATTCAACGGTATTCCCGGACAAAGCCCTTGGCATACACCGGGTCGATATCAAAGACGGCGACGTCCCCCGCCGCGCATTTCAAATCGGTCACGTCCACAATGGTCTCGATGGCGCCCACCCGGCCGATGACACGGGCGCGCTGCCCATTGATACGCACGCAGACGCGCTTTGCGCCCCACCAGCGGCGCAGAGCGGCCCATAGGCCGGCATCCCGGCTGCGCCCCACGGTGAAGCCGTTCTGATAGCCCACCGGAAGCACCGCCACCCGCGTGGGCTTTTTCAGGGTGACGAGCGCCTCGTTGCCTACGGTATGGCCCTTGGGCAGCCAGCGGGTTTCCTCAATCTCCACCTCTCCATGGCCTACCCGGAGCAGGCCGTCCCCCCGCACGCGGCGGCACCGGCCCAGCAGGGCGGAACCCACCCGCACCCCGTCCAGCACAGCCTGCTCCCAGTGCATCAGGGCAAAGGACCCGGCGGCGTGGACCGTGCCCGTTTCAAATCCGGCGGCATGGATGGCCTGCACCACCTGCCGGAATTCCTCCAGCTGGCCCTGGGCGTCCCCTCCGCCGGGCTTCGCGGCGTGCAACTGGGTATACACGCCGGACAGGGCCACGTTGGGCAGGCTGCGGTAGGCGCTTAGAATCCGCTCCGGCTCGCTGGACAAAAAGCCGCCGAAGCCCATGCCGGTGTCGATCTGAATATGGGCCTCGGCTATGGTGGAGCGGGCCTCCGCCACGGCGTTGAGGGCCATGCCCGTATCGGCGGAGCCCACGGTACACACTACGTTCAGGTCCAGCAGCTCCTCCAGCTCCTCCCGATTGGTGGTGCAGCGGAGCATCAAGATCTCCTCCTCCACCAATCCGGCCTTGCGCAAGATCTTGGCCTCGCCGGGTTCGGACACCGCAAAGCGCCCAACCCCCTCCTGCCGCAGAAGCTGGGCCAGCTCCACAATGCCCGCGCCGAAGCCGTCTCCGGTGAGCAGGGCGTAAATGCACGCGCTCCCCGCCCGCTCCTTGACGGCGGCGATATTGCTTTTCAAGGCCTCTTGCTCGATAACCAGCCGTTTCATAGCTTTTGCCGCCTTTCGCGCTTTTTTGATGTTATCTATTATATACGGTTGGAAAGTTCTAGTCAATGAAAAGGACGGGGGAACGCGGAATCTCCGCGCTCCCCCGAGACTGTCGAAAAAGCGGCTTTGCCGCTTTTTCGAGCCAATTGCGGCCTGTGGCGCGCACGGATTGTCCACTTACAGTGGACAATCCGTGCACTGACAGACCGAGAAGTGTTTTCTCCGACGCACATGTCGCCGGAGAAAACGAACCTTTACTTGATTCGCGCCCAGCGGCGCGAACTCTGCGAGAATTTTTTGACAACCTGGGGGAACGCGAAATCTCCGCGCTCCCCCGCCGCGTCAAAGGGCCGTTTGATCTGCCTGCGCCGGCGCGCAGAGTCTTACGGCCCCGTCCCTGTGCCGTCGCACCGCCAGCCGTTCTCATCCCGGTACAGGTAGGCGCACCGCCACCACTGCAACGCCCCCTCCGGAGCGCCCTCCCCCTCGTACTCCATGGTGTTGCCCGCCATGGACCAGTTCCGGGCGGCCTCGTTCTCGGGTACAAACACCACGCTGTACCAGATCAAGAACGCCTCTCGATCTCCAATCGCAGCGGGATAACTCTCCCGCGGTACCCCGGCGTCCTCTTCCACACTGACCACATCCAGGTAGGTCCACCGCCACTTGCTCCCCCTGGTGGCCAGCAGGTGGGTCCCCTCATACCGCTCCACCCACTCCCGGGCGATCTCCTCCCGGCCGCGGCCGCCGTCCGGGACGGCGACGTTCGCCTCCAGAGCCTCCGCTTCGATCTCGTCGTACCACTGGCGGATATACTCAAACAGTTCCCCGGCAAACCCGCCGTCCGTCGCGTTCTGCTCCGCCTTAAACCAGCGGCGCGCTCCGTCCCGGCGGTATTCCACCAGCTGGGGCCGCCGGTAAAAGGTCAGGGAATTTTCTCCCTGCTCCACCCGCAGGACGTCGGTTTCCTTTTGATCCAAAAGCGGGGCCTCTTTCAGCTCCTCCCAGTTAAAATCACTCGTGATATCCCCGGGTCTGTTGTAGCCCCAGCTTATGGCGGTGGAATACGCGCCGCCGCCCTCGCCGTCCGCCGTCGCCAAATACAGCGTGAGCTCCTCCGCGCCGGCGAGCGCGTCCCACAGGCCCTGCACCTGGTATACCGGATCGTCCTGGAGAAGCCCCAGCCGGTGCAGTCCCGGCTGAGCCAGCTGCTCCGGCCCCATGTCGTTGGACATCTCATGCCACAAAAAGCGCAAATCCCCATCCTCTTCCACTTGGAAAAACAGATAATCGCAGTTGGGATAGCCCGGCATTACCCAGTCGTCCTCAGTGATGTATCTGCCGCCTGCTATAATCACCTTTTCAGGCGTGGCCGTGTGGTATTCGTAGTTAAACCGGTAAACCTGTAGCCGGATGCCCCCCACCTGAAGCTCTGTAGGGCCGGTGATGCTCTCCACGCGCCAATCGTCGTACTCCGCCGGATCTGAAAAAGGCGCGCCGCCGGGCCGCGGCGTCCACGTCCGGACCAGCTCCTTGGCCGTTTCCACCACCGCCTCCGGCGCGTCGATGCCCGACATCACATGCTCTTCGCAGGTTCTGGGGTCCCTGTAGACCAGCAGGCTCTCCCCGTCAAAGCGGAGATAGCGCGTCCAGTTCCGGGTCACTCCGTCCTCCCCCTGCACAGTCCCCGCAGCCTCCAGCACGCCCGTAGCCGGGTCCCAGCCGCCGCTCCACCGGTCCCAAACGTACTCTGGATAGGCCTGCGCCCACAGCTGGACCAGGCTGACCCAATAGATTCCGTCCTCCCGCTGGAAAAACAGCTGTCCGGGTGCCACCACTTCGGCATTCCCGTCCCCGTCGCAGTCCACATGGAAGGTCTCCGACATGCCGGCCGCGGCCTGTACCAGGCGGACAGGCGCGCCGTCTGAACCGATACAGACATAGTCCGTCCGCTCGCCGCCCTCCTGCGTCCGGTAACTGATGGCGTCCACCGGTCCTTCCTGTCCAAACAGCCCTTCCGGAAAACCCCCGCCGCCGGTAAAACCGGTCCCGCTCCCCAGGGGCAGGGCCAGAAAACAGCGGTACTCCGGGTGTTCCCGGCGTTTGTCCACCACGGCAAAATACTGCATCTCCTCCTGATAGGAGGTGAGGATGTGGATTTCATAGGGGTCCCCCTCCCGGTAGAGCTCATCCTGCTGCGTCCATTCCCCCTTGACCTGTATGGAAAAGGGCTCCGGCTCATAGCGCCGGGCGCCGTCCAGGGAAAGCGCCGTTTCCGGCTCCCCCCAATCCTGGAGGACCGCGTCCGCCTGGCCGGAGACGGGCGGGGGCGCCGTCTGCCTCTCCCCGGTGAAGGTGCAGGCGCACACCGCCCCTGCCAGCACCGCCGCGGCGACGCCCGCCGCCGCCAGCTGCCGGGGTCTTTGGGCAATGCGGGTGACGCGTTCTTGCAGCTCCCGCTTCCCAGATGCCATAGTGGCGGCCGTCAAAAGGCCCTCCGCCGGACGTCCCCGCACCGGAACCAGGCAGAGCAGGGTCTGGCCGTAGGCAATGCGCTCCCCTTCCCCCAGTCGGGCCAGGGTTCCCTCGTCACAGGCCAGCTCGCAGTCGGTCCGGGACGCGGCGGCGGCAATCCACACCAGGGGATCAAACCAGTACAGGGCCAGGCATACACACCGCAGCAGCGCCCACAGGGGGTCCAAGTGCCGGGCGTGGGTTTCCTCATGCGCCAGCACGTGGCCCAGCCGCTCCGGGGTGGAGACCGCCGCCGGGGTCAGATAGACCGCCGGGCGCAGCAGCCCAAACAGGCAGGGGGAGGGCAGCCCCTCCGCCAGATACGTCCGCCTGGAGCAGCCTTCAATGGGATAGGGCCTGCGGCAGCGGCGCAGCCGCAGGGCAAAACGCGCGTTCACCCCCAGCAGAAGCGCCGCTGCCAGGGCGGTTCCCATCCAGCGCAGGGCGGTAAGAGCCTGCGCCGCCGTAAACGCCCGCTCCGGCGGCGGGGAGGGCCTTGGTGCGCAGACGGTGGGGGTTTTCCACCTGCCCCTCCCGGTAAAGCCGTTCATAGACCTGCTGTTTGTGGCGTATCCTCTTTGCTTCGTTTATGGACCTCTCCGGGTTATT
>CANAAV010000017.1 GCA_947346365.1 uncultured Flavonifractor sp.
GAGCAGCCGTTCCCGGTTGAGGAGCTGAGCCGCCAGGCCATCATCACGCTCCTGGGCATGAGCGGCCTGAAGGTGGTTGAGAATATCTTCGAGCATAACGAAGGCGTGGTGTTCGGCCAAAGCCGGACTGAAGATGATTCGCCCGATGAGGGCGGGGAAGAAGGAGGAGTAGGATAATTGAATACAGAGGAAAAAATCTGGAGCTATCTGAAGGCCCAGGGCCTCACTGATGCTGGTGCCGCCGGCCTGATGGGGAACCTGTATGCCGAGAGCGGCCTGCGCCCGGACAACCTCCAGAATAGCTACGAAGGCAAGCTGGGCATGGCTGACGCTGAGTACACCGAGATGGTGGACCACGGGACCTATGGTAATTTCATCCACGACAAGGCCGGATATGGCCTGTGCCAGTGGACGTACTGGAGCCGGAAGGCGGCTCTGCTGGCCTATGCCAAGGCCGCTGGGAAGAGCATCGGGGACCTGGAGATGCAGCTCGGATTCTTGATGCAGGAGCTGTCTACCGGCTATAAGGCGGTGCTGAACGTCCTGAAGACCACCTCCAGCGTCCAGGCTGCCTCTGACGCGGTGTTGCTCCAGTTTGAGCGTCCGGCGGACCAGAGTGCGGCTGCCAAGACCCGGCGGACCGGCTACGGCCAGAAGTATTTCGACAAGTATGCGAAGAAAGGAAGTGGCAGTACCGTGGGATTTACGAATAGCTCCCTGGCTACCGTTAGAATGATTTCCCCGAACAGGACTCCCAACCGCAACCACGCCATCGACACCATCACCATCCACTGTTTCGTCGGTCAGGTCACGGCCAAGCGTGGGTGCGAGGTGTTCCAGCCAAGCAGCAAGGAGGCGTCCTGCAACTACGTCGTAGGCTACGACGGCTCCATCGGCCTGTGCGTGGAGGAGAAGGATCGGAGCTGGTGTACTGGCGGCTACAAGACCGTGAACGGAGTAAAGACCCCCATCCGGGTCAATGGCATTTCCGGCAAGTCCAACGACTATCAGGCCGTGACCATCGAGGTCGCCAGCGACGCAACGCACCCCTACGCCATCACCGAGAAGGCCATGGCCGCCCTGATTGAGCTGTGCGCTGACATCTGCCAGCGGAACGGCATCAAGAAGCTGCTGTGGAAGGGGGACAAGAATCTGGTGGGCAGGGTGGACCAGCAGAACCTCACTGTTCATCGCTGGTTTGCCAACAAAGCCTGTCCCGGCGATTACATCTACGAGCGGCTGCCTGACATCGCCGCCAAGGTGAACGCCAAGCTGGGAGCCTCTGGTACGTCCCAGGCCCCCGCCGCCCCGGTGAGCAAGGTCCCGTACAAGGTCCGCATCACCGCCACCGACCTGCGTATCCGCCAGAGCCCCAGTACCGACTCCGCTATCGTCCAGAAAGCCATCGCCCCCGGCGTCTACACCATCGTCAGTGAGGCCACCGGAAAGGGCGCTACCCTCTGGGGCAAGCTGAAGTCCGGTCTCGGCTGGGTGTCCCTGGACTACTGCAAGAAGATTTGAGGAGGAAGAAATCATGGAAGATGTCATTCAGAACATCCCCGTCGTTATTTCCATCATCCTGCCCGTGGTGCTGGCCCTCGTGATCGTCACGAACATCATTGTCGATGTTCTGAAGGGCCTGACCTGGAAGAAGCTGCCCACCAACGTGCTGGCGTTCCTTGTCGCCATGGCCGTGACGCTGGTTGCCTTCTTCGCCATGTGCCAGATCGCCGGCATCCAGGTCACATGGTACATGGTGGTCGGCGCCATCGTCCTTGGCTTCTTCGTCTGCTTCGCCGCTATGTATGGATTCGATAAGCTGAAGCAGACCATGGAGCAGTTCAACAGCATCAAGCGGAATAATAGCTGAGGAGGAGCGAAAATGGTTAGAATTTTTGACCCGAGTGTCGTCGTGTGCGAAATCATCATGGTGCTGGAGAACAATGGTGTTCCCATGTATGCGCTGGATGATGTCCTCGCCAAAGTCAAAGAAGGCGCCGAAAGGACGCCGGTGATGGTTGCGTCCCCCGGCTTGCCGGCCGAGGTAAGCGAGCAGCACAAGAACGAGGTGATGGAGGAGTACAATCGGAGGAAGTGCGCCTATGCGCTCGCCGGAGAGGACACGACCTCTGCTGACGATCAGGACGCCGCCAACGGTGAACCCGCCCCTGAGGATGCTCCGCCCACGCCTGAGCGGCAGGAGTTCTACTTCGGCCTGCCCGATCAGAAGGAGTAACTGCGCCTGGCCTCCTGCCCGCTCCGTTGATGGCTACGTTCCCACGCAGCAGTAGGACGGGTGGGAGGCCCCCGCAAGGGGCAAAAACGGCGAAAAACAGAGTAAAATCCGAGGTTTTTAACTTTTTGGCGTGAAATCGAGTTAAAACGAGGAATTATCAGAGGTTTTTCCAACGGCAAAAAATACCAAATCGCTCCAACGCCGTCCGGTAATATACTTATACCACCCAAAGCAACCGTGTCTTAAAACGCATCCTACGAGCTAATACGCAGTATCCGTCACAGAAAGACATTTTTAGTTACAAATCCGCACACCATGTACGCTGGCCCGGAGCGATGGCCCGTGGCCCCGCATTGACTGGAGACGAGAGAAATCACCTGCACAACTTACCACAACGGCACAATGCCCTCCACAATCGAAATAAAGCAGCATTGACGCCATCCTGGCCTGTTACCTATATAAATCCCTACCAAAACGGAAACCGGCCTTAAAACGGCTCCCACGGCGTCACAAAGCCCCTTCCTGATTTTGCACCGATCTGATGGTGCGTCAGGAAGGGGCTTTTTCTTTTTTGCCCAGAAATGGTGCTGAAAACGTGATAACTACCAGTTCGGTAATTTGCACAACAACGAAGCCAAAACTTTATGTATTTTTCAGAGTATCAAAATTAAATTTCCGCTTTACAATTACCAGTTTGGCAGTTAGAATAGTATCATAAAACAACACACAATACCAGTTTGGTACAAACGGTGCCAACACCCCGCAACCGAGGGCACGACCTCCAAGCGGGAAATCTTACCGGGCAGGAGGTAAAGCAAATGGAGGAATGTAGCATGACCGCTACGGAAACCGCACGGCTGATTGATTGGCTGAAGGCCAACGGCCACTCCGATGAGGATGCCGTCAAGTGCATCAAGTTCATCGCTACCGGAATCCAGCACGACACCAAGGGCACCAGCAAAGACCAGTAAAAAGTTAGGCTCCCCCAGCCGACCAAGCAAGAAAGGAGCCTAACACCCAAAGAGGGGCGGGAGGAACCTGCCTTATCCCCGCCCCTCCACGGTAACACAGCGGCAGGAGAAAGTCAAGGCCAAAGGCCGGGAGGTACACGAAATGACGATGATTGAGAAGCTGGAGAACCTGGGATGGTTCGGCCGCCTGGAAGATTTAGTCGAAGCCCTGGAGGACGAAGGGCTGGAAGTCCTGGAAGTCAGCAGCGAGCACGTTGCGGTCGGCTACGAGGACGACGGCGATGACGTTCAGCTCCGCCTCGACCTCGGCGGAACCGCCAACACCATCGTGGTCGCCAACGTCGAGGAAGTGTACCGGGGGTAAGCCCCACGAAATGAACACGGCCGATAGGCCAGGAGGGAATCGAAATGGTAGATATGAGAGAGCACAAGGGCACCGTCCGATCCGCTGTCGCCAAGGAGCGGCAGGCCGACGAAAACTGGAGCTGGAGCATCAAGTCCGTGACCAAACGCTGCGCCAAGATCGGCTGGGGCTACTTGGACTACATCGGCGAGAAAGAGAGCTTCATCGTCGAAGTTGTCGAAGATGAGCCCACCGAGACGACGCTGGTGGTCGGCACCCTTCCAAACGGGAACACAGTCCACCGGCTCGTTGGCCCGGAGAGCTGGAACGACTGCAAGACCATCGAGGAGGGGATCGCCTCCGCCATCCACGGTATGGCCTGTGTCGCCCACAACATCTACTGAGAATCGCCCGCCTGACGAGAGCTGGATGGCAACCAGCCGAAACCCGCCCGGCATCCAGCCGGGAGGGTCGTGGGAAGCCAGTCCCCCAGAAAGGAGCAAGACGATGTATTACGCTTTTGTTGACGGCCAGTATCTCGGGTCTTCCCGGCACGTCGGCTACCTGAAGAAACGGGTTGACGAGGACATGGCCCTCGGCGGGTTCCACGCCACGATTTACAGAGGAGAGCGGAGCTATTGCAGCCGGTTCTACAACAGCCCGTGGAAGCTGTTCGGCTCCGAGAAGAAAAACCGTCCGGCGCTGCCCGATTGGGCGTTCGCCAAAAGAGTCCGAACCCCCGCCTGATGAGAGCCGGGAGGCACCCGGCCGAAACTGCGGAGCTCCCGGAGTACCGGAGGTAAGCCGAATGGCCCGCAGTCGTGGGAAGCCACAAATATTGATTTGGGAGGACGACACCATGAGTAAGTATGACAACATTGAGACCGTTGCGGAGCTGATTGCCGAGGTTCAGGCTAATGGCTTGAGCACGGAAATTGAAGACCTGGCTAGTGCCCAGGAAATCCTGGACAGTAGCGGCACCGAGGAGTTGATCCGCTTCATTGCCTTCGGCGCTCCGAAGCAGGAGGGCACCGTAAGCCTCTCCGCTGAGACCACTGACCCCGAGCACATGGCCTTCGATGAGGTAAAGGCCGAGAACGCCCGTCTCCGGGCGGCCAAGGTGGATCTGGAGGACAAGGTGGAGACACTCCAGCACGAGCAGGAAATGGCTACCAGGGAAATCGAGACGCTCCGCAATGATGAACGCTCGATGATTTCCGCCCTGGAGAGCGCCGAGTCCGAGATCGTCACGCTGAAGGCCGAGCTGTACGACTACATCAAGGCCATGGACTGATAGGAGGAACGAAGGTGAGATACGAATTGTACCGTCTGGATGCCCCCGATGAGGTCGTGTGCGAGGTAAACGCCTACAACGCCAGAAGTGCGCTCTCTGCGGCGGCCTACCGGGCCATGAGGGCGAACGAGGTTTTTCTGTACTCGTCTGAGAACCTCACCGCTGTCTGCGAGAAGGGCGTCCTGGGGGCCCGCTGCAAGGGCCGGGAGGTCAAGGGCCTCCCGCCTGTGAAGGGAACGATGGATGACTTCGATGGGTCGTCCATCCGTGGACGGAGGAGAAGGGAGGCTTTGACCGCATGAAGAGCAAGAAGAACGTGGAGCCCCCGGCTGACATGAAAATGCCCCTGGAGGCAGTCACCGCCATCATGAACGGCGCCATGACCGAGCTGGCTGACTTCATCCACATCGACGACACCAAGCGGCCCCAGGATGTGCCCGTTGGACAGTGGGCCGCCCAGCAGCTCATTGACGGGAAGGCTGTCAGAGTATACGACAACGATACCGCCCACAGCCCCTCGGGCGTGAAGTATTGGGATGTGACGCTGGAAATGCTCCGGGCCGGTGTCCAGAAGTACCTGACCGCCGGCATGATGTTCCTGCTGGATGGAGACACCCTGGACGCCGAAGCCTTGGAACCCGGAGATTCCGTTCCAATTATTGCCCTTGGCGTGTTCGGCACACCTGCCGAGACTGAGGAGGGCGGCGGCTGATGACTTCATCCGAGATTATCCGGTCTGCGCTCATTAAGAGCGGAAAGGCCCAGGCCGCTCTGGCCGAGTTCATGGGATGGAGCCGCCAGAACATGAACATCCGGCTCAGGAAGGGGACGCTCACCTACAACGATCTGGAGAAAGCCCTGGCGTTCCTCGGACACCAGATCATGGTGTTGGACGACGATGGGCAGCCGCTCAGGCACTACGGAAACAGCACCAGCCCGAGGCTGACCCGCCGAATCGGTGGGAAGGTGTACGACACCAGCAAGGCCAGCCTGATTGAGAGCACGGCCGGCAAGGATGCCGGGAGTGTGGCTGAGTACGAGGAGCTGTACGTTGATGCCTCCGGGAAGGAGTTTGTGGCGCACCGCTTGCAGAACGGGAAAGGCACCATCAGCGCCGATCCGGTTGCCGTTGAGGTCTTCAAGAGGGGCACGAGTGCCACATCAGCACACCGCTGACATACTGCACATAAACGATGGACAATCTTCTGGCACTATGCCAAAGTCAATCGTTAAATTTTCGCTTTACAATTACCGAAACGGAAGTTAGAATAGTAGTATAAACAAACAAAAGTTACCAGTTCGGCACAAATTGTAAAACGGAGGTATTCAAATGAACTTCAACGAAATGTACTCAAGCGCTATCGCCCAACTCGGCGAAACCTACCTCACCCCGGCCTACGCCGCCGCCAAGGAAAACTTCTTCAAGGTGTTTGAAACCCTCGCCGCCGCCGGGTGCATGGGGCGGGTGGAGGACTGCCGTCCGGAAATCGAAGACCCCACCTACCAACCCGATGAAGAAGTCGTCGAAGACATGGGCCGGATGGTTGAAATCCTCCGCCGGGTGAACTACCCCGGGGTGGATGAATGGGAGTGGGACTTCCGCCTCCTCAAATCCAGCTTCATTTGCACTCCCGCCTGACGAGAGCCGGACAGCAACCGGCCGAAACCGCCCACCGGGCGGTCGTGGGAAGCTGACCCCCACCGAAGAAAACGGAAACGCCCCGCAGCCGCAAACTGCAAGGGCGTCCCACTGGAGGCGACCGAGGCGCCCCGTAGGAAGGAAGCCGCCCGGTCCCTCACAGAATACTACATACTGGAGGAAAAATCAATGAACACCGAGAAAAACACCGTCAAGATGATCGAAGTCCGCAATCAGGCCGTTAAGGTCGAGTCCCTGCTGTACGTTGCCGACAAGCTCGTCGAGGAGTTCAGTGTTACCAAGGAGACGAAGGATGAGCTGGAGCGGTTCCTGAGCCTGTTCTACATGGCCGTGGACGCCGCTGCCGAGCTCAAGGAAATGGCGGAGGGAATGTACTGATGACTGAGATTAAGTACGGCGCTGTGCTGATGGCCGCCGCATCCAAGCAGGGCTTAAAGATGAGCCATGATGATGCCACCGTTGTCCTGAGCTACCTTGGCATCGAAGACCACTACCTGATGTGCTCTGACGACCTGAGCAACCTGACCCTGCGGCACCACCTGGGCGGCGATGAGTTCGACGATAAGCCGTGCAGCATCCTGGACGTTTTGAAGTACGTTGCCGGAGTCTGCAAGGGCATCCTGGACTACACGCTGGAGGCGAAGGAGAGGGGCTACACCAAGGAGGCGAAGTTCTTCCGTGGGGAGTTGCGAACGTTGAACCGCCTTGCCACTACATACGCCACCGCACTGAGCTGAACAGCCGCCCTCCCGGTTTGGGAGGGCAGCTTCAATATGGACGTGAAAGGAGGAATAACGGTGAGTAGCACATCGACCATACCGTACAGACCGAGCCTGTCTGTCAGGGTGGTGTACGAACCCGATGGGACGCCGCTGTACTGCGGCCGGGATGTGGCCGAGATTCTCGGATACAAGGCACCCGTCAGGGCTATTCATAGGGCCGAGGGGCTGACGATCTACCGCCGTAGAGTAAGCTGGAGCTCGGCCAAGGAATGCCGGAGGCTCAGTTCCGATGTTCTCTGCCTGGACAAGCACGGCTGTAAGAAACTGGCCGAGCTCAGGAAGGAAGGGAGCAGGGACGCCGCTCAGTGGGTGATGAACGAAATGATCCAGAAAGCTGAGCTCGACCGGCCGCCGGTAACTGAGGTAGTGACCCAGCAAGAGCCCGCTGTGTCAGCGCCGCCCGTCGGCGAACACTGGCCGCCGGTTGATGTTCGGGGATTTGAGGCCAAGCTGGATGCCATCATCGCCCAGTGTGTTGTGATGAAGGCTCAGATAGGAAGTCTCTACGGAGCCCAGTATGCTGGGCAGTAAAATGAAAGGATGGTATGTACGATGAAAGCTATGCAGTTGACCAAGCAGGAGTTGGAGGCCGTCGCCCGTCTTAACGCCCAGGCCGAAGAGAGGCGTCGTCTGGCCGAGGATGAGAGGAAGCGGGCCGAGTTGAAGAAGAAGTATGAGAGGGCTGAGCGCCAGCGGGCCTACTATGAGGCCAACAAAGAGCAGATTGCCGCCTATCAGAAGCAGTACCGGGAGAAGAATAAGGAGAAGATTGCCGCCTACCAGAAGGCATACCGGGCGGCCGCCAAGCTGAGCCCGGAGGAGCGGGCCGCTGCCGCTGCGAAGCGCAAGGCTGAGACTGCCGCAAAACGTGCGGCCAGATACGAGCAGCAGAAAGAGCGGCAGCGGGCATACTACCTGGAGCACCGGGAGAAGATGCTGGCCTACCAGAGAGAGTATCGGAGGCGGCTGAAAGCCGAGAAGGCCGCTGCTGCGGCCGTTGCCTGAAGGGTGGTGAGTTGTGATGGATGGACAGATGGCGGCTCAGGACAGGCTGGAGCTCCGGCGGTATGTGGATGACCGCACCCCGTTCTTCATGCGTTTTGGAGTACATAGCCAGTTGGCGACCGGGTGCAGCTCCGTGGAGCGTCTCGTAATCATGCGGGATCAGATGGAGCGACTGCGGAAGTCCCGGATGAATGGCCGACGCTAAGTGAATGGTGACAACAGGGCTGGCCCCGTCTGTGGGTTGGCCCTGTTTGACGCTTGACTGCTACGATTGAATAGTATATAATGATGTCAAGAGGGTGAGACTGTATGAGAAGATCGTTTGTACTGACCCCCGGCTTCGAGAAGTCGTGGGCTGCTATGAACCTTGGCGACGATGAGCTTCGTGTGCTCCAGAACTTGCTGATAGAAGACCCGGAGGCTGGTGATGTTATCCAAGGAACCGGCGGAGCCAGGAAGGTACGCATCCCCCTTGAGGGGAGAGGAAAGTCTGGTGGAGGCCGGGTGATATACGTTGATGTCGTTGTTCGGGAGCGGATATACCTGCTGATGGCCTATCCGAAGAATGTGCAGACGGATTTGTCCCAAGACCAGAAGAAGATGGTGCGTAAGGTTGTCGAGACGATAAAGGAGGAGTGAACTATGGAGAAGAAATACTTTGATGAATTGATGACCAGCCTCGAAGATGCTGCGGCGTTCGCCAAAGGAGATACGTCCCGTGCAAAAGTGGTAGAGGTAGAAGTCGATGATCCTGTCCCCGAGTATAAGGCTGCTGATGTTGCCCGTACCCGCAAGGCGCTCAACCTGACCCAGAGTGCGTTCGCCCGTGCCCTCGGTGTATCCTCCAGAACTGTCGAGGCATGGGAGGCCGGGAGGAACGAGCCTTCCGGGGCGGCTCGGCACCTGCTGTTCCTGCTTGACGGCGACCATTCGCTTGTCCAAAGGCTGGTTGTGAAGTAAAACCGCCTTATCCAGAAAAAATGACCGCACACAATGAGCCACAAGGGGCGGCAAGGAGATTCCCCTTATACTTTCCTATCCCAACGCAACCGCCGCTCCAAGAGGCTCCTACGAGCTAATACGAGGAAAGGCCCCAAAATGGGGCGGTGTTGCCCGGTTTTAGGGGGTAAAAATCGTATCTCCCGTGACCAGAGGGGACGCGATGTTCATAGGGAATTTGGAATAACTGGCGCAGAGCCCGGGGGCATATGTCCCCGGGCTCTGCGCGTAAATGCGGTTCTTTCCATATTTAGGAGTCCTGATGCCAGACCTTCTCCTCAGGACCGGAGGTTCCGGCAATCGCCGGATTTGCGTTTTTACCGCTGCGTTTGGCTCCGCCCTGGAGTTCCGGAACCGCCGGAGCGCTGTTGTGGGGCTGGGTATGCGTCCGCTCCGGACGGGCCATGCCTTTTTTAGCCATCCATCTGCCTCCCCTGCGCAAGCGTGTTGACGACAGCCTGCATCTGCTCATGAGAATTTGCCGCTCTGGCCTGGGCCACTATCTTTTCCCGCGCATTGCCCGACAGTGTGCCAAAACGGTTCATAGCCTGTTCGTTTTCCGACAGGGCCATGAAAAAACCTATAGGGATATCATTCATGGAAACCACCTCATACGTAGCGTCCCACCAGATACGGAAAATATCCTTCCTTTTACCTTTCGTGTTGATGGAAGTCCAGTTTTTAATTTTTCGTCAGAATAACTATGTGGGCAATTACTTGCAACAGATAACTGCCCGATAAATGAGAATTATTATTTCCGGTTCGGCTTTCTTTTGATAGCCAACAATTTCATGTAATCATCAAAATCAACCGTGCTGGTCGGTTCAAACATAACCCATTTCCCGTCACAATAGGTTTTTGCCTCATCGTATTGCCTGCAAACAACGTTGGAAAGAGTACCCCTTATATCTTCAAATTTTGTTCTTTCATCTTTTCCAAAAATAATCATGAAACCAACACAGCTACTTTTCGCGTATAAGCTACAGAGAGTTTTTCCGCCTCTGCGATACTTATACTCATAAGTCCAATTTTTACCGCCAATATTCCATAACCGCTCCATATCGTATTTTTCATCAATAGCCGAGCATAACGCTTGCCAAACTTCATACAAGGATTGTCCGAGCAATTCAGTCATGATTGATTGAGACGGTATGTTTTCAAGCATAATATCTTCTCCACAAATTCCAGTTTTTGCTCTGGGCCTTGTTTGAAAAATGGGAATATGCCCAAGGGCGAGGGATTCTTTCGGCTGGCAAGGGGTTTAACGCAGGAATCCTGACGAATTTCAAGGAGAAACCCCGCTGTCCAGGCGGAAAAGGGCCCGCCGTTTGGACGTGTTAACCATTTTCATGTAAGAATTAATTATAGCATAGATAATTTTTAGCTTCAACGTATAATTGGCTAAATCACAAGAGTAAAAGAGATAAAATATCCGCTTGCTTGCAATTGCCCTACGGGTCGTGTATAATTGGCTTACCAAAGCCACATTTGGTTGTGCAGCTTCGGTGGGTGCGCAAGCGTTGGGAATGGGGTGCCGGAGAGACGGATTTTCAATAAGCGTTCTACATTGCATTGGGACGGTATCACTATGCAGGAGATGGGGGGCTGTATCCGTGAGCGGCGTCAGGCAGGACCGGAGGACCCGGTATACCCGAATGGTGCTGAAGGAGAGCCTAATGGCTCTTATGGAGCAAAAGGATATTACAAAAATCACCATCAAAGAACTCTGCCAGCGCGCAGATGTGAACCGCAGCACGTTTTATGCCCACTACCGGGATCAATATGATCTGCTGCGGCAGATTGAGGACGACATTTTGGAGGAGATCAACGTCAACCTGTCCGGTTTTGACATGGAGGACCGCTGTGGAACCTTCCGGATTTTGGAGAACATTTTCTGCTATATCAAGGATAACAGCGGTTTTTGCCGTCTTTTGCTCAGCGAACGAGGGGATGTGCAGTTTCAAAAGCGGGTAATGGACCTGTGCCAAAGCCGGTATATCGAGCAATGGCTTACCAGTCAGAAGCATGTGGAGGCGGAGACGGTGGAGTACCTCTACCTCTATTTGGTCAACGGCAGCATCGGCGTGGTGCAGAATTGGCTGCGCACTGGGATGCGCAGATCTCCCAGCGAAATGGCTGAGCTGCTGCTGCGTCTGGTTAATCAGGGCATTGCCGCCTTTTTAGGGGAACGGGAAGAGAGCGGAGAAGCTACGGCATGGAACGGCTGATTGATCTGCCCGGCGCTGGGCCGGTTTTAGCCGGAGAACCTGCGCCGGGCGTCAAAAAGGCCGCTCTCTCCGCCGCGTGCACAGTGGAATAAAAGCGTTTTCCAGCAGCTTAAAATAAAGGAGTCTTACTGTGTTCAAAGTAATCAAAACGGAGGGCAAAGCCCGCCGGGGAGAGTTTACCTGCGCCCATGGTACGGTACAGACACCGGTGTTCATGAATGTGGGCACGCAGGGGGTTATTAAAGGGGCGGTTTCCGCCCTGGATCTGAGAGAAATTGGCTGCCAGGTGGAACTGTCGAATACCTATCACCTCCACCTGCGTCCCGGGGACCAGGTGGTGCGCGCCATGGGCGGCCTGCACCGGTTCATGGGCTGGGATGGGCCGATCCTCACCGACTCCGGCGGTTTCCAGGTGTTTTCTCTGGCCGGCCTGCGGAAAATCAGGGAGGAGGGGGTCACTTTTGCCTCTCATATTGATGGCAGGCGGATTTTTATGGGGCCGGAGGAATCTATGCAGATTCAATCCAACCTGGGCAGCGATATCGCCATGGCCTTTGACGAGTGCGTGGAAAATCCCGCCCCTTATGAATATGCCAAGTCCTCCTGTGAGCGCACCCTACGCTGGCTGGAGCGGTGCAAGGCGGAGCATGACCGGCTATGCGCTCAGCCGGATGCGGTAAACCCCGGGCAGATGCTTTTTGGCATCAACCAGGGGGCCACGTTTCCAGAGCTGCGGGTTTGGCATATGGAGCAGATTTCCAAAATTGATTGCCAGGGCTACGCCATTGGCGGCCTGGCAGTAGGGGAGCCCACCCAGGTAATGTACGAGGTCATTGACGCGGTAGAGCCCTATATGCCCGTAGGCAAGCCCCGCTATCTTATGGGAGTGGGTACGCCTTCAAATATCATTGAGGGCGTGGCCCGGGGCGTGGATTTTTTTGACTGCGTCATGCCCGCCCGCAACGCCCGCCACGGAAAGCTCTACACCTGGGAGGGGTCCATCAATATTAAAAATGAAAAGTATAAGCTGGATGAGCGGCCGATAGACCCCGTCTGCGGCTGCCCGGTATGCCGGAATTTTTCCAGGGCATACCTGCGCCACTTATTCGCAGCGGAGGAGATGCTGGCTATGCGTCTGGCCGTGCTGCACAATCTCTACTTCTATAATACCCTCGCCCTGCGCATCCGGCAGGCCCTGGATAAGGGGACGTTCGCAGCTTTTCGGGCCGAGTTTTCTGAGAAATTATCCCTGCGGCTGTAATAGATTTGGAAAAGCTGTGAAAAGGGCTTGTCAAATCCTATATTTCGTTCTATAATGAAGGTTACATGGTGGCCTGCGGCTATCTAAACTCAAATCGGAGGGGATATATTTGCTAAGACAAATAACGGGTGCGGTTTTGGCACAGGAGGCAGGCGGCGGAGGTCTGTTGATGACGGTGCTGCCCTTTGTGCTTCTGATCGCAGTCTTTTATTTCATGATGATCCGCCCGGAAAATAAGCGGAAAAAAGCGGAAGAGAAGATGCGCAGCGAGCTGGCGGTAGGGGATGAGATTACGACCATTGGCGGACTGGTGGGCACCATCTGCACCCTCAAAGAGGATACGGTGGTGATTGAGACCAGCGCCGACCGGGTGCGGGTAGAGTTCACCAAGACGGCGATTGCCGGGAAGCGTGCCCCGGCGTCGGAGGAGAAAAAGTAAATGCGGGATAAGGGCCGGCTGTGAGCCGGCCCTTACTTTGTTTCCACAGGGGGACAATATAAAAAGGCTTGTCATGCCGGGCCCGCCCGATGCATATGCTCCAACAGGAACAATTGCAGGGGAGGGGTCGTTGATGCAGAAAAAAGAAGAGGATCAGGCCGCTAAGCTGGTGCGCTATGGGGCCGGAGTTGTAACTGGAGGGGCCGGCGCGCTGCTGGTGTGCCTGCTGGTACTGCTGCTGGCGTCGGTGGGCATATCCCGAGGGGCTGTCGGGGAGCATCTGCTCTATCAGATTACCGTGGCCGGGTGCGTGGCCGGCGCGTTTGCAGGCGGGATGCTGGCCGTACACCGCTGCGGCACACGGGGACTCATAGTAGGACTATGTACTGGAGCGGTGCTCTTTCTGCTCCTGCTGACCATAGGCGTAATATTTTTTGAGGCCCGGTCGATCGAACAGGGGGGTATTGGGCTTGCCTGTGGGTGCCTGTGCGGCGGAGCCGCCGCAGGGTTACTGGGCAGGGGGAAAAAGAAAAGCGCAAAGAAAAAGCGCAGAAAATGATTGAATTTGCGGCACATATATGCTATACTTTCCCCAAGCGCAACAGTAGGGGAGGGAAACAGACCATGAAGCATGTAAAGACGCTCAACGGCGCGACATTGAAAAACAGTGCCGCCCACGGCGGCTGTGGTGAGTGCCAGACCTCTTGTCAGTCCGCCTGCAAGACCTCTTGCACCGTAGCCAATCAGAAGTGCGAGAACCGCTGATTGAGAAAACGCTCAGAAAGGGTGGGGTTTCCCACCCTTTTTCTATCATTTACGAAATGGGGAAAAATGATGGTACATACCTTTCAAGCCCTCGGCGTAAAAATTGCCGTGGACGTCAACAGCGGCGCTGTCCACGTGCTGGACGGCGTGACCTATGACTTGCTCGGCGCCTTGGCGGCAGAGCAGGGAGATGCCCAGCCCCAGTGGGAGCAGGGGTGTCCCTCAGAACTTTTGCAGGCTTTGCCTCAGCACAGTCCCAGCGCCTTAGCTGAGGCCTGGCAGGAGCTGAGCGCTTTGGCGGCGGAGGGACTTCTTTTTGAGGAAGACGCCTATATTGACCGGAATCAGGCCGCTTCTATGCAGCAGCAGGCACTGGTAAAGGCCCTGTGCCTGCATGTATCCCACGACTGTAACCTGCGGTGCAAATACTGTTTTGCCTCTACCGGGGATTTCGGAACCGGCCGCCGGATGACGATGGATTTTGAAACTGCTAAGCGGGCCATAGATTTTGTAGTGGCAAAGTCCGGACGCCGCCGGAACATTGAAGTGGATTTTTTCGGCGGAGAGCCTTTGATGGCGATGGACACAGTAAAAAGGACCGTAGAATATGCCCGGTCTATCGAAAAGGCTGCCGGCAAATGTTTTCGTTTTACAATTACGACTAACGGCGTGCTGCTGGACGATGAGACAATTGCGTACGTCAACCGCGAAATGTCCAATGCGGTGCTGTCCCTGGACGGCCGGCGGGAGGTCAACGACGATCTGCGCCCTACGGTCAACGGAAAGGGAAGCTATGACCTAATCGTCCCCAAATTTAAGAAACTCATTGAAGGGCGGGGTACGAAGGACTACTATTTGAGAGGGACCTTTACCCGCTTCCACAAGGATTTTGCCGAGGATGTAAAGGCCCTGGCTGAGATCGGCAGGAATATTTCAATTGAACCGGTGGTAGGGAAACAGGAGGATCCCTATGCCCTCCGGCAGGAGGATCTGCCGGAGCTGGAGGCGGAATACGAACGTTTGGCAGCCTACCTGCGCGACCACCGGGAGATCAATTTCTTTCACTTTAATGTAGACCTGGCCCAGGGGCCCTGCGTCATTAAACGCCTGCGGGGCTGCGGCGCAGGCTGTGAATATGTGGCCATTACCCCAGAGGGGGATATTTACCCCTGTCACCAATTTGTAGGGCTGGAGGGGTACAAGCTGGGCAGCCTGTATGAGGGTACTTTTGACGCCGATCTTTCCGCCCGGTTTGCGCAGCTGAATATCTATACCAGAGAGGAATGCCGCAGCTGCTGGGCCCGCTTTTACTGTTCAGGAGGATGCAGCGCCTCCAACCTGCTTGTCAACGGCGACATAAAAAAACCGCACCACATTGGCTGCGCCTTGGAGCGCAAACGGTTGGAGTGCGCCATCGCTCTGAAGGCGATTGACGCGGGGCTGGGCACGTAGGGTATACAGAATGTAATTATACGTTTTGTAATCGGCCAGAACACACAAAAATGCCATATCTGGGCGGCGAAGTACGGCCGCCTACCACATCAAGTGCAAAGGATGGTCCGGGAAAGAGTCGGGCTTTCCCTTGCACCGCATTAGTTTACATAACATTATTTACATAATTATTGGTCATAATAGCCAAAAATGATTTTTTTCGATTGGATTCCTTGCACATTCCTTTTGCTTGCGTTATATTTATAAGCACAGCGTGGGTTCCCCCTTCTATCCGGCGTACCGCTGGCATAGGAATGTATGGGGGTGACGGCCATGCGAAAGTTCGCTGCGGGATTTTGGGACGTGCCGGCAGGCGGCGTCCTGCCAGCCCTGGCGGTGGTGAGCGTCTGCTTTTTTTTAGGCGGACTGGCGGGATGTGTGCTGGCCAGGTATGTGGGCGCGGACGCCGGGGAAAGTCTGTCAGCTTACCTGACGCATTATCTTCAGGCCGCCGGATCGGGGGCTTTGCAGGAGCCCTCCCTGCCCGCGCTGATCTGGAGCAGCCTGCGCTGGCCTGCGCTGGCTCTTCTGCTTGGCTTTACCGCCCTAGGCCTGCTGGGCCTTCCGATTTTATTTGCTGTTCGCGGCTTTTTGTTAGCCTTTTCTATTTCCTCCTTTGTGCGGCTTTTTGGCCGTGCAGGCTGTCTGCTGGCCATCCTGGTTTTTGGGATTACGGGAGCCGTGGCGGTTCCGGTTTTGTTTGTACTGGGCGTGCAGAGCCTGCTGGCGGCCCGGGTCTTGGCAGGCCGGTTCTGGGGGGATGGAAAGCATCCGGTCCCTTACGGAAAACGCTATTTCCTCCGCTGCGGCATGTGCGCCGCCGCGCTGGGTGTATGTATATTGCTGGATTATCTGGCGGTGCCCGCTCTGGTCTCCGGACTGGCGGGCACGCTGGTCAAAGTCTGAGCAAGTGCGTAAATGACGGACTGTTTCAGGAGGGGTGTGTGCCCCGGGGGGATGGGTCCGGGCTGTGTCTGCGCAAACATCTCTGCCCGCAGAATAACAAGCGGCAGTTTTGTTGTTCGGGCAGGGTCTAAAGGGAGAGGGTGCCAGACAGTGGACAATTTAGCGCGGTATGAGCAGTATCTTGCGCAGGAAAAGCGGGCGTCTTCCAACACGCTCAGCTCCTACCTGCGGGATGTGAACCAATTTCTCCACTGGCTGGAGGAGGAGGGGCTCAAGGAAGAGCAGGCAGTGCGCTCTGATGTAGAGGCATATACAAAACACATGACCGCAAAGGGAAAATCGGTGGCGACGGTGACCCGCAGTCTGGCCTCTTTAAAGTCCTTTTATTCCTATATGCAGGGGATAGGACTGGTGGAGGTCAATCCGGTTAAAGGCATTGTTCCGGCCAAAGTGGAGCGCAAGCTGCCCCAGATCCTGACGTCTAAGGAAGTGGAGCTGTTTTTGGAGCAGCCGGACGCGTCGGACGTGAAAGGCTGCCGGGACCGGGCCATGCTGGAACTGCTCTACGCTACGGGTATTCGGGTATCCGAGCTGATCGGTCTGGATTTAGAACACCTGAATCTGTCTGCCGGTTTCATCCGCTGTCCCGGCCGGGGGAAAGAGAGGATCATCCCGCTGTACCCTGCTGCGGTGCGGGCTTTGAGCGACTATGTGGGGCATGTGCGCCCCCGTATGCTGGAGAGGCCCGATGAGCGCGCGCTGTTTGTCAATATGAGCGGCGAGCGCATGAGCCGCCAGGGGTTTTGGAAAATCATTAAGCACTACCAGGAGAAGGCGGGTATTCACAAGGAGATTACCCCCCATACCCTGCGCCACTCCTTTGCCGCTCACCTGCTGGAAAACGGCGCGGACCTGCGCTCCATCCAGGAGATGCTGGGACATGCGGATATCTCTTCGACGCAGATTTACGTGCAGCTGGTCAACAGTAAGCTGAAAAACGTCTACAATAAGGCCCATCCCAGGGCATAAGGAAGACCGCCCGCAAAAATCTAGGTGTGTTATAAGAAAGTAAATTAGGCCTTGTTTGAAAAATGGGAATATGCCCAAGGGCGAGGGATTTTTTCGACTGAAAAGTGGTTTTGACGCAGGAATCCTGACGGATTTCAAGAAAAAACCACGCTGTCCAGACGGAAAAAGGGCCCGCCATTTGGACGTGTTAACAATTTTCAAACAAGGCCTAAACTTTGGGGAGCGGCGTGGCCTGTGGGTCATGCCGTTTTCTGTTGTATGAGTTCCTCTGGGGGGATAAAGCCTACAGAGCCGCAGGTAATGCGTCTACCTCGCCGGTCCATCGGAAAATAGCGGGAAAAGCGGAATTTTTGCTTTCTTTTCCACCGCACTTGATGTATAATAATGACAACTGCCTATCTGCAATGGAAGAACTCGGCCAGGGGAGACCCGCCGCTTTGGAGGAAATAACATGACCAGAACCGCTGCCCGTGAGATTGCCGTTCATTTTTGCTTTGAGCTGGGCTTCACCGGACAAGAGCCGGGGGAGCTGCTGGATCGGGCTATGACGCGACAGACATTTGCCTCGATTGGGGAGGAGGAGCCCCTATATGCCGAATTTCCCAATGAAGCCCAGAGGGCGTATATCAGCAGCCTGGTAAAAGGGGTGTACGCCCACGGACCGGAGCTGGATGAGTATATTTCCAAATACGCCATCGGCTGGCGGTTTGAGCGCATGAACCGGGTAGCCGTGGCCATTATGCGGGTGGCAATGTATGAAATTTTGTATATGCAGGATATTCCAAACGCCGCCGCCATCAATGAGGCGGTTGAGCTGACCAAGCACTATGAGGAGCCGGAGATGGTATCTTTTGTAAACGGTATTTTAGGCTCTTTTGTCCGTGGCGAGTATATCCCAGACCCGGTGGTCTCGGGAGAGCGCGCTGGCGGAGACGGAAAAGCCGTCCCGCGGCCGGAGGAGCAGGGTTGAGCTGTCGTGCTTTAGGGCTGGACACCAGCAATTACACAACCTCCGTAGCGGTTTTTGACGGCGTTCGGGGAGAAAATGCCGGACGGCTGCTGGATGTACGTCCCGGCGAACTGGGCTTGCGGCAGTCGGACGCCCTGTTTCAGCATATAAAGCGCCTGCCGGACCGGTTTGCCGTTCTGCGGGAAAAAGGACTGCTGGAACAATTGACCGCGGTCGGGGCTTCCACCAGGCCGCGGGCGATAGAGGGCTCCTATATGCCCTGTTTTTTGGCGGGAGAAAGTCAGGGACGGGTGGTGGCGGATACTCTGGGCGTACCCTTTTTCCCCGTATCCCACCAGCAGGGGCATTTGGCCGCGGCCGCCTGGTCAGCGGGCCGGCTGGAGCTGCTGGACGGACCCTTTTTGGCGTGGCACCTGTCCGGCGGTACCACGGAGCTTTTATATGTGCAGCCAGAGGGGACTGGCGTAAAGGCCAGTCGGATTGGGGGCAGCAGCGATATCTCCGCCGGACAGCTCATAGACCGTACGGGGGTTTTGCTGGGACTCGGCTTCCCGGCGGGAAGGGCTTTGGATGCTCTGGCCCGCACGGCCGGGGAGGTACAGGGGTTTGCGGTGAAATGTGACGCGCTTACCTTTTCGCTCTCGGGAATGGAGAATAAGGTAAAGTCGATGGCTGAGCGGGGAGAGCCGCCGGAGCGGGTTGCCCGTTTCGCTGTGGAGACGGCAGTGAGGACGGTTGTGCGGATCACGGAGCAGGCCCAAACGCGCTATCCCGGCCTGCCGGTGCTGTGTTCCGGCGGGGTGGCATCCAATTCCCGGCTGCGGGAGGTGCTGGAGGCGCGCTGTCATGCGGTGTTTGCCCCACCGGAATATTCCACTGATAACGCTATGGGCCCAGCCATTCTGGCCTGGCGCGGTATGAGGGAGGAGGTCCCATGAGACAAGCGCCGGTTTATAGTGTCACCCAGGTAAACCAGTATGTCAAGGGAATGCTGGACGGCGACCCTTTGCTGTCCGCCCTGTTTGTCCAGGGGGAGATTTCCAATTACAAAGCGGCCGCGTCGGGACACCACTATTTCTCACTGAAGGACGCCGGAGGGGTCATCCGGTGCGTAATGTACCGGAGGGAAGCTATGTCCCTGCGCTTCCGCCCGGAAAATGGCATGAAGGTCCTGGCCTTTGGACGGATTTCGGTCTTCCCGCGGGACGGCTGCTATCAGCTCTACTGTTCCGCCCTCACGCCTGACGGGACGGGAGATCTGCACGCAGCTTTCGAGCAGCTGAAGGAGAAGCTCTACCATGAGGGGCTCTTCGAGACCGGTCATAAAAAGCCGCTTCCGAGATTTCCGGAGCGTATCGCTCTGATTACCTCGCCCACCGGGGCGGCAGTGCGGGATATGCTGCGCATATTAGCGGCCCGGTGGCCGATGGCCCGGGTTGCGGTGGTTCCCGTGCGAGTGCAGGGGAGCGAGGCCCCCGGCGAGATATGCGCAGCCATTGCCTGGGTCAACCGCTGCCAAGCAGCGGACCTCATCATTACCGGGCGGGGCGGCGGTTCCATGGAGGACCTATGGGCTTTTAATGATGAAAATGTGGCCAGGGCCATCTATCACTCTGACATTCCGGTCATCTCTGCAGTAGGCCATGAGCCGGACGTCACCATTGCCGATTTTGTCGCCGACCTGCGCGCGGCGACTCCCTCCAATGCCGCCGAGCTGGCGGTACCGGATCAAAACGAGCTGTATGGCGTATTGGAACAGCTGAGGCAGCGGCTGGGCCGGGCTATAGCCCGGAGGATAGAGCATGGCCGGGCGGGCCTGGAAAAGGCCCGCCGCTGCCGGGCCCTGCGGGAGCCCATGGGCTATGTGGATGAGAAACGGGTTCTTTTGGACTATCAGCGGGAACGTTTGGCAAACGGCCTGCGAATGATTTTGGGCCGGGAGCGGGAGCGTTTTGCCCGTCAGGCTGCCGCGCTGGACGCCATGAGCCCGCTGAAGGTACTGGGCCGGGGCTACGGCATCCCCAGAGGGGAAGATGGGGCGGTTGTGCGCTCTGTAAAGCAGGTTCAAGCTGGCGGCAGACTGGATCTGCGCATGGCGGACGGAACCCTGGCGTGCCAAGTGCTTTCCCGTACCGCAGACCGCCAAAGACGCAGGCGGTAGACTGCTTTGCCCCGCGCATAATCCGGTTCTTTGGATCATGGAGGAACAGAAGATATGGCAGAAAAAAAGTTAACGTTTGAACAGGCTATAGGCCGCTTAGAGCAGATTGTCGCTCTGCTGGAACAGGGAGAGGCCCCGCTGGAAGAGTCGCTGGGCCTGTTTGAGGAGGGAACCGCGCTTATGAAGAAGTGCTCCGGAATGCTGGATAAAGCGGAGCAGAAGGTAGTCAAACTCTTGGCGCTTCCCGGCAGCGCTCCAGTAGAGCAGCCTTTTGACGCCAGTGTGGAGGAATAGCGTTTTAAACGGTCGGAGGGTCCTGGCTGAAAGCCTGATTGGGCGGGAAAAATAGAGGTGCTTCCCGTGGCAAGTTGAAGGATACAGAGGAGAACTGAATGAAAAATGCGGTCGATTTCCTGACTGGGAATTTGGTTTTAAATTTATCTATTGTGGCCTGGGCTTTGGCGCAGATTCTTAAATTTATCATCACACTGCTTACAAACGGCGTGATGGACTGGCGGCATATTCTCTCCAGCGGCGGAATGCCCAGTTCTCATTCCGCTTTTGTCTGCGCCTGTGCAGCGTCTATGGAGCATTTATACGGCTGGACCTCGCCCCAGTTCACTCTGGCGGCGGTATTGGCGATTGTCGTCATGTACGACGCGGCAAATGTACGTCAGGCGGCGGGACAGCAGGCAAAAATTCTCAATTATATCATGGACCATTGGACCGATATAAAGCCCGCTTTTTTCAGCAAGCAGCTCAAGGAATTTTTGGGCCATACGCCTTTTCAAGTGCTTATGGGCGGCTTACTGGGAGTGGCGGTAGGCTTATTGGGAACATGGTTTCTCGCGTAATCTGGCCCGCACTACAGGGCCGGGGGGTGTTAGCATTCTGAGTTTAGAGGAACTTGCAAAGGACTTGAGCGTACTTTCCGATGCCGAGGCGGTGCAGCTGTGCGCGCTGCTGCGGGCCCGGCTGATCGACACCGTCTCCCGTACCGGTGGGCACCTGGCCTCCGGTCTGGGAGCAGTGGAGCTGACCGTTGCCATTCACCGGGTATTCAACACTGGACGTGACAGGCTGGTGTTCGACGTCGGCCATCAGTGCTACGCCCACAAAATTCTCACCGGCCGCAACGGTGCAATGGAGAGCCTGCGCACTTTTGGAGGCATCGCTGGCTTTCCCAAGCCGGCAGAAAGCCCCAGCGACGCGTTTATTGCCGGCCACGCCTCCAATTCCGTGTCTGTAGCAGTTGGAATGGCCAGAGCCAGAACCTTGCAGCATGAGGACTACCATGTGCTGGCGCTGCTGGGCGATGGCGCACTCACCGGAGGACTGGCCTATGAGGGGCTGTCCGACGCGGGAGACAGCGGCGAGGCCATGATTGTGATTCTCAATGATAACGGCATGTCCATTACCAAGAGCGTAGGCGGCGTGGCCGAGCATCTGGCCCGTCAACGGCTGAAACCCCAGTATCTGCGTTTTAAAGAGGGTTACCGCCAGGTTATGAATGTGCTTCCTCTGGGCGGGCACATCTACAACGTTACCCACAAGGTCAAAACAGCGGTCAAGGAAACCCTGCTTCCCTGCAGCCTGTTTGAAGATATGGGCTTTACTTATCTGGGGCCGGTGGACGGTCATGATGTGAAGCGCCTAACCCGGCTATTGGGCTATGCAAAAGAGCTGAAGGGGCCGGTTTTACTCCATGTGCGTACGATAAAGGGAAAGGGATATCCGCCGGCGGAGCATAATCCGGACCGTTTTCACGGTGTGGGCCGGTTCTGCGTAGCGACAGGGGAGCCGGTGCATCCACCGCAATTGGGATTTTCCGATGTCTTTGGAGAGGCCCTGTGCCGCATGGCGGAGCGGGAGCCGCGGATAGTAGCCGTCACCGCCGCTATGCGGGGCGGGACCGGGCTGGACGGCTTTGCCCAGCGCTTTCCTGCGCGTTTTTTTGACGTAGGTATTGCCGAGGGCCATGCGGTGACGATGGCTGCAGGCATGGCAAAGCAGGGGATGATCCCGGTGTTTGCGGTTTACTCCTCTTTTCTACAGCGCGCTTACGATATGCTGCTTCACGACGCCGCCATTCAAAAGCTGCATGTGGTCTTAGCGGTGGACAGAGCAGGATTGGTAGGCGCAGACGGCGAGACCCATCACGGCGTTTTTGACACCGGTTTTCTAGATACCGTTCCTGGCATGACGATACTTTGTCCCAGCAGCTATCAAGAGCTGCGCACCATGCTGGAATACGCGGTTTTCCGGCACAGAGGACCGGTTGCCATACGCTACCCCAGGGGCGGAGAGGGGACCTATCGGGAAAACGCCGGTCTGGAGCCGGCCATTTTTTTGAGAGAGGGCTCAGATATCACGTTAGTAGGCTACGGAACCACTGTAGACCCTCTGTTAGCGTGTGCGCATCGTCTTTCAGAACGAAAAGTCGAGGCAGAAGTTGTAAAGCTAAACCGCATTACACCGGTTCCGCTAGAAACAATATCCCAATCTGTAAAGAAAACGGGCCGTCTGCTGGTCGCTGAAGAGTGCGCTCCTTCCAACAGCGTGGGAATGCGGCTCTCGGCGGGACTGCTGGCCCGTGGCGTTCCGGTAAAGCGCCTGGCCTTGGCGGATACTGGACCGAGCTTTGTCACGCACGGTACGGTGGAGCAGCTGCGGAGGCTGTGCGGATTAGATGCTGGGAGCCTGTATCAAAGGGCATTGGAGGTCTGCGGCTGTGGCGACGGTTAAAAAGCGGTTAGACGTGCTTTTAGTAGAGCGCGGTTTGGCGGAAAGCCGCCAGCGGGCTCAGGCTGTCATTATGAGCGGGCACGTATATGTACAGGGCCAGAAAGCGGATAAATCCGGCCTTCAGCTGGAGGAGCATGCCGCGATTGAGGTGAGGGGACAGACCCTGCCTTATGTAAGCCGGGGCGGACTGAAATTGGAAAAAGCCCTGCATACTTTTTCTGGAATTTATTTAGATGGGGCTCACGCCATTGACGCCGGTGCCTCTACCGGCGGGTTTACCGACTGCATGCTCCAAAACGGGGCGCAGCGGGTGTACGCAGTAGACGTAGGCTACGGCCAGCTGGCCTGGAGCCTGCGCAGCGATCCGCGGGTGGTGTGCATGGAGCGCACAAACGTACGCTATTTGACACCGGACCAGATTCCGGAACCTTTGGATTTTGGCACTGTGGATGTATCTTTTATCTCCCTCAGACTGATTCTGCCTGCTTTGCGGGGGCTTTTAAAGCCAGGCGGACAGCTGGTATGCCTGGTAAAGCCTCAGTTTGAGGCCGGACGGGAAAAAGTAGGGAAAAAGGGAGTCGTCCGGGACCCGGCAGTCCATCTGGAGGTTCTGGGGCACTTTTTAGAAAATGCTCATCAAGCGGACTTTTCTGTAAAGGACATAACCTTTTCGCCAATTCGAGGGCCGGAAGGCAACATCGAGTATCTGGGCCAGCTTGCCGCTGGCGCGGGCACGCTCTGGGACGGAGATCTGAAAGACCTGGTCCGGGCGTCTCACAGCGCATTGGAGGGAAATGGGGAATGAAAATTGTGCTCTGCCCCAATCCTTACCGGGACCGGGGCATGAAAGCGGTCCAATCTGCTGACCGTATTTTAAAGCGTGCGGGCGCCCAGACAGTCTTGTGCCTTCCCTTCCAGGTGGAAGGAGGGGGCTTAGAGCTTCCGCGGTATCTAAAGTTTGAAGATACCCATGAGGAGCTGAAAACCGCTGACTTTTTGATCTGTTTCGGTGGCGACGGCACAATTCTCCATGCGGCAAAGGACGCCAATGCCTGCAATGTGCCCATACTGGGGGTCAATCTGGGCAGCCTGGGCTTTATGGCGGAGCTGGAAGTGAGCGAGCTGTCCCAGCTGTCCCGGCTGGCGGAGGGAGATTACACCATTGAAATGCGCATGATGATGGACGTGCGCGTATACCGGGACGGGAGAGCTGTTTTTTCTGATATTGCCTTAAATGACGCGGCCTTGACCAAGGGGGCGGCCGCCCGGATGGTGGAGCTGGAGGTTTACGGTGATCAAACTCTCATATCCCGTTTCTCCTCCGATGGGGTGGTTGTGTGCACGCCAACCGGCTCTACCGCTTACTCGATGTCGGCGGGAGGTCCGATTGTAGAGCCTACCGCAGAAAATATGATTGTAACGCCCATCTGCCCCCACGCGCTGTTTGCCCGCTCTATCGTACTGGGAGGGGAACGGCAGGTGGCGGTGAAAATGGGGCGCATGGCGAGAAGGACGGCCTATCTATCGGTGGACGGTGGAAAAGCGTTCCGCCTGAGCGGAGGAGACACGGTAGAGCTCAGGCGCTCTGCCGCTAAAACCCGCCTTGTGCGGCTGAGCAGCCGGACTTTTTATGAAATACTCAGCCATAAGCTAGGAGGCGTGTGAGCAATGAAGAGCAAGCGGCAGCAGGAAATTCTGCATATCATTGAAGAGCGGGACGTGGAGACGCAAGATCAACTGCTTTTAGAGCTGAGGGACCGGGGGGTTCATTCCACACAGGCCACAATTTCCCGGGATATCAAGGAACTGCATCTGATCAAAGAGCTGACCGGCTATGGGACCTATAAATACGCCGTGTCCGACCGGAAAGTCTCGCTAAACTTCGCCGGACGGTTGCAGACTATTTTCAAGGAGGGCGTCACCTCTTTTGACCGGGCCCAAAATATCGTAGTATTGAAGACTATGCCGGGTCTGGCCTCCGCCGCTTGCGCCGCTATAGACGGCATGGAGATTAGTGATATGGTTGGCAGTCTGGCGGGGGACGACACCGCTTTGCTCATCATGCGCACCAACGAAGCGGCGGAGGAATTTTGCAGTGAGATCCACAAGATGCTGAAATAGCGGCTCCGTAATCCAGAAAAAGACGCCAAGCGTTGAAAGGAGGGGAAGCTGTGTGCTTTCTCTGCTGCATATAGAGAATATCGCGGTTATTGAGTCGGCTGATATCCAGTTTGACCGTGGATTTAACGCCCTGACCGGCGAAACGGGCGCAGGCAAGTCCATCGTTGTGGACGCTATTGGCGCGGTGATAGGGGGACGTACCAGCCGGGATTTGATCCGTACCGGGGCCAAATCTGCCCTGGTCAACGCCGTATTTACCGCCCTGCCTGCACTGCCCTGGTTTCAAGAAAACGGCCTGGGTCCCGACGAGGATGGAAACCTGATGATTCAAAGGGAGATTCAGCCAGACGGGCGCAACGTGTGCCGGATAAACGGGCGGCCCATCACAGTGGCCCAGCTGCGCTCGCTGGGGCGGCAGCTTTTGAATATCCACGGACAGCACGACGGGCAGCAGCTTTTGGACGAGAGCTGTCACCTGGACTATCTGGACAGCTTCGGCGGTACAAGCGGATTGCTGAAGGAGTACCAAAAGGCCTACGCGGATTTTATCGCTATCCGGCAGGAGATGGCGGCCCTTGAGATGGACGAAGCGGAAAAAGCCCGGCGGATTGACACTCTGAGCTTCCAGATCGGCGAGCTGGAGCGGGCGGAGCTTAGAAAGGGAGAGGATGAGGAACTCGCCCAGCGCCGGGAGCTGCTGCGCAACGCGGGCAGGCTTATGGAGGCGGTAGAGCAGGCCCATTTGGCCCTTTCAGGGGACGAGGACCGGGAAGGGGCGGCCTCTTTGGCGGCAGAGGCAGAGAACGCTCTGCGCTCAGCCGGACGCATAAGCGGCCGCGCCGCCGGTTTGGCCGGGCAGCTGGCGGAGCTGCGCGCCACCGCCGATGATCTGGCCGAGCAGGTGCGTGATCTGCGGGAGGAGTTTGATTTTGAGCCGGGAGAGCTGGATGAGATTGAAAGCCGCCTGGACGTACTCTATCGGTTGAAAAAGAAATACGGCGCAACGGTGGAGGAAATGCTGGCTTATCTGGAGCGCTCCCAAAAGGAGCTGGACGATATCCAATACTCCACCGATACCTTGGCCCGGCTGGAAAAGCGTTGCTCTAAGGCCCTTAAGACCGCTCAGGAACGGGCCGCGGCGCTCTCCCAGGCCAGGGAACAGGCGGGGAAAGCGCTCCAGGCGCGTATTCAGCAGGAGCTGGCCCAGCTGGATATGCCCAAAGTGCGCTTTCACGCAGAGATAACCGCAAAGAGCGGGGAGATTGGCTTGGATGCGACAGGCATGGACGAGGTACAGTTTCTTATGTCCGCCAACGTGGGGGAGGATTTAAAGCCCATCCAGAAAATTGCCTCCGGCGGCGAGCTGGCGCGTATTATGCTGGCGCTCAAAAATGTACTGGCAGAGAACGATCAGGTAGGCACCATGGTTTTCGACGAGGTGGATACCGGCGTGTCCGGCAGGGCCGCTCAAAAAGTCGCGGAAAAGCTGGCGGACGTCGCCCGGAGCAAGCAGGTATTGTGCGTAACCCATCTGCCCCAACTGGCGGCTATGGCGGACGTGCACTTTTCCGTGGAAAAGGGAGAGCGCAAGGGACGGACCTTTACACAAGTGGAAAGCCTGGACCGCCGCCGCCGGATGGAGGAGCTGGCCCGGCTGACCTCTGGAGCACATATTACCGAGGCCTCTTTGAAAAGTGCGGAAGAACTGTTGGATGCGGCGGAACGCTATAAGCAATCGTAAAACCGGCGTCTGCCTCTACGCATGCTGTTGAGGAGTGAAAGGCGAGCTGCTGTCCTGCACAGGCGGCAGCTCGCACTATTTTTGTACCAGAAAAAACCAGCTCTTGACGCAGGCCCCGCTTTCTGCTAGACTGGAGCGGCACAAGGTCCCACGGCTAAGGGCAGTCGTCGCCTATTTTCACGCGCCTGTGTTGTGGGCCAATTAATTTGCGCGGCATCTCCGCAAAATGGAGAGCGGCAGCAGGAGGTAATGTAACATGAAAGCAAGCGAGCGGACCCGGCGTTTGACCGGTCTGGCCCTGATGACGGCAATTGTGGCCGTTCTTCAGCTGGTGGCCAGCGCCTTGGTGCGGGTGGGTGTATTTGCTCCCACCCTGACCCTGGCCCCCATTCTGATTGGCGCGGCCCTGTATGGACCCGGAGCTGGGGCTTATTTGGGCGGAGTGTTTGGAGCGATTGTCACCCTGACCTGTATCATGGGCTGGGATGCGGGAGGAAGTATCCTTTGGAATGCCAATCCATTCCTGACAGCCCTGGTCTGTTTGGTAAAGGGGATTGCCGCCGGCTGGGCTGCGGGCATGGCTTACCGCGCTGTGGCCAGAAAAGACAGTACTCACAGCCGGATGCTAGGCGGCTCCATTGCAGCGGGAATTGTCAGTCCCATCGTCAATACTGGGCTTTTCCTCCTGGGGCTCTTTTTTCTGTTCCCGGAATATCTGACCCAGTGGGCCGCCGGAGCGGGCAAGACGGTCGCTACCTACATGATTACAACTATGGTCAGTTTTAATTTTGTTCTGGAGCTGCTTGTAAACCTGGTTTTAAGCACGGTTATTGTCCGTGTGGTCGGCGCGCGGGCAAAGGCCTAGCTTGGTTTTCACCCAGCGCGGCCAATAAAGGTCCCTCAGAGTCCGCGCCGTTCAACGTGAATTAAGTAAATTGGTTTGAAAAAGTAGCAGAACCCTTTTTCTGGCACTCTCAAGCCCCCCTCCCAACAGGAGGGGGGCTTTTGCAGTTTAACTAAAAAGATGCTGCAAAATATCCGGAAATCTCCGAATCCGCACTTGCAATTCTGCAAGTTAAGACATATAATAAATCACGACAATGAAATACAAGGGAGAGATTCCATTGAAAGAGCTTTCCAAAACTGCCCAGGCTGTCCGGGCTTCCACCACCATGGCAATAGATTCCATGTTCAAGCAGATGAAGGCCGACGGTATCGACGTAATCGGTTTCGGCGCCGGTGAGCCGGATTTTGATACGCCTGACGAGATCAAAACGGCGGGCATTGCCGCTATTGAGCGGAACTTTACCCGCTATACGCCCGCCGCCGGTACAGTGGAGCTGCGTCAGGCGGTATGTGCACGCATGAAGGCGGATTATGGTTTGGACTATATGCCAAGCCAGGTTGTGGTCAGCAGCGGCGCTAAGCACCTGGTCTATCTGGCCCTGCGCGCCCTGGTGGATCCCGGCGACGAGGTGATTCTGCCTGCGCCTTTCTGGGTCAGTTATATCGAACTGATTAAAATGGTGGGCGGCATTCCCGTGGTGCTGGAAGCCACGGAGGCCGAGCATTTCAAGCTCTCACCCGAGCGGCTGGCCGCCGCAATCACACCTAAAACTAAGGCGCTGATGCTCAACAATCCCTGCAATCCCACAGGTATGATGTACAGCGGAGAAGAACTCTCGGCAATCGCAAAGGTATGCGCAGACCAGCAGGTCTATGTGATCTCCGACGAGATTTACGCCAGCTTGGTCTATGACGGCAAGCCCTTTATCAGCTTTGCGTCCTTAAGCCCTGAGGTTAAGGATCTGACCATTCTCATTAACGGCGTATCTAAGTCCTATGCCATGACCGGATGGCGGATCGGCTATGCCTGCGCCAACAATCAGATAGCCAAGGTTATGGCAAATTATGTCAGCCATTCCACTGGCTCTCCGGCGGCAATCTCCCAAAAAGCCGCCGCCGCCGCCCTAACCGGCTCCCAAGAGAAAGTGGAAGCCATGCGTCAGGCCTTTGAAACGCGCCGGGACTACATTGTAGAGCGGATGAACCGGATTCCCGGCGTCAGCTGTATCAAACCGGAGGGCGCGTTTTATGTGATGATGAACCTGGAAAAGCTGATTGGAAAAACAATCCATGGAATTACAATTACTGACGACGACGTATTTGCCGATGCTTTTTTAAAGCACGGGCTGGTCGCCGTAGTCCCTGGCAGTGGGTTCGGCGCGCCTCATTTTGTCCGCTGGTCTTACGCTACGTCCATGGACAACATCCGAGAAGGTCTGAACCGTCTGGAGAAATTTTTGGCGGAATAGACAAACGCCGGAACGGTGATAAAGCGCGGGCGGACCTTGTTTCCGTCCGCGCTTTGTGGTATTCTATACCTGTGAATCTGAAAGGAAACGAGGCCCGTTTATGAACGACCGATATGTAAGCCCGCTGTCCTCCCGCTATGCCAGCGATGAAATGCAGTATATTTTTTCCCCGGACAAAAAGTTTTCCACCTGGCGCCGATTGTGGGTGGCTCTTGCCAGGGCGGAGATGGAGTTAGGGCTTCCTATCACCCAGGCGCAGGTCAGCGAGATGGAAGCCCATCTTACCGATATTGATTACGACAAAGCGGCGTTTCATGAGCGCAGGCTCCGTCACGATGTCATGGCCCATGTGCACACCTTTGGGGAACTGTGTCCTACGGCGATGCCCATCATTCACCTGGGAGCCACCAGCTGCTATGTAGGGGACAATACTGACATCATTCTCATGCGTGAGGCTCTGCTGCTGGTGCGGGACAAACTGGTGCGGGTACTCTTCCATTTGGCCGGCTTTGCCCGGCGGTATCAAGCCCTGCCTACTTTGGGCTTTACACATTTTCAGCCTGCCCAGCTGGTAACAGTGGGTAAACGGGCCGCTTTGTGGATGAATGAGCTGCTCATGGATTTAGATGAGGTAAATTACCGCATTGACAGTTTAAAGCTCCTGGGCAGCAAGGGAACCACAGGCACCCAGGCCAGTTTTTTGGAGCTTTTTGAGGGCAGTCATGAAAAATGCCGGGAGCTGGACCGGCGGGTTGCGAAGGAAATGGGCTTTTCCAGTACGGTGTGCGTGTCTGGACAGACGTATTCCCGCAAGGTGGACGCGGCCGTATTGGCCACACTCTCCGGCATCGCCCAGTCGGCCAGCAAATTTGCCACAGACCTGCGGCTGCTGTGCCACCTGAAGGAGGTGGAGGAGCCTTTTGAGCAAAACCAGATTGGTTCTTCCGCCATGCCCTATAAGCGCAACCCCATGCGCTGCGAGCGTATTTGCGCTCTGGCCCGCTATGTTATGACGGACGCCATGAATCCCGCTGTAACCGCCGCGTCTCAGTGGTTTGAGCGGACCCTGGATGACTCTGCCAATAAGCGCCTGTCGGTGCCGGAGGCCTTCCTAGCAGTGGACGCTATTCTAAATATTTATGCCAATGTAGTTGGAGGACTGGTGGTCCACGAAAAGGTAATTGAGCGCCATGTACAGGAGGAGCTGCCCTTCATGGCCAGCGAGAACATTATGATGGACGCGGTAAAGCGGGGAGGCAACCGGCAGGAGCTCCATGAGCGTATCCGGGTGCTGTCCCAGCAGGCGGGCTGCGCCGTGAAGGACAGGGGAGAGCCCAATGACCTGATTGACCGCATTGCCGCCGACCCTCTGTTTGGAATGAGCCGTGAGGAGCTCACTGCCCATCTGCAGCCCAGCCGTTATATCGGGCGCTGCCCGGAGCAGGTTGAGGAGTTCCTGCGGGATGAGGTCTCTCCTGTGCTAGAACGCTATGCCGCCGCGCTGGGGGGAAAGGAGACTGAGCTGACGGTATAAACCGGTCCAAAACGGGGATGAGGGCGCCTGGGTTAACCGCCGGAAGCGTATCTTTCCCCCACCCCAATACATTTGCAATCAAATATCATCTCAGGAGGTAATGTACGATGGAAAAGCATGTGCGCCGTATCGGCGTGTTCACCAGCGGCGGAGACGCCCCCGGTATGAACGCCGCTATCCGCTCCGTGGTCCGCACCTCAATCCATATGGGGATAGAGTGCATCGGCATACGGCGAGGCTATCACGGCCTTATCAACGGTGATTTCATTCCCCTGGACTTTGGGAGTGTCAGCGGGCTGTCACGCCGGGGCGGCACGATGCTCTATACCGCGCGCAGCGAGGATTTTAAGGCCAAAGAGGGTCAGGCCAAGGCTGCTTCCACCTGTAAGCTGCTGGGACTGGACGCTCTGGTAGGAATTGGCGGAGACGGTACCTTCCGTGGGCTGCTGTGCCTGGCAGACCAGGGCCTGTCGGTCATTGGCATCCCAGGCACAATCGACAATGACATCGCCTGCTCCAGCTACACCATCGGCTTTGACTCCGCCTGCAATACGGCGCTGGAGTGCATAGATAAGCTTCGGGATACCATCCAGTCTCACGAACGCTGCTCTGTGGTGGAGGTCATGGGCCGCCGCGCGGGCCATGTGGCCCTGAATGTCGGCGTGGCCTGCGGAGCTACGGTGGTGTTGGTGCCGGAACAGGAAATTGACTATGAAACGGACGTGGTGGAGCCCATCCGCCGCTGCCGGCTGTCCGGACAGACCCACTTTATGGTGATTGTGGCGGAAGGGGTTGAGGGAGGCGCCTATGGTGTAGCTCAGAAAATCAAAGAGGAAACCTCTTTGGATACCCGCGTTACCATTTTGGGCCACGTGCAGCGGGGCGGCACACCCACTTCCCGGGACCGGATTGCCGCTACCTACATGGGATATGAGGCGGTCCGCCTGCTGGCGGAGGGGCAGAGCTGCCGGGTCGTTGCCAAACAGGGTAACGAATACACCAGCTTTGATATCCACGAGGCCTTAACCATGACGAAAGGGCTGGACCCCCAGACTTATACTGTCATGCGGACCCTCACGGGAATTCAGCAGTAGCGTCGGTTCCCGCTGGTGAGCGGGGGAGATGTGGGTGTAAGACTCCAAATCCGGGCAGAAGCATCGGGATCTTTCGCCAGACAGGATTGAATAAGAGCGCCCCGCCAGAAATTCTGGCGGGGCGCTCTACTACGCTTTTGCTTATTTTGCCACAATTTTCTTGAGTTTGGCAAAGCGGGGCAGGGAGTACTCAGTGGGTGCGGCGGCGTCTCCCTGAATCAGGGGAAGCACATAGTCAATGAAAGGCTGTTCGATACCGTTACCTGCGGCATTGATCCACTCCCGGGGGACCTTCTTTTCGATATTTGCTACAATATCCAGTGGCTGGAGCACCATTTCGCACTTATAGCCGCCGTCGCGGGAGCACTGGAAGGCCACCATTTTGTCGGTGGTGCCGGACACGGCGGCCTCCACAGCGGTTTTACCGGCTTGGAATGCCTCATCAATATCGGTCTTAGAGGCGGCATGGGAAGCACAGCGCTGGAGCAGGGAGAGCTCAATCCCACGAACCTTCGCCCCGGTCTCCTTTTTGATGCGCTCAGCCAGCATGACTGCCAATCCGCCCAGCTGGGCGTGACCGAAGCCATCAGTGGCAGAGGTTTCGGCCTCGGATACAAAGCGCCCGTCGGCGTAGTGGATGCCTTCGGATGCGGCTACCATACATTTTCCGGTCCTATTGTAGATCTCCTTGACATCGGCGAGGAACTCTTCCATATCGAAATCCACCTCGGGCAGATATACCAGGTCGGGACCGCAGCCAGTAAGCGAGGCGAGAGCGGCGGAGCCGGCCAGCCAGCCAGCATGGCGGCCCATAATCTCTACAACTGTGACCATGCCGGTGTCGTATACATGGGCGTCCTGCCACACTTCAGCGCAGGAGGTGGCAATATATTTGGCGGCGGAAGCAAAACCGGGACAGTGGTCAGTGCCGTTGAGGTCGTTGTCGATGGTCTTAGGCACGCCCATAATGCGGCATTCATAACCCGCTTTCTGCATGTATTTGGAAATCTTATTGCAGGTGTCCATGGAATCGTTGCCACCGTTGTAGAAGAAATAGCGTACGTCATATTTTTGGAAGATTTCCAAAATACGCTTGTAATCGGTATCGTCCTTGTCCGGGTCGGCCAGCTTATAGCGGCAGGAGCCCAGGGCAGAGGAGGGGGTAAACTTCAGCAAATCCAGCTCAGCAGCGTCCTCCTGGTCCATATCATACAGCTTGTCGTCCAGCACGCCGCGGATACCGTTGGCCGCCCCGAACACGCGGGTAATGCAGCTGGTGTCCAGGGCGGTGCGGATTACGCCCAGAGCACTGGCGTTGATGACGGCGGTAGGGCCGCCGGACTGTCCGATGATACAGGCGCCTCTCAGTTCACTCATAGATTGTATGCCTCCTGTTGTTTTGATGAAATTTTGCCTGTGGGATGGATAGAAAATCTACTCGCATATCATATCATGTCCCCTTGCAATTATCAACAAGAACTGTTAAAATTATGGGGCAATCTGAAAAGGAGATGAGCTTTTATGGCATTGGTTACTACCAAGGAAATGTTTGAGAAAGCTTACAACGGCGGCTACGCCATCGGCGCGTTCAATGTAAACAACATGGAGATTGTTCAGGGCATCACTGAGGCATGCCGCGAGGTGAAGGCGCCCGTCATTCTCCAGGTCTCTAAAGGAGCCCGCGCCTACGCCAATCACACTTATCTGGTAAACCTGGTCAAATCCGCTGTGACTGAGTGCCCTGAGATTCCCATCGCGCTGCACCTGGACCATGGCGACAGTTTTGAGACCTGCAAAAGCTGTATTGACGGCGGTTTTACCTCCGTTATGATTGACGCCAGCTCCAAGCCGTTTGAGGAAAACATTGAGATCACCAAGAAGGTGGTGGAATACGCCCACGCCCACGGTGTAGTGGTCGAGGCTGAGCTGGGCGCTCTGGCCGGCATCGAGGATGAGGTACAGGTTTCCGCTGAGGAGTCTCATTATACCAGGCCCGAGGAGGTCGAGGAGTTTGTCTCTAAGACCGGCTGTGATTCTCTGGCCATCGCTATTGGTACCAGCCACGGCGCATATAAGTTTACGGCAGCTCAATGCACCCGCAATGAAAAGGGTGAGCTGGTTCCCCCGCCCCTGCGCTTCGACATCCTGGACGAGGTGGTAAAGCGCCTGCCCGGCTTCCCCATTGTGCTCCATGGCTCCTCTTCCGTGCCTCAGAATTATGTGAAGATGATCAACGAGAACGGCGGGAAAATGCCCGACGCCGTGGGTATTCCTGAGGAGCAGCTGCGCCAGGCCGCCCGCAGCGCCGTCTGCAAGATCAATATTGACTCCGACCTGCGTCTGGCTATGACCGGTACAATCCGTCAGTTCTTCGCGGAGCATCCCGACAAGTTCGATCCCCGCGAGTATTTGAAGCCTGCCCGCGCCAATATTAAGGAGCTGGTCAAGCACAAGCTCATTGACGTGCTGGGATGTGACGGCAAGGCTTGATTTTATAGTTTTCAGGTTTCAAAAAGGGGAGCACCCGGAGTGGGATGCTCCCCTTTTGGCGTGTCGGAAAATCAGAAAAGCTGTAAAGCCGTTTTCCCAAGTGATCCGCAGCCTATAGCGCATACAAACCGTCTAGTTTAGATAGATGGTTTTTTATATACCATAGGCTGCGGAGTGTGCTCTCCAACGCATATACCGTCTAAAACACAAATTTTATGCAGCATGTTCCTGTATCCGGCCATTCAAGTGGAGCAGGGACATTTTGCGCATAAGCGCATAGAATACGGCAGAAAGGGGAGAGGTATATGCTGGAGATTATTCCCTATAATCGGGCTGCCGCCGTAGCGTACGCCCATCAGTGGGCCTACCGACGCAATCCTTCCTACTATGACTATGAGGAAATTGGGGGAGACTGTACTAATTTTGCCTCCCAATGCCTATATACAGGCACAGGCATTATGAACTATACACCGACCTTCGGGTGGTATTATATTGACGCGAACAATAAAGCCCCCGCCTGGACAGGGGTGGAGTATTTTTATAATTTTATGACCCGCACACAGATTTCGCCAGGTCCCTTCGGTGAAGCGGCCTCCCTGGACCAGCTGGAACCAGGTGATTTTGCCCAGCTCCGTTTCAACAAAGCAGTGTTTGGGCACACCCCCATCATCGTCTCCATAGGGGACCCGCCCACACTGGAAAATACCCTTGTAGCGGCTCACTCTTATGATGCAGATTGGCGGCCCTTGAGTACTTACCAGGTGGAAGAAATCCGTTTTCTGCACATATGCGGAGCGTATCCGCAAGAGGGGGCAGAAGGGGAGGAGACGCCGCCGGAACCGCCCAGCGAGAATCCGCCGCCCAAGCCTCTGCGCCCCTGGTGGCGGCCTCCTTTTGGAAGACCGCCATATTGGCCAGACTTCTAAATAGAGCTGGCGGATGCGGATATATTGTAACTTAATAACTGTAAAGTAAAAATACCGCATATATTTGGCTGGAAAAAATTATTGGTAAAAAAGCGGCATGTAAAATTACTTTACAGAAACAGCTGAGAAAGAAAGGCCAAAAATCTAAAGCCCTCCGTCCGTTTCCACCGCTTTTTTCCGTTTGGGCTTTATGTGGCCCAATGGATTGGCACGCGCCGCAGAACGCAGGTTTTCATTATCCACATGGGTGTATATTTGGGTTGTATTTAAATGTTCATGGCCCAACACCTCCTGCAAAGTGCGCACATCCACACCGTTTTGAAGCATCAGTGTAGCTGCTGTGTGACGGAGCTTATGGCTAGAGTAAAGAGACGCGTCCAATCCGGCCTTTTTTAGACGCTGCTTAACCATATAATGGACCGCGTCAGTCGTCATTCGGGTATGCCTGCGAGTAAGAAATAGTGCGTTTTTATCTGCCGATGCCTGCCGGCTGCGCTCGACCAACCAGTCCTCGATGGCTTGACGGCAGGCATCGTTTAAGTAAATCATCCGCTCTTTATTGCCTTTGCCCAGCACCCGGAGCTGGTCGCCCCGTACATCCGTGAGATTCAGTCCGACCAGTTCTGAAATCCGCAGGCCACAGTTGAGAAACAGGGTCAATATACAGTAATCTCGTACGCGGTTGGGCTCATCCACAGTCTCGAGAAGCTGAATACTCTCGTCAAGGTCTAGATATCGGGGCAAGGATTTTTTCAGTCTCGGCGCATCCAGATCCTGCATGGGGTTTTCCGTGATTAATTTTGCCTTGTTTGTGAGATACTTATAGAAAGAGCGGATGGCGGCAATCTTTCGGGCGCGGGCGGCCGGCTCCAAGCCATATCCCGTAGAGGGACTATTGGCATGCTTGGCACGGTCACGGCTGAGGTAGCTCATATAGGAGTATACATCTCTAAGTGATACAGATTGGACCAACTGCAAATCCACATCGTCAATCGTTATTTCCTCAAACACGGCTGTACGTGGAACCCGGCCTTTTTCGAGTTTGATATAGCGAAAGAAATTACGCAGGTCCAAATAATATTCGTCTACAGTTTTTCGGGAGTGTCCTTGAATAGTTTCATGATAAATTAAAAAATCCCGGAGCACTGCCGGAGCTTCCGTTCGGTAGTCCATAAGCTCCAGAGACGGAAACACGGTTTTCTCCTCCCCTCAACTCAACAAAATTTTTATTTTGTTGAGTTGAGTCCAGAGGATCCCCCGCATCCGCCTCTGACCGTTCCCCCCTTTGTCTGATTACCTGTCTGGAGTGGTTATGTGAGTTTGATTGCCTGTACAGACGCCTGCGTTTATCAGCAGGACGGATATTGCACATTAGAACGTGCCGCGTCCTGTGGACTGCCAGGGCCAGAAAATACCTGCGTAAACTTTATACCGCGTCGGAATCCCGGCGGAAAGCATTCGCTGGAATCTGACCGGCACTGACTTATACGGATACTATTGTAGCGCCGCCAGTGCTTCCCGGATATTCCGCACCTGAATGAGCTGGAGCCCTTCTGGGGCTTCCAACTTGTTTCCGGCACGGTGCGGCACTAAGCATTTAGTAAATCCCAAACGGCGGACCTCGCTTAAACGCTGGCCTAGCGCGTTGACTGAGCGCAGTTCCCCAGTGAGGCCTACTTCACCAATGGCGGCCAACTCTCCTGGAACGGGTTTGTCTCGAAAACTGGAGGCCAGTGCTATTACCATAGCCAGGTCTGCGGCGGGCTCGTCCAAAAACAGGCCGCCAATGACGTTGATGTACGCATCACAGGAGCCCACCATAAGGCCTCCCCGTTTTTCCAGTACCGCTAAAAGCAGCATGGCGCGGTTAAAATTAAATCCGTTGGCAGTTCTGCGGGGCACATTGAAGCTAGTGGGCGCCAGCAGAGCCTGAACCTCTGCCAGCACAGGACGCACCCCCTCCATCACACAGGTAACGCAAGTGCCGGGAGTATCCTGCGGCCGCCCAGACAAAAGCATCTCTGATGGATTGGGCACTTCTATCAGGCCAGAATCCACCATTTCGAATACGCCAATTTCATTAGTAGCCCCAAACCGGTTTTTTGCTGCGCGGAGGATTCGGTAGGAGTTCTGCTGCTCCCCTTCAAAATAAAGCACACAGTCCACCATGTGCTCTAGCACTTTCGGGCCTGCAATGGAGCCCTCCTTATTTACGTGCCCAATGACAAAAACGGTAACGCCCTGGCCCTTTGCCAGCTGCATCAGGGCCATGGTGCAGTCCTTTACCTGTCCTATGCTGCCGGGGGCAGTGGTCAAGTCGCCGTTATAAAGGGTTTGAATCGAATCCACAATAAGCACATCCGGCTTTAATTGGCGCACGGATTCCAGAATATCCTCCAGGTTGGTCTCCGCCAACAGGTAAAGTCCCTGGCTGCGGACATGCAGCCGCTCAGCCCGGAGCTTGATTTGCCGCTCAGATTCCTCTCCAGATACATATAATACGCTGGCAAAACGGCACAGGTTGTCGCAGATTTGGAGCATCAGCGTGGATTTTCCGATCCCGGGCGCACCGCCCACCAAGACCAGCGAGCCCCGCACCGCTCCCCCGCCCAGCACCCGGTCCAGCTCGTTCATACCGGTTTCAAAGCGCAGCTCGTATGTGGTTTCTATCTCATTCATAAGCCGGGGCCGGCTGATGCCCCGCAGGCTTCCCCCGGTTTTTACAGCGGAAGCCGTTTTCTTTTTTACCTCGACAGGCTGCTCCACCAGGGTATTCCACGCCCGGCAGGCCGGACACTGCCCCGCCCATTTGGGGGTCTCATTCCCGCATTCCGTACAGTAAAAAATCGTTTTTGTTTTCATAGGGACGCTGTGCCTCCTCTTATGCTGCTGGCTCTTCCCTGCCGGTATCCTGGAGCTGGAGCCAAGCCGCTGTGAGCGCAGACGCCAGTTGGATTTGATAATCGGTATCTTGGAGCCGCAGCTCCTCCTCCGGATGAGACAAAAATCCGCATTCTACCAAGATAGCCCGGCAGGTAATGTGGTTCATCAGATAGACATTGTCTGAAATAGGCTTTGGCTCCCTGGTGTTTTCCGGGTCTAAGGTCTCCCGCAATATGGTCTGGGTCAGTTGGGCAAAGGGCAGACTCAGCGCTTCATTGGCATAAAATACCTGGGCCCCGTGATATTTGGGACTCTGAAAGATATTCTGATGGATGCTGATTAGGGTGGCGTTCTCCTGTGCCTCAATAGCGGCAACGCGGTTGTGCAGGTCAGATACTTTCTTCTCCCGCAAGGTTTGAGCCGTATCGTCATGAAGAGACACATCTGCATCCCGCAAAAGCATGGGAGCTGTGCCATATAGACCCAATATCTGGTCCATTCGCAGGACAATTGCTAAATTGATTTGGCTCTCTATCGCGCCAGAAGGAGACACCGCTCCCCCGTCCTCACCGCCGTGGCCCGCATCTAGGATTAGGACTTGACCAGAGCAGCGGGCAGGCAGAAAAGCGCTGCGGGTCTCCCCTGTTCGATAAAAACACAGACACCAACAGGTGGCCAGTGCCAGTGCGGCCAACACAGCCCAGCTTAACAGTTTCTGCTTCATATCCATCCCCCCTGATGGAAGTCTATGGGCAAGTGGGAGGAAAGATGCTGGAGAAATGGCAACAGCTCTGCGCTCTCCTGCGGCGCAAAGGGAGCGTTCATCATGGGCAGCGATCTGCCGCAAGCATGGAGCGTTTCGTGACAGATAGGCACCGTTCGCAGCTCCCCAACCCAGCAGTGAGTGAATCATGCCAATATCCAGGTATAATAGCCATCTTACGGTTATTATACCACAGCCTGAGGTATATTTCAAATCCGCCCTTATCCCCCCTTAAGCGAAGAACCTTGACAAAGGCCTCTGGCAGAGATATGATAATTTTAAACAGAGGAAAAGGGGGCTTTGGATGGCGCAGGATAGCAGGGCGGCGGCAAAACCAGGGTGCAGCAGACAGGGTAGCCCCGTGTCCGCCGCATTTTTTCAGCATCGGATTTTGAGCTTTATGGTTGCAACCGCGGTGTTCGCTGCGCTTTACCTTTTGGTATCCGGCGTAGTGTTGCACGCATTTATCCAGTGGTATCCGTCTGGAATTGCTCCGGAACTCGTAACACTGACCCAGCTGGGAATTTGTGTATTGCTGGGGGCTGTTCTCGCCCCTGCTGTGGGAAAGCTCATCGCTAAGAAGCATTTAAAAGGTTATACGGTATTTTTAGGTTCCTTGACCTTAGCTTCCCTGGTATTGGGGGAGTTCTTTCTTCATTTCCGTTCAGATTGGCTGGCAGTGTCCCGGTGTTTTCCACAACTTCTCTCCGTAGTACTCGAGATACCAGCAGAAGCAACTCATTTGCTGCTGCTTTATTCACTTATGAAACGAGGCGATTTTAATGGTAATTGACAAGCTGGAACACGCATCACTCTATTATGGTCTGGGTCCGCGCTTTAAACAGGCGCTGGAATGGCTCGCTACCATAGACCCTTTGACCCTCCCCGCAGGACAGCGGGTGGATATTGATGGAGACAACCTGTATGCGACCCTCTTTGAGGTGGATACACTGCCGCCGGAGGCGTGCAAGCTGGAATGCCACCGGGACTACGCTGACATCCAATATTTGGTGGACGGATTGGAAGCCGCAGGATATTCGCTGCCGGACGCTCCGCTAAAGGAGCTGTCGAAATACGTCCCAGATATTCAGTTCTTTACCACTGCCTGGGACAGTCTCACAATCCGGCCTGGCACCTTCTACATCGTCTGGCCACAGGATCTGCATGCCCCACGGATGGCCTGCGGTCCGGTAGGGCAAGTCAAACGCCTAGTAATTAAAGTAAAATTGTAGGAATATTTTTGTATATTTTCTTTCACTTCCTTTCTGAAACGAAGTGAAACCGTCTGTACCGTCCCTATTCGGGCCGATATGGACGGTTTCATTTTTTCTCTTACGGCATAGAATGAGGCATGGGGGCAGGGTTGGCCTCGCGCCCCCTCCCCCTCCTAGACCAATGCAAGGAGGAACTGAGTTTTGTATCCCGATAACGGTAATCCAACACCTCCCGCCTGTGGAGACGCCTGCGGCACAATGCCGGAATGCGCCCCTCTGGCGGTGCCATACGTCCCCTTTCAGCAGACTGGCTCCAAGCGCTATTCTCAGCAGGATGCCCTGAGCAACGGGACACTGTTCCCTGGGCTGAATCTCCCCTTCCATCTAAAGACGGACGCGCCGAACGCCGCTAAAGGCCACTTGGGTGAGCTCCAGGCTTTGGAGTTCGTTTTAGTAGAACTGGGCCTCTATTTAGACACGCACCAAGGAGACGGCGAGGCCTTTGAGCTCTACCGTCAGTACGCTGCCATGGAACAGCAGGCCCGGGCCGCTTACGAAGCCATGCATGGCCCCGTCACCCAGTTTGCTGCCGCTGGCAGTAAAAACTGGAACGCTTGGCTGAATGATCCCTGGCCCTGGAACTATCCGGAAGGAGGCGCGAAATAAGCCATGTTTATGTACGAAAAAAAACTCCAATATCCGGTCAAAATCGCAAATACTAACCCCAAACTGGCCTCAGTCATTATCTCCCAGTACGGTGGACCATACTCCAATAAACTACAAAAAAGCCGGAGTCGGAACTCCGGCTTTTCTTATTCTACGCTATGTCATCGACCATTGCAAGCGCCTTCTTCCTCTTCGGCTTCACCGCTCTCGAAGAACCTTGCCTTTCCCTGGAACAGCGTGTTCAGGTAGGTCTTCTTCAGCCATGTCGCCAGCCGGCGGCGCTGCTCATCGCTCAGGTCATCGGTGTTTACCAGCTTATCCCCGATATGTACGAAGGACACGGTTTTTATCTCCCGCTTCTTTGCCACATGGCCCACCTCCCCTCACAGGCTATTCGTGCGGGGTTGACTTTTATTCCCACGGCTCCCATAAATCATCCTGGGCGACATCCCTCATACGGCAACCCTGCTTTCAAACTGCTCCATGGTGGTGATGGTCTCCACGCACCACTCGGGAAGGTTGGCCCGCACCAGGGCGGTGGCAAAGGGCGGCGGCACGGCGTTCCCACAGCGAGCCACCTGCTTCGACTTCCCGTACTCCTTCCCGGTGAAGTCCCGGTTGATGATGTAGTCGTCGGGGAATCCATTAGCCCGGTACAGCTCCCTCGGGGTCAGCATCCGCAAACCCACATCTGCGATGAAATACCAGGACCCGCCGATGTTGAACAGGACGACCTCATCATCCTTCAGGTCATAGCCGCAGTATTCGTTCAGGCACTCCCGCACCCGGGGCCACCGCTGGAGATCTTCCCCGGGACAGGCCCGGACCACCTTCGTGGAGACCACTACGAAGTGGGTTCCTCCGGCAGTCACGGTCTGCACAGGGCTCCCGGCCGGACCGCCCAGGTTCTCCCCCTTCAGCTTGACCAGGTGGGCTATCTGGAGGGCATTGTGGTCCACGGAGGTGACAGTGGGGACGGGCTGGGACATCTCAGCACCTACTACCCCGCCGAAGTATTTGGACAGATTGGCGATAGTCAGGCCCGCATGGTCCTTTGACAGGACGGTTGGGGCGGGCTCAGAGACTTCTTGCCCCACTCCCTGGCCGTAATACTTCACCAGGCTGGCGGCAGTCAGGCCGTACCTGTTGGAGGCATCCACGGTCATCAGAGGGCCGCCCAGCTCCTGCCCCCTCACCTTCTCGCTCTGCTCGGTGTGATACTGAATCAGGCTGGCCCCCATGAACATCTGCCCACCGCCACCCTCGGTTCTGGCGGTGTCCACGGGCTCACTGATGGTATGCCCTGTCGAGTTCGTCGTGTTTGTCACGGTCCACGGAGCCATGAACGGGGATACCACCCCGTACCCATGCTTGGCCGTTATGGTCTGGAGGGGACCATCCACTTCCTGCCCCCGGAACGCCCCGGCATGGTTTACCACGACCAGGTACGGCCTGGGAGCTTTCAAGACAAACTTGTCGATACCCCGGGCCACCCTCCGCATGGTATTGGGGCGCAGGGGGCGCTGGGCACTCAGGCCGTACTTGGCCTTCACCTCCTCCTTGGTGTCGAAAATGGACGGGGTGGGTAGTTTCCAGTCAATGACCTCAGCGGCAGATCTCCACGGCTTTAGCAGCCCGGCCTTGACCTCCGGGCTGTCGGTCGGGGCGTGGGTCGGCTGAGGCCACACAACGGGCTTCCCATCGCACCGGGCCACCAGGAAGAACCGCTTGCGAGTGGTAGGCGCTCCATAGTCAGCCGCTACCAGCTCCCGCCACTCCACAGCATAGCCCAGTGCCTCCAGTTGGGAGATGAACTGCCGGAAGGTTTGTCCTGTCTTCGACTTAACGGGGCGCCCCCGGCGAACAGGTCCCCAGGTCTGAAACTCCTCTACGTTCTCCAGGATGATGACACGGGAACGAACGGTGCCAGCCCATCGAAGGACAATCCACGCCAGCCCACGGATGCTCTTGTCCACGGGCTTCCCCCCCTTGGCCTTGCTAAAGTGTTTGCAGTCGGGAGAGGCCCACAGTAGGCCCACCTTCCGGCCTCGGCATACCTCCTCGGGGTCCACATCCCACACGCTGGCCTGGAAGTACTGGGTGTGCGGATGATTGGTGCGGTGCATCAGGATGGCGTCAGGGTCATGGTTGATGGCAATATCTACCACCCGGCCCGTTGCCAGTTCTATGCCAGTGGATGCCCCACCGCCGCCGGCAAAGTTATCTACGATGATTTCATCCATCAAATCGATTTGTCCGAAGCTCATTTCACGGCCCTCACGATCTCCAAACAGGCGTCGTAATTTTTGCTCAGGGTCTTGAAGGCTTCTTCGTCGCCGCCGGCGTCAGGGTGCATGACCCTCGCCAGCCTCCTGTACTGCTCTTTGACCTCAGCCTCCCCCTGGGGCATAGAAGAAAAGCCCATCGCTACAAAGCAAGGTTCAAGCGGAGGGGCAGCCGGGAGAGCCGGCACCCCGGCCAGCAGCATATCGAGGGTGAAAATCCCCTTTTCGACTGCCCGGGCCAGTCCTTCCAGGGAGTAGACAACCTCAGCAAACAGATCTGACACATAGCTTATGTTCCGGCCACAAGCGGCAGACTTTTCGGTGCTGTTCTCAAAGCGGTAGACCTTCCCGCCGTATATCATCTCGACATAGCAGCTCGCCTCGCCCTTCCTTTTGCTCCAACTGCTTTGATACTTCTCCACGCCGAGACGGGTCATCACCCGGCCCAGCTTCTTATCAAAGTCCTCGGTCGTCCCGGTATACTGTTTTCTCGCTGCCATGCCTCATCACTACTTTACATAGGGGCATCCAGGCCCCATGAAGTCATCGGTCGGCTCCCAGTCGGACAGCACGATCTCGCCGGTCTTATCGCACCAGCTATCACCCTCACCGATGTACTGGCAGTACGGACACACATCAGGGTTGCAATACATCAATCCTCACCCCCCGTCAGGAAGAAACCCACGTTGTCCTCGAAATCATCCAGGGCGTCCGCCAGATACCGGCGATAGATGGCCCCGTTCTGCTGGAACCAGACGTGCGTGTCGAGGCAGTTGAAGAATCCCTCGATGTCCTGGTCTGGGTCGAGCCGGCGGAGGTCTCTCAGCTCCTTCCGCTCATCCTTATCCAGCCCTCTTTCGCTCTCTACGGCCTCCAGCTCGCCGATGCGGTCGTTTACGGCTTGTTTGACGTGGATGATGCCCGCATCCACTACCGCCCTCATCAGGCCGTTGAAGGTGAAGCCCTCCCCATCGGGCCAGTCAAGTTGCTCCAGGACTTCATCCCAGTCGTACCCCACTCGATCCAGCAGCTCCAGGTCCAGGATGCCGAAGGAGAGCATCTCACATAACAGGCTTTGCACTCCGGTCATACTTCGTGTTCCTCCTTCCATTTGGGCCACAGATCCTCCTCGCAGTCGCCGGGGATGCCGAAAAGGGGACACCCCTTACAGCCGCTGAACTGCGAGCAGAAATCATCAAAATCCTCCGACTTCATCGCCTCCTGCCTATCGCACTTCCAGTTCAGGGAGCAGGTGTCGCAGTCGTAGGTTCCGGCTTCGCAGTTAGTCTCTTCCTCGATGTAACCCTCATCGACCATATGGCTGCGAAGGCCATCGTCGAGGAGCTGGAGCCCATGCCAGTCGGTGAGGATCTGCAAGACCTTTCCCCCGCTCATCTCAGCGAGGATGTCCCACATTTCAGCCTGTTTCTTGGTCATTATTCTTGCCTCCCAGCTTGTAGGTCTTCGATTTTTTCTTTCCGGTTCCTTTCCGGTACTCAGCGATCCAGACCACCTTTCCGCTCTTGTACTGACGGTAGTGCCCCCTCACGGTGAAGATACCGCTTGGGCTTGCGTGGGAGCCTCTGGGGGCCACCAGAAGCGTTCCGTTGACTCGCCTGAGTATGTAGGTAGTTCGCTTTACAGGCTTTCTGGGAGACGACTTTTTGGCCTTTGTACGGGGGCTCCTTTTCATCTCCTCCCGCCTCGGGTCGACCTCCCGGCTCCCGTAGGTCATCAGCGCCATCATGGTGCAATAAACCGTGAGGGCTGATTGCAGGTCATCTCTCCCGACCTTGGTGCGGTTCTTGGTGGATGTCCACATTCCGTCCTCTCGGCGTATGAATGTGCAGTTTCCGAGCTGCTCGAAATTCCGGCTCAGATGGAGCCGGAGCGTGTTTCCTTCCCGGATGCCCTTGATACGCATACCGTTGTGGGGGAAGACCATCTCTACCGCTTTCAGCGGCGCCGGGTGGCTACGAACCTCCTGCTTATGCTCATCCCGCCATTTCAGCAGCGCCGTGATGTCTTCCACTGTCAACTCGATCTTATCCAACGATCTCCCTCCCAACGAAGATGCCGGCGTAGACCAGCCCCCCTATCAGGTAGTGGTAGTAGTGGTGCCCCTCCGGGATGTCGTCGGCCTTGAGCTTGGTGAGGCAGAGGACCAACGGATGCGTGTCCACCATGACGACGTATACGCCTTTCGGAACCAGCCGCTTCATCCAGCTCTCCGGCTCGGTTGCTGTAACCCGTCTCCCGCTGTCACAGCAGATTGCCTCGGCCTCTTCTGGGGCGAACAGGCTGAGCTGCTCAAACATAGCCGACATCATTCGAGGCTCCAGGTGCCGGCCTTGTTGCCGTTGCAGTCCATGAGCACTCCTTTGGTGAAGCCGTGGGCAAGCTGGGCTTCCACCACGTTCAGCAGAACACGCAGCTCACGTGCCCTGGGGTCCAGGTCTTCTCCGTCATCATCCCGGAAGGCGGCGCCGCTGGTGTTGATTTCCAGTTTGAACATCAGAATCACCTCTCTTCCACAGTCCACTCCTCGAAGGTGGCGTTCAGGCCAGGGCACTTCCGGTTCTCAGCCGTGACCCGATGATCTGCCAACTCCGGGGTTTTGCATACGGCGATGATGTGCTCATCGCCAGTACATCCGCCGCAGACGACGTACACTTTCATATCAGCTCGCCTCCTTCTTCTCGGTAGCCGGATCGTGCCACTGGAGGCCCCTGGCCCGGTACAGCGGGACCCAGTGTTCATCGTAGAAGCTGTACCCGGCGCCGTCGATACCGAAGAAATACCCGAACTCCTCGGACTCGTAGATGCGGAAACCACAGCGGGACATCACACCGATACCTCCCATATCCGACAGCCAGTAGTCATCGGCGCTGTCGCCAAAGGACCACATTGTTCCCCACATGGGGAGGATGTCATCCCGGACGACTTCGAAATCTCCCTCTTCCAGCGAGACCTTGAAGCCATCGTCCAGCTCGATGCAGTAGAGCTCGGACTCCTCGTTGTAGCTGATGACCTCGCCCTCATCCTCCTCGCCGTCGTAGCTGTCTGGGAGACTGGAGCTGGGGACATACGCCCGGCACCCGTAGGACGGGGTAGTGACCTCGTGCCAGTCCTCGCAGTCCAGCTTCATCAGCTTGTCGATCATGCTCTGCGGGATGGCGTTGAACTCCCGCACCCACTCTTCAGCGGCCTCCCGGACCGTCATTCCTTCCCTACGCATATCAGTCATCCTCCTTCAAAATCTCGCCGGTTTTTTCATCGGCATCGTATTTCCAGGCTTCCTCGCAAGCCTTGTCGATGGCCTCATCCTCCGACTCGGCCTCGACGGCCAGCGTCGTGATGGACGTGACCCTAACGGTGAACTCCCGCATCAGACCACCTCCTTCCGCTCAACCAACAGGTCATACAGCTTGGCCTTCAGCTCAAGGATGTCCATGTCTCTGCTATGGAGCTCAGCCTTCAGTACGTCGATTTCCTTCCTGGCGTCCAGCTTCTCCGTGGCTTCTGCCAGCCGAGCTTCGTGCTCTGCTTTCACCTGGGCTTTGCTATTTTCGAGCTGGTCGCCGAGCTTGCTGAGCTGCTCTTTCAGGTCATCTCGGATGGCCCGCACTTCGACCAGCTTCTCATGCTCCGGGTTCGTGTGGGTGTTCCAGAAGCGGGTCACTTCCTCCCAATGCCAGATGTTCGTGAGAATCGAGTAGAAGGTGCTCTGCGTGGCCCTCCGGTCGCTGCTCCAGGACCCCTTCGGGTCCGGCTCGCCCTTCTCGTTGTCCCGGCCGATGTCGTTTGCGAGGCGGGCCAGCTCCTCAATCGGGGTGTGACCGAAGATGTCCTGGGCCCGGCAGATGTCCTCCTGGGCCAGACTCATGCCGTTGAGCTGGACCTCGATGACCAGCTCGGCGGCGGTCTTGATGTTGTCGTACTTGCTCATGGACCTACTCCTTTCTTAGCACGCAATATGCGCCATCTGAATGATGTCGATGGCGTTCCAAATGATGATGAACTCCTCCTCAGTCATCAGGTCCTCCACGATAGCCACCATCAGGAAGTCGTTCTTGACCTCTTCGGGTTTCCCCACGAAGTTCAAATAATCGTCCATCTTGGCGGCCTCGGTAGTGTAGGCGCTATGCGCCGCAGAGATGTAAGCAACCTTGCTGGTGTCAATACCCTCCAGCACATTACGGGCGATGCGGACTTTCTCAAAAAGCTCCTTCATCATAAATCCTCCACAATTCCTACGTTCTCGTAATTTGTTTTGTGTTCCATGACTAAAGTGTACCACCAGTATACTTCGAGCGTCAATCGAAAAATTACGATTTTGTGAATATTTTTTAATATTCTACGTCATCGTAGGAATAGGGCGCAATTATACAGCCTCTGAGCCGCCGGAGATAAAATCCACGGTTCCGTCCGCATACTTGTCAAACAGGTGCCGAGCCTCGTCTATCTGGCAGGAGGTAATCGTGGCATCCTCTTTCTGCCAGAACGAATAGTGGACGATGAAGAACCGGCCTTCCGGGTCCCGGTACAGTTCCATGTAGCGACCATTTTCCACATCGGTGTGGCAGAGAGCGTCGGCCTTGGCGGTGTCGAAGGTGATGCCGCTGACCATACGCTTCACCCTTGGACCGGTTCCCCGGCGCCGGACGGAGACCGTCTGCCCGGAACCCTGGCGATCCACCAGCTTGATTTCGTAGCCGAGCTCGTGGATGAGGTCGATGAGCTCCTGGGCCTTCATGCTGTTGGTGGTCAACTTCCTGCTGAGGTACTTGTGGTCCTGGCCCACACGCTCAGCGAGCTCTTTCTGGAGGACCCCACGGAGCTGGAGGGCGTCCTCTACGATGTCTGATGCTTTCATCTTCATACCTCCTATTTCTTTCGACAGTCAGGGCAAAAAGTCCTGCCGGAGGCCACCTTACTGTCTTTCCCGACGCTCCAGCCTTTAGCTCTCACGAGACGGATGAGACAGCCTTTAGTGCAATGGCCGTATCGGAAAAACGTCTCCCCGCATTTGTCACAGCAAACTCCGACCATCAGCACGATGACGCACCTCCCTTTACGATTTCCAGCTTCTCGCCCATGAGCCACCGCTTACACTGGTCCACGCTGTCGAACTCCTCGGTCCAGGCATAGCCGGTGCTGTTGTCGATGCCGATGACCTTGTTTCCGTCCCGCAGATAGAACAGGCCACGGGGCTCATACTTGGTGGAGAAGACCACGATGCGGGCGGAGCCCATAAGGGCGTTGAAGCCTTCCTTCGTGATTTCCTTCACGCTACGCATTGACGACCCTCCCCATGGCCCGATCCGTCATGTCGGTGTAGAGGCCCTTGAAGATGTCGGCCTCCGAACGTACCTTGATGGGCTCCGACTTCAGGTCGGCAATCTCCGCTTCGTACCGTTCCTTCTCGGACCTGTACTCCTCCTCCCAGTTCCGGGACGTGTCGGGGGGGCAATAGGCTGAGGTGAGGGGGTGGGGGTGCGTTCAGGGGCAGCCTGGGGAGCCGTAGAAGTCGCCTGAGAGCCGCCCATGTTCAGGTCCAGGGAAATGAGTAGGGCCATGTCGACGCGGGCCATTTCATCCTCGGTAGCCGACGAGATGTAGCTGATGAACCGCTCCTTGTGAACGCTCGTGACCTGCTCGCAGATTGCGACCGACTCGCTGGCTGTTTGCCGGATGGTGACGTGCGTGGGAAGATCGTTCCTGGGGTTGTAGGTCAGGTAGACCACCTCCAGGATGTCGGATGTCTTGTTGAACCGGTCGTTGGAAACGATGAGGGCCGGGCGGCCTTCTGGCTGGTTGGGGCCGGACATAGCCCTGCTCCCGGACTTCTCCACATAGAAGATGTCTCCACGTTTGAACTCCTGCATCATTCTTTCCTTCCTTTCTACGTTTCTGATGGCGATGCCAGCGGTGGGGTCATAGTAACCTTCGCTGTTCCTCATATCATTTGTCGCCGCCTTTCGACGGGATGGGGATAAACCGGCAGCAATCCGGGTTGGCCGCAACATACCGCATGGCAATCAAGGCGAGGACGGCATCGGCCATGGACTCCTCGGCGTCCTGCTGGCCCATACCCTAATGGTTGGTGACGAGCAAATGCTGAGAGAACATATGGAACACCTGCTCCAGGTCTTCCGCAGCTTCAAGCCACCGTTCCGGCGGGATAGACTGGCCCAGCTTTACGTCAACGATATTATCCATTCGTACTCCTTTCCCCTTGAAAACACCCGGATGGAGCGCCTGGGGCGGTTCCGAGTGATAGGTTGATTGATTTCAGGTGACGTGGTGGCCTGGAAAACGGTCTATTTCTCATAGGTTCCCTGTGGGAGAGCCTTGTTCCTGGTGCGGTGGTCGATTCCGTTCATCATCGCCATAATTTTCTCGATGCGCTCCATGTCCACCTCGTCATCGTCGTCCGTATGGGTATCCGCCAGCTCAGGTGGCGGGAACAGGTTGTTCTTCTGCAAGAAGGCTGAGTAGAAGATGTCCATTTCCTCAGCCAACGCCACCCGATAGAACTCGAAGTCTGCCTCAATCTCAATGTACTGAGCCGGAGTACACTCCACGCCGATGTTCTTCCTTGGACGATTGGAATGGGTGCCAACACAGCCGAACGAGTGGCCGCTTCCGAGGTGCATATACGCCAACTGGCGGATGAGCTTACGCTCGTACTCGGTTTTGTACCGAATCCAGTAGAGATTGACAACAGAGTCTTCCAGGTCCGATTCCGTGATGCCATGCTTCTCCATCAGGTAGTGGAGACGCTGCTCGGCGGCTGTCTTTTCCCCGCCGACTCCACGGTCGGCCAGAGCTTTCACGGCGGCCAGCTTTTCCAGAAGGCGTTCACGTTCCGTCATGGCGATCCTCCTCGTCCTCTTTCGGGTTCCAGTGGTACTCGCAGTCCGGGTTCTCGCACCGACCGTTCCACAGTGTCTCACCGCACAGGGGACACGGCTCGGCATGGTAGGGTCCACCTCCAAGCATATCAGTCGCCTCCTTCCATGTACGGTTTCAGGGTAACGAATCCGGCAGCCAATATCTCTGCATCGCTCATCTTCAGCGATCCAGAGAGAGCATCGTAAAGACTGCTGCCGTTCAGGAGCTCGCCAAAGGAATCCAGCGCATTATTCTCCTGAATGGTGATGGATGCAGGATACTTGCACACACCATCTTCCCAGTGGATGCAGTCCTCGGTATCGCAGGTGAAGTCAATATTCTGTCCGTTTCTCATACTTCCCCCTCCTGGTAGTAATAGTCGATGCAGCCGTCATCATCGGTGATGCGGGCCTTCCGCTCGTGGACCATGGCGAACCGACACTCTCCTCCGTGGTTGTACTGGCAGGTGCGGGACTCGCACTCGATGCAGAGCTGCTTCAGGTAGACCAGTTTGGCGAGCTGGTCGTTGCGGTCGATGCCGTTCCCGTACAGCAGATAGCCGATACCCTTACTGTGCCGCCGGTCGAACCAATGCCAGATTTCCTCCCGGCTGACCCCCCACGCCCCACCCCATGAACGGAGCCTCGATGCACTCCGTCTTCGGATCTACGGGGATGTCGGCGAACTGTTCCCACAGCTCCTCCAGCTCTTCATCTCGATCCCGCAGGGTCTCTATCTCGTTCAGCCTGTCGTGGATGTCGCAGTAGTCCCGGTAGTCGATGCGGTTCTCTTGATTCAGGCGGTCGATTATCTCAATCGCTTGCCGCTTGTACTCGCTCATCCGAAAATCACCTCCCCGAAGAGAGCGAACTGGATGATGCAGTCGGCGTCGTTGGCATCTATGTCGCCAGTGTCGATGCGGTTGTCCTCGACCTTGACGTGGCAGCCATCCTCGAAGTACAGCTTCACCCCGTTCAGGAACTTCTCCAGGGTCAGCTCCCACTTGTCGGAGCTCTCGGCGTCGTGCAGGATTAGGGCACCGCCACGGGCGATCTGCTCATGGCCCCAGTCGCCACACCGCTTCTCCTCGACGACCTCGGTCTCCCGGCACCAGTAGTTGATGCCTCCCTCCAGGGCCGTAACCATGATGTCGTCGATGTCCTGCTGGGTCAGGTTGACCTCAATCTGAGACCGGACGGTGAACTTCTTCTCGCTCATATCAACCATCCTCCTTCTTCATCCGGTGGCAGGTATCGGTCTTGCTATCGTAGTCGCAGGGGGTAGGCTCCTCGGTGTGCCGGCACTCGTCGCAGAGCATAAGCCGCTCTCCGCAGACGGGGCAGAACGCCTTATAGCCCATCGTGTCGGTGTTCCAGCGCATTTCAACCTCACTCTCGCAGTGAGGGCACATCTCGGTGACGATGTACATCCGCTCGCTGTCCACAGCTTCCTTGCTGAGGTCCACGAAGCACTCCATCTCGCTGGCGTGGAGAACGATGCGTTCTGTCTGCCCCATCGGGAGACCGCAGAGTTTACAGATGGTTGCCCACTCAACAGGGGACCAGTCTTCGGGCTCCAGGATGAGGGGCTCGTCATCCTGGAATTTCTGGTATCCGTCATGAACTTCGTATGCCATATCAGTCCATCCTTTCTACTGTCATATCGGTGATTTCTGCGTCGAAGAAGTCGATTTCTTTTCCGGTGGCGATGGTCTTGGCCTCCTCCTCGCTGTCGGCCTCAACCACCACGTCCCCGTAGCGGAGCTCGCTGATGCGAACACGGTACTTCACTCATCTCACCTCCTCCCTGGTGATGGTGCCAGACATCCAGGCCCCCTTGCGGGTCCCGATGCTGGGGAGGCGCTCCAGGAGGCACCGCTTCATGCCATCCAGGTATTTCTCGTATAGCCGACACTGGAGGGTCTCCATCCACGGACGGCCCCACGGTTCCACTTTTTGGACCAACTCCACCGCCAGAGACCACTCATTGTCCTCCACGCAGATATAGAACAGATTGCTCCACAGAATGACACGTCGGTTTTTGGCGTCAAACGGTCCGTGTTTGCCCAGCCACAGCTCATTTACCTGCCTTCGGAAGCTGGGGAACATCTTGGTGAAGTCCCGCATGAAGCACTCCTCGATGTCCTCCTGCTCGTTCATGGTCCCCTCCTCATCGTAGAGCCACTCGCCGCCGGTCAGCTCGCCGTAGTCCAGGTCGCCCCTCAGCCGGGTCTCAGGTTCCTCCGCTCCCGGCTCGTCCCGGTAATACACATGGAAATGGTCGTTGTCGATGTAGTACAGACCCTCGCAGGAGCCAGTCACGCAGACGTTACCTCTTCCCATTTCAGCGTCCCCCCCTCACTTCATTTTGTGGATGGCATACACCTGCTGATTCTTCAGTCGGGCCACCCTTTCCTCGAACTCTGCGTCAGTCATCGGCAACAGGTAGAACCGGAGCTCCTCCAGCTCCCCGTCATCGGTGTAGAGCTTTCTGCCGTACACCACATGGTCGGCGCCGGTCTCGGCCAGCAGCTTTCGGGCCTCGACCTCGTACCGCTGGAGGGTCTCCTGCATCTTATTCCGGGGCATCTGGCCGAGCTCGACCATCCCCAGATCGGTCCAGTGGGACCACCGGACCCAGTACGGATCACCCATCGCTCTGCTCCTCCTTTTTCGGCCACAGTACGGAGTCGAACTCGCACAGACAGCCAATCCAGTAGGACGGGCCGGGAAAAGCGTGGTGGTCGGATTCGTACTCAATATGCTTCTTGGTCTCTTCCAGCTTGGCGGAAAACTCATCGTAGCTGGCTTTCTGGGAAAGTTTGTAGCAGTCCTTGCGGCCTCGCGTGAACTCGTCGAAGTCGAAGGCACAGCCCATAATCGACCGCAGAGAAGACCCGTCCATGGTCACTTTGATACTCATACTTTCACTCCTTTAGTCTTCATCCTCCCAGTCCGGGAGGCTATCCAGGAATCGCTGGATGAACGGGATGTGCGGGAATACGAAGTCGGCGACAAGGCATCCGATGCCCAGGATGAACAGGTAGCCGGAGATGATTACCAGGGCTACCACCGCCTCATCCATCATCTCAGGAGACATCCGCATCCTCCCCTTCGATTTTCAGGGGGCGGACATTGAAGAAGACGGTGATGTCGGCGACAAAATACTTGTCGCACCCGCTATCTTCCAAATCACAGTGGACGACCTTCTTCTCCCCGTAGTCGTCCTCGGCCTTTACCTTCGCTTCTCTGCCGCAGTATGGGCAGGTGGTATGTATATACCTGTCCATCCTACTTTCCACCTTCCGTCTGGAGGCGGCTTTCCTCCAGGAGCTCAGAAGAAATGACCAAAGCGGGGAGTATAGAGAAAGTGTTAAAGCAATAGTGGCCGTTTAAATAGCCTTCAGGGTAAATAATCAATGAGCACTCAGAACCGAAGTGCTCCGGCCCACTCCAACCGGTAGCCAGCCAACATGCTTCATCCAGGTCAGGCATAAGCTCGGCACATCGGCGAGCCTCATCCAGCGTCAAAGGTGCCGCCATCACTTCTATATTGCCGAAGCCCTTGTAACCGTCCAGCGTGGTAAGGCTGATCGCGCGGGATCGGATGAGGTCAGCGTCAAGCCCCTGCTCCGCCATCTTCTCAGTCAGGCGGTACAGCCAGTCCTCCACCTGGCTCTTCAGCTCACTCTTAGCGTAGTTATTCGTACCACCACTGAATCTACCTTTTCCCTGCCCCTCTAAAGCCAGGATGAACAGGTCGTGGCTCTCTCCATCACCGCTGAACGGACCGAGGTCCTCCAGGATCACGAAGTCGATGTCAGCCAGCTTGATGATGTCGCCAGCCTTGTGGGCTTTGCAGGTATTCATAATCATCTTCCTTTCGTATGTACTGTGGGCCGTGGCTTCCCACGACTGCGGGCTGTCCAGCTTGCTCCCGGTGTTCCAGGAGCTCCGCAGTTTCGACCGGGTGCCTCCCGGTTCTCGTCAGGTGGGGATTAGCCTCGATAGGCTTCCTCGTATCCCTTGATGGTGATGGTGTTCTGCGTTCCGCCCAGGTAGATGACGACGTGAACATCGTCTCCGTCCTCCTCGAAGGATATGTCGATGCACTCGGCGTTGGCTTCCAGCACGTCGAAGCCCATATCGGTCAGCTCCTCGGTGATGTCGCTCAGTCTTCCGTACCAGCTATCCAGCCGCTCCAGCTTTTCCATCATGTCAATTACCTCCCAGCTCATCGGCCTGTCATTTTCCTACCACTTCGTAGGATTTGTTTTATTTGATGATGATAGTGTACCACCGGGATACTTCGAGCGTCAATCGAAAAATTACGATTTTGAAAAAATATTTTTCAAATCTTCGTTCTCGTAGGATTTGGACGCAGAAATTGGGGGGTGGGCTCAGGCCGCCCAAGGGTGGCGACGGCCGGTGCTTTGGAAGTAATCGGCGTCCCACTCTTTGGACGCGAAGAAGCGCCGAACCCGATCCTCGCCATACTCACCGCACCGTGAACACCAGCCAGTGGGAAGGTGAGCGCAGACCTGCCAGCGTTCCCGCTTCTCAAAGCGGTTCATGGCCTTCGCCGTTGCGATGACGGTGTTCACATCGGCGCCGACGAGCCGGCAAGCGGTACTGAGGGCCGAGCCGGTACAGGAACTTTCCTTATCCTTGACCCAGTAGCTAACCCTGTCATCGGTGGAGCCCAGAACGAGGCTGCCGTACTGGTTCTTGTGGCGGGCGATGAAGTCACGGTAGCAACGCTCCGCCTCCAAATACTCCTGCGCCATCTCGACCAGGACCGCCGGCTTATAGCTGAACTGCTTGTTCATTACGCTTCTCCTTTCTCGCTCACCGCTCGAAGCGGTACAGGTCAATCAAATCCTGCTGGTATGCGGTACGGAGCTGACGTTCCTCCAGCTCTTCTACCATGGCCTCGTAATCCTCGGCTACGAGACGCTCGCACTCACAGCCCTCTTCCAGCAGCTTGCCGCAATACGGGCAGTACATCCTCGTCATGTTGCTTCCTCCTTTGCCCTGCCATCATCAGGCCGGGTGGGGCAGTTCCCGGCGACGGGCCGTAGCCCGTTTCGGCTTACTTATCATTCTTCAGGATGTATTCCAGTAGGGCAATCTGGTCACGGAGGCTCTTGACCTCCTCGAACTCCCGGCCGATGGTGTCGATGTCGCTCTCCAACCAGCCGTGGGCAATCTCTGCGGCGGAGCATTTGCTGGCCCTCTCAACGAGACCCAACCGGCTCTGCTCCAGCTCATCCTCTTTCCAGCTCAGGGTCTTCTTCAGGTTCTCAATCCGGCTCTCGATTTGCTCTTTCATTACTGTTGTCTCCTTTCTGTTCCGTGGGCTCAGATGTCATCCCGGCCGTCGATCTCGAAGGTGGTGGTCACGGCGTCCTTCTCCAGCAGGTACATGACGTTCGTGATGGTCTGGTCCTTGCTGTGCTTCTGGATGTCCTCGGCGATGAAGTACAGGTTCTCGGTGTTCGGGTAGAGGCGTTCCACCCAGTTGAGCATATGCTCGTAGTTCTCGTTGTCCCCACAGGTGTAGAGGTCGTGCTTGATGCAGGTCTGGCGGACGCTCATACCGGACCAGCGGCGGTTGACGGCGATGTTCGGGGTTTTCATATTCATTTCCTCCCGGCATTAGATTTTCTACGGTTCCGTAGGTTTTTGGTTGTTTCATGATTAAAGTGTACCACAGGGGCAAATCCTTTGTCCAGCGTTATTTTTACGATTTCGTAAAAAATTTTTCATTATCTACGTCAACGTAATTATATAGGTAACAGGTGCCCGTAGAAGCTGTTTTAAGGCCCCCTGAGCCACGTTTGCATTTGGTAGGGTAGTTTGTTGGCCGGGACCCATAGGACAGTTTTTCACGGCTGTATTTCGATAATAGAGGGCCTTTGGACTTTTGGTTAGTGTGGAGGCAACAACAGCAAAAAATCCCCGGCGGCAGGGCCTTTGCAGACCCGCCGCCGGGGGATTTTCTTGTCCGAATCGGTCTACTCTTCCATTTTCTCCACCGTGGTTTCCGCGGAGCTGACCAGCTCACCGAACACCGGCGCTGACAGCATAAGCGGCGCTTCGTTTTTCTGCTTGCGTACCTCCGCCTCAATCCGGGTGGTCAGGTATTCCTTGATGTCACCGTAGGCGGAATCAATAAACCGTAGTGCCGCCGGGCTGATGGACGACAGGCAGGCCGTCAGCGCCTTTTCTGCCGCCTGTTTCTGCGCCTCTACGTCAAACTTTCCGGCATTTTTCAGCGCGTCCACATAGGTCTGGTTGGTTGCGGCCACAGCGGCGGCAATGGCTTCCGTCGCCTCCGTGATGTAGACCTTGGCCTTGACGCTCTCGGTATTCGCCACCGCGTTCTCACCCACCTTACGGATAAGCACGACGATGTAGGCGGTCAGCACGGGGACCGCCGCCGTGATAACGACCATAAGAATGTCCTTCAAAAATTCCTGCATGATGTTTTCCTCCCAAAATTATTTGACCGCCCCGCCCAGAGCGCACAGCAGCTCGCCCAGGCTGGGGTAGCCTTTGTAGTTGGACTTCCAGTAGTCCGGCGTGTCAATCACCCCGGCGGATACCAGAGCTGCCACGCCGGTCTCCGGGGTGCTGGAGCGCGGCCCGGCCTTGGTGATCTTCTCCGCCGCCTTGACCAGCAGAATGTCCAGGTACTTCACCTTGCCGCCAGTCACCGCCTGCCTCCAGTAGTCCGGGGAATTGACGACCCCCAGCTTTGCCAGCTTGTCCACAGCGGCCAGGGCTTTTGCGCCGGGAGCAGCGCTCCCGCCCTCCGCCCTGCCGCCGTACTTGGGTACGCCGTACCCTCGGATGTATCGCCCGTTCACCTTGAGCGTACGCCGCCCGACGGCGCCGCTCATATTGCCCTCAATGACGGTAATGGTCTGGCCGCTGACCTTCTCCACGACGCCCACATGATCGGGGGCCCCTTTGTTGTCCGTGGCGGCATAATCGGTTCCGTCCTGCCAGTCGTAGAAGATGTAGTCGCCGGGCTGCGGGACATAAGCGTCGTTCTCCTCCCAGCTTCCCAGCTTTTTGAACTGCTCAATGTACCCTCCGCACCCGCACTCCGTGGGGATGACGCCGGTCAGCCCCGCCTGAATCGCCACCGCGCTTGCAAACGCGGCGCACCAGGCGTCGGTGTACTTCACCCGGTAGCCCCGCGCCAGCGGCTTATGGCTGTTGTACAGGTCAATGATCTCCCGGTGGGAGCCGTCGCTCTCCTTTCTTCCCAGCCAGCCCTGGGCAATGCCGACGACGCTCTGCCTCAATTCCTGCTCGCTCACGGCCGCTCCTCCTCTCCGTTTACCAGCACCTTGACGGCCTGGTTCGTTTTCAGCATTTCCCTCATGTCCTCCAGGGCGTCGTCCACCAGGGAAGAAAACAGATCGAAGGAAACGACTTTAGCCAGCCAGGGGAAGCGGGTCACGAAAAGGTCGTAGACCTGGCGGAGCTTCAGCTTGCCCGTTCCCCCGCCCAGCTCCTTCTCCGCCTCGGTGACGGCCCACAGCAGCCACTCCCGGACCTTGGCAAGCTGGGCCTCGCTGGGCAGATTGAAATAACGGTACACGGTGACGCCCGCCGAGGCAAGTGCGGCAATCAGCACCAAAATCATGTACCAGTTGTTGATGATACCTTCCATTTTTATGTTCCTCCTTTTAGTCCTTCAGCACGATTTCAGCCGCCCGGAGGGCCACGTCCGCCCCGTATTGGCTGGCGAACTGCTTGAGAAAGCGCTG